>NZ_LT606951.1:644805-1289610 GCF_900095205.1 Polynucleobacter necessarius | reverse complement strand
GGTTGCAACTTTTCAATAATCTTGCCAACAATCTTGGAGCAAATCCATACGTCTGCTAAAGCACTATGGGCATTGCGTAGTTGCTCACGAGCAGTATTGCGTTCAAAGTAATAGAGAAGGGCACTCTGAGTATGGCTATCTAAGTCGGGCCAAAGACTGCGAGCTAGCGCTAAAGTGCAAATACGTTTTACTTCAGGACTACCAATGGCCACCCAGTCAAAATCGATGTTATGACCGATGAGGTATTTGGTGCCAGCCGGCAATCTAAATGAGCTACTAGCAGGGCAATTGACGAGTTCCTCATCCATGATGTGGTGAGTTGCTAGTGCGCCCAAGCTGATGGGCTTTCCTGGGTTGTAGCGTTGCACCCAAGGATTGCTTACTTCGAATGGATGAAGAGAGGTGACATCAAGAGAGGCCGCCTCAATGATGACAGTATCGTTTTTATCAGTTGCTTCTACATCGAAAATAATGGCTTGGGACATAAGAGTTTCAGTGGAATTGAATAGGGATATTGTGCCTTGTATTGGATAGAAAAGGTGGCAAAGCTTATGCCCCAATATGAAGTCATGCCCATGCTATTATTTTTTTAATTTATTGCTTGCTGATGAACTTGTTATTTAAAGTGCTAGCAAAGACACCAACCTAAAACCAACTGATTTGGAATTGAGTACATGAAATCTCGAATTGCCGCCCCCTTCTTCATGCTTGCACTGTTAACAGCTAGTCATTCGTATGCTCAACAAATACCTATTCCGGTAAAGCCTGATCAAGTGCCAGGACCAGTGCAAGGCCTCAGTATGAGCAAGGAGTACGTTCAAACAATCGGACGCCTTGCATACATCTGGGGCTATCCCTTGGTGAATATGTACGCACGCCGACTAGCAATGCAAGAAGTTCCCGCGGCTGGACTTTCTGGAGGGGATTGTTCCGGTAGCTCCCGTGGGGCACGTAGCTATACTGATTAACTATATTCAGCCTCAAGAAAACTTTGTAGCCTGCCCAAATCAGGCTGTAGTTTATGGTGCAGGTTTTGCAGTATTAGATAAAGAGCTAGTCGTTTTTCAGGTACCAGACTTTGGAGATCGTTTTTGGATTTACGCTCTATATATGACGGTCGCACAGATGAGTTTGCTCAAATCGGTAAGCAGTATGGGACTAAGCCTGGCTTTTACATGATGGTTGGTCCCAATTGGCAGGGCGCGGTACCAGCAGGCATTAATGCAGTAGTCCGCTCATCAACCAATCTGACTTTTTCCATTCCAAGAATATTTAAAGAGGACTCTGAACAAGATACGCAGGCAGTTTTGCCGTATTTAAAACAAGTGATGTTTTATCCGCTCAGTCAGTTTGACGGAAAAATGAAATCAACTGATTGGACAAAATTGCCTACATACCCAGCTGCAAAAAGTGATGGCTCAGAAGTGGTGTGGGTTCATCCTGAGAAATTTTATGAGCAGCTACAAGCGGTCATAAAAATCACCCCGCCACTTCCTGGTGAAGAAGTGCTGTATAAAACCATTCAATCGGTATTGGATGCAGCAAGCAAAGATGCCTCTATTCAGAAAATGCTGACAGATACTTTTGTGGCTGCCAATAAGGAGCTGGTAGGCCCCTTATTCGCTTGGCAGAACAATGGTGTTGCCGTTGGTAATGGCTGGAGATCGACTCCTAATGGCGCACAGTGGGGCACTGACTATCTCAGTCGTTTAGCAACCGCCAAATCCAATATTTTTGAAAATACGCCAAACGAAACAAAATATTTTTATAGAGACCTTGACGCAAAAGGTCAGCAGCTCTTCGGTAAAAATGCCGTGAGCATTACTTTTCCTAAAGACCAGTTACCTCCGGTAAAAGGTTTTTGGTCAATCACCCTATATAACGATAAACACTTCTTTTATCCCAATGCTTTTAAGCAATACTCATTGGGAACTAAAAATAAGAATATGAAATACAACGAAGATGGTTCACTGACTTTGTACTTTGGCGCCAAATCACCGGGCAAAGAGCGAGAAAGTAATTGGTTGCCAGCGCCAGATGGGAAGCATTCTCTTTACATCCGCACATATTGGGCTGATGAATCTGTCTTAAGTGGCAAGTGGATGCCACCCAATCTCAATTAGGAGATAGTTAAAGACTGGCTAATCATTTCTAGGGCTTCTGCGGCAGTTTTGACCTGCGTACCACTACCGGACTTGCCAATGACAAGGTGGTTATCTTTGTGAATATAGATATGAAGGTAAAGTTCGTTCTTTTCATAGCCGATCGCAATTTGTAATATAGGTTCGTTACTAGCGCGATCATATATTTCGGTAAAGCTAGTGAAATCAAATTCATCAGGGTGTTGATTAGCTAGTTCGCGAATCTGATTACTAATACCCTCTACCAATTTGCAATATTCGTCATGAAACGATGGGTTGGAGTGTCTGAGCTCCTCTATAGCAATCGCATGTAATGTACTGTTCGCCATAGATTACTTCAGTATTTCCATATGAACGAGCGCTTCCAGTTCTTCAAGAGGCCCATAGTCTTCAATACCTGCCAGCGTTAGTGCTTCTTCTTTGAAGTTTTCAAGATTCGGATGAAAACCCTCTCCCCACCCAATTCGACAATATAGGTCCATAGCACACGATTGCGCTGGTTCTTGCGGAAGATATCGACTATTCGTTTCATAGCAGGTTCCTATGAAAACCCACTATACGCTCAGATGCAAAAACTCGTTCTAATTTTTATAATGCACTGCGTCATAAAGCATAAGACTTATAAAAGGTAGAGGATTGGGCGATAAAGCGCTTAGTGTTGATGAAATGTCTACATAATCAACTCATTATAAAAATTAGCAAATTATGGCAAAGCATGGGTTTTGTACATTTCTAGTATTCCTTGAGGCCATTTTTAGCTGCCGAGCAGCTTTTGTCGTGCAGATTATTTGTGAGACGGATGTTAGAAATACTCAAGGCTAACTATTTGTTCAGTTCACAAATGATACTTATAGTTTCTCAAAAGTCGACTTGCCGAGTGGATTTAGATTAGCAGGGCAGTATTTGCCTGATATTAATAAATTGAAACTCTATGTCTACAATTTTTCAAAAGAGCGATATGTGCTCATGAATGCTCAAGAATACGAAGTTAGCCCTAAGACGTGCACACAAAGTTTTGGTAAGCACTGGTTTTATGGTGGGGCTTATGAGCGAGAGCTGTTTTTCCAGTGCCGCTTAGATTGCAATTAAGGATGCCACATTTGCTAAAGCGGTTGGCTTTATGGACAGCTCTGACAATACTAAGCCTGAATGCAATAGCTAAAACCACAAATATCAAAATGATATTTGTGGGCGACATCGTGCTTAATGACTTACCAGGTAAACATATTAAGGCAGATAATGATCCATTTAAAAGCTTTATTCCAGTATTTCGGCAGGCGGATTTAGTGGTTGGTAATTTGGAGTGTGTAGTCGGGACAACTGGTAAGGCTGAAGACAAGCCATTTGTATTGAGGGCAAACCCAAGAAGTGTTGCCCATAATCAAAAAATACTTTAGCGCTGTTTCATTAGCTAACAACCATACTGGTGATTATGGTTCACAGGCCATCGCTAACATGATCGATCTATTAGACGTGGCAAAGATCAAGTACTTCGGTGCTGGTAAAGAGATCCGCTCTGCTCATGAGCCTATTATTTTTTGAGAGCAATGGTAAGCGCATTGCTGTTGTAGGGTTTGACATCTTCTTGCCGAGAAGTTTTGAGGCGTTGGACGACCGACCCCGGGTACTGCATGGGGCGAAAAAGACTACATCGCTGCTGATATTAAAAGAGCTAAAGGTATTTATCGGGCTGACGTAGTGATTGCATATCCGCATTGGGGATGGGAGGGCGACAAAATAGCCTCTTCAAATCAAGTCCAGTTAGCGCGCTTCATGATCGATAGTGGGGCAGATGCAGTAGTTGGTGGTCATCCTCATGTAACGCAAAATATTGAGAGTTATCGAGGCAAGCCTATCTTTTATAGTCTGGGCAATTTTGTATTTGATGGTTTTGATACGGTGGATACGATGACTGGATGGGCTCTTGAGATGTTAATTGACCAAGATGCCAAAATAACCTGGCAGATTTATGAAGCAAAGTTAGATAAAAACGGAATTCCTAAGATATGGGGGTAATTCATCCTCCAGTGATAATTACTAAAGATATTGAACATGAAATATAATTTGCGCCTGTTATTCCATTATGGTTTGACCATATTCTTGAGTGCATTTTTGTTATTTCAAGTTCAGCCATTAATTGGCAAGATGATCCTGCCCTGGTTTGGTGGCTCTGCTTCGGTCTGGACAATCTGTATGTTGTTCTTTCAGGCAGTTCTCTTATTTGGTTATGTCTATTCTCATTGGATAGTTAAAGCTTTAAGTCCATATAAGCAAAGCATGCTTCACATTTCATGGTTATGCATCAGTCTTTTTTTGCTGCCCATTACAGCTAGTCAGCATTGGAAGCCAGCCGGGAGCGAAATCCTACCCTGCAGATTCTGGGTTTGCTTTTGGTATCCATTGGTTTACCTTACTTTGTTCTCTCTACAACAGGACCCTTGATCCAAGCATGGTTTGTGCGTGAGAAGACGGGTGGCATTCCTTATCGTTTATTTGCGCTCTCTAATTTTGGCTCTATGCTGGCTTTACTAGCTTACCCGATCGCATTTGAGCCATTTTTACCTACGATGTGGCAATCCTATTGCTTGGTCGGTGCTGTATGGCTTCTTCGTCATGTCTTGCGGAATGCTGGCTTGGCGCAATCGCCATAGTCAGAGTTTAATAACAGAGCAAGAGCAGGGGGTGTGTCGCCTCCAAAAGCAAAGCAATTATTGATTTGGGCAATCTTGGCAGCTTGCCCATCTATTTTGATGGTGGCTGATACGAGTTTTCTAACAGAGAATATTGCCCCCCATACCCATGCTCTGGGTAGCGCCACTCGCGTTATATCTGCTGTCATTCATTATCCGTTTTGAAAGAGATGGCTGGTATCAACGCAAACTATTTTACCTTTACTCGTTCTCTCATTATTTGCATTGGCCTATTTACCCACCATGGGCCTCAATGATTTGCCGATATTTGTAGCAATGGGCATCAATCTCACTGCATTCTTTGTAGTGTGTATGGTGTGTCATGGTGAGTTGTCCGCGCAGCAGCCACATTCACAATACCTCACCACTTACTGTTTAATGCTTGCAGTTGGTGGAGTGGCAGGCGGCTTCTTTGTTGGAGTCATTGCACCGTATTGGTTTAATGAAAACTTTGAGTTATCTATTGGTATTTTGCTCACAGGCTTCATTTCTGCCGCAGTGGTTATTAGCACGACCCCATTTAAAAATACGTTTTGGAAGACGAGCACTATATTTAGCGTTACGGGTTTTTTAGTCTTGATCGGCGTAATTCGTATAGCGGATCACTATGCTGCTCTACATGGCTCAGAATTAAGTCTTCGTAATTTTTATGGAACGCTCAAGGTTTACCAGAGCGCTGACGGTGCTATAAGACGATGCAACATGGACAGATCAGCCATGGCAGGCAATACACCTCTCTTAATAGGCAATTAGAGCCCACTACGTATTACATAGAAGAAAGCTATTCTGATTAAAGAAGCATCTTCCAAATCAATTAAAGTAGGGGTAGTCGGTCTAGGCGTTGGAACCCTAGCTGGCTATGGAAGAGTGGGCGACACATTTAGGTTCTATGAAATCAATCCACAAGTGATCGACGTAGCTCAGCAAAAATTTACTTTTCTATCCAAAACCTCTGCGAACGTAGAAATTGTATTGGGTGATGCACGTTTGCAATTGGAGTATGAGCCGAATCAGAAATTTGATGTCTTGGTAATCGATGCTTTCTCGGGCGATTCAGCACCGATTCATTTACTTACTCAAGAGGCATTTACTCAGTACTTTCGACATCTTAAAAAAGATGGTGTCCTAGCACTACACATCACCAATCGCTTTTTGGACCTAAAGCCAGTAGTAAAGGCTGCTGCTGATCAACTTGGCGTAGAAGTTAGGATACTAAGTTACGTAGTCCCAGAAGCTGAAGAAGGCTTTAGATCGCATTGGGTATTGATGTCTAGCGGCAAGGACTATTTTCAGAATGCAAACTTAGCGAATGCCCAATTAATTAAAGCGCAAAAGAATTTCAAGCCATGGAAAGATGATTACAGTAGTTTGATATCCATCATGTATTAATCTATTTCTTTTGCTGGCGTATGAATAAGTTTGTGGGCCCACTAAATGCCAAGATGAACGCTATGCAAAACCGCATCTCTTAACTTGAAGAAGTGTTAAAAAATAAAAAAACTGAATTATTCAATTTCCGATGTACAAAGTATTAAGCGGTTAGTAAAGCCTTATACATACCAATTTTGGGTAATATCTTTTTTAATTTAATCCCTGCTTGCCATAAACTATATTTAGATTGCATCTCAATCCATAGCTGAGAATCATTTCCAAGAAAGGCTTCCGGAAAATCAAAAAAAGAGTTCAACATGACAAAACTTATATTGATTACTTGTTTGGTATTGTTAAGTGCATCTGTAGGGGCACAGGTACGACGAGCGCTTCCTTATGGTGTGGACGGATACTACACTGATGGTTCCGGTTGCATGACGCAAAGCGCACCAAGCAGTGATGGTAGCGATAGCTCCAATGGACAGAACACCCAATCCTCTTCTGATAGCGACGATGATGACGATGATGATGGCAGCCCTGATGGCTCAAATGGACAAGCTACTCAACCTTCGTCTGTTGGTGATTGCGTATATAACACCTATGGGTCAGGCGGCAATGTAATTCGGACCGCACCACGTGCTGCTGAAGCTTTGGGTACCTATAGACGCTAAGCGGATAAAATTTTTATCAAATTGCTTTTGAGGGTAATAGGCAATGAACTACACCCAATTCATCCCCAATCTCTATTCAATCCATTCTGATCCGTCTACGCTGAAACCTTCTCTTTATTAATGACTCAGGAGGGGATGGGCTTTGCGAGTATCTATTGAGTGTTGTCATAAGCAACTGCAGTTATTCAAGATCCAGTTAGACGCAAGAACTGTCCTGGTATTGATCATTATTTGGATCATTTGGGGAATTCTGCGGATTCTGAAGGTCTTCTAAAGCAAAGCTTCTTTTCAGTAGGGCTCTGATGGCCCTGAAAGCTAAAACTCCCCATTTGCTGAAGCTTTCCCTAAGGATTTACCTGAATGTAGATCCAGCCCTTACAAATTACAGTAATGTATTGGTAATGAGATGCAAAAATAGATGCATTACTTCCAATTTTCAATGTGGCGAGATGGCTTTATGAACAAGATTTTGGCTGGGTTACTTATTCTGATTTTTCAGTTAGTGGGTATGCAATCCGCATATGCCTTTTTGCAGGAGGTTCCTGGTTATGTAGGCAATGGCTCTTTGTTCGTAGAGACTGCTTCTATTGTCAGAAATGGAAACTCCGCAACCTTAATCTATGTAGAGAACTTTGAGCAGCCCCAAGCCTATGGCGCCATCACTTATCGATCCAAAGCTACTCAAATTCGTATCAATTGCACCGAAAAGAGAGTGTTTGCGCTTAAAGAAGATTTTTATTCTCTTAGAAGTATGCGTGGGGATTTATTAGGATCGTTTCCGTTAAATGATGAATTTGGTTCAACTCCAGAGGAAGGAAGTTGGAATTTCAATCTCGTCAATATTGGCTGTAACTTTGCCCTGTAGTGGAATTGTCAAAAGGATTGAGTGGTAGGCGAAGTAGTGATGTGACACACCTTACTGACACAAATCTCTGCTGGCAAAATAAATACCAAACCAAACAAAGACTTATAAAGAAGGGTGGATGAGCTAAACCCCCGGCACTGGCAGAAATTGGGTTTGGCTGCTTCGTTCCCGACCTGACCAGATTATCCAACCCACCATGCGGGGAGGCCCATCCAATTCCATTTTAGCTTGTTAGAATGGATGACATGACAGCTTTGGCATTAGCCCGTTCGTGGCGCCCTAAAACATTCTCCGAATTAGTCGGCCAAGACCATGTGGTCAAGGCATTAACCCATGCTTTGGATCAAGGTCGTTTGCACCATGCTTGGCTCTTTACAGGTACCCGTGGGGTAGGTAAGACGACGATTGCCCGCATTATGGCAAAAGCCCTCAATTGCACCGGAACTGATGGTTCTGGCAAGATGACTTCAGAGCCTTGTGGCAAATGTCCTGCCTGTGTGGAAATCGATGCCGGACGCTTTGTGGACTACATCGAGATGGATGCGGCGAGTAATCGTGGAGTAGACGATATTGCCGCCCTCCTAGAAAAAGCAGCTTACGCACCGAGTAATGGCCGTTATAAGGTCTACATGATTGACGAGGTGCACATGCTCACCAATCATGCGTTTAATGCCATGCTCAAAACGCTGGAAGAGCCTCCAGAGCACGTCAAATTTATTCTGGCTACAACGGAGCCACAAAAGATTCCGATCACCATTTTGTCGCGTTGCTTGCAGTTCAATCTCAAGCAAATGCCAGTACCGCTTATTGTTGAGCACTTAGAAAAAGTACTCGCCGCAGAAAAAGTACTCGCCGCAGAAAAAGTCGAATACGAAGTTAATGCTTTACGCGTTTTAGCTAAAGCAGCCCAAGGATCGATGCGCGATGCTTTATCGCTGACAGATCAGGCAATTGCTTATGCTGCTGGCAAGGTCACAGAAGATTCAGTGCGCGGCATGCTCGGCACCTTGGATGATGCGTATCTCATTCGGATTCTGGATTGCCTGATTGCTAAAGATGGCGCAAGCCTCTTGGCCGTTGCTAATGAAATGGGTGAGCGCAGTATGTCTTTCTCATTAGCATTGCAAGACCTCTCCAGCTTGCTACAAAAGATTGCAGCGGCCCAAGTCGTGCCAGAGTCCGTTTTAGAGGATTGGCCAGAAGCAGGGGAGATTCATCGCTTGGCAGGACAACTCACTAAAGAAGAAGCGCAACTTTTTTATCAAATCACTATTACCAGCCGTCCAGATTTATCGCTTGCACCAGATGAGCAAACTGGCTTTGCTATGACACTCTTGCGCATGTTGGCCTTTCGTCCAGGTCTAGGTATTGTTGGTGGCAGTGATGGAGGCGGTGGAGGTGGTTCTGCACCCGCACCTTCAGCGCCACCCGTCAATACTGCACGTCTAGCAGCGCCTGCATCTGTGGCCGTAAGAGCCTCTGCGCCGGCTGCTAAATCTGTACCAGCAACACCAGCAGCGCCGCCAGCGGTAGCCTCTTCTCAGTCTGTTGTTCCTGCAGCCTCCGCGCCTGCCTCTGCAGGTAATTCTGCGCAGCGTCCTGATTGGCATGCATTGATGCGTCAGTTGCCAGTTAAGGGGTTAGTGCAACAGTTGGCGTTTCAGACAGAATTACAAGATTGGAATGATTCGGTTACTGGTGTGCGTGCAACCGTGGTGACACCAATGCCGCAGTTAGCTTCTGAAGTATCTGTGGCGCGTTTGGCTGACGCACTTACTGCTCACTTCGGTAAGCCAGTCAAAGTCTTAATCGAAAAGGGTCAAGTAGAAGGTAAGACGGTTGCTAAGGTCGATGCGCAGATTCATCAAGAGAAGAGAATGAACGCAGAGCAAATGATTGCGGCTGATCCGTTTATTCAGCAATTAGAAAAAGAGTTTGGCGCCAAAGTGGTCGGTGGTTCAGTGAAACCGCTGTAACGTGGTGACTCTCAAACAGCCCATTTAATAAAATTGATTAATTCATAAGTACTAAGGAAATAAAGCGATGATGAAAGGTGGACTTGCTGGCCTCATGAAACAGGCTCAGCAGATGCAAGAGAAGATGAAAGTGGCGCAGGAGCAATTGACTGCGTTAGAGGTGACTGGTCAAGCAGCTGGTGGCTTAGTCAAAGTTACTATCTCTGGCAAATACGAACTCAAGCGCGTACAGATTGATCCAGGTGCCATGGACGATCGTGAGATGTTGGAAGATTTGATTGTGACTGCCTATGCCGAAGCATTTAAACACGTAGAGACTGCCAGTGCGCAATTGATGTCGGGCGCGACTGCTGGCATGCCAATGCCTCCAGGCTTTAAGTTGCCTTTCTAATTGAAGTTCTTTACTTTTTAGTTCATTTAAATGGCACGCATAGAAGCACCTCAAGACGCGCTCGGTCGATTGATCGAGGCCTTGCGCGTGCTACCTGGAGTAGGCCCTAAGTCTGCTCAGCGCATGGCCTTCTATTTATTGCAACACGATCGCAATGGTGCAGCAGTGCTTGCGCAATCATTAGGTGAAGCAGTAGAAACAGTAGGGCACTGCACACGTTGCAATACGTTTTCTGAAACGCAGATTTGCAGCACATGCTCGGACGGTCGTCGTGATCCTTCTTTGCTCTGCATTGTAGAAACACCGGCTGACCAAGTGATGGTGGAGCAGACTTTAAGTTTCAAGGGCAATTACTTTGTGTTAATGGGTCGTCTCTCGCCACTGGATGGCATGGGCCCCAATGAAATTGGTTTTGATCGCTTGCTCAATCGTATTGAGACTCCTGATACTGGTGTGCCCATTCGGGAAGTAGTGCTAGCTACCAATTTCACTAGTGAAGGTGAGGCTACCGCTCATTACATTGGTGAAGTGCTAAAAGCCAAAGGCATCAAGGTTACTCGGATTGCAAGAGGCATTCCGGTGGGCGGCGAGCTAGAGTATGTTGATGCTGGGACTTTGGCTAGAGCCTTAATGGATCGACGCTGAAATGCCCAGTCTTGTTAAGCTCTCAAAGGCTCTCGTTAAGAGTGCGCAACTTGCCTCAGTGGAAACAAATAGAACTCTCTCTGAGCAAATCGAGTATTGGGCTCGTTTAGGTAAGGCCTCGGAAGAAAACCCAGATCTCACTGTGCTTTTTCTTCAGGATATTTTGGCTAGCCAAGCAGACCTAGCCCTTAATAATTTAAGTAAATTTCGTTTCTGACGACCTTAATCTATAAGCTTTAACTTTGAGGTGAATTGTTTTGGGGGTACATATGTAGCCTCGTCTATACGCAATCCTCCGCAGATCTGTCATTTACGCGACATAAAAGCTAGGTAAATTGCTCCTTTTTGGGGATAATTCGGTCTGCACCACCCTTGGGCTTCAATCTCAAGCTGTGTTTGCCCAGTTTTCCTATCGGCGTGTTGCTTTTGCTTTGCATCGGCATCCCATCAGAAATTGTGAATGACCCGCAAGATTTATCTACTCCTCCTGTTAAGCATTGTTTGCACATTTTTCGGAGCAACTGCGTTCGCGCAGAAGGCGGGGTCAGGCTCTGACCAAATCGCTAGTTTTGCCGAAGCTATTAATGGTTTGCCAACCGAGGGTGAGATTCTGGGTTTGCCGGTCAATATCCACGGTCAAACTACTTATATCAATCAGAGATATAACAACTTCACCTCTAGCTATTCCGATTAGAATAGCATGTCGTCTTTGAAGTCGATGAGCTACACCTGGTCGGGCACATTATTTTTTGGTGCACGCATAGCGCCGGATACCGATATTTATTTCAACCCAGAAGTGATTTCTGGTGTGCCATTTTCTGGCTTGACTGGTCTAGGTGATTTTTCCAACGGTGAAGCAACTAAAGCCAATGGTGCGCAAGCGAAGTTTTATTCTGCTCGTGCATTCTTACGTCAGACCTTTAATCAAGAAGGTGATAAAGTCGTACTCGAAAATGAGGCTAATCAAATCACACAATCCGTGAGCAGCAATCGCGTAATGGTGACTGCTGGTCAATTTTCTACTTTAGATATTTTTGACGATAGTCGTTACGCAAAAGATCCTCGTATTCAGTTCATGAACTGGGGCAATATGACCTACTTGGCCTACGACTATGCAGCCGATGCGCGTGGCTACAGCACTGGCTTAGCGGGCGAATGGTATCTCGATAACTGGGTTTTACGAGCATCACGCATGCTAGCCCCCAAGAACCCAAACGGTCGAGACTTGAATTGGTGCGCTGTTTTACCAGTTCGAACTTGATCTGATTATTCCTTTGTACTTCTTCACTAAAGAAAAGTATGGGGTAGAACAAGCCCAACGCAACCAAGCGGCAGCAGAAGCGGGGAACATTTCAAATCGCCAGCAAATTGTGTTGGCTGTGAATACTGCCTATGCAGCGTTTGAGCAAGCCAAGAATCAAACCCAGTTTCTGAAAAAGAGCGTCAGGTACCACAGGCAGATGCTGTCTATAAGGTAAGGTAGGTTTGACTCAGTGCTCAAATAATGGCCAAGGCTTTAATGATTTATTGACTGCGCAAACGCAATTGCGTAACTTAGAGATTGCTCTCGCCCAAGCTGAGAGTAATTTGCCGCAGGCGCAAGCAGTATTAATGGTTTCAGCGGGCAAAGAACCCTTTTAAGGAGCAGTTTTGATCAACAAAATTCTTTCGTTTCTGAAGAGCCTCACTGAAAAGGCAAAGCCGATTTTGCATAAAGGTGTGCATCATGGTGCCCATCATGCCAAAGTTGCTGCTGTTGGTTTAGCTGGCTTGTATTGGAATTTATCACCAGAAAATCGTTACCGCGTGCGTCTCGCCGCATTTGCATTTGCTATTTTGTGTCGCTCGGTATAGTGGTGGGGCGCGTGACCAATGTAAATCGTAACGTGAAGATTGAAGCTTCCGATAAAGCGTTAAAAGTAGAGTCGACTGGTGTGCTCGAATTAAAGTTACCAGGCGTAAAACTCAATCCTGAGATTTATGTATTTCAGACAGCCGAAAAAAGTGCAAGCACCTGTCAATATCAAAATACCAGGACGTTGGCCTTCAATGCAGAAAAATCTAAAGTACTTTCAGCTCGTGCGCCTGGACGGGTAGAGCGTATTTACGCCTTCGATGGTGCTCAAGTTGAGATAGGTTCGCCGATAGTAGAACTTTATAGCCCTGAGTTTCTCTCTGCACAACAAGAGTATTTGCTCTCATCTAAGACTGCTCAAGTTCTGGAGTCCAGTAAAACGATGAGTGATTTATTGGGCGATGCTCGAATCACTCAACAAGCAGCAGCCAACCGCATGAGAAATTTGGGTGCTAGTGATGGTGATATTAAGAGTATTGAATCTACTGGTAAAACTACCAGCAATTTGATTATGCGATCTCCCTTAAAGGGGGTTGTGGTCAAACGCAATGTGGAGCCAGGCTCTGCAGTCAATGCTGGTGACGTCATTACGACTTTAGCTGATCCCAAACATCTTTGGTTCTTGGGTAATGTATTTGAACAAGATTTTCGGATGATTAAACAGGGTCAAAAAATGATTCTGACTCTAGAGGCTTATCCCGATAAAGAGTTTGTTGCCTACGCTAACTACATTGCACCGATGATTGATCCGCAGACTCGCGCTTTGTTGATTCGTGCTGATGTGGAGAATATGGATGATCTGTTGCGCCCAGATATGTACGCCTCTGGTTTACTGACGACAGGCACAGCAGATGCCGTAGTTGTGCCGCAATCAGCGATTATGCGTGTTCGTGAGAATCGTTACGCCATTATTAAGGTTGGCCCAGAAACGTATCGTCGTGTACCGGTCAAAGGTTACGACCTTAATGGTAAGAGTTTTGCGATTACCGAAGGTGTAGAGCAGGGTTGGCAAATCTTGGCCGAAGGCTCGGTGTTGTTAAACGATCGCTTTGCCAAGCAGGAGGACTAAGTGAGCGTTTTCACCTCCTTTATTCGAGGGGTAATCGAGAAGCGCGTATTAGTGATTTTTGCTTCGATTGTGTTGCTCGGGCTTGGCATGCTCAGTTTGAGTAAATTACCTATTCAGCCATACCCAGGTGTTGCTCCATTAACCATTCAAGCGATTTCACAATGGCCCGGTAGAAGTACAACGGAGGTTGAGCAGCAGGTCACCATTCCAGTAGAGAATGCTTTGGCTGGTATTCCAGGATTGCAGGCATTCCGCTCAGTGTCTTTAGTTGGTTTATCGGTTGTTACTCTGAAATTTAATGACACGGCTGATCCGTTTAAAGCACGTCAAGTTTTCATTAGTAATTTATCGAATATGAGCTTTCCTCCTGGAGTCACACCCAAGCATTAGCCCAGACTCTGATGCTACTGGCGAGATCATGCGTTATGAGGTGCGTTCAGACTACGCAAACTCCACCTTATTAAAGACTTTGCAAAACTATGAGATTTACAAAGAGCTTAAGCAAACCCCAGGCGTAGCAGACGTATCTTCTTTTGGTGGCAAGGTTCGTCAATATCAAGTAATTGTCAGCCCAGAAAGCTTGCAAGCTAAAGGCGTATCGGTTAATCAACTGATTTTGGCTTTAACCAATGCCAACAGCAATACCGGTGGCGGCTTGCTGCCTAGTGGTGAGCAACAGTTTGTGGTGCGTGGCGTTGGCTTGCTCAAGAATATCGATGATATTAAGCAGGTGGTGATCACCATTAATAATGGCGTTCCCATTCGGAGCGGTGATGTCGCCAGAGTTGAGATTGGTAATGCTCCTCGCCTAGGGATGTTCCAGTTCAATGACAATCCAGATTCTGTAGAGGGTATTGTCTACTTGCGGCGTGGTGAGAACGCGACCGAAGTGTTAGCCCGAGTTCGCAATACAATTGAAAACATCAACAAACATGTCTTGCCACCTGGTATTGAAGTTAAGCCATTCTATGATCGTCAAGTACCGTTAGATATCACTATTGGTACTGTGAAGCACACCTTGTTCTTCGGTATCTCTTTGGTTTTAGCGGTGCTGTTCTTTTTCTTAGGAAAAATTCGTGCGACTGCCGTGGTAGCTGCAGTCATTCCATTGGCGCTCTGTGTTTCATTTATTCAGATGCATTTGTGGAGCGTGCCGGCCAACTTGATTTCCTTGGGCGCGATTGACTTCGGTGTGATTGTGGATTCAGCAGTGATTTTGACTGAGAATGTCATGCGTCACTTGGAAGAGGGTGGTAAGCGTCTTAATCAAAACATCATCATGGCTACCAGTGAAGTGCAACGCGCTATGATCTATTCCACAGGCATCATTATTGTGGCCTATTCACCATTGTTCTTTATGGGTGGCGTAGAAGGCATCATCTTTAAGCCAATGGCATTTACGATAGGCTTTGCTTTGATCGCTGCAATGGTCTTGAGTCTCACTTTCTTGCCGGCGATGATTTCATTAGTGTTTGGCGAGAACTTGCACCACACGCCACCTTCATTTATTACCAATGATTTTGGATGGCTACAAGCCTTTGCTCAGAGGTTGGATGGATCGTCCACTTACTGTTTTCTCAGTTGCGGTATTTGTGCTCGGATTAACTCTGTTGAGTATGACCCGTTTGGGCACCGCCTTCTTGCCAATCTTAGAAGAAAACAATATTTGGTTGCGGGTGACGCTACCTAATACGGTGGATTTAGATTATTCAGTTAAGGTTGCTAATCAGTTACGCGAAACTTTTATGGCTCAACCAGAGATTAAAAAAGTTGCTGAACAGATTGGTCGCCCTGATGATGGTACTGACTCCACTGGAGTCTTTAACCAAGAATATGGCCTTTATCTGAAGAGTCCAGACAAGATGCCTAGTGACTCTTCGAAGAAGGATCTCATTGCCCACTTAGAGGCTGAGCTCAATAAGATTCCTGGTATTGCCTACAGCTTCTCCCAATACATTTAAGATAACGTCAATGAGGCCTTATTGGGCGTGAAGGGCGAGAACTCCGTCAAGATTTACGGGGCCGACCTTGATGTTCTGGATCAAAAAGCCCATGAAGTGATTGATCAACTCAAGCAGGTGAGAGGCGTTGCTGATGAGGGCATTCTGAAAGAGCTTGGTCAACCAACACTCAATATTCAGATTGATCGTGAAAAATCAGCGCGTTACGGCATTAACGTCAACGATATTCAAACCGTGGTTGCTAATGCTATTGGCGGTGCAGCTGTTACGAATTTGCTCGAAGATGAAAAAACCTTTGGCATTGCCATTCGTTTAAATGAAGGTAGTCGCAATGATGTAGCAGACATTGGCCATTTATTGGTTGATGCTCCCGATGGCACCAAAATACCTTTATCCATGGTTGCTACAGTGCGCTTAACGGATGGTCCTTTTTTTATCTATCGTGAAGCAGGTAAACGATATATTGCGATTAAATTCAGTGTCCGTAATCGCGACTTAGGTAGCGTCGTAGAGGATGCACAGTTCTTGGTAGAAAAGAATGTTACCTTGCCACCTAACTATTCGATTAGCCGGGATGGTCAGTTCAATCAAATGAAGCAAGCACAGAAGAAGCTAATGTTGATTGTGCCGCTAGCCTTGATGGGGATCTTCCTCTTGCTCGTGAGTGCGTTTGGCAACTTCCGTGATGCGTTCATTGTGATGATTAATGTGCCATTTGCTGCTATTGGTGGCGTAATTGCCTTGCACTTGGCAGGGGAAACATTAAGTATCTCAGCCTTCTTTGGCTTCTTATCGCTCTTTGGTATTGCGATTCAGGATGGCGTGATTTTGATTTCCTTTATTAATAAGACGGCTGCTACCGAGCACGGACAAATGAAAGACATCATGGTCGAAGGCGCCTCCTTGCGTGTACGTCCAGTGCTGATGACTGCAGCGCTTTCTGGTTTAGGTCTCTTGCCTGCAGCTTTATCTCACTCGATTAGTTCAGAGGCGCAACGTCTTTTGGCCCTCGTGATCGTGGGCGGTATGGTGACGACTACTGTTTTGACTCTCTTAGTGCTACCAGTGATTTATGGTTGGTTTAGAGGTCGTGCTTTAACCCCTGCAAGCAATATTTAATCGATAGTTCAAAAGAGAGAATTGATACGCCATGAGTGATCGTCAACCCCATATCTTGGTATCGAATGACGATGGCTATTTGGCCCCTGGCTTATTGGCTTTGGTTGAAGCGGTACGTCCTTTAGGTCGTATTACGGTGATTGCGCCAGAGCAAAATCACAGCGGGGCCTCGAATTCACTCACACTATCTAGACCACTGTCGATTCATCGAGTGGCAGGTGGCGAGCGTGATGGTTTCTTTTTTATCAATGGCACGCCAACTGATTGTGTGCACGTTGCCATGACAGGTTTTTTAGATGAGAAGCCTGATCTAGTGATTTCTGGTATCAATCAAGGCGAGAACATGGGTGAAGATACTCTGTACTCCGGTACTGTTGCCGCTGCGGTAGAAGGTGTGATGTTTGGTGTTCCTGGCATTGCATTTTCACAAATCGATCGCGGCTGGAATCGTATTGAAGATGCCGCTAAAGCAGCGCATGATGTCGTGGCACAAATGTTAGTTTCTGCCTTGGCGCGTACTGAAGGTACCGCGACATTGCTGAATGTCAATATTCCCAATCGTCCTTATGCAGATCTTTACCGCTGGCGCGTGACGCGCTTAGGCAATCGTCATCACTCTCACCCAGTGGTAGTACAAGACAGCCCACGTGGCGAGAAGATTTACTGGATTGGCACTGCGGGTGATGTCAAAGAAGGTTCAGAAGGCACAGACTTTCATGCGATTGCAGAAGGGTGTATTTCGATTACCCCAATGCAATTAGATTTAACGCACCATGCTCGTTTGGCAGCCATGCGTGCCAACGATTGGGATCGCGGTTGAAAGCGCCCACAGAACGTTTCACAGCCTATCGGCAAGCATTAGCAGCAAAAGTACATGCTGGAGGTGTGAAGCACGGCAAAACCTTAGAGGCAATTGCTACTGTTCCTCGCCATGCATTTATGGATGCAGGTTTGCATGCCCAGGCTTATGAAGACACGGCATTGCCCAATTGGACATGAACAAACGATTTTTAAGCCATCTGTAGTGGCGCGCATGATCGAATTACTCCATAAACCTAAACACAAGCTCGGTAAGGTTTTGGAGATTGGTACTGGCTGTGGTTATCAAGCAGCAGTGCTGAGCCTGTTGGCAGAAGAGGTCTACTCAATTGAGCGGATTCGTCCATTGCATGACATGGCTAGAGCCAAGTTGCGTCCTTTTCGGATTAATAACCTGCGTTTGATTTATGGTGATGGCATCTTGGGGTTACCTCAAGCTGCCCCATTTGATGGAATCATCTTGGCCGCAGCTGGTTTGGGTATTCCGCGGATGCCCTGCTAGATCAATTGGCGATAGGTGGGCGCTTAGTTGCCTCCAGTTGCCAAAAATGACAAAGAGCAACAGCTCGTTATGGTTGAAAGAATGAGCTCTCAGCGCTACCAAAGGACAGTGCTGGACGGGGTCTTTTTTGTCCCCTTACAATCAGGGGTAGTATGAACTTTATGAATACCCCTATTCAGAACCTAATTTGATGCCACACACTTTAGCTAAACGTTTCTTGATTGCACTTCTCTCCGCATCTTTGATGTTGCTGGTGGGGTGCTCTACACCGCGTACTAAACCAGCTGGCGTAACTAATCGTACAGCTAGTGTTGTAAAGCCAACACCTGCTGGTTACTATCGGGTGAAAAAGGGGGATACCTTAGCGCGTATCGCCTTAGATAATGGTCAAGCGCCCCGAGACGTAGTGCAGTGGAATAAAGCATCAAATCCGAGCTTCAATCCGAATGTTATTGAAGTCGGCGACTTAATTTTGATTAAGCCTCCAGCAAGAAGTAAACCTGCCAAAGTGGCTGAGAAGACACCTAGTGATAAGCCTGTTACACCATCAGCAACAACCCCTGAGCCAGCCAAGACTGAGGTTGTGGCAGAGCCAGGTATTCGTTTGTCCTGGCCTGCTAAAGGCAAGGTCACTGGTGAATTTAGCGAAAGTAATAAAGGTATCGATATTGCAGGCAAAGTAGGCGAGCCCGTTCTGGCAGCTTCTGATGGCAAAGTCGTTTATGCCGGTAATAGTTTGCGTGGTTATGGCAATCTCGTGATCGTTAAACATGACAATACTTACCTCACTGCATATGCTCACAACAGCAAGCTGTTAGTCAAAGAGGGTGATGCCGTACGCAAAGGGCAGAGAATTGCTGAGATGGGTGATACAGATACCACTTCACCTAAGTTACATTTTGAACTTCGTGTCAACGGTAAACCAGTCAATCCAACGCCATACTTGTAATAGTGTTGTTGTAAGCACGTATGGCTACTGTTCTCGTATTTGATATTGAAACCATTCCGGACTTCTTCGATTTGGTTGAAAAATATACGCCACAACTAGTTTCCTGGAACGGCAGTGGCTTTGATTTGCCAGTGTTGCACTATCGCGCTCTAGCAAATCATGTGCAAGCTCCACGCTATTGGGAAATGGGCGAGAGCCAAGATTCTGATAGCCGTGAATTTAAGTGGAATAACTACATCAGTCGATATCACATGCGTCATCTGGATGTGATGGATCTTCTAGCAAAATTTAATGGACGAGCAATGCTCCATTAGATGGCTTAGCCAAGTTCTGTGGCTTTCCTGGCAAGATGGGGATGGATGGTAGCCAAGTATGGCCCTCGTATCTTGATGGCAAGATTAATGACATTCGTCGTTACTGCGAAACCGATGTGGTGAACACCTATCTGATGTATTGCCGCTTTCAATTACTACGCGGTGGTTTTTCTCTTGAAGAGTATCAAGAAGAAATTGAATTTGTTAAAGCGTATTTAGAAAAAGAAGCTAAAGAGCCTAACGGCGCGCAGTGGCAAGAATATCTTCAAGGTTTTGCACCAGATGCGTAGAGGGGATAAGCCAGTCAATATTGAAGTGGCTGAGCCAATTAAAGTTGAAGCCTTGGATCTAGATGCGCAAGGCATCGCTCGCTTAACCCCCAACGCAGAAGAAGTAGAGCAAAGCCAAAGCGGTAAAGTGATCTTCATCAAAGGTGCACTTCCCACAGAGACAGTCACCTACACCATCACTAGTGATAAAGCCCGTTTTAGTAAAGCCAAAGTACGCGAGATATTGAAGCTCGCTGTGTTTAGAGCGGAGCCAAAATGCAAAGCTTTTGGAGTTTGTGGCGGTTGCACCATGCAGCACTTAGACATTCGGGCTCAAGTGGCCATGAAGCAGCGTGTTTTAGAGGACGACTTGCAGCATATCGTCAAAGTAACGCCAGAAGAAATTTTGCGACCCATGGGCGGTCCAACCTGGGGGGAATATCAACACCGTGCGCGTTTAAGTGCCGTCAATCGCTCTATTAAAAAAGGTACCGTATTAATTGGATTTCATGAAGGCAAGAGCGGTTATGTGGCGGACATGCTCGCCTGCGAAAGCTTGCCAAAGCATGTGTCTGATTTACTTCCACAGATGCGTAAATTGGTGATGGGCTTATCTATCGTTGATCGTATGCCGCAAATTGAAATTGCCGTTGGTGAGCCAGAGGATGCTCAGTCAGATGATCCTCAAAAACGAAGCCAGTCACTGCTTTGGTATTTCGTAATCTCCAGCCTTTAACCAAAGAAGACGAGAAGCTCTTACGCGATTTTGCAGATCAACATCAAGTGTGGATTTGGCTTCAACCCAAGGGTATTGAAACAGTAGCGCCTTTTTATCCCGAGACAGGCAAGCTTTGCTATCGCTTGCCCGAATTTGAAATCGAGATGCTATTTAAACCAGCTGATTTCACGCAGGTGAATCACATGATGAATCGAGCTTTAGTGAGTAGGGCGATTCGCTTGCTAGAAGTGCATGCAACTGATCGTGTGCTCGATTTATTTTGTGGCATTGGTAACTTCACATTACCCCTGGCCCGCAAAGCAAAACAAGTTCTGGGTATCGAGGGTTTAGAAAGTCTTACAACAAGGGCAAAAGCAAATGCCATTCACAATGGCTTGGTTGATAAAGCGAGCTTTATGCAAAGCGACTTGTTTGAGGTAATCACAGAGACAATCGCATCTTGGGGAAAGGCAGAGCGCTGGTTGATGGATCCACCACGTGAAGGTGCGATGGAGATTTGTAAAGCCCTTGCGCAATTGTATTTACAGCAAAGCAGCTTGCTCCCACAGCGTATTGTGTATGTCTCCTGTAACCCCAAAACATTGGCCCGAGATGTCGAAATCCTATGCCATCAGGCGGGCTACACATTGAGCAGTGCAGGGATCATCAGTATGTTCCCGCATACCTCTCATGTCGAATCCATGGCGGTATTTGATCGCCTGGCCACTCCTTAAGCCTCTGATTTAGCTTCCTTTTTTAGATTTACGCCCTTAATTTGGGCATTTAGCCTATTTACGGTGCAATTCTCCTAAATTTATGTCTTATAGAAGAGTAGATTGGAATCGTGCAGTGATGTATTGCTGTTAACGATGTCAGGATCACTGGAGAGCATCATGAGAGCCTCAGATAGTTTTGCGATCTTATTGGTATTGATGGCACTGTCTTATGCAATAAGCATGTTTGTCGCGAATTAACCAAATAAGTCGCTAGTACTAGCTCGGTTGTATGATAAAAACGGTTGTAAGTTTTTTAATTTCACACAAAGGTATTTTTATGAAATCAATTATTGGGCTGGCGCTTGCTCTAGGGATGTGTACCTTCGTAAATGCCCAAGGCATTCCTACGTTGGCAAAAGTCTATGCTGGCAATACCGCTGAAACTTTGATTAATGCCTCCAAGAAAAATCCCAAGACACAAACTCAAAATGTGCCGGCTACCTTAACGATCACCAAGCAAGATGGTCCTCATGTTGAATTTACTTATCAAAACCCTCAGTACAAAGCTTACGAAATCAGCACTATCTCGTCTGATGGAAAGAAATTGCAAATAGCCTATAAGGGTGGAGCGGGCATCTATGAAATTAGCGGAAATAGGTTGGCAGGTTGCGGTTCCGGGGCGAGTGAATGAAGGGCCATTTGGTCAATGGATCAATACCTATTACGTTTGGTGTGATGATCTAACGGCTAAGTAATGTAAAAGACGGCTAATAAAAAAGGCGCCCGCAGGCGCCTTCTGAGAACATCCCACTCGAGTTTCAGAGTGCTGTGGAATGCATTAACCTCTGAAGTTAATTTCTGTTTCCACCAACAATACCCAATAGTGCGAGTAGGTTAGTGAATACGTTGTACACATCTAAGTAGATAGCCAGAGTAGCCATGATGTAGTTGGTCTCACCGCCATTGATCACGCGCTGTACATCCACCAGGATGAAAGCGGAGAAGATGGCAATTGCCAAAACCATGACAGTTAACATCAAAGCAGGCAACTGCAACCAGATGTTTGCCAGTGAGGCAACAATCAAGAGTAGCACACCAACCATCAACCATTTACCCATACCAGCAAAATCGCTCTTGCTGACAGTAGCAATGGTAGCCATGATTGCAAAGATTGCTGCTGTGCCACCAAAGGACAACATGATGAGCGTGGCGCCATTGCTATAGCTATTCAGCGTGAAACCCACTAAGCGAGACATCATGATGCCCATGAAGAAGGTAAAGCCTAGGAGTAGCAGAACACCAACCCCAGAGTCTTTATTCTTTTCGATGGCCCAGAAGAAACCAAAGGCTACTGCCATAAAAACCATAAAGCCAATAAATGGGCTACCGGCGAACAGGTTTAGACCCATGGCAACTCCTAGCCAGGCTCCAATGACTGTTGGAACCATCGATAGAGCTAATAGGGCATAAGTGTTGCGTAGCACGCGGTTGCGTACCTGGACATTGCTAATTGAGCCAGTTTGGCCAAAGCCGTAAGAGTTCAGATCACCCATATATTGACTCCTTCTTTTTCATAGTTATTACAAGAGCCCATGAAGAGCTGTTGCCATTAAGTATAGACAAAATGCTCAAATTTCAAGCCCCCCCCTGAAAAGACCTACAAATTGAGGGCTTATTCCCTGTAAATTCAATGGCTTAGCCCTACTTATATAGGGGTAAATACGGTCAAGCAATGTATAATTCGGGGGTCGTTGAGTTAGGCTGGGGCGGTTTGCCCTGATTTAGAGTTTAAGCCAACAAATACCTTTGAAATCACTATTGGAGTCTTGCATGACAATTGAACGCACCCTTTCTATTATCAAACCTGATGCTGTCGCAAAAAACGTGATCGGCAAAATCTATGACCGTTTTGAATCTGCTGGTTTGAAAATCGTTGCTTCCAGAATGACGCATTTGTCACAGAATGAAGCTGAGCAGTTTTATGGCGTTCACAAAGATCGTCCTTTCTTCAAAGACTTAGTGAGCTTCATGATTTCTGGTCCTGTCATGATTCAGGTTTTAGAAGGCGAAGGCGCTATTGCTAAGAATCGTGATTTGATGGGCGCTACTGATCCTAAGAAGGCAGACAAAGGCACTATCCGTGCTGACTTTGCTGACAGCATTGATGCAAATGCTGTACACGGTTCTGATGCTCCTGAAACAGCTGCTGTGGAAGTTGCTTTCTTCTTCCCTGGCATGAATGCTTTCAATCGTTAATCAGTACCTATTTATCTATAAGTAGGCGCATTGACCTCCCCGCGCGTAAATCTCTTAGATTTTGACGCTGACCAAATGGCGGCGTATGTCGCGGGGTTGAATGAAAAGCCCTTTAGGGCCAAACAACTCATGCAGTGGATACATCAACGTGGTGTATCGGACATTAATGACATGAGTGATTTAGCAAAAAGCTTTAGAGCAACTTTGCTAGGCAAAGCAGAAGTACTTTCTCTTCCTATTATTAAAGATGAGCACGCGCTCGATGGCACCCGCAAGTGGTTGCTGGACGTGGGTGCTGGCAATGCTGTGGAGTCCGTATTTATTCCTGAGGATGATCGAGGTGCCTTGTGCATCTCTTCTCAGGCAGGTTGTGCGGTTAATTGCCGCTTTTGCTCTACTGGACATCAAGGTTTCTCACGTAATCTCACTCTCGGTGAAATCATCGGGCAACTTTGGTTTGCAGAACATCTTTTGCGTAATGATCCGCAAGCAGTTCGCAGAATTGAAAAATACCCCACCCCTGGTTGGGAACATACGGGTCGTGTCATCTCTAACGTAGTGATGATGGGCATGGGCGAACCATTACTCAATTATGACAATGTAGTCTCAGCGTTGCGTTTAATGTTGGACGATAGGGCGTATGGTTTATCGCGTCGTCGCGTAACTGTTTCAACATCTGGCGTTGTGCCAATGATTGATCGTTTAGCGCAGGACTGCCCAGTTGCGCTGGCGGTTTCATTACATGCACCCAATGATGTATTGCGTGATCAATTAGTACCCCTCAATCAAAAGTATCCACTACGTGAATTACTCGACGCGTGCGAGCGTTACTTGCCATTCGCCCCAAGAGATTTCTTAACCTTTGAATATTGCATGCTCGATGGCGTGAATGATTCCGATATTCAGGCTAAAGAATTAGTGCGCTTATTAAAAAACATCAAGTGCAAAATTAATCTGATTCCTTTCAATCCTTTCCCAGAGTCAGGCTTAAAGCGCTCGTCAGCGCAGCGCGTAAACACCTTTGCTGGCATTTTGTTGGATGCCGGTATGGTGGCTACTGTACGCAAGACGCGCGGTGATGATATTGCTGCGGCTTGTGGTCAGTTGGCCGGAGATGTTGTAGACCGTACTCGTGTGCGCGAACGCGCTGTCCATAATGCTGAGATCGAACTCACCGAGGTGGAGTCTGATGATGACTCAGAGGATGAGTTCAATGAGCAGTCTAAAGAGCATCCTATTGAATGGCTCAAAAAGTTAAAGTAAAGACTCATCTAGATGAACTCCAATAATTTATTGCCACCGTTACCGCTGGGACCATCGCTCAAAAGAATGACGCGTCAAGCAACCGTCGCTTGGAAAACCAATGTCATTACTGTAGGGGGCGATGCTCCAGTCCGTGTGCAGTCAATGACCAATACTGACACTGCAGATGCAGTGGGTACTGCCATTCAGGTAAAAGAATTAGCCCGTGCAGGCTCCGAGATGGTTCGCATTACAGTGAATACTCCTGAAGCTGCTGCTGCCGTTCCTTATATTCGTGAGCAGCTAGATGAGATGGATATCTTGGTTCCGTTGATTGGCGACTTTCATTACAACGGCCACACTTTATTAAATGATTTTCCAGAGTGCGCTAAAGCGCTTTCTAAGTACCGCATTAATCCCGGTAACGTGGGTAAGGGCGCTAAACGTGACCCCCAATTTGCCCAAATGATTAAAGCAGCTTGCAAATACGATAAGCCTATTCGCATCGGCGTGAACTGGGGTAGCCTAGACCAAGACTTATTGGCATCCATTATGGATAGCAATGTAGCGCTAGCAGTACCAAAAACTGCCCAAGAAGTCATGATTGAGGCATTAATTCAGTCTGCATTGCAGTCCGCAGAAAAGGCTGTAGAACTGGGCATGAACCCAGATCAAATTTTGTTATCTTGCAAAGTAAGCAACGTGCAAGATTTAGTCGCCGTGTATCGTGATCTTTCCCGCCGTTCAGATTACCCACTGCATTTGGGATTAACTGAAGCAGGTATGGGAAGTAAAGGAATTGTGTCTTCTACTGCTGCAATGGGTATCTTGCTGCAAGAGGGGATTGGCGACACCATTCGCGTTTCCTTGACGTCTGATCCAGGTGCGCCTCGTGAAAACGAAGTTATCGTTGCTCAAGAGATACTGCAAACGATGGGCCTGCGCAACTTCACACCGATGGTGATTGCCTGTCCAGGTTGCGGTAGAACGACTAGTACAACATTCCAAGAGTTGGCTGCCAACATTCAGTCTTATTTACGTCAACAAATGCCTGTTTGGAAGAAAACCCATCCTGGCGTTGAGAATATGAATGTCGCTGTCATGGGTTGCATCGTGAATGGCCCAGGTGAAAGCAAACATGCCAATATTGGTATTTCTTTACCAGGAACAGGCGAAACTCCTGCAGCGCCAGTGTTTGTGGATGGTGTTAAGGTAAAAACCTTACGCGGTGAGAAAATTGCTGAAGAGTTTCAGGTGATTGTTGACGAGTACGTTAAACAACATTACGCAGCCAAGGTTTAAACAGAACTAAGTAATAAGAAAAGCAATTGCAAAACAATAATAAAAAAATGACTGATCAAAGCAAAGAGCCCAAAGCACCAGTGGCGCAATCCAAAGTGCAGAAAATCAATGGCGTGCGCGGCATGAATGATTTGCTGCCAGTGGATGCTGCGCAGTGGGCCCATATTGAGCATGTCTTGCGCGACCTCACGCGTGCTTATGGATATGAGTTTTTGAGAACGCCGATTGTTGAGGCCACTGCAGTATTTCAGCGCGGTATCGGGGAAGTGACTGACATCGTTGAAAAAGAGATGTATTCCTTTGAGGATCGCTTAAACGGTGAACAACTCACCTTACGCCCTGAGGGCACTGCAGCATTGGTGCGTTCTGTTATTGAAAATAATTTACTGTACGAAGGACCTAAGCGTCTTTGGTATACCGGACCGATGTTTCGTCATGAGCGCCCACAACGCGGTCGGTATCGTCAATTTCACCAGTTTGGTATCGAGGCACTCGGTTTTGCTGGCCCTGATATCGATGCAGAAATTATTCTCATGGGCCAACGCTTATGGGATGAGCTCGGTTTAAAGGGTGTGCGTTTAGAGATTAATTCTTTGGGTCAAGCCCCAGAGCGCGCTCAGCATCGTGCTGCTCTCGTAACTTATTTTGAACAACATCAAGACCAATTAGATGAAGATTCAAAACGTGGCTTGATGAGCAATCCTTTGCGTATCTTGGATTCAAAAAATCCTGAGATGCAAGCATTGATTGAAGGTGCGCCAAAGTTATTAGATTTTTTGGACGAGGAGTCACTCCAGCATTTCAATGCCTTACAAGATATTCTCAAAGTCAATAACATTCCCTGCAAAATTAATCCTCGTTTAGTGCGCGGCCTGGACTATTACAACCTCACAGTATTTGAGTGGGTGACAGAGGAGTTGGGTGCTCAAGGAACGATTGCTGGTGGTGGTCGTTATGACCCTTTAATTGAGCGTATGGGTGGTAGAGCTGCTCCAGCGTGTGGTTGGGCAATGGGAATGGAACGTGTTCTCGAGTTGATGAAAGTGTCTGGATCCCTTCCAGAGGCTCAATCACTCTGCGATATATTTGTTTTACATCAGGGTGGTGAGACTTTGACAACGGCAATGATTATTGCCGAGCGCTTACGCAGTGCCGGTATTGATACCATCCTTTTCTGCCCTCCAGATGGTCAATCTGCAAGCTTTAAATCCCAAATGAAGAAGGCAGATGCTAGTGGGGCAGCCTTTGCGGTCATTATTGGACCGGATGAATTGGCTAAGAATGAGGCGCAACTCAAGGATTTGCGTGGCACAGGCGAGCAGAAGGCTGTTCCCTTAGATGGTGTCCTAGAAGCTGCAATTGACGCCTTAGTAGGCGCCTCCGAATAGAATTAGCCTAATACATTAATAATTACTCATAAATCAGTTTGGATTGATATGCCTTTAGATCTAGAAGAACAAGAACAGTTAGACCAATTCAAAGCGTTTTGGCAAAAGTATCGCAATCTCATTACTGGGGTAGTGACAGCAGCTTTATTTGCTTATGCAGCCTATAGCGGCTATCAATGGTGGCGTAATAGCCAGGCTTTAGAAGCATCCAAGTTGTATGAAACGATGATGAGTGCTATTGCCAAGGGTGACAAGGATCAAACTTTGAGAGCGGCAGATGATCTGCAAAAGGATTTTAAGCGCACCCCATATTCCGCGATGGCTAGTTTGGTAGCTGCTCGCATTGCTGCTGATGCGGGAGAAAGTGCAAAAGCTTTAGATTATTTACGCTGGGCTGCTAAGAATGCATCCAATGATGGTTACCTCGCATTAGCAAAACTACGTTTGGTTTCTTTATTGGTTGAGCAGGGCAGTGAAAAAGATTTCGCTGAAGCCGATCAAATCCTTAATGAAAAATCCATCATTGGTTTTGAAGCACTCTGGCTTGAGCGTCGTGGCGACTGGTATTTAGCTCAAAAGAAAAATGAGCAAGCTAAGCAAAGTTATCAAGATGCCTGGAAAAAATTAGACCAAGCAAAAGAATTTCCGGAAGAGGCGCGTCGTCTCTTGAAGGTTAAATTAGATGCTGTTGGAGGAGTTGCTCAGTGATGACAAGACAGATGAAGCGATTAAGCGCGGCCTTAGTATTGGGTTCCATAGTCATTGCTTTAGCTGCATGCGGCGGTAATGCAAGGGTTAAGAAGCCTGCTGAATTAGTAGCAGTTACAAACCAATTTGATTTGCAGCCAGTTTGGTCCACTAGCGTTGGTTCATCAGAGTCTTTTAATTTTCATCCCATTGTTGCTGGCGATGCAGTCTACGCTGCTTCCCATAGCGGCAATCTAGCAAAGATTGATTTGGCAACTGGCAATAAAGTCTGGTCAGTTTCTGTTCCGGAGCGTTTAGCGATTGGCCCAGGATCTGATGGCAGAACTACTGTTGCTGTGAGTACCAAGGGTATGGTCTATGCCTATGATGATACGGGCAAGAAAATTTGGAACGTCAGTGTGGGCAGTGAAGTATTGAGTGAGCCAGTAGTTGCGGCGGGCATAGTCGTAGTGCGTGCACTCGATAATCGT
This sequence comes from Polynucleobacter necessarius, assembly GCF_900095205.1. NCBI lineage: Bacteria > Pseudomonadati > Pseudomonadota > Betaproteobacteria > Burkholderiales > Burkholderiaceae > Polynucleobacter > Polynucleobacter necessarius. The sequence goes on along the minus strand of NZ_LT606951.1, from coordinate 1,261,203 downwards.
TTCATTGGTCTGGATGCTACTACTGGTGCGCGTAAGTGGACTTATCAGCGCCAGCAGTCTGCTCTGTCGTTGCGAGTGGGTTACGGCATGTTAGCAATTGGTAATGAGGTAATCGTTACCGGATTCACGGGCGGACGTTTTGGCATAATTGCCATTGCCAATGGCGGCTTAATTTGGGAGACCCCAGTGTCCTTTCCAAAAGGCTTTTCAGAAATTGAGCGCTTGAACGACGTCACCGCAAAGCCAAGCATGGAAGGTGAAATCATCTGCGCGGTTTCTTATCAAGGACGCATTGGTTGCGGTCAAGCACGTACCGGTAATCTATTGTGGTTTAAAGATTATTCAAGCTATACCGGAACTGCGCAAAGTTCAGAAATGGTTTTCTCTGCTAACGAAAAATCCTATGTCACTGCCTTTGCAACAAAAGATGGTACTCAGGTTTGGGAAAACACGCAATTGACTTATCGCGATGTGGGTGAACCACTCACAGTAGGTCGAGTATTGTTGCTTGGTGATGCTCAAGGCTATATCCATGCATTTTCACAGGCGAACGGCGAGCTCGTAGCGCGTATTCGTCATGACAGTAGTCCAATCTCGGCTGCCCCCATTGCGGTAGGTGACCTCATCTTGGTTCAGTCTCAAGGTGGAAAACTAGCGGCGTACAGTCCAAAATGAATCCAGTCATCACCATCGTCGGCCGTCCTAATGTTGGAAAGTCGACACTCTTTAATCGCTTAACGCGTTCACGCGATGCATTGGTGGCTGATTTTTCAGGCCTAACCAGAGATCGACATTATGGCAAAGGCCGCATTGGCGAACGCGCATTTATTTGCGTAGATACCGGCGGCTTTGAACCTGTTGCTAAGACTGGCATTGTTGCTGAAATGGCAAATCAAACGAAGCAAGCTGTTGCTGAGTCTGACATTGTCATTTTCTTAGTGGATGGTCGCCTTGGCATGGCGCCACAGGATCGAGTGATTGCGGATTTCTTGCGTAAGACGGGAAGACCAGTTATTTTGGCTGTCAATAAAACTGAAGGCATGCAAGCGGGCGTAGTGACTGCAGACTTTCATGAGCTTGGTTTGGGTGAGCCTTTTCCGATTTCATCAGCACATGGCGATGGAGTGCGCGGCTTAATTGATGACGCATTAGATTCGCTGGGCATTGCTGAGCCAGACGAAGATGAGTTAGCGAACGATCCTAATCGGCCGATGAAGATTGCGGTAGTAGGGCGACCTAACGTCGGTAAATCTACATTGATCAATAAGTTGATCGGTGAAGAGCGCGTCATTGCCTTTGATATGCCAGGAACCACGCGTGATGCCATTGAAGTTCCATTTGAGCGCAATGGCAAACCTTACATCTTGGTAGATACTGCTGGTCTTCGCCGTCGTGGAAAAGTATTTGAAGCGATCGAGAAATTCTCAGTAGTAAAAACATTGCAAGCGATTGCAGACTGCAATATAGTGATCTTGGTGTTAGATGCTCAGCAAGATATTTCTGAGCAAGATGCTCATATCGCTGGATTTATTGTTGAAGCAGGCCGTGCATTAGTGGTGGCAGTCAACAAGTGGGATGGTATTGATGCCTACGTTAAAGAACGTGCGCGCTTAGAGATTGCTCAAAAGTTACGCTTTTTGGATTTTGCGAATGTTCACCCTATCTCGGCGAAGAAGGGTACGGGTTTAAAAGAGTTATTTAAGGATGTGGACGCAGCCTATGCTGCTGCAATGGCAAAACTGCCTACCCCACGCTTAACTCGTATCTTGCAAGAGGCAATCGAGCATCAGCAACCAAAACGGGTGGGTATGGGCCGTCCAAAATTACGTTATGCACACCAAGGGGGCATGAACCCCCCAATTGTGGTGATTCATGGGACATCCTTAAGTGGGGTGACTGATAGCTATAAGAGATACTTAGAAGGCCGTTTTAGAGACGTCTTTAAATTACGTGGCACACCTTTACGTATTCAGATGAATACTGCAAAGAACCCCTATGTCGATGCAGATAAGGGTAAAAAAGGCAAAAAACGTTAATTTAGGCTAAGCTTTCATGCGAAGGCTGAGATGGGCTTGATTTTTCTAAAAATCAGCCCAATATAGGGTGTTCAGAAAGTGGGTTTTTCTCAGTCATTGGAAGTGAACAGTATTGAGTTAGTAATCGGTAGTGAAAATTGGAATTTAATTAAAAAAGCAAGACTCCCAAAAAAGTAGTTAACAAAAGATAAATAAGGGGCAGTATGAATAACAACAAAATTCAATTACTTCAGGATCCATTCCTTAATGCTTTACGCAAAGAGTATGTTCCTGTTTCGATCTATTTAGTGAATGGTATTAAGTTGCAAGGCAATATTGAATCCTTCGATCAATATATTGTCCTCTTACGTAATACCGTGACACAGATGGTTTACAAACATGCAATCTCCACGATCGTTCCTGCTCGTGCGATTGATTTCCGTTTAGAAGAAGCTGGCTCTGTATAAAACTGGAGTTGATGCTGCTCGCGCTGTTCTAGTGGGAGTAGATACAGGGCGCGAGGATTTTGCGGATAGCATGGCCGAACTCAGCCTACTGGCTGATAGTGCCGGCTCCATACCTGCAGCTAGCGTGATAGCTCGCAAGGGCAGGACTGACCCTGCTTTATTTATTGGCTCGGGTAAGGCTAATGAGCTCAAGCGAGTAATGGAAGAACAAGGCGCAGAACTGGCTATCTTCAATCATCCGTTTTCTCCGACCCAGCAGCGTAATTTAGAGCGCCATATTGGCTTTCATGTGGTGGACCGCACGGGTTTGATCTTGGATATCTTTAGTCAAAGAGCCCAAAGTCACATTGGTAAAACTCAGGTTGAGCTGGCTCAAGTACGCTACCGAATGTCTCGTTTGGTTAGGGCTTGGAGTCACTTAGAACGTCAGCGTGGCGGTATTGGTGTGCGAGGTGGTTCTGGTGAACCCCAGATGGAGTTGGACCGCCCGGATGTTGGCGACCAAAGCAAAGCGCTTAGAAAAAAACGAATTAGAAAAACTGCAACGTTAGCAAAGAACCCAAAGACGGGCGCGGAATCGTAAAGATGTGTTTTCAGTCTCTTTGGTTGGATATACCAAAGCTGGTAAATCGACCCTGTTTAATGCCCTAACTACGGCGGGGACTTATGCAGCAGATCAGCTATTTGCCACCCTAGATGCGACCTCCAGAAAGGTTCACTTGGAAGGGGTTGGCTCAATCGTGGTTTTCGATACCGTTGGATTTATACGAGATTTACCCCACCAGTTGGTCGTGGCCTTTAGGGCCACTTTGGACGAAACCATCCCATGCTGACCTGATTTTGCATGTAATAGACGCTTGTAGCCCCGTCGCAAGAGAGCAAAAGGCGGAAGTGGAGGCGGTTTTAGAGGAAATTGGGGTAGATGACATTCCCAGAATTGAGGTCATGAATAAGATCGACCAAATGCCTCAAACCTTTACTTGTGGCGCGGCATTAGAGCGGGATAACCAGGGTTTTCCAAGCCAGGTTTTCCTGTCAGCCAAGATGGGCTTGGGCCTTGATTTACTTCGTTCAGCCCTGGCCGAATGCTCCCAAATGACTGATAGAATGAGGGTCGAGCACAACCGTGCCAAGAAGTTATTGGCCCCGGATGAGTTTTTAGAGCCTTTACCCGAACGACCAGATACTTCTGAATTTAATCCGATTTCCAACCGAAGCTACTTTTCTAATGATGCGTAAATTTCTCGATCTGTTTTCGGTCAATGATCCAGGTTGGGGCAATAGCCACAATTCTGGCGGATCTAAAGATGCCAAAGATGGGCAGGGAGATCAGCAAGCTCCAAAAGCGGAACCAGACACCAATAAACCGGTAGAAACGCAGTCAGGCAATCGTCCACCAGTTCAGCCAACTAAGCCTGATGGACCTCCTCCTGGCTTGGATGAACTATGGCGTGATTTCAACGACAGAATCGCTGGCATCTTTGGAGGCAATAAAAAACCGGGTGCAACGGGTTCTTCCACAAACAAGCCAAGCAGCACAGATATTCCTCCGCCATCGCAACGTGGTAATGGAGGCAATGGTGGTGGAAGCGGCGGCTTTAGCGCCCCTAACCTCAAGTTCAGTAACCCATTTGGTTCTAAAGCAAGCTTCCTCATTGCAGGCGCCGCGGTCTTTTTCATGTGGGTGTGCAGTGGCTTCTTCATTATTCAAGAAGGTCAAGCGGGCGTTATCCTGACGTTTGGAAAATATGACTACACCGCAAAGCCTGGTATTAACTGGCACATGCCGTGGCCGATTCAGTCTGAAGAGACGGTGAATTTATCTGGCGTACGCTCAGTAGAGGTAGGGCGCCCTGTGTTGATCAAGGCAACCAATCAAAAAGACTCCTCCATGTTGACTGAGGATGAAAACATTATTGATGTGCGTTTTGCCGTGCAGTACCGCCTTAAAGCTCCAACAGATTATTTATTCAATAATCGCGATCCGGATATGGCTGTTGTGCAAGCAGCGGAGACTGTAGTTCGTGAAATTGTTGCGCGCAGCAAAATGGATACCGTGTTGTATGAGGGTCGTGAAAAGATTGGTATTAATTTAGCAAATTCCATTCAGAAGATTTTGGACAGCTATAAAACCGGTATTTATGTGACTAGTGTGACCGTGCAAAATGTGCAGCCACCAGAACAAGTGCAAGCAGCCTTTGATGATGCAGTCAAAGCAGGTCAAGACCAAGAGCGTTTAAAGAGTGAAGGACAGGCTTATGCCAACGATATTATTCCGCGCGCTAAAGGTACTGCAGCCCGTCTTATTCAAGAGGCTGAAGGCTATAAAGCGCGCGTGGTAGCAACTGCAGAAGGTGATGCAACACGTTTCAAACAAATTTTGGTTGAGTATTCCAAAGCACCTCAAGTAACACGTGATCGAATGTACATCGATAGCATGCGTGAAATGTATAATAACGTCACGAAGATCTTGGTGGACACCACGAAGAGTAATAGTCTTTTATATCTTCCTTTGGATAAGATCGTTGCACAGGTGAGTGCTGAAAGTGCTCAAGCAGCCAATACACAATCCAATCCATCGGGAGCTGCTACTCCAACAGGTAGCGTAACAGTGGGTGGAGCTACTGGAACTAACACTACAAGTACCTCTAGCGCCTCTTCAGGATCAACCTCCGCGCCGCAAGTACCTGCAGCGAATAATTCATTGGATAAACGAGATGGTTTCCGCAGTCGTGATCGGGAGGCCAGATAATGAACGCTAACCGCTTAATTGCAGCAGTCATTGGTTTTATTGCGCTGATATATATTCTGTCGTCCAGTATTTTTGTTGTAGACCAACGTAAGTTTGCCGTTGTGTTTTCTTTTGGCCAAATTGTGCGTGTGATTGAAAACCCCGGCATTCAGATGAAGTTTCCTGCGCCATTTGAAAGTGTGCGCTTTTTTGATCGCCGCATTCTCACGATTGATAATCCAGAAGCAGAGCGCTTTATTACTGCTGAGAAGAAAAATCTCTTGGTAGATTCTTATGTGAAATGGCGCATTGTTGATCCGCGTAAGTTCTTTATCAGCTTTAAGGGTGATGAGCGTTTGGCGCAAGATCGTTTAACCCAACTGGTTCGCTCAGCCTTAAATGAAGAATTCACTAAACGTACTGTTCGTGAATTGATCTCGGACCAGCGCGAAGAAGTGATGCAAGGTATCCGCAAGAAGGTAGCTGACGATGTATCCGATATTGGCGTTGAAATCGTTGATGTGCGCACGAAGCGTGTTGATCTTCTCGCTGAGATCAGCGACTCGGTCTATCGTCGCATGGAAGCAGAGCGTAAGCGGGTGGCTAATGAGCTTCGTTCAACAGGTGCAGCTGAATCTGACAAGATTCGTGCCAATGCAGAACGTCAACGCGACACAATCTTGGCTGAAGCCTATCGGGACGCCCAAAAAATTAAGGGCGCGGGCGATGCTAAAGCAACTGCGCTCTATGCAGAGGCTTTTGGGCGCGATCCTCAATTTGCTCAGTTCTATCAAAGCTTAGAAGCTTATAGAAATTCGTTCAAGGATAAGAAGGATGTCATGGTGGTTGAGCCTAATGGCGAGTTCTTCAAGTTCCTGCATAAAAAATAAGAAAGCGCATAGTTCACATCATGAATCGTTGGCTACTTCCTGAAGACGTTGCAGATGTATTGCCTGCTGAAGCTCGCAAGGTAGAGTCTTTGCGTCGCGCTATTTTGGATTTATACCAATCGTATGGTTACGAGCTGGTCACGCCCCCCATATTGGAGTTCTTAGATTCTTTATTGACGGGCACTGGCTCAGATCTCAATCTACAAACCTTTAAGTTGGTAGATCAACTCTCTGGTCGAATATTGGGCTTGCGTGCAGATATCACGCCGCAAGTAGCTCGAATTGATGCTCACTTGTTAAATCGTGCAGGTGTCACGCGCCTTTGCTATGCCGATTCTGTTGCTCACGCTCGCACCCCTGTTGGTAGTTCGGCGCGTGAAGAGCTGCAGCTTGGCGCAGAAATTTATGGATGCGCTACTTGGGAAGCCGATCTGGAGGCAATTACCTTATTGCTCAAGACGCTCTCTATTGCTGGTATGAAGAAGGTCTATCTAGATCTCTCGCACGCTGGCATTTTGGCGGGCATCCTAGATGGTCAAAACCTTAATAAAGAAACGATCGAATCTTTGTACGGTTTATTACAAAGCAAGGACCGTCCTCGCTTAAGTCAATGGGCCACTTGCTTGCCGCCAACAGTTGCTAATGCGCTAGTGGCGTTGACTGAACTCAACGGTCCCTGCGCTGAAGTATTGGCAAAAGCTAAAAATAGCTTGCCTAAGCATTTCATGATTGATCAGGCGATTGCGGATCTTGAGCGTTTGGTGGCAGCAGCAGCCAAATTGTCTGTGAATTTAGAGTTGAGCATCGATTTAGCTGATTTACGCGGGTACCAATATCATAGTGGCGTGATGTTTGCGGCTTATGTTAATCAGTTGCCTCAGCCTATTGCAAGAGGTGGCCGCTATGACCATGTTGGTCAAGCCTTTGGGCGTCCACGTCCTGCAACAGGTTTCTCATTAGATCTATTAACCCTCGCACATTTATCTCCAATCAATGTGCAACAACTGGCTATTTTGGCGCCTTGGATTGAGGACGCTACGTTAGACCAGGCGATCATAAAGTTGCGTGATTCGGGTGAGGTAGTAATACAGGTTCCGAAGGGCGAGAACGTAGAGTCTGCCATTTACGAATGCGATCGAGAATTGGTGAAGCAGGGTAACTCTTGGGAAGTAAAGAAAAAGTAGGGCAGTACATTAAAGCAGTGAACAGTTAAATCATTGTGCCATTATTTTTTGGATTTCATTATGTCTTCAAAGCAGCAAGCTAAAGGTCGTAACGTAGTTGTCATTGGCACCCAGTGGGGTGATGAAGGCAAAGGTAAGGTGGTGGATTGGTTAACTGATCACGCGCAAGCGGTGGTTCGTTTCCAGGGTGGTCATAATGCTGGCCATACTTTGATCATCGGCGACAAGAAGACGATTCTGCGTTTGATTCCCTCTGGGATCATGCATAAAAATGTAATCTGCTATATCGGCAACGGTGTAGTGCTTTCACCTGAAGCGCTCTTTAAAGAGATTGGTGAGTTAGAGGCTGCTGGTTTAGATGTGCAATCGTGCCTCAAAATTTCTGAAGCAACTACATTGATTCTGCCTTATCACGTAGCCATTGATCATGCGCGCGAGAAGAAGCGTGGCGAAGCGAAGATTGGTACGACTGGCCGCGGAATTGGGCCTGCATATGAAGATAAAGTTGCTCGTCGCGCCTTACGCGTACAAGATTTGTTCTACCCAGAAAAATTTGCAGAGCAGTTGCGTGAAAACTTGGAATACCACAATTTCATGCTGACGAATTACTATGGTGCAGAGCCTGTGAATTATGAAAAGACTCTTGCTGAAGCGATGTCTTATGCAGAACGACTCAAGCCGATGGTGGTGGACGTTTCTAGTGCTTTATATGCTGCCGAACAAGCCGGTCAAAATCTACTATTTGAAGGTGCGCAAGGTACCTTGCTAGATATCGATCATGGCACCTATCCTTATGTCACTTCTAGTAACTGCGTAGCTGGTAACGCTGCCGCAGGTTCTGGAGTGGGCCCCGAGTCTTTGCAATACATCTTAGGTATTACTAAAGCGTATTGCACCCGTGTTGGCGCTGGTCCTTTCCCAAGCGAACTCTATGACCATGACAATCCTGAAAAGCAAGACCCGATTGGCGTGCGTTTGGCTGAAGTGGGTAAAGAGTTTGGTTCTGTCACAGGACGTCCACGTCGCACTGGTTGGTTGGACGCCGCTGCCTTGAATCGCTCAATTCAGATCAATGGCTTGTCTGGTTTATGCATTACTAAATTAGACGTATTAGATAGCTTGGAAACCATCCGCTTATGCGTGGGTTACACATTAGACGGTAAGAAATTAGATGTATTACCATGCGGCGCAGAATCTGTTGCCCGCTGCCAACCAATTTATGAGGATTTCCCGGGCTGGAAGGGCACTACCTTCGGCATTCGCGAGTGGGATCAGTTGCCAATTGAAGCGCAGAACTTCTTGCGCCGTATCGAGGAAGTCGCCGGCAAGCCGATTGCCATGGTTTCCACTGGCCCAGAACGTGATGAAACCATCCTCCTTCAGTATCCTTTTCAGGATTGATGGAAAATATTTGGATTCGTAATTAACTAAGCCTTTTTATTAACTTTTGTTCAAGAAAATATCAACATGACTGCGCGCACAACCTGCAATAGCCTTCAAGTGGCCACCCCTTTATATCGCTTTATTGAAGATAAAGTTCTTCCAGGTACAGGCATTAAGAGTGTTGATTTTTGGAAAGGTTTTGATGAGATCGTCAAAGACTTAACTCCAAAAAATGATGCATTGCTTGCAAAGCGTGATCGCATTCAATTGGATTTAGATAAATGGCACCAAGCGAACCCAGGCCCAATCGCAGATATGCCTGCATACCGTAAGTTCTTAAAAGAGATTGGTTGCTTAGATGAAGTGCCAGGAAAAATTACTGCTACCACCAAGAATGTAGATGATGAATTAGCGCTACAAGCTGGACCTCAATTAGTGGTGCCAGTTCTGAACGCTCGCTATGCATTAAATGCTGCTAATGCGCGTTGGGGCTCCTTATATGATGCTTTATATGGTACCGATGTTCTTTCTGAAGAAGATGGTGCCATCAAGACTGGTGCATACAATCCGATTCGTGGCGCAAAAGTAGTTGCTTATGCTCGCAATTTCTTGGATCAATCAGCACCTTTGGCAATAGGATCCCATCGTGATTCAGTTGCTTATACCGTGGACGGTAATAAGCTTGTAGTGCAATTAAAAGATGACAGCAGTACAGGTTTGGTCGATGAGAAGCAATTCGTGGGCTATCAAGGTGAGGCTGCTGCGCCAAGCTCTATCTTGTTGCGCAATAACGGTATTCACATTGATATCGAAATTAATAAAAACAAAACTATTGGCGCTAGCGATCCTGCCGGAATTAATGACGTTGTATTAGAGGCAGCACTCTCTACGATTTTGGACTTGGAAGATTCGATCGCTGCAGTTGATGGCGACGACAAAGTGCTTGCATATGAAAACTGGCTTGGTATTTTGAAGGGCACCTTGGTTGAGGAAGTGAAGAAGGGCGACAAAACAATTACTCGCACTCTCAATCCAGACCGTAAATACAAAGCCGGCATCGGTGCGGTTGATGCAAAAGACGGTATTGTTACTTTGCATGGTCGCTCACTCTTGTTCCTCCGTAACGTTGGACACTTGATGACTAATCCAGCCATCATTACTGGTGAAGGCAAAGAGATTTATGAAGGCATTTTGGATGCAGTAGTTACAGTATTGATTGCTTTATATGACATTAATCGTCCGGCAAGCCAAGCAATCGGCAACACACGCAAGGGCTCTGTTTATATCGTTAAGCCAAAAATGCATAGTCCTGAAGAAGTTGCTTTTGCAGGTGAACTCTTTGGTCGTGTAGAAAAATTGCTCGGCTTACCAGCAGATACTGTGAAGCTAGGCATCATGGATGAAGAGCGTCGCATGAGTGCCAACATCAAAGCAGCGATCGCCGCGGCGGGCGCACGTGTTGCGTTTATTAATACTGGATTCTTGGATCGCACTGGCGATGAAATGCACACAGCCATGTATGCCGGTCCAATGATGCGTAAAGGCGATATGAAAACCAGTAAGTGGTTATCTGCCTATGAGCGTCGTAACGTGTTTGCAGGCTTGGATTGTGGTCTGCGTGGTCGCGCTCAAATTGGTAAGGGAATGTGGGCAATGCCTGACATGATGAAAGCCATGGTTGAGCAAAAGATTGTTCATCCAAAAGCAGGTGCCAACACTGCTTGGGTTCCTTCCCCTACTGCAGCTACATTGCATGCCTTGCATTACCACCAAGTCAATGTTGCTGAACTCCAAAAAGAGATGGAAAAGCTCGACACTGCTGCAGAAGCTGAAGCGTTGATTAATGATTTGTTGACTATTCCGGTAGTTGAAAAAGCAAACTGGTCCAAAGAAGAAATTCAGCAAGAGTTAGACAACAATTGCCAAGGTATCTTGGGTTATGTGGTGCGTTGGATTGATCAAGGCGTTGGTTGCTCCAAGGTGCCAGATATTCATAACGTCAGCTTGATGGAAGACCGTGCAACATTGCGTATTTCTAGTCAGCATATTGCTAACTGGTTACTCAATGGCATTGTGACTGCAGATCAAGTAAACGAGACTTTGCAGCGCATGGCTAAGGTGGTGGATGGTCAGAATGCTGGCGATCCTTTATACAAGCCGATGATGCCAAATTACCAAGACTCGTATGCTTATAAAGCAGCTAGTGACTTGATCTTCAAAGGTCTTGAGCAGCCAAATGGCTATACCGAGCCACTACTGCATGCATGGCGTTTAGAAGTCAAGAAAGCCAACGCATAATCAGTAACTAAATCTGGCTTGCAGTCTGATAAAATGGATTTGCCTAAAAAGCAAATCCATTTTTTATTACTCCCTTTTATATGTTCGGCTTTCTAAACCCCTTCGCTAAAGTACATACTAGCTTTCCATTTCAGTTCAATGATGGTGGCAGGGCGGATGCTGGTTTTAAAGGTGGTGCAGGCGATTGTATGGTGAGGTCCATTGCGATTGCTGCAAATTTACCTTATATGCAAGTCTATGAGGATCTCAGACTCGCCAATGAAACTTATGCCCAACTCAGAAATGATCGTCTAGCTAAAAGATTGAATGCAAAGGGCTCGTCTCCGCGAAACGGTAATCACCGCAATGTATTCCATGATTATATTTTGGGTCTTGGCTTTAACTGGGTGCCAACGATGAAGGTAGGAGCAGGATGTCAAGTGCATTTGCGGCCAAATGAACTTCCCAATGGCATATTGATTGCCAAAGTATCAAAGCATGTTTGCGCTATTATGGATGGCGTCATTCACGATACGCATGATCCATCAAGAGGTGGAAATCGGTGCGTCTATGGCTACTACATCAAGAGACAGCGCTAGGATTTTTCTGATGGTGTTTGAGGTTCCAGGCTGCTTTATAATCGCTAGTCATGGTAATCATGACCGATGTGGTCCATGCTATTGAGAACAATCTTGAGAAGGAGATAAAGAAGGCAAGACTTTTCCAGCCTGTCGGAAGGATAGCTTGCACAAATCCCACCGTGGGTGTAACAGCTCCTCACACGAACATCATGGCGTCTATGCCATTGTCAATTAAATTGAGTGAAGTCATAAAGATGGTCCAGATGATAATTTCCGAAATATGGACTAATGCGATAAAGAAGAAGGACGCATAAAAGTGGAAAAATACGCGGTTATATTGTCTGCTCTTGATATTTTGATTGGTCAATCTCTCAAAGCGCATGATGATGAAATTGATCTAGCCGCCATGAAAAAAGTACCAGGATAAGACCTAAAATCCCATACAGAATGTCTCTGATCAGCGGGAGAAGGGGGATGCCAGCTAGAGTGGCATTGGCTGATAAATTCATTGGTAATCGACATAGATTTGACTGGATCTTAAAGGGTGTTGGATGAGCAAATATCTTCATCAGGGTTGACAATGTCATATTGACTAGCCCAAGTAAAGCTGCCCTTGAATAACATCTCACATGCCATTGAAACCAAGAAGCGAGAGCGCTTTTTCTTGTTTTCTCTAGCGGGAATTCGATTTACCCACATCTTAGATTTCATGATCATGATGCCTTTGGGGCCTGATTTTATTCGGGTACTCAATATCAATACGCATCAATTTGGCCTATTACTTTCTTCTTACACTTTTGCAGCTGTTGCAGCCGGAATTTTGGCTACTTATTATGTAGATCGCTTTGAGCGCAGGCAGCTCCTGTTGACTTTATATGCATGCTTCATTATTGCGACTCTTGCCTGCGGCTTTGCGCTCAATTACGAATTACTCTTTATTGCCCGAGCCTTTGCTGGCGCATTTGGTGGCATCTTAGGTTCATTGGTACAAACAATTGTGGCTGACGCCATTCCGTTTGAGCGAAGAGGGAAGGCATTAGGAACAGTGATGGCTGCATTTTCAGTTTCAACCGTTGCTGGCGTGCCATTAGGGCTATTTTTAGCAAACCATATTCCATCCTTAGGATGGCGGGCGCCGTTCTTTTTTATTGCCATCATCTCAGCACTCATTCTGTATTTAGGCTACCTCAATATTCCAAAGATAGCGGGGCACCTAAATCACGTCCATGAAGGTAGTCGATTGAGTCAAATCGCTCGGATACTGACGGCTCGTCAGAATATCAAGGCCTTTATTTTTATGGGCTTCATTATGATTACCGGTTTCTCGGTGATTCCTTATATAGCGCTGTACCTCACATCGAACGTCGGTATTAGTAACTCCTATATCTCATTAATCTATTTGTGTGGTGGCATCGCTACGCTGATGAGCTCTCGCTTTATCGGGCACATGTCAGATCAGCATGGCAAGGTGAAGGTTTTTAGAATTTTGGCAATTGCTAGTTTGGTGCCTTTGCTGGTGACCACCAATTTACCGGTCACTCCTTTATGGCTGGTGCTAATTAATTCAACGGCATTTTTTATCCTCGTTTCAGGGAGAATGATTCCAGCCATGGCCATGGTGAGTCAGGTGGTGGAAAGCAAGATTCGCGGAACCTTTATGAGCTTAATTGGCTCGATGCAAATGCTTTCTTCTGGAATAGCCTCAGTATTAGCGGGATGGGTGGTGCCCTCACCATTCTTGCAGCATGCAATGTCCCAGAGTTAGATGGATCGATTGTTTGGTGCGGTAACCCACCGTTAGAGTATGTCAATGCATCTGCCATCACGAAGCCTATGCTTGGGCACTGGGCTACCCATGATGAATTTTTTCCAATCGCTGGTGTAGACCAGTTAGAAGCAAAGCTCAAAGAAGCGGGCGTCAATTACGAATTTCATCGCTATGACACCAAACATGCTTTTGCCAATCCCAAGTCCGATGTACGTGGGCTTGCCTCCCTTGAGGTACAACGCTGAAGCGGCTCAGCTTGCCTGGGACCGTACATTGAGCTTTTTACAAAAATACATTAACAATTAGTCCTTTTTGAATCACCATGTACTTATTTGCTGAAAATCTCGCCGTCGAAATTTCTACTTATTACCGAAACCTAGCCTTAGGTCATGGCGTGGTTCCCAAGGTATTTACCTTAGTCGATGGTGAGGGCGACCAATACCTCTTTTTTATCGATGATTTGCCGATGGAAAATGAGGAAGAGAAAAATCAGTTTCTTGCCTATATTGTTCAAGAGCATGAAGCTGTTTGTTATGCTCGGGGAACTTTAGTTATCGTTGAAAAAAATCAACAGTATATTGAGTTTGCAGTAATAGATCGTGATGATGCGGATGCGATTGTTTGCTTAGCCGAGCTCACAAGAGATATGGAAGATAAACCCATTGGCTTAAGTGAATTTGACAAAACCTTGGTCAAAAAGAGCACCATTATTTTTGGACATCTTTTTGAGAAGATTCAATTGTCTGATAGCAAGATGGAAGATTTTGAAAGTCTGTGGCTAGAAATGAAATCTAAAATCCTACATCGCTCAATGGGGCTTTAATTTATTTCTAAAGTAATTGCGGGCGATTGCTTCTACAGCAAAAGATCCGATAAGAGCGCTGACTAAGGCAATTGCACTTCCTGGTGCGGTCTCCTCGATGACGTTAGTAAATAAAGTGATAAACAAGCTGAGGTTGATGATAATAGCCGCCCAAAGTGGCCAGAGTTTGGCACCAGTTTGCTTGCGCACTCGAATGTGTCCATAAGTTACCGCGGCATACACCAATAAAAAGGCAAGGCTAGCCATTTTCCCAATGACATTTAGCGGAAAGGCTATTACCAAAATAATCACAATAAACGCTGATGCTGCCAAGGCTCGCATCTCAGTTTTAAAACGGAACCGCCTAGAGCTTCAGAGATTGAGCCCTTCTTTGCCATATCAGCAGCGATATTAGATGCTGCAAAAATGGTAGCGTTTAAAGCGGCAGCGCAAGCCAAGAGAGCGGATGTGCCAATGACGATAAAACCTGTTTTACCAGCAACGATTTGCGCAGCATCCGCTAGGACATGGCCGCTATATTTCACTATTTGTGCCTGCGAAAGAAGGAGTATGACTGCTAGCTGACTAGTACATAGGCTTGTTACCATAATGAGCGCAGAGAACATGGCTAAAGGTAGTTCTTTTTGCGGCTCTTGCATGGCATTGGAAGAATTTGTTACTACGCCAAAACCTTGATAGTTGATATGGAGGATGCCTGTAGCAATAGCAATACCATTGATAGACCAACTGGATATTTCAAAGTTCTGAATATTCGCTACATGAATGCCTTCGGCAGAAAAGAGTAGCAGGGCAATAGTCACAAAACCAATGGCAAGTGATTCTGCGGTGCCAACAATATCGGTGCCTAATAAATTTACCCCTGCGCAAAGAATGACAATTCCTACGCCAACCATTTTTACCTCTAAAGCGGATAAAGATCCACCTAGCAAGGTATTGGTGTATTCCGCAAAGCCAGCGGCATAAAGTGCAGCTGCAATGAAGTAGGCAATGTATTGAAAAATATTGAGGCCGCCAGAGATGACTCCTGGTCCAAAGCTCATGACTGTAAATGTCGCAGGCCCTCCGCTGCTTGGAAAAGTAGCGCCTAGTTTGGCATAGGAGTAGACCGAAAATGAAGCGGCAATAGCACCCAGTAAAAAAGCCAAAGGAATATGGGTGTCTGCATGTGAACTAGCAGTCCCTAATAGGGAGAAGAGACCGGCACCCATCATGCCCCCAATACCTAGGACCGTTGCTGAAAAAAGGCTAATGCCTTTACTTTTGTTGCTCAAGTTTTTGAGTAAGGCCTGATTCAATGGGGTGATTAATCTTCATACGGTTAAAGCAAGAATTTATAGGGGTGCCTCATATTAAAGCCATATGAGAGTCAAGGTTATTTAGCCCCAAGATGGGGCAATAGCATGGGGAGGGTAATCGAGGCTTTGGTCGATTTTCAGAGGGTTTTCCAGACCCGCAATTGGCTATAGAAAGTGACACGAATTTCATACATGGGCGGCATAATTTCTGAGCATTGATAACCAACAACTACCAATCATTACCTACAAGGACTCTTGTGAATAAATTTAAATGCAATGTGATTGCAAAATCTATTTCAACTTTAGTGATGTGTTCTGTTCCGCTTTTCGCTTCAGCAGAAATTCAAATTCTCAAGGCTTCCACCATCATTACGATAGATGATAAGAATCCGCGCGCAGAAGCAATTGCTTTTGATACCGCCACTAAAAAAATTACTGCTGTCGGTTCTCTCAAAGATGTTCAAGCATCAGCACCAAACGCAAAAGTAAAAGACTTGGATACTACAGCATTTTAATGCCTGGTTTTATTGATTCGCATAATCACCCAATTCTTTCCGGAGTCTCTACCCAAGCACCGGCATATTGGGTTGCTCCGTATGTAGGTTATAAAACTTGGGCAGATGTACAAGCAAAGATTTTGCAAGCAGATAAAGAAGCAAAACCCGGGGTGCCGCTGGTATTTAACGGCGTTGATCGCATGTTGCAACAGGCGCCAACGCCAACTAGAGATATTTTAGATAAATTAACCCCGAGCGGTCGTCCGATTATTGTGATTGATAACTCAGGCCATATCGTGTACTTCAACTCAGGAACCATCAAAGCATTGGGCTGGAAGGACGGTAAGCCACCTGCTGATCCAGTAGGTGGTAGTTTTGGTTGCAATCCTGATGGCACATCAAATGGTTTGGCGAATGAGGTAGCCGCTGAAATGGCAGTTGCCGGTCCAATTTTATTCCGAAGGCCATTCCAAACCCATTGCTTCTAGCGCGGAGTGGTACGCCCTGATGGCGAAAAATGGCATTACTGCAACATCTGAGCATGCCTATAGCACCAATCAGTACAAGGCTTATGCAGCACTAACTTCTGTGCCCGACAGCCCTTTAAGAATGCACGTGTATCACATGGCTGTGGATTCTGATGCCGGCGTTAAAGTGACTTGGCCTGATCCGAGTATGGTTCGTAAAAATGGTATCAAGCTCTGGGCTGATGGCAGTCCATGGGTCGGAAATGTGGCGCTGAGCTTCCCATACTTAGAAAATCAACGCACTAAGGATGCGCAGATGATTATTGGGCTATTGGGCGAGAAGGGCATGAACTACACTCGTCTGCAGTTGGACAGGCTGTTAGATAAGTTTGCGCCGATGGGTTATCAAATGGCATTCCACTACAATGGTGACGTAGGCTTTGATGTGGTGTTGGATGCTTATGAGTACGCTCTGAATAAATATAAATTGATCGGTACTGATCATCGCTGGCGTGTTGAGCACTTGGGTGCTGCTCGTGGAGATCAATTCCAGCGAGCAAAACGTTTGGGCGTAACCGTTTCATTAGCGCCATTCCAATGCATCTATTGGGGAGACTTGTTAGACGGTACGATGTTTACGCCTGAACTCGGCTCACAATGGCAGCGTGTTAATGATGCCTTCAAGGCTGATATCCATCCATCTTTCCACAATGATGGCTCCGTATCTCCTCCAGATACATTGAGAAACATTCAGCACATGGTGACTTGTACTACTGACTCTGGCAAGGTGTATGGCGCTAATCAGGCGGTAACGATGGAGCAGACACTCAAAGCTTCCACTATCAATGGCGCTTATCAACTCAAGCGTGATAAAGAAATTGGATCTCTTGAAGTAGGTAAGTATGTTGACTTGGTAGAACTCTCTGCAGACCTCACAACTGTTAATCCGAATGAGATCAAAGAAAAGGTCAAAATTCAAGGTACATAGCCTGGTGGTAAGAAAATTGATGTCGCTAAGTTCATCAACGAAATTAAAGCGATTGATCCTAAAGAGCGCAAAGGGCTTGCAGGATCTGCTATGCAAAACGTGCATAGTCATTAAACAGCATTAATAGGTATTAAAAAGAAAGCCCTGCCTTCGGGCGGTTTTTCTTTGCTCCTAACTAATTCCATGGGATTAGTTCCGCGCAATGAAGCTCCTATGGTCAGTTATTTGGCCTCTGTAGAAATCTAAGCCATCTTAGAGACCGAAAAGGGCCTGGTTAGATGGGGTTGCAATTTATCTTTAAAAGCAATTATTAGTTGTGTATATTAAACATGTCTCAGAGTTTACATACTGCATTCTGTGTCGAATCTAATAAGTAAATAAATTAATAATTTCTTGAAAAATATGACAACGACTATCAAACATTTTATAGCTTCATGCGCTTTATTTAGTGCCGTTTCCACATTAGCGCAGCCTGCAGCGCAAATTTCAGCGACTCTGTATGAAATGTCCGCGTTTTTGACGGAACCTCAGAGAAGCTCACAGCACCGACCAATGTTTTGGTTGTGAATAATCTCATTAAAACGATTTCTTCTCAATCGATTCCAATCCTCGCAGGTACAAAGGCAGCCGTGATCGCTGGTGGTGGCCGTACTTTAATGCCAGGTCTAAGCGATGCTCATACTCATATTTGGCTCACTCCAAATATGGATGAAATTTTGAAAGGTGATGTTAAGCAATTGAATGCAGCAGCCTATGCAACGGCAAAAAGCATGCTGATAAATGGCTGGACCACTGTGAGAGATATGGCTGGACCAGTATTTTCAGATCAAGAGTGATATTGATGCGGGTAAGGCTACTGGTCCACGTATTTATCTAAGCGGCACCATGATCACCCAAACATCAGGTCATGGCGATTTCAGTGCACCAGAGGCTTTGCCAAGAAGTTTAGGTGGACCCCTATCTATTGGTGAGCAGCTTCGTATCTCTTCTGTAGTTGATGGCAGGGCACAGGTATTAACAGCAACCCGTTTCAACTTACGTAATGGCGCAACCCAAATCAAGTTAGCTACCAGCGGCGGCGTTTCCTCGCCTGCAGCTACGCCTACAGTTCATGAATTCACTTCCGACGAAATTAAGGCGGCAGTAGAAGCGGCATCTGATTTTGGTACTTATGTTTCTGTACATGCCTATAACATTGAGTCAGCTCGCCGCTCTGTTGAGGCAGGCGTTAAAGTCATTGAGCATGGTCAGCTACTAGATGAGGCAACCGTTAAGTATCTAAAAAATAAGAATGTTTGGTTGAGTACCCAAAACTTTGAGGAATTCAGTGCGCCATACACCTCATTTCAAATCCATAAAGAACATCAAGTAGTTATGGGTGAGGGTAATGTATTTAAAATGGGCGTCACAAAACAACGTCAAATTAGCTTGAGGTACTGATTTCTTCTTCCAGCCCGATGGCGTAGTTCAAAACATTCAGTTATCTAAAATGAAAAAATGGATGACACCAGCAAGAGCGCTCAAGATGGTAACGCATGATAATGCTCAGCTATTTGCATTGTCAGGCCCGCGTAATCCTTATATAGAAGGTAAGTTGGAAGTAGTGAAAGAAGAGGAGCTTACGCAGACTTGCTCTTGGTGGATGGCGATCAACAGTAAATTTAGAAATCGTTGCTGATCCTGTTAAAAACTTTCGCGTCATTATGAAAGATGGCAAGATCTATAAAAATACTTTGTAGTTTAAGAAACATGTCATAAAAGAAAGGCCCGCTAAGGCGGGTTTTTTATACCAATTGCTTTTGGGTCGTAAGCGTCCTACCTGCCTCATGAGAATTTGGGGGTTGTGTTTTGAGAAACCACCCCCATATGTGTCTTATGTATTTTTTGTAAAAAGGCCAGTTTTCTTTATGTTGGCCTTGTAGCAACTGGCGCAGAGCGCTCTTAGGCCTTGTTTGGTGCCCAGGAAGGGACTCGAACCCTCACCCCTTACGATTGCCAGCACCTGAAGCTGGTGCGTCTACCAATTTCGCCAACCTGGGCAGGCCTTTGTTATAGATGGATGGGCATTTCTGGGTCTTTTACACCCTAATTTGGCTTTTTCGTATCAGACTCGGTGGTTTGATACAGTAGTCTTATTCATAACAAAAATAGATATATGGATAGGGCATGTATTGCCGAAGGAATTAAATGCGTAAAGCAAAAGACTTGATGCCTCGTGAGGCTGATCGTTTAGGTACGGTTCAAGGGCATCGAGATGGATTTGGATTTGTTATACCCGATGATGGTGGCGAAGATATTTTTCTCTCAGAACAAGAAATGTCGCGCGTCATGCATGGCGATCGCGTCAATGTTCGGGTTTTAGGAACAGATCGCCGAGGCCGACCAGAATGCCAAATTGTTGAAGTGGTTTTACATGCCAACAAGGTCGTTATCGGCCGCCTCTTAAATGAAAACGGTGTCTTGATTGTTGCACCCGAAGATAAGCGCATCGGTCATGATATTTTGATTCCGCCTAAAGGACAAGGCAACGCCAAATTAGGGCAGGTTGTCAGTGTTGAGATTATTGACTATCCAGATAGTTATCGCCAAGCTGTGGGTCGGGTAGTAGAGGTATTGGGTGAGATCGATGATCCTGGTATGGAGATCGAAATCGCTGTACGTAAGTACGGTGTGCCACACGAGTTTTCAGCTGCTGCCATCAAGGAAGCTACTGCATTACCCGATACTGTGCAGCAATCTGACTTAGAAGGTCGGGTTGATTTACGAGACGTTCCTTTGGTCACTATTGATGGTGCAGACGCACGCGACTTTGATGATGCGGTGTACTGTGAGCCGGTCATGTATGGCAAAACAAAAGCTTGGCGTTTAATTGTTGCGATTGCAGACGTGTCTCATTACGTCAAGCCAGGCCAACCGTTGGATGACGAAGGTTTATTGCGCGCCACTTCAGTCTATTTCCCGAGACGGGTAGTTCCAATGTTGCCTGAGAAGATTTCAAACGGACTATGCTCGCTTAACCCTGGAGTAGATCGCCTGTGTATGGTGTGTGACTCTGTGGTGGATAACAACGGTATTGTTTTGGCCTACCAGTTTTACCCTGCAGTGATGCACTCAGCACAGCATTTTACTTACGATACTGTTTGGGAGATTCTTGCTAATAGTAAAGGTCCTGAAGCTACACGCTTTGCACAGTTCCGTCCGCTACTGACTAATCTGTACTCTCTTTATAAGATTTTGCTGGCTGCTCGCGAGAAGCGTGGTGCGATTGAGTTCGAAACCACTGAAACGCAAATCATCAGTAATGAACTTGGCAAGATCCTGCGTATTGAGCCACAGATTCGGAATGATGCGCATCGCTTAATTGAAGAGTGCATGTTGACGGCGAACGTTTGCGCTGCAGATTTCATTGATAAAAACAAACATCTCAGCCTCTATCGCGTGCATGGTGAGCCATCTGAAGAAAAATTAGTGACGCTTCGTCAAGTTCTCAGAACTTCAGGATTGTCTTTAGGGGGCGGTGAGAAACCAAAGCCACGCGATTTTGCAAAATTGATTCGTGAGATTAAAGATCGTCCTGACGCTAATATGTTGCAGTCAGTAGTTTTGCGTGCCATGCAGCAGGCGATGTATCAGCCGGATAATGAAGGCCACTTCGGCTTAGCTTACCCAGCGTATTCTCATTTCACCAGCCCAATTCGTCGCTATCCAGATTTGCTGACTCATCGAGTAATTAAATCGATTCTGGCTAAAAAGCCTTATGTGCCGGTATTGCCACCGAAGGTACCTCTTAATTTGACTTTGCCCCGTAAAGGCAAAGGCCGTGAGAATGCCGTTAATGCTAAAAAATCGCAAAGCGATGCTAAGGCCGGGGCGGCTAAAGGTGCCAAGCCACCAAAGGGAGCTAATGCTGCATTACCCATTTGGGGTCAGTTAGGCGTTCATTGCTCATCTAATGAACGGCGTGCAGATGAAGCGTCGTGTGATGTAGAGGCATGGCTGAAGTGTTATTATATGCGTGACCATTTAGGGCAAGAATATGCCGGCACAGTTACTGGTGTAGCTAATTTTGGTTTATTTATTCAGCTAGAGAACCTATTCGTAGAGGGTATGGTTCACGTTACTGAACTGGGCGGAGATTACTTCCAGTTTGATGAAGCACGCCAAGAGTTGCGTGGAGGAGAGCGCACTGGTATTCGTTATCGCTTAGGTGATCGTGTTTATGTATTAGTCAGCCGTGTCGACTTGGATGCACGTAAGATTGAATTTAGTCTAGTCAAATCCGTTGGTGCGGAACCAGGCAGCCCTTCGAATCGCCGTCAGTTAATCCTAGCAGCTGATACAGGTAGACCGAATAAAAAGGCGGCCTCCAAAAGAAGTAGGCCTGACAACAAGGTTCCGCAAAAACCGAGCGGAATTAATGTCAATACTGCGAAATCTGCTGGTACATTGGGTGCCAATCAGTCAAAGAGTAAAGCGAGTCGTAAGAATGGCAAATCCAGTAAACCTGGAAGATCTGTCGGTAAGCCGGCAGGTACTAAACCACCAGTGCGCAGCACTAAAGCTCGCCGTAAATAAAGATTGAGTTAGATAGATAAGATGAAGCAAATATTAGTCGGATTTCATGCAGTTCAAGCGCGTTTGCGCGTTGATCCAGATAGCCTAAAGTCTGTGTACTTTGACCCAAGTCGTCGCGATAGGCGTATGGGGGATTTTTTAAAGCAAGCAGAAGAAATCTTAGGTGAACGTTTGCATGCTGCAGATGTTGAGCGTCTTCATAAGTTGACTGGGCATGACCGCCATCAGGGTGTAGTTGCCTTGGCAGAAAAAATGACCATTGCTCGCACCATTACTGAAGTAGTTGAGGACGTAGAGGGTGCTCAAGAGAAGCCCTTATTTCTGATGTTAGATGGTGTGACTGATCCGCATAACTTTGGAGCTTGCCTGCGTGTGGCAGATGGAGCCGGAGTGGATGCCGTGGTAATTCCTAAAGATCGTTCTGCTTCGATTAACGCTACTGTAAGTAAAGTTTCCAGTGGTGCATCGGAAGTCATGCCGGTGATCACAGTGACCAATCTCGTGCGCAGCATGAAAGAAATGCAAGAGGCAGGTGTTTGGCTGATTGGTACCGATGATGAGGCCACCAAGTCTATTTATGACATTGATCTCACAGGTTCCATTGGTATCGTGATGGGTGCTGAGGGCGATGGCATGCGTCGCCTCACAAAAGAAAACTGTGATGAGTTGGTACGCATTCCGATGCAAGGCGTTGTCTCGAGTTTGAATGTTTCAGTTGCAAGTGGCGTATGCTTATATGAGGCATTAAGACAGCGCCTGGCTCATGCCACTAACAAAGCTGCCAAGTAAAACAAGGAGCTTCATATGAAATGCAATATTGGACACACTGATCGCGTATTGCGAATGACTGTTGGCGTCACGCTGATGGGTCTAGCTGGATTCGGTATTACTGGCCCATGGACTTGGATTGGTGTAGTACCTTTGTTAACTGGCGTGATTGGTAATTGCCCAGCCTATTCCATTTTAGGTATTAATACACCCAAAAAATAAGCACTAATTCTGTTGTTTAAATTCTGGCTAGAGCCGTCCTTTGGGGCGGCTTTTTCATAAGTCTGTTCCGGTAAATCGGAAATACGATGATTCTAGGTAATATCCGCCTCTTTCTGAGAATTTTTGGAGGTATTTATGCTTTATAGTCAAATTTTTCAAATTACAGTCACTGCCTCATGAAAACATTGATCACCATAAGTAGCAGTCTAATACTTGGGCTTTTGCTTGCCAGTACTGCAATAGCTCAAGATGTTCCAGCACGTGCCGGAACACTTGCAGTGATGGAATCGGGAAAGCTACCCCCTAAAGACGTGGATAAAGTCGATGTGGCTAAAAAATTAGCTAATCCATTCGCTAATATGATTTCAGCGCCACTGCAGTATCAATTCAGTCGTGGCGCAGGTTTAAATCAGGCGGGCACTGAACAATCTTTATTATTCCAACCAGTTGCCCCATTTGATGTAGGCGGCGGAGATATGTTTATTGTTCGTCCAATCCTCTCTGCTGTGAGGGAGGTCAGTGTTCAAGGCGCGAATGGACAGGTGTATTCAGGATACGGAATTTCTGGCGTTACTTTGGAGTCCTTTTATGCGCCAGACACAAAGTCATCTTGGATTTGGGGTATCGGACCTTTTGCGCAATCCCCATCAGGCAATAGCGGAAAATTTGGTTCTCAACAAACAGGCGCTGGTGTTGCTGCGGTAGTGTTGAATCGACATGGGCCTTGGACTTATGGTTTGATGGGGTATCAGTCATGGAATGTGGGCGGTAATCCAGCCTTCGGTACACAAAACAATTTATTTGGACAACCCTTTGTTGCCTACACCACTAAAGACGCATGGACTTTTGGTGCCAATATGCAAGCCCAATACAACTACGATGCTCATGGCACGGTAAATCCTTTATATGTTGGAGTCTCTAAAGTGGAAGTGATAGGCGGCGTTCCAATTTCGTTTGGCGGCAGGCCCCGTTTATTACGTCACTTCTTCAATGCCAGGCCCTCCCTCAGGTTGGGGTGGTAGGGCAACCATGACGGTGGTCTTTTTTAAAGTAGCGCTGACAAAAAAGACCCGCCTAGACGGATCTTTTCGGGCAAATAGCAATTCTTACCCCTAATTGCCAAAATATTGACGAAAGCCCACCCTCTGGGGTGGCATTTTTCATTCAGCAAGAGGTATTCAGTGGGCGCATAAATATAGTAACAATATCTGCTCTAGTATCTTCAGCTTAATCACCAAGGTCTATATACATGAAAAAAATCAAATCCTTAGCAAGCCTACTAGTAGCTAGCTCGCTTGTTTTCTCATCTGTAGGAAATACATTTGCCTGTACAGCCCTAATGGTTGCAGATGCGAATGGCAACGGCTATTATGGTCGAACTATGGAGCTTCCTTATACGTTGCCAATCCCGTCTAACCTAAAACCTATATGCCTGCTGCAACTAAAGTGGAGTCTATAACTCCCTCTGGAGCTCAAGGGAAGGTATTTAGCACTAAATACGCTATTTTGGCCATGACTGGAAACTTGGTTGGTGGCGCAAAGCTTTCTTTGTTGTTAGATGGAATGAATGATCAAGGTTTAAGCTTCTCAGCAAATGCCATGATTCCATCGTCTGCACCTCCTGTAGGCAATGACCCAACAAAAATCTTGTCTGTGAACGATTTTGGTACATGGATTTTGGGTAATCATAAAACGGTAGCTGAAGTTAAAGCTTCTATGCAGAGCCATAACACCGAGTTTTGGTTACCGAAAACAGCTTTTTAGGTAACTTAGCATTACCATTGCATTTTGCAATTTTTGATAAAGCGGGTAACGGCATAGTTATTGAATTTGTGAATAACAAAAAGAATATCTATGACAATCCTGTCAATGCCATGACGAATTCGCCAGAGTTTCCTTGGCATCTCACTAATCTGAATAATTACACCCAAGACAATGTCAATAAAAATACTGGTCAACTTGGAAAGTTAAAGCTTCAGACTGCAAATGCAGGTATAGCTCTGACTGCCTTGCCATCATCACAAACTGCTACAGGCCGTTTTGTAAAAGCTGCGTTTTATTCGAATTATGTTCAAAAAGGAAAAACGCCCGATGAACAAATCAACTTACTGGCGCACATTATGAATAACTTTGATAGACCGAATGAGCTCACGGTAGATCCTGCTGGTTCAGCTGGCGATGGCGGTAAAGCAAAGGCTACCTCTAGCGAGGTCACTCAATGGACCACCATGGGCAATCTATCTGGAAATCGTCTTTAAGTCAATCAATGCCATAAATTGGGCAATGATTGATATGAATAAGTTAAAGAATGTCACCCAAATAAAATCTGTATCAACTTATTCTGTTGATAAAGCAGGTGCTGATGCATTTAATTTATTTTATTAATCGGAATTAATAGATTCCTTTATTAAAAAACCACCTTCGGGTGGTTTTTTAATGCCATATCTTTGTGAATATCTGTAGAGCTTTAATTAGTTCGCTAACAACGCCTCTAACTTCTCGGTATCAATACAGAAGTTCCGAATGCCTTCGGCTAATTTCTCTGTGGCCATTGCATCATTATTAAGTTGCAAGCGGAAACTGGATTCATCTAACTTTAATGGCATAATGCCTTCTGACTCTAATGCAGCTTGAGCATTGCTAGCATTTAGCTTTTTCTCACTAGAAGCATTGCTGCTTTGTAATTCAGCTAGGAGTTCAGGGCTAATCGTGAGTAGATCTACACCTGCTAACTCCAATATCTGGTTGGTATTGTGAAAGCTCGCTCCCATGATTTCAGTGGGGATGCCAAAGTGCTTGTAGTAATGAAATATTCTCTTCACTGAAGTGACGCCAGGATCATTTGCGCTGCCATTACTTGCATCATTCCAATTAGCGCCAAGCTTTGCTTTGTACCAATCCGTGATACGTCCCACAAATGGAGAGATGAGTTTAGCGTTTGCTGCACCACAGGCCGCAGCTTGGACGAGCGAGAAGAGCAGAGTCATATTGCAATGAATGCCTTCTGACTTTAATTGTTTGGCGGCAGCAATGCCTTCCCATGTTCCAGCTAACTTAATTAAAATCCGCTTGCGATCAATTCCGTGGGACTCGTACAAGGCGATTAAATGTTTTGCCTTTGGCTACTGTCGCTTTAGTGTCAAAAGAGAGTCTGGCATCTACTTCGGTGGAAACACGACCTGGAACTATTTTCAGAATTTCTAGGCCAAATGCCACCAAGATGTAGTTCACCAAATCGGTCGGGCTCATGCCAGGATGCGCTTCCTTTACAGACCGTACTAAATCTTGGTAATTACTTTGCTGAAGCTGCCTTCAGAATCAAAGATGGGTTCGTGGTGGCATCCTGAGGCTGAAAGACTTGCATGCGCTCAAAATCGCCGGTATCGGCGACCACGGTGGCGAGTTTCTTGGGTTGCTCGAGTTGACTGAATGTCGAAGGGGTACTGTTCATGGGCTTGCTAAGTGCTCTAAAGAGGTTTTTTCGTGAATATCATATGATAGATGGAATAATTACTCCGTTCCAGTAAAGGCATTTGATTTGATAGGTATATGAATCAAGATCAATTGAAGCAGATGGTAGGTGAAGCAGCTAGAGATGAAGTGCTAAAACTGCCTGCCGGTCAGATTTTGGGTATTGGCGCTGGATCCACGGCCAATTGCTTTATTGATGCACTAGCACTCCATAAGGATCATTTTGCTGGAACTATCTCCAGCTCTAACGCAACGACTGAGCGCTTGCTTAAACATGGCTTTAAGGTTCTTAACCCCAATGATGTTCAAGGTCTGCCTGCCTATGTAGATGGTGCTGATGAAATCGATCCCGCGGGGCACATGATTAAGGGCGGCGGCGGGGCACTTACGCGAGAAAAAATTATTGCCTCTATGGCAAAGCAATTTATTTGTATTTGTGACTCTTCTAAACAAGTGCCGGTACTAGGTAACTTTGCCCTCCCAGTGGAAATTATTCCGCTCTCATGCGGGGTAGTCACGCGAGAATTAGAGAAACTTGGTGATAAGGTCACTTTGCGCGCTGCAAAAAATACCCGCGCTGATTTAGATCAGACTCCTAGTGAGCCTTTTGTAACCGATAACGGTGGTTGGATCTTAGATATTGCTGGCTTGAAGATTGCTGATCCCATCAGCATGGAAGCGCAGATTAATCAAATTGCAGGCGTGATTACGGTTGGACTATTTGCTAAAGAAAAGGCCAATATTTTGTTGGTCAGCAATGCTGCAGGCGTTGAGCGTATCGCATTCTAATTAGTGGTTTAGGCATTAAAAAACCCGACGGGGTATGCCCATCGGGTTGTTTGCCATGGTATGCATGGCTCAGGCACTCGGAAGAATTTAGGTTCCTTAGCCTATAAGCGCATAGATGCACTTATTTTTAGTGGCTTGCGCCAATGTGTGGAGCACTATGACTGCCTCACCACGGCTTCATCCTATGCCTGTCTTTTTTGCTTGTCAACCAGCAAAATCAAGATTAAAAAATATTTATTCTGCTGGGGGTGGCACAAAGCCCTGGGCTGTATCAGCGCCGCCTTCAAAGAAGTACTTTTCTACTTGCTTGAGGAGGTATTGGCGTGCGCGCGGGTCTGCCATATTGAGGCGGTTTTCATTGATAAGCATAGTTTGTTGCTTTAACCATCCTGCCCAAGCCTCTTTAGAAACTTGATTCCAAATCTTTTTGCCTAATTCGCCTGGTAATGGAGCGAAATCCATTCCTTCGGCTTCTTTATTTAGTTTGATGCATTGAACCATGCGTGCCATCTGTAATGCCTTTCGTATATTACTAATGTGTCTTTATAGATCTTTAGTTAAAACCATGGACTTACGATCCCAGTTATAAATTTGTTTTCTTTCTTCGGGCAAGTCTTCCACCGTCGCCCGTTTAAAGCCACGTTTTAGGAACCAATGTTCAGTTCTCGTGGTGAGAACAAATAATTTTTTAATGCCTTCTTGTTTAGCGCGCATTTCGATACGCTTGAGAAGGCGCTCACCATCGCCTGATCCCTGAACGTCCGGATCGACGGCAAGACAAGCTAGCTCCCCAACTCCATTCGGGAAAGGAAAGAGGGCTGCGCATCCAAAGAGTACGCGATCATGCTCAATCACTGAGAAGCGTTGGATATCACGTTCGATTACGTCTTGACCGCGTGCTGCCAGAATGCCCTCTTCTTCAAGAGGCATCGTTAATTGCAGAATGCCACCAACATCATCTTGATAGGCTTCGCGTAAGTTCTCGATATCTGATGAGGCGAGCATCATGCCAATACCATCATGGGTAAAGAGCTCCTCTAAGAGCGCACCATCTTGATTGTATGGTAAGAAGTGAACACGGCTTACACCAGCATGAATCGCTCTACCAGAGATATTGAGAAGGCTCTTCATGCCGACATCCATATCTTTGTTTTGCGCTACATATTCTTGTAGCTGTGGCATAGATAATTCTGTGATGAAGTCACCTTCAGTATCTTTAAGACCAGCATAAGGACTTAAGAAAATCAACTTATCAGCTTTTAGCGCGGCAGCAGTAGAGACAGCCACATCTTCATATGCAAGATTGAATGCTTGACCTGTAGGAGAAAAACCTAAAGGAGAGAGCAAAACGATTTTGTTGCTATCTAAGGACTCTCTGATGGATCCTGAGTCGACCTTACGTACTAATCCAGTATGAATGTAGTCAATGCCTTCAACGACTCCTACTGGCATTGCTGTGACAAAATTTCCAGAAATCACCGAGATGCGTGAACCTGCCATTGGAGTATTCGGTAAGCCACGACTAAATGCCGCCTCAATATCTAGACGAAGTTCACCAGCAGCTTCTTTAACGCACTCCAGTGCTGCTGCATCGGTAATGCGATAACTGTGTATGGCACTTTTACCGAACTTGCTCTTGATTTTACGGAGCATGAGCTGCTCTTCGATCTGAGGGCGAATGCCGTGAACCAGCACAATCCGCATACCCATGGCATGCAACATTGCGATATCTTCGATGAGATTTTCTAGGCCGATTTCTTGAACGAGTTCGCCCGCAAAAGCAATGACAAAGGTCTTTTCACGGAAGCTGTGAATGTAGGGCGCAACATCGCGCAACCACCCTACGAAAGGGAAGTTGGAGGTAGATTCTTCGGCGCTTGAGGCCTGATTCGGTGCATTTGTTGGCATAGTGAGAAAATTATAGGGTGCAAGAGTCTATAAACCAACAAAAACCCAAAGCATTGCCTCAGCCTGTGCCTGCTTCCAACACCTCGCGTAGGCTGGAAATTCGCTTTCCGGAAGAATTACCTGTCTCTGGTCAGCGTCAACTGATCAAGGATGCCTTGCAGAGTCATCAGGTGGTGATTGTTTGCGGAGAGACTGGTTCAGGTAAGACCACCCAATTGCCGAAGATCTGTTTGGACCTTGGCCGAGGCTCTATCAATGGTGGCAGGCTGATTGGCCATACACAGCCACGCCGAATTGCAGCAACTGCCACTGCCAAAAGAATCGCCCAAGAGCTGGGATCCCCCATTGGGCAAGATGTAGGTTACCAAGTGCGCTTTGTGGACAAAACAGGCAAGACTACCTCCATTAAGTTAATGACCGATGGCATCCTGTTGGCTGAGACCCAACGGGACCCCCAGTTAAAGGCTTACGACACACTCATCATTGACGAAGCGCATGAACGTAGTCTCAATATTGACTTCTTACTAGGTTACTTGCGCCAACTACTCCCTAAGCGTCCAGACCTAAAGCTCATCATCACTTCAGCAACTATTGATGCACAACGCTTTGCAGAACACTTTGCAATCAATGGCAAAGTGGCCCCAGTCATTGAGGTCAGCGGTCGATTGTTCCCGGTGGAGCAGCGATACGCGCCGCTAGAGCCAGACGCAAAGCCAGATGGCAAGAAAGAATCTAAGACCGCTAAAGAAATTCCGGATGCGGTGACTGAAGAGATTGCCAATTTATGGCGCGAAGGTGCTGCAGGTGTTGGTGATGTATTGGTGTTTCTGCCGGGTGAACGTGAGATACGTGATTGTGCAGAAGCATTGCGTAAAGATCATGTATTGCAGCAACGCTTTCATCCTGAGATTCTGAGTCTCTTTGCACGGCAATCCGTTGCAGAACAAGAAAGAGTGTTTAGCCCGGGCAATGGCCGCCGTATTATTTTGACAACTAACGTTGCTGAAACCTCATTAACCGTTCCCAATATTCGTTACGTCATTGATAGTGGCTTGGCCCGTGTCAAACGCTACTCCTATCGAAATAAGGTTGAGCAGCTTCAAATAGAGCCGATATCTCAAGCAGCTGCTAATCAACGAGCAGGCCGTTGTGGTCGTGTGTCGGATGGTATTTGTGTGCGCTTATATAGCGAGCAAGATTATCAAGGGCGTCCTAAATTTACCGATCCTGAGATATTGCGTAGTTCACTAGCAGCAGTGCTCCTGCGGATGAGCTCATTGCGTCTGCCAAAAATTCAGTATTTTCCATTTATTGATAAACCCTTGGGAAGGGCTATTGCCGATGGAGTCCAGCTCCTAGATGAGTTGGGTGCGATTGAGTTTGATGAGGCGGAGCCAGCGGATGGTAAAGATATCAATAACAGTTTTAAGCTCACCAGCATTGGCAGGCAGTTAGCAGACTTACCGCTAGATCCGCGCATTGGCAGAATGCTATTAGCTGCCAAAGAGCAGAATGCCCTCAAAGAAATTACCATTATCGCTTCAGCATTAGCTACTCAAGATCCGCGAGATCGACCCATGGATCAGTCTGCCGCAGCAGATCAAGCGCACTTACAGTTTGCAGATGAGCGTTCTGAGTTTTTGAGCTTCGTCAAACTTTGGAATTGGTATCAAGACGCTTTGCAACATAAGCATAGCAACCGTCAGCTTGAAAATTTGTGTAAAAGTAAATTTCTTTCACCACGCCGCTTGCGCGAGTGGCGTGATGTTCATGGTCAATTACATACGATGTTGGGAGAGAGGGGATGGAAAGAGAATGGTTTGGCTGCAACCTATAAGCAAGTTCACCTTTCTTTGCTAACTGGCCTTCTAGGTTATGTGGCCAAAAAAGAAGAGGATGAAAAATCCCAAGATCGTAATAGTAAGACCGGGGGGTATGTTGGTGCACGAGGGATTCGCCCATTCATTTGGCCTGGATCGACGATTGGCAAAAAGGCGGGTGCTTGGATTTTGGCTGGAGAGTTGCAGGAAACCAATCGCATGTATGCGCGCACCATTGCCAAAATTGAACCCCAGTGGGTAGAGTGGGTTGCAGCACATCGTCTGATGAAGTCCTTGAGCGATCCATTCTGGGATAACCGTCAGGGTGAAGTGATGGCCTTTGAGCGTGGCACTTTGTATGGCTTGCCAATTTATCATGGCCGCCGCGTGCGCTATGAGCCACACAATCCAGATGAAGCAAGAGAGCTGTTCATTCGTCAAGCATTGGTGCAGGAAGAAATGTTCGGACGCATGGATACCCCAGCGCTTCAACGGGAGACCGAAGCAGATGCAAGAAAGAAATACTCCAACGTATTTGGCTTCTTCTGGCATAACCGTCGTCTAATTAAAGAAATCGAAGCCTTAGAACAGCGTTCTCGTCGGCCAGATGTATTAGTAGACGATGATTTGCTGTTTGCTTTTTATGAGTCGCGTATTCCTAAAGGAGTGTGCAGTCGCGAGAGTTTGAAGGCTTGGTTATTGAAAGAGAGAGGGCAAGAAGCAGAGCTCGATGGTCAACTTCGTCTAGCTAAAGCGGACTTAATGCGACATGAAGCCGCAGGTATCACTGTTGATCGTTATCCCAAAACCATGTTGGTGGGTGGTGCGCAACTTAGCCTGACGTATCACTTTGAGCCTGGAAGCCCAAAGGATGGAGTCACGTTAGTAGTCCCTTTGACTCAACTAAATCAAGTGGATGGCCGTCGTTGTGAATGGTTAGTCCCTGGTATGTGTGAAGAGAAAGTCTTGCTTTTGCTGAAATCTCTTCCACAAAAATTGCGTCGACATTGTGTGCCATTGCCAGACTATGCCAAGTCTTTTCTAGAGCGACAGCTGGATGCGAAACAGTTTGGCGTAGGTGATTTTTTAGATAGCTTAATTGGCGATATCCGCAAAGAACGCGGTCTAGAAATCAAACGGACGGATGTTAGACCGGAATCCTTGCCATTGCACTCATCGATGAACTTTCGTCTGATTGACGAGCATGGCCGTCAGCTTGAAGTAGAACGAAATTTGGCCCGCTTACGCTCAGAGTATGGTGAAACTGCTCGCAATGCTTTCCAGGCTATTGCTCAAGAAACTGCACAGGTGGAGTTGGGGGTAGAGATCGTCTCTAAATTGAGCGATAAGAAACCTTCCGAAGGCGGTGCCCGCATGGTAGAGCAGGGCGGTTATCGAACATGGGAGTTTGGCGAGCTACCTGAGACATTAGAAATTCAGAAGGGAAATAAAACCTTATTTAGTTACCCAGCATTAGTGGACCGTGTCGATTACTGCGATCTTGAGATTTTTGATGATCTGTTAGAAGCTCGCAAACAGCATGCTCTCGGATTACGACGTTTATTCGCATTAAGTAACAAAGACACGTTAAAGGCATTGCAAAAACAATTGCCTGGCATCCGTGAATTAGGTTTGCTATTTATTAATGTAGGGTCAGTAGATGGTTTGATAGAGCAGATCCTTCATCTGGCGCTAGAGCGAGCATTCATGTCTGAGGCGCTACCAGTCAATGCAGAACAATTTGCAGAGCGCCTACAAGCCGGCAAACCAAGATTGGCCCTCATTGCGCAAGAAATTTCACGTCATGCCTTAAATGCATTGCAAGCCCACGCAGATTTGCAGAAAAAGATCGCTAGTGCAAAGGTGGCATCACCCAGTGCCTATGCTGATATTCAAACTCAAATGCAGGGCTTAATATTTCCTAAATTTGTGGCTGAAATTCCGTACGCTCAATTAGTTCACGTGCCGCGCTATTTAAAAGCGATCGCCATGCGGATTGATAAATTACGATCGAACCCAAGTCGCGATGCGCAATGTCAAAAAGACTGGGAATCGGTTGCTCGACCGTGGCAAAAGCTGCTACAGGGAAGCAAGGGATCTGCTTCCTATGCAATGACAGAGGATCCTGCATTAAGCGATTTTCGCTGGCAACTTGAGGAGTTGAGGGTCGCTTTATATGCTCAGGAGCTTAAAACTCCAACCCCGATGTCCTTAAGGCGCCTAGAAAAGGTTTTAGCTAGCTTGCGCTAGGTCAAATTCACGGTCATATCTATTGGATTTGAAGGCCTATTGGATCATCCTGATTACTTACAATATAGCTACGCATACATTTATTGAAAACGGAGGTTTTCGCACGCTAGCGACCTCCGCAGTATTGGCACTTCTGTTATTAAATCATCGCGTCAAGTCATTAAAACCATTCCTGTTGGAAAAGAGCCGCATCACTTGATGATGACGCCGGATCAGAAAACGCTGTTGATTGCAAATGCCGCAGGCAATGATGTTGTCCTAATGAATCCTACTACTGGAGAATTAACTGGCAGAATTCCAAACATCATCGATCCTTATCAAATTGGATACTCACCGAATCACAAATGGTTTGTGGCCAACGGCAATCGTTTAGATCGCGTGGATATTTATGCTGCTGATGGCGCGAATCTAAAATTGGCGAAGACGGTGAAGTTGGCGAAGACGCCAAGTCATATTGCCTTTACCTCTGATAGCAAAATCGCATTTATTACTTTGCAAGATTCCAGTGAATCAGCAGCGATCGATCTAGAAACACAAAATGTTTTATGAGTCATGCCAACTGGAAAAGTGCCTGCTGGTTTGTGGATGACTCCTGGCGATCAATATCTTTTAGTTGGTATTACTGTGGCGATGACTATGTGCAGATCATTGATTGGAAGACTCGTAAAGAGGTCAAACGTATCCCTACTGGCAAGGGCCGCCCACAACTTCCGTCCCTTGGGTGACAAGAAGCATGTCTTCATCAGCAATCGAATTGCCTCCACTATTAGCCTGATTAATATGCAAACCCTTGAAAAGGTCGGCAATATTATAGGCCTTCCTGCTGGTCCTGATGACATGGAGATCACTCCAGATGGCAAAACCATGTGGGTGACTTTTCGTTTCTCCAAAAAAGTGGGCGTCATTGATATCCCAACGATGAAATTGGTAACGGCCATTCCGGTTGGTAAATCACCTCATGGTGTGTTCTTTACTCCAAGGGCTGGATGGGAATAACAATCGCGATGGGTCATCACTTATTTGCATGTTTTGCAGCCGCGCTTTTGCTCGGCTGTTTTTCATTGGGCAGTATTGCTCAGGCTGCGGAATGTAAAAAGAAGGTTTATCTCACTTTTGATACAGGAAACACGTCTGTAGCAGAGAAGGTTGCAGAGATTTTGAGGCGACAAAATGTGAAAGCCACTTTTTCTTGGCTAATGAGAAAACCTTTCGTGGCGATTTTTCCTTAGATGACTCCTGGAAAGCCTATTGGCAGGAACGCGTTAAAGAAGGCCATCACTTTGGTAGTCATACATACGACCATACTTACTTTGTTAAAGATGGTCCAAAGGGTGAGGTATTTGAAAAGCCTCAATTTGGCCCCAAAGCAGGGGATGACACTTTTATATAACGAAGCAGCCATGTGCAAAGAAATCCGCAGGGTAGACCAGCGTTTTCAAGAGTTAACTGACCAAGGATTGCAAAGAATTTGGCGCGCTCCTGGTGGCAAAATTTCTCCAACCTTAATTCGGATGGGGGATATGTGTGGCTATCAACACATAGGCTGGGCCTCTGCCGGTTTCTTGGGGGATGAGCTAAATTCCGATAAACACCCCAATAGCCATCTTTTGGATAAGGCTAGCCGTACTATTGCCGATGGGGATATCACCATGGTCCATTTGGGTGCCTGGTCTAGAAAAGATCCTTGGGCACCTGCTGTTCTTGAGCAACTCATCGTGAACTTCAAGGGCCGCGGGTTCTGCTTTGGTCTGCTACCCAAAGATTCTGCAATTGCGTCAAAATAAGGCATGGATTTATCGACTATCACCTCTTCGATTTCAAGTGCTTACGGCAGTATTCAGGAGTTTCTTTTTTCTCAGATTGTGGGTCCGATTCTTTATCAATTTGATTTAATGTCCTGAGCTGAAGACGTATTTGATGGCATCGATTGGTTCTTATTTGGTTGCATACAGGTTTTCTTGATCTTTTTTGTCGTAAGAACTTGGGAGCGAATAGCTCCCGCAGAAAAACAAGAGCGTTTTGCAAAATCAAGCAGGGCAGATGTGTTCTACACCCTGTTCCATCGCCTAGGAATTTTTCATGGCATCTTATTTATCTTGTTATCAGGATTCTTTTTTGAGATCGACTCCATACTGCATGATTTTCGTTTTGCCAGACTGAATGTGGAGTCTTGGTGGCCTGGAGTAACTTCAGTCCCTGCTATTAGCTTCTTGATCTACCTCATTCTCTTAGACTTTGTGGATTATCTTTATCACCGTGCTTCACATACGTTTAACTGGTGGTGGCAATTGCACGCTTTGCACCACAGTCAAACTGTCATGACGGCTTGGTCGGATAACCGTAATCACGTCTTAGATGACATCATGCGCGCTGTATTCATGGCCTTCTTTGCGCTGTTATTTGGAGTATCGCCCGGTCAATTCATTGCCTTGGTTGCCTTAAGCCAATTTATTCAAAGTTGGCAGCATGCCAATATCAAAATTGATTTAGGTGCAGCACGATATTTCCTGATTTCGCCGATGTATCATCGCATGCATCATGCAGTGGGGTATGGGCACGAGGCGAAGGGCAAGCCGGGAGTGTTAGGAGGCGGTTGCAATTTTGGCATTTTGTTTCCATGGTGGGACATGTTATTTAGAACAACCATCTTCCCAAAAGAGGTCTATCCTACGGGGGTAAGAAATTTATCGGTTTCGCAAAATATCCTTACTCAACAATGGCAAGGCTTAGTGCAGGCTGTTAAAGAATTAAAGCCTAAGTAGATTCAATCTAAAGGCATTAGGAGTGGTATGGTCGGATTACAGCAAGTATTTAAATCATTTGGTATGGCTCTAGTTGGGACTATGCATCCTCGCATGCTATGGCTGGGCTTAAGACCATTTTTAATCGTGTCGATTTTGTGGGGGTGTCTCATTTGGCTTATTTGGACACCAGCACTTGAAGTTCTCAGTATTTTTCTAACGACATCGATCTTTACCAGTTGGATACAAGAAGGTTTGATTTGGGCTGGCTTTGAAAATGCTAGGGCATGGATTGCTCCGCTATTTTTTGTGATGCTCATCATTCCACTCATCACGATTAGCTTATTAGTCTTTATTGCTTTTTCAACAGTCCCAGCAATTGTGAAGATTGCATGCAAGCAATCTCAATTCCAAGATCTAGAGTGCAAGCGGGGTGGAGGCATCTTTGGAAGCTTAATTTATAGCTTATGGTCTGCGTTGCTGTGTCTGGTCTTGGTGATGCTGACTTTGCCAGTTTGGTGGGTACCTCCATTGGTGGCTGTTTTGCCGCCATTGCTATGGGGTTGGCTAACGATGCGTCTTATGTCATATGACGTACTGGCAAAACATGCTAGCCCTGAAGAGCGCGATCAGCTCATTGAAAAATACCGTTGGCCATTACTTTGCATGGGTATTGCATCTGGAATGCTTGGTGCGGTACCGACTTTCTTTTGGGCTACATCAGCGTTAGCCTTGGTCTTGTTTCCGATTGTTAGCTTTGTGGCGCTTTGGGTCTATTCCCTCATCTTTGTGTTTGCAGCGCTTTGGTTTAGCTACTTCTTATTAGATGCGCTAAAGCAATTGAGGGAAGAGGAATTAGACAAGGCGCTAACAGTGCAATCGCGTGTGGTTGATATGGAACTTCCCTATCAGGGTCAATGAGATGGTTGATATGATGAAAAAAGTAGAAGTCGAAGAGACAAAAAAGAACAGCGCCGTTTCGGTTTAATTGTGATTGGCGATGAGATTTTGTCTGGTCGGCGACAAGATAAGCATATGAGTAAGCTCATTGAATTGCCCAATGAGCGCGGACTGAGTCTAGCTTGGGCAAAGTATGTTGCTGATGACCCCGAGCAAATACTGCCACCCTAAAGAAAGTTTTGCTAGTGGAGATGTGGTGTTTAGTACAGGCGGTATTGGTGCGACACCAGATGATCACACTCGTCAATGCGCGGCGCTTGCATTGGGAACGAAAACAGAATTGTATCCGACAGCGCAAGAATTGATTGCTGGCCGCAATCAATCGATGGCTGAGGGCGATCCAATTAAGTCTGATTTAAATACTCCTGAAAACCAGCACCGCTTCAAGATGGGCGAGTTTCCCATCGGCAGTGAAATCATTCCAAATCCGTATAACCAAATCCCAGGCTTTCGGATCCGTGAGCACCACTTTGTTCCTGGCTTCCCAGTAATGGCTGCCCCGATGATGGTTTGGTGTTTGGATACGCATTACAAAGATTTATTTCATCAAGAAAATTGGGCGGAACAGAGTTTTATCGTGCCTAAAGGAATTGAGTCCACTTTGACGCCACTAATGGAGCGCATTGAGGCCAGCTTTCCCGGGGTGAAGGTCTTTAGCCTACCCTCTGTTGGCGGATCCCGCCAAGGGCGGCGTCTATGCTCAACGCCATATCGAATTGGGCATCAAAGGCAATGCCAACCTGCTGGATAGTGCCTGGATTGCTTTAAGAACGGGCACGCAAGAGCTGGGCTACGAAATTCACGATATCAGCTAGTCTGCTAGGCACTAAAAAGGTGCAAATCGGTTTTTTTAGGCTATATGCGTGGTAATTGAGCGCTTTTTAATAGTGCGATAATAAGGGTTCCCATTTGTTTGCTTCAGTAAATTACATACATCCATTAGGCATGTTTGGTGCCTGGAATAAACAAGGGTGTATGCCTTAAGTTTTAATTCCGAATTTAGTTAACAGGGGAGATTTGCATGACGAAGACCGTCGCTGATGTGATGAAGTTGGTTAAAGAGAAAGAATGTATTTTTGTTGATTTTCGCTTTGTAGATACAAAGGGTAAAGAGCAACACACGACAGTTCCTATCTCTGCTTTTGACGAAGACAAATTTGAGAGTGGTCATGCATTTGACGGCTCATCAATTGCTGGTTGGAAGGGTATTGAAGCATCAGACATGTTGCTCAAACCAGACCCAACAGCTGCTTACATCGATCCTTTCTATGAAGAGCCAACATTGGTTCTGACATGCGACGTTATCGAGCCAGCAGACGGCAAAGGTTACGACCGTGATCCACGTTCTATCGCTAAACGCGCTGAAGCGTATTTGAAGAGCACAGGCTTAGGCGATGCTGCTTACTTTGGTCCAGAGCCAGAATTCTTTATTTTTGACGGCGTTCGTTGGGGTGCCGATATGCAGGGTTGCTTCGTGAAAATTGATTCCGAAGAAGCTCCATGGTCATCTAGTGCTGAAATTGAAGGAGGTAATACTGGTCACCGTCCAGGCAAAAAAGGCGGTTACCTCCCAGTTGCTCCTGTAGACACATTCCAAGATATGCGTTCTGAAATGTGCTTGATTCTTGAATCATTGGGCATTCCAGTTGAAGTTCATCACCATGAGGTTGCTGGTCAAGGCCAAAACGAATTGGGTACAAAGTTCAGCACATTGGTACAGCGCGCTGACTGGACTATCTGGCAGAAATACGTTATTCAAAACGTAGCACATGCTTATGGCAAGACAGCAACATTTATGCCTAAGCCAGTTGTTGGCGATAACGGTTCTGGTATGCACGTTCACCAATCTGTTTGGAAGAATGGCGAGAACTTATTTGCTGGTAATGGTTATGCTGGTTTGTCAGAGTTTGCTCTGTTCTACATCGGCGGCATCATTAAGCACGCTAAGGCATTGAACGCGATTACTAACCCAGGTACAAACTCATACAAGCGTTTGGTTCCAGGTTTTGAGGCCCCGGTTAAATTGGCTTACTCAGCACGTAACCGTTCTGCTTCTATCCGTATTCCACACGTTCCAAGTCCTAAGGGCCGTCGTATTGAGACTCGTTTCCCAGATCCATTGGCTAACCCATACTTGGCATTCTCTGCCTTGTTGATGGCTGGTTTGGACGGCGTGCAAAACAAGATTCAACCAGGTGAAGCTGCTGACAAGAACTTGTATAACTTGCCTCCAGAAGAAGACGCAAAGATCCCAACCGTTTGCGCCAGCTTGAAAGAAGCATTGGATGCATTGAAGAAAGATCACGAGTTCTTGACTCGCGGTGGAGTATTCACTGAATCTATGATCGATGCATATATCAATTTGAAGATGGAAGATGTCACACGTTTCCGTATGACAACCCATCCAATCGAATTTGATATGTACTACTCCCTGTAAGCGAAGGAGAGAACTTGAGCGCAGGTCTGTTGCGCAATTCGTTTAAGGGAGCAGCTTCGGCTGCTCCTTTTTTCCGACATTGCTTGATCAGATGCCCAATGCCATCGTGGTATTTGCGGCTGAGAACCAACAACAATTGGTATATGTGAATCCAGCTACTGAGTTCAGCATTGGATCTTTCACGTAAATCACTTGAGGGTCAATCTGTGCACAATTTATTTGGCGATAACGAAGCATTAAGTTCGATAATTTTCGAAGTGAAGCAAGGGCATGTGTCAGCCCAACGTCAAGAAATGATGTTGCATTCGATGCCTAGCAGTATTCATCAAGAGACTATTCCGGCACATGTGGTTGTGGCGGCCTTGGAAGATCCAGCTCTCATCATGATGGAGTGGTTTCCTATCGATCAACAGTTGCGTAGTGAGCGAGATGAACGCGTAACGCAGCAAGTTGAAGCAAATAAACAGTTGATGCGCAATTTAGCGCATGAGATTAAAAATCCATTAGGTGGTATTCGTGGGGCAGCTCAATTACTCGAGTTTGAGCTGCCAGAAAAAGGATTGCGAGAATATACGCAAGTCATTATTAAAGAATCTGATCGCCTGCAAACATTGGTAGATCGCCTGTTGGCACCTCATCGCAAAGCACATGTGATGGAATCCTTTAATGTGCATGAAGCCCTTGAGCGTGTGCGTAGTTTAGTACTAGCTGAGTTTCCAAAAGGTCTGCGCGCATTATTCGCAATTACGATACGAGCTTGCCCTGATTTGCTTGGGGATCGAGAGCAGTTGATTCAGGCAACTCTCAATATTGTTCACAACGCAGCCCAAGCGCTGACTGAAGAGATTCGTACTGGAGTAGCGCAAATAGAGTTAAAGACTCGGGTAGCGCGTTCGGTCACGATTGCTAAACATCGCTATAAATTAGCGATGGATCTGCACGTGATTGATAACGGTCCTGGTATTCCAGAAGAAATTATTGAGCGCATCTTCTTTCTCTTGGTATCGGGGGTGGGGAGGGTGGTGGTGGGCTTGGGCTCACCTTAGCGCAAACTTTTGTTCAACAGCATCAGGGATTTATTACTTGTAATAGTCGCCCTGGACGTACTAACTTTCATATTCAAATTCCATACCGTAGGCAGGAGAAAGCATCATGAAACCAATTTGGATCGTAGATGACGATCAATCTATTCGTTGGGTCCTCGAAAAAGCTTTATCGCGCGAAAATATTCCGCATAAGAGCTTTTCTAATCCCAATGACGTTCTCAATGCTCTTGAAAAAGAAACCCCTCAGGTTTTGATTTCTGATATTCGCATGCCACGCGGTAATGGTTTAGATCTATTGCAACATGTGAAGGCAAGCCATCCGCAATTACCAGTCATCATCATGACAGCACATTCAGACTTGGATTCTGCAGTCTCCTCATTTCAAGGCGGTGCTTTTGAATACCTTACAAAACCGTTCGACGTGGAAAAGGCAGTTGAGTTAATTCATCGTGCGGTAGAGCAAGGCATCCGCAATGAATCTGGCAAAAAAGAATTGACCGCATGGAGACAAGATGCGACTGAGATTATTGGTCATCAAGCACCAGCAATGCAAGAGATTTTCCGTGCGATAGGTCGTTTGGCGCAATCCAATGTTACCGTTCTCATCACTGGTGAATCTGGTACAGGCAAAGAATTGGTGGCCCATGCGTTACACAAACACAGTCCTTGCGCTAAAGGCCCATTTATCTCATTGAGCACCTCTGCTGTACCTAAAGATTTTCTGGAATCGGAATTATTTGGCCATGAACGTAGTGCTTTTCCAGGTGCGCAGACCTTGCGTCGCGGACGTTTTGAGCAAGCAGATGGCGGAACTCTATTTTTAGGTGAGGTGGGAGATCTGCCGTTTGACCTTCAAACCCGTTTATTAAGAGTGTTGTCTGATGGTCATTTTTATCGCATCGGCGGTCAAGATCCTATTAAGGCTAATGTTCGCATCATTGCTTCAACCCATCAAAATTTGGAAGCCAGGGTAGCTGCAGGGCTTTTCCGCGAAGATCTATTGCATCGTTTGAATGTCATACGTTTGCGCATGCCTTCCTTGCGTGAGCGCACAGAAGATATTCCGATGTTGGCAAGGCGCTTTATGCTGAGCTGCGCTAAATCTTTGGGTGTTGAGCCTAAAAAACTTTCAGATGAGGTGCTAAAAGAAATCAGTACGATGCCTTTTCCTGGAAATGTTCGTCAATTAGAGAACTTATGTCATTGGCTAACAGTCATGATATCTGCCAATATTATTGGTGTGAACGACCTTCCTGCAGATATCGTAGCTCAGGCTAATG
Source organism: Polynucleobacter necessarius (assembly GCF_900095205.1). Lineage (NCBI taxonomy): Bacteria > Pseudomonadati > Pseudomonadota > Betaproteobacteria > Burkholderiales > Burkholderiaceae > Polynucleobacter > Polynucleobacter necessarius. The sequence goes on along the minus strand of NZ_LT606951.1, from coordinate 1,219,570 downwards.
AGCAGCCTATCGTGCTTCAAGGAGAGTCTGCACCAAATTCTGCTAGCGTTATTAAAGTAGCCTCAGGCGATTGGGAGAGTGGTTTAGGGCGTCTTGCCGTAAAGATGTTGCAGGATAGTGATAAGGAAGTGTTTGATGCTCTTACTGCACGCTTTGAAAAAGCGGTGTTACAGGCTGCTCTCGAAGTCACTCGGGGTAGAAGAGTGGAGACTGCCCAGCGTCTGGGGATTGGTCGCAACACTATCACTCGAAAGTTGCAAGAGTTAGGAATCGATGACTGATTCAGTTCGAATAGCAGCGTGGAATGTGAATTCTCTCAAGGTTCGCCTTCCGCAAGTATTGCGCTGGTTACAGGATCAGGAAAAAAAGCAACAACCCATCGATGCACTTTGCTTGCAGGAGTTGAAGCTGACTGATGATAAGTATCCTCATAAAGAATTAGAGGATGCTGGTTATCTGAATTTAGCTGCGGGACAAAAAACCTATAACGGGGTTGCGATCATTCTGCGTAAAGCTGCTTTGGCGCCAATTGCGACCGATGTTGAAACAGCGTTTCTAAAGCCCATCAGAAATATTCCGAATCACGCCGATGATCAGCAACGAATACTTGCGGCCACAGTATGTTTTGCTGGTACTCAACCCATGAGATTGATATCGGCGTATTTCCCTAATGGTCAATCGCCAGATAGCGATAAATTCCAATACAAGTTGAGTTGGTTAACCGCATTACAAACTTGGTTAGCGGAAGAGTTGCAACAAAATTCACGACTAGCACTCTTAGGCGACTTTAATATAGCCCCAGCTGATGAGGATGTGCATGATCCCAAAGCTTGGGTGGGTCAGAACCTTGTTTCTCCGCCAGAGCGCGAAGTATTTCAAGAGTTGATTCAGCTTGGATTGAATGATTCCTTCAGAATGTTTGAACAAGCACCCAAGACATTTAGTTGGTGGGACTACCGCATGATGGGTTTCAGAAGAAATGCTGGCATGCGTATTGACCACATTCTATTAAGCGCAGCACTCAAAGAAAAATGTAGCACTAGCATAGTGGATAAAGAGCCTAGAACATGGGAGCAGCCATCCGACCATGCTCCAGTGATTGCGACGATAAAAAAGTCTTAACTTGGTCTTCCAATGCTCTGGTTGAGCTGACAAGAAGGTTGATAAGGTTGGTAGATCGACCAGACTGCATAAGGCCATAACCAGTTAAGGAGTTTGTTATATTAATTGCAAATTCTCTTTTTAAAATTATTGGCACCTTTTTTAATCCTCCTTTATTACCTATGCAAAAATAACACGTTTTTATGCTTTGGCACTTGGTGCAGTACTCAGTATTCTTTCATCGGTTGTTTATGCGGATCCACCAATGCAAGCTTTTTATGCTGCCGTTATGAAAAGGACACCAGAGGGTAAGTTAGGGCAGGTTATCAAGCAAGAATCCATAGCAACCTCGGTGAATGGTGCGCAGGCTTGGAAGATTGCCTATATCTCTTCTGCTATCTCAGGACGTAAAACTATTTCAACTGGTCTCGTGGTTACGCCTGTAGGACCAGCTCCAGCGGGTGGTCGTCCTGTAATGAGTTGGGCGCACGGCACAACAGGCTCAGCGCAAAATTGTGGCCCATCCCAAGTCACTGATCCCGCAGTGCCCCTGAATGAGTATTTTTTGGTGGGTGGTAATTGCTGGACGGACTACGGACTTCCAGCTGTTGAAGAATTTATTAAGGAAGGTTATGCATTGGTAGTCACTGATTACCAAGGTTTGGGCAGTGGTGGTAGACATCAATATAGTGTGGCCGCGACGAATGGCATGGATACACTCAATGCTGCGCGTGCAGCAGTCTCCATGAAAGAAACAGGCGCTAATAAAAAGACTCTGGTTTATGGTTGGTCTCAGGGTGGCGGAGCAGCAATTGCTTTAGCGGGTATGCCCGAGTACATCAAGCAGAATGGTACTGTAGCGGATAATCTTGATATTGTTGGTTTTGTTGCCTTGGCTCCTCAAGATATTTCCATGCTTGCGCCAGCCGGCAAGCTGGATCAGGCTGCTGCTGATAAATACTTTCAGGGCTCGCAAAAGATGTTTTTAGATAACGTCTTTAATTTCACTCATGCGACGATGCATTACTGGGGAACGCAAGCTGTTTTCCTGATCTGAAGTTAGCCGACATCTTTACAGATGAAGGTGTAAAAGTAGCCAATGAGATATATAGCAATAAATGTATGCATGCTGCTAGCGATACATTCAACTTCAACTATGGCTTAAGTTATGCGGCTTTATTAAAGCAAACTCCTGTTAATACAGTTGCGTGGGCGCAAGCAATGCAAAAGGCGGCGTGCCTGTAGTAAAACCCGTTGCGCCGGTGCAAATTTACTTTGGATCAAAAGATACTGCTGTTCCACCAGTAATGCATAAGCTTTATCAAGATCAAATATGCAAGTTAGGCGGTAGCGTAGGAAGAATGCAGTTGCCTGGAGAACAATCCCACTTTACGACCCCCACAACATCTAAGCCTTTTTATTTAGCTTGGGTTAAGGATCGAGTGGCTGGCAAGCCGTTAGCCAATGCATGTCCAAAGGATTAGATTGAATTTATCAAATAAATGGGAGTGTTTATGGCCAACGCCAATATCACGGTTGCAGAATATGTGCTCAATCGCTTGGCTGATTTGGGGATTGATCGAGTATTTGGTGTTCCTTGGAGATCATTCTTTTCCATTTGATGATGCTATTGAAGCATGCGATCGGCTTCAATGGATTGTTTGCGCTAATGAGTTAAATTGCAGCTTATGCCGCAGATGGGTATGCCCGGATTAATGGCGCACCCATTTTATCGGCTACATATGGTGTGGGTGAGCTAAGTGCCATCAATGGCGTAATGGGTGCAAAGTCTCAGCGCTTACCAGTTTTTCATATTGTTGGCGCGCCAAGTACCCAAATTCAGAGGCAGAATCTTATTACGCATCACACTTTAGGGGATGGTGTTTATAACAATTTTCGATCTCTGTTGGAGGCAGCTTGTTGTGTGTCCGCCTATTTGACGCCAGATAAGGCAATCGAAGAGATGGAGCGAGTTATTAGAGAAGCGTTGCGTTTAAGTGCACCTGCCTGCATTACTGTGCCGATGGACCTGGGCAAAATGCCTATTATTGGTAAGTCAATAAAAGGCTCACCTCTTGCTGAGATCACGAGGGCCCGAAGTGACCCAGCTTCCTTGGAGGCTGCTATAGAGTTTGTCTTGGAGAAAATAAAAGCCGCCAATAGGGTTATTGCTTTGCCAACTCAGTTTGCTGCTAATTTTGGCGCCCTAGAAGGCGTGTGCAACAGTTGTTAAATCAATCCAACATTCCATACGCTACAACGCCGATGGATAAGGCGGTAATTTCTGAGGCGCATCCTAGTTTCCTGGGAATATACAACGGCATGAGTTCTAGTCCGGCTAGTTTAAAAGCAACTGTTGAGAGTGCTGATTTGGTATTGGATATTGGTGGCGTGGTGTTTGAAGACTTCAACACGACATTTTGGGCGGACAACATTGCTCAATCTAAGCTACTTACTTTGGGGGATCAATTTGTCAGAATGGGTAATATTTTGCTGGTGTTATGTTGTGTGACATCCTTGACGGCTTAACCCAGAAAGTGAGTGCTCAAGTCGGCTCTCCCATAAAAGGCCAGCAAGCACAAATGCCTCTGGTAGGGTTGCCAAGCGATCCCACATCTTCAGAGAATTTTATCCACGCTTACAAAAAATACTGAAAACAGGTGATGTATTAGTTGTAGAGACAGGTACCTGCATCATACATACCACACCCATGTGGCTACCTGATGGTGTTGGCTTTCAAACCCAGACATTATGGGGATCTATTGGTTGGGCAACACCTGCTGCTGAAGGTATATGTATGGCTAATAAAAAAGGACGAACGATATTAATAACTGGAGATGGATCTCATCAATTAACAGCCAATGAGATTGGGGTTATGAGGTGTTACGGTATCAAGCCTATTATTTTTGTTTTGAATAATTCCATTTTTGGGGTTGAAAATGTTCTTAGCGAGATAGGGCCGTCGTATGATGAATTAGCGAAGTGGAATTACGCTCAAATTCCAGGGGCGATGGGATGTGAGTCCTGGTTTTCTAGTCGAGTAAGCACGGTAGCTGAGTTAGATGCAGCGATTGAAAAAGCGAATACTTTCGATGGCGCATCTTATGTTGAGGTAATGATTCCCGCATCAGAAAGTCAGCCATTACCTTTGAGTATACAAAACCAGGTTTATAAAACGAATACCCCAGTAAAAGGAGAGTAATGACCCAATCCGATCGCCGACATTTTCTGAAAACCTCTGCTGTAGGTGTTGCTGCCGTAGCTACGAGCACGCAGTCTTTTGCGCATTCACCACCCTTATCCAAAAAGACGATAGACGAAGTTCGAGCACTAGATGTACAAGAGATTCAGAAAACTACTTCCGCTTGGAATGATGGCCTAGCTCACCCAATCTCTTACAAAAATCCTCCAGGCAAAGGAAAGGATAGGGCGATTGTTTTAGGCGGCGGTTCCAAATACATGAGCTCATTTCTAGTGGGCTACTTTCATGCGATGCTAACCAACGGTATTGATCTGCGCTTAGCTGATATCGTAGTTGGTACATCTGCCGGTGCGGTGTTAGGAAGTGCGCTATTGGGTAGTCGCTTGGATCTATTCTCAGCAGAATTTAATTTATTGGCTGACTATCCCAAGATCATGGCAAAGTTGGTGCCAACAAAAAAATTCTCTCCTAGCTAAGAGCGTGTCATGAAAATGGGGTTGAATGCTAAAGATGGAAATCCAGATACCATTCAAGCGATTGGTCATGCTGCAATGGCTGCAAAATCAATACCATCTGAAAAGTTTCAAGCCAATATCAAAGTTTTCTTAGGTGATATGAAAAATATCCCGCAAAAGATGTATATCACCACAATTGATTGTTATACCGCTGAGCGTTTGGTGATTTCTCCAGATTCTGGGGTGGGGGTGATTGATGCGTGTGCGGCTAGTGCTTCAGCGCCTGGCGTCACTCTGGCCCAACCTCTGGGTTAAGGATCGAGTCTGCAGGCTGGCAGCATTGGATCAACTGCCCATTGCGATATTGTTGCGGGGTCTAGGCGAGCATTAGTGGTTGCCTTGGCAGATACGATTGCGGCGCAAGAAAAGGAAGGTCTACGCTTGAATCATCTGCCAAATACAATATTGCAAGAAGTAAAGGATCTAGAGGCTGCTGGTACAAAGACCAAGTTGGTAGTTGTTGGCATGCTCCCTGGTAGAAAAACGATGAGTGTTGTAGACCCAGAAAAAATCATGGAGCCAGCTATTCGGTATGGGTATGAGCGAGGCATGCAAGACCTTCCAGAGATGAAGCATTTTTGGATGTCTTCCTAAATTAACAAAGGCCCTTAAAAAGGGCCTTTGATTTTTGTTCTAAGCCAAACCCCCATGTCTTAGCAAAGCATCAATACTAGGCTCTTTACCTCTAAACGCTTTAAAGGATTCTGCTGCTGGACGACTGCCGCCAACTTCTAAAATCTCTTCGCGATAACGTGCACCCGTTTTTTCATCCAGTACGCTGCCAGTAAGTTTTGCAGCCTCTTCAAAGGCGGAGTAGACGTCAGCAGAAAGAACTTCTGCCCATTTGTAGCTGTAATAGCCAGCTGCATAATCACCTGCAAAGATATGACTAAAGGTATTGATCCAGCGGGAGATGGCTGGCTGCGGGATAACGTTAAATTGATCGGCAATTGCTCTGGAGAGATCAAGTACTGCTTGACCTTTCGCATTCTTGGTATCAAAGCTGGCATGCAAGCGCCAGTCTGTTAATGATATCACAATCTGACGTAAAGTCATGTAACCATTCTGGAAATTCTTGGCAGCCAAAATCTTGTCAAATAATTCCCTGGGGAGAGGTTTTCCTGTCTCGGCATGCGCAGTCATTTTTTCTAAGACTTCCCATTCCCAGCAGAAGTTTTCCATAAACTGGCTTGGCAATTCAACCGCATCCCATTCAACCCCATTAATTCCTGAAACGCCTAGTGCGCTCACTTGCGTTAAGAGATGATGAAGGCCGTGGCCACTTTCATGGAAAAGGGTAATCACGTCATCATGGGTAATGGTGGGTTGTCGCAACACGCCATCAACTTTGACGGGTGGCGCAAAGTTACATACCAAATACGCCACTGGAATTTGAATCTCACCATTTGGCAATACTCTGCGACCGCGCGTGTCAGCCATCCAAGCACCACCACGCTTTCCTGGGCGAGCATAAGGATCCAAATAGAAGTAAGCCACGATATTACCCTTGGCATTCTTTACAGAGAACGATTGCACATCAGCATGCCAAGTCGGAAGATCTGCGGATTCAATCTTTACGCCAAAGAGGGTTTGAATGACTTGGAAGAGGCCGTCTAAAACTTTAGGGAGCGGGAAGTATTGCTTGAGCTCATTCTCGGAAAAGGAGTAACGCTCTTGCTTGAGTCTTTCAGAAACAAAGGCAACATCCCAAGGCTCTAGTCCATCAGTAATAGACAATTCAGATTTAGCAAACTCTGAGAGTTCTTGCCAATCTTTAAGAGCGAATGGTTTTGCTTTCTTGGCAAAGTTAGTCAAGAAAGAATCCACTTCCTCAACGCTGCTAGCCATCTTAGGAGCTAAGCTTAAAGCGGCGTAGTTTTTGAATCCCAGCATTCGCGCCTCTTCATCGCGTAGTCTTAGTTGCTCAAGCATATTGAGTGTGTTATCCCACTCCAGTTTTCCTTTGGCATACTCTGGGGCTAATTCTGAAGCGCGAGTAACGTAGGCCTCATACATTAAGCGACGCAATGCTCGGTTCTCCGAGTACTGCATGACTGGGTAACAAGAGGGGAAGTGCAGGGTAAATGCCCAGCCCTGTAGATTTTTTTGCTCCGCGGTATCAGCAGCCGCAGCAATTGCATCCTCAGGTATTCCGACTAGCTCAGTCTTATCTGTAACGAGATGAACAAAGCTGTCGGTAGCATCCAAGACATGATCGGAGAAGGCTTTGCCTAATACTGCTTGCTCATCTTGAATTTGAGAAAAGCGCGGTTTATCTGAGTCACTTAGTTCTGCACCCCCTAATCGAAAATCTCGCAAGGAATTTTCAATCACTTTTTTCTGGGCTGAACTCAGTTTTGCAAAGTCAGCAGATTTGCTCAGTTCCTTAAATTTTTTGTATAAATCTAAATTCTGACCAAGACTGGAGAAGAAGGCGGTAACCTTGGGCAGCATTTCACCATAAGCAGCACGTAGTTCGGGTGTGTCAGCAACGCTATTGAGATGAGAAATCACTCCCCAGGACCTACCAAAAAATTCCGTAGCATCCTCTAGTGGTTCAGCCAATGCATTCCAAGTGGATGGTGTACTTGGATTCACTGCTACCTCGACGGCGTCCTGAGCATGCTTGAGTAAATACTCAATCGCGGGCGCAATATGTTCTGGCTTGACCTCTGAATAAGCGGCGATACCGCGACCAAAAGTCAGCAGGGGATTATTCTGTAATTCTGTAGGGAGGGTATTGGAAAGAGATTTAGTCATCCCTCCAGTTTAATGGACTGGGAGCAATTTTGCCAAGTCCCAGTCAAATCCTTAATGCTTGGCAGCCTTTTCAGCAGCTTCTAAGGTGTTCATTAGGAGCATAGTGATGGTCACCGGGCCAACTCCACCTGGGACCGGGGTGATCCAGCCAGCGACATACTTGGCAGCATCAAAGTCGACATCACCGCAAAGTTTGCCATCGGGCAGGCGGTTGATGCCTACGTCAATCACTGCAGCGCCATTTTTGACCATGTCATCGGAGATCATTTTGGGCTTGCCTGTTGCCACGACCAAAATATCAGCATCTTTTGTATGGTGAGCTAAGTCTCGAGTTTTACTATTACAGATAGTGACGGTTGCGCCAGCTTGCAAGAGAAGCATTGCCATTGGTTTGCCCACAATATTGGAAGCGCCGACAATAACAGCACGAGCACCACGAATTGGGTAGTCAATGCTCTCAAGGATTTTCATGCAGCCGTAAGGTGTACAAGGTTTGAACTCGGGCTGACCAACCATGAGGGCGCCTGCATTGGCAACGTGAAAGCCATCAACATCCTTTTCAGGTGCGATTGCTTCTAGAACGCGCTCAGAAGCAATGTGTTCTGGCAATGGTAGTTGCACCAAGATCCCATGAATCGCTGGGTCAGCATTGAGAGTGGCAATACGAGCCAGCAATTCTCCCTCGCCAAGTTCGGCGGAGTAGCGCTCTAAGACGGAGTGAAAACCAACGTCTTCACAAGCTTTCACTTTATTACGCGCATAGACTTGGCTAGCTGGATCGTCTCCAACCACAATGACTGCTAACCCAGGTCGGGTACCTTTAGCAGTCACAATGGCGCCACGGGCAGCGATCTCGGTGCGTAATTTCTTAGAAAGGGCGTTTCCGTCTAATAATTGAGCTGGCATTGATAAATTCAGTGATTAATTAGGCTGTGGGTCTGATAAGGCTAAGCGCAGGAGATCGGCCGCTGTATTCACGTTGAGCTTTTCCATGATGTTGGCGCGGTGCGCTTCTACAGTTTTAATAGAGATGCCAAGATCATCAGCAATTTGTTTATTTAAGCGGCCCCGGCAACAATTCGTTCCAACACTTGACGCTCGCGACCAATTAACTTGCTGAATAAACCTTGGGTAATTTTTCTTTGGCTTGCTTGCAAGTAAACAACGCGAGCTTTAGCAAGCATGCGATCTACTAATCCGCATAGAGCATTCTCTTTAAAAGGCTTTTCAATGAAATCGACTGCACTACGCTTCATTGTGGAAACTGCCATCGAGACATCGCCGTGACCAGTGATAAAGGCGACAGGCATGGGTAGATTTTCGCTAGTGAGGCGTTCTTGTAATTCAAGACCAGACATGCCCGGCATACGCACATCTAAAATTACGCATGAGATGGTGGATTTATCGGTACTTTGTAAGGACTGTAAAAAACGTTCAGCGCTTGCATGGCAACGAACAACATAGCCATTACTCTCAAGAAGCCAGGTGAGCGAATCTCTTACCGCTTCATCATCATCTACCACATAGACAACTTCGGCTTGATTGGGTTTTGCTGTAGCGCTTAAGTTCATATCAGTTCTCGCAAGATAAAGCTTTAAATTTGGTGTTAATTATCGACCTTAGATTCTGGCGATTCCTAAGGGTAAGAGTATTGTAAAGGTGCAGCCAGCCAGCTTGGTCTGTTCTGAGTCCGTCACGTTCGTGGCCCAAAGCCTGCCATGGCGAGACTCGATATAGAGCGGCAAATATTGAGTCCCATACCCATACCATCGGATTTTGTACTAAAAAACGGCTCTCAAACGTCCACTCTAGCACGCTTTCAGGGATTCCTCCGCCCGTATCGGTAACCTGGATTCTGAGCATTACTGGAAAGATGCTGGTATCGAGATCTGCGTTTATTTTCACGGCTGGTGCTGACCAGCGAGAAGAGAGGGGGTATGCCTCCCGTACGCTATCTAGGGCATTTTTTAGAAGATTCACAATGACTTGCAAGATTAAAGCCGGATCTAAATTGACTACTGGCAGATTTTCTGCGATATGAGAAGCGATGCTGAGGCGATGGCGGTGCGCCTCAATCTCCACTAATCCAACAGCGTCGTTAATGATTTCAGTGATGCAAGAAGCTTTGCGTTGCGGTTCACTGCGTTTTACAAAACCCCGAATGCGTTGAATGATGGTGGCCCGGCGCGATGCGCCTGTTCCGAGGCTTCTAAAGCCGGCAAAATTTCTTTGGTTAGCACTGGATCGAGATTGCCGTCTAGGCGCTTGTGGCAACCCCCATACAGTAATTGGAGATAGCAGAGAGTGGTTGATTTAACTCATGCGCTAGAGAGGATGCCATTTCACCCATCGTAGTAAGACGACTAGTGAATTGCATGCGCTCTTGTTGTTGGAGCGCTAAATCATCTGCTTCTTTGCGGGTAGTGATATAGTAGTTGTGCAAGATGGCCATCTACCCACGGAATAAAACGTCGTCTCACTTCGAACCATTTGTTGCTGCCATCGCTCAATTGCACTTCTTCTGATTCAGACTCTTGATATAAGATTTAAATGAATCAGTTGATTATTTTGGGTTCTACTAACCCAGTCTGTTTTTTCACTTTCAACAGGGGCTATCCACTGCTTCTGATTTTGTGCGTTGAGCCAAACAATTCTGACAATTTCATGATTGTTAAGAACAATATCTTCCGCTTGTTCCCGAGCAATCTGCCTTAACTTGATCTGATCTTCACTAGCGGCTACTTCTCGATTGATTGTGGTTAAGGCTTCTAGGTTATTTACGAAGCGCGCTTGAATTCTTTGCTTGGCAAAGGAGAGAGTTCTCTAAACAAGGCGGCTTCTTGTTGATTCTTTTCTTGAAGATGCAGCGTCCCTAAAATAATGCCCATGACTGCCGTGAAGAGAACAATTGTAGTAAGCGGTGGGGTGTAAACCAGCCTAAATCCGCGAATTTTGCGGAACCATCTAAAGGGGCTGAGAGGACTAAGCTAGCAAAGGGCGTTAATTTCATGAATATCAATCATTTTGCCCTCTATTTGGCGCATTGGAAATCGATTTTGAGCTTGTTTTTAAAGTCTTATTTGCAGTGCAATAAAATCCCACATAATGATAAATATTATCATTATGTAGAAAATTGCTTGTTTACACCCACATACCTTCCTAGAATGTTGCCTATAGAGTTGATGACAAATTTTAATGGGGACAAATGATGGCAGCAGTTCCAGATCAAGTGTTAGGTAAACAGAATGCCCAGGATGCCGATCCGGGGGAGACTCAGGAATGGTTACAAGCGCTCGATGGCGTCATTCATAACGAAGGTCCTGAAAGAGCTGCCTATCTGATTGATCAACAAATTTCTCATGCACGCGTTAATGGCGTAGTGCAACCATTCCATGCTGAAACGCCTTACATCAACACGATTCCAGTGGAGAATCAGGCGCGTTTACCGGGTGACCAGAATGTTGAGCATCGCATTCGTTCATACACCCGCTGGAATGCCATGGCGATGGTTCTGCGCGCCAATAAAGATACCAACGTTGGTGGACATATTTCATCTTTTCAGTCAGCTGCAACTTTATATGACGTTGGCTTCAATCATTTCTGGCACGCACCATCGCCAGAGCACGATGGCGACTTGATATTTGTGCAAGGGCACTCTGCACCAGGTGTGTATGCGCGAGCATATATGTTGGGGCGTCTTGAGGACACCCAGTTAGATAACTTCCGTCAAGAGGTTGGAGGTAAAGGGATTTCTAGCTATCCGCATCCATGGTTGATGCCTGATTTCTGGCAGTTCCCAACGGTTTCTATGGGTCTTGGTCCTATCATGGCGATTTACCAAGCCCGCTTTATGAAGTATTTAACAGACCGTGGCTTTATTCAGGAACAAGGTCGAAAAGTTTGGGCCTTCTTAGGCGACGGCGAAACCGACGAACCAGAGTCATTGGGTGCCATTGGTATGGCTGGTCGCGAGAAACTGGATAACTTGATTTTTGTTATCAACTGTAACTTGCAACGATTGGATGGGCCGGTACGTGGTAACGGAAAAATTATTCAAGAGCTAGAAAGCGAATTCCGCGGCGCTGGCTGGAATGTGATCAAAGTAGTTTGGGGTGGCCAATGGGATGCCCTTTTTGCGCGTGATAAAAAAGGCATCTTGATGCAACGCCTTGGCGAAATCGTTGACGGCCAATATCAGACGATGAAGTCTAAGAATGGTGCTTATGTTCGCGAGATTGTTTTCAACACCCCTGAATTAAAAGCCTTAGTGAGTGACTGGAGTGATGATGAGATTTGGCAATTAAACCGCGGCGGTCATGATCCGCACAAGGTTTTTGCAGCATTCCACGCAGCAGTCAATCATAAAGATCAACCAACAGTCATCTTGGCACACACCATTAAAGGTTACGGTATGGGTGGATCGGGTGAGGCGATGAACATTGCTCACCAAGCTAAGAAGATGAATGCTGATGACGTGCGTCGATTCCGTGGTCGTTTTGAGATTCCGGTTAAGGATGATCAGCTGGAAGAAATGCCTTTAGTGAAATTTGCAGATGGTAGCCCTGAACTTGAATATATGAAGGCGCGTCGCAATGAATTGGGCGGCTACTTACCTCAGCGTCGCATGAAGGCCGAGAGCTTGCCTGTTCCAGCCTTAGATGTTTTTGCTCCATTGCTGGAAGCTACTACCGAAGGCCGAGAGATTTCTACCACAATGGCATTTGTGCGCATGCTCAATACAGTGGTGCGCGATAAGGTTTTGGGTAAGCGGGTGGTTCCGATTGTTCCAGATGAGTCTCGTACCTTTGGTATGGAAGGGATGTTCCGTCAACTAGGTATTTGGAATCAGTTGGGTCAGTTATATACGCCAGAAGATCATGATCAATTGATGTTCTACAAAGAGGATAAGACTGGTCAGATTCTGCAAGAAGGTATTAACGAAGCCGGTGGTATGTGCGACTGGATCGCTGCTGCAACCTCTTACTCTACGCATGGCGTACCGATGTTGCCTTTCTATATTTTCTACTCCATGTTTGGTTTCCAACGTATTGGTGACTTAGCTTGGGCAGCAGGAGATATGCGTAGCCGTGGCTTCTTGCTCGGTGGTACGGCTGGTAGAACGACCTTGAACGGTGAGGGCTTGCAACACGAAGATGGTCATAGCCATCTCTGGAGCGGTGCGGTTCCTAACTGCATCAGCTACGACCCAACATTCTCCTTTGAATTGGCGGTAGTGATTCAGGATGGTATGCGTCGTATGTTGGAAGTTCAGGAAGACGTCTACTACTACATTACCTTGATGAATGAGAACTATGCTCATCCCGCAATGCCTAAGGGTGCTGAGCAAGACATTATTAAAGGGATGTATAAGCTTAAGTCAGTTGGCGATGACAATGCAAAACTCCGCGTTCAGCTATTGGGTTCAGGAACTATCTTCCGTGAAGTGATTGAAGCTGCTGAACTCCTCCATAAAGACTGGGGCGTTGCTTCTGACCTATGGGGTTGCCCAAGCTTTACTGAGCTTGGTCGTGATTGGACTGCGGTGCACCGTAGCAATTTATTGAATCCAACTGCTACACCAGTTCTCTCTCATGTTGAGAAGTGTCTGAAAGATACTGCTGGTCCTGTGATTGCTGCAACCGACTATGTCCGCTTATTTGCTGAACAAATTCGTCCGGCTATTCAGCATATGGGTCGTCGCTATGAAGTCTTGGGAACCGATGGATTTGGTCGTTCTGATACCCGTGAAAAACTCCGTGACTTCTTTGAGGTTGATCGTCGTTGGGTTGTATTGACAGCATTGAGATCATTGGTGGATTCTGGTCAGCTTGATCGTTCTAAGTTAGCCGAAGCAATTCAGAAATATGGAATTGATACCACTAAACCAAATCCAATGACGGTTTGATAAGAGAAAAAGAATATGAGTCAAATAATTGAAATCATAGTCCCGGACATTGGCGATTACAAAGATGTTCCAGTCATTGAAGTTTTGGTGAAAGTAGGCGATACTGTTGAAAAAGGACAATCACTGGTTGTTCTCGAATCTGATAAAGCCACCATGGATGTTCCATCATCACACTCTGGTGTGGTGAAGGAAGTCAAAGTTAAGGTTGGTGACAACCTCTCTGAAGGCTCCGTGGTTGTGGTCATGGAAGGTGGGGTATCTGGTGCACCTGCATCCGTACCTGTGGCTGCTCCTGCTGTATCAGCTGCTCCAGCAGCAAAGACAGTTGAACCTCCGATTTCCAGAGCACCGGCACCACCTCCTATTAGCAATACACCGCCTGCAGTAGATGCAGCAGTGAGCCATGCAAGTCCATCGGTGCGGAAGTTTGCACGCGAACTTGGTGTGACGATTGGTCAAGTCAAGGGCTCAGGTCCTAAAGGTCGCATTACTCAAGAAGATGTGCAAGCATTTGTAAAGGCGGCAATGAGTGGTGGTGCCGGCAGTCCTGCTGCTGCTTCTAGTGGCGGTAGCTTGGGTGGTCTCAATTTGATTCCATGGCCAAAAGTGGATTTCACAAAGTTTGGTGAAATTGAACGTCAACCATTGAATCGTATCAAGAAACTCACAGCGGCCAATTTGGGTCGTAACTGGGTCATGATCCCAGCGGTGACGTATCACGAGGATGCTGATATTACGGACTTAGAAGCTTTCCGTGTGCTGACTAATAAAGAGAATGAGAAGAAGGGCGTCAAGATTACGATGCTCGCTTTCTTAATGAAAGCCGCAGCGGCTGCTCTGAAGAAGTATCCAGAATTTAATAGCTCCTTAGATGGTGACGATTTGATATTGAAGAAGTATTTCAATATTGGATTTGCAGCTGATACTCCAACCGGACTCGTGGTGCCAGTGATTAAAGATGCTGATAAAAAAGGTATCTTTGAGTTGGCTAAGGAAACTTCAGATCTTGCAGCTCTTGCTCGTGATGGGAAGTTAAAACCGGATCAAATGCAAGGTGCTAGCTTTACGATTTCTTCATTGGGTGGTATTGGTGGAACGTATTTCTCACCGATCATGAATGCACCTGAAGTTGCTATCTTAGGTGTGAGCAAAGCAGCTATGAAACCAGTCTGGGATGGTAAGCAATTTGTACCTCGCTTGATTTGCCCGCTATCGCTCTCCGCTGATCATCGCGTGATTGATGGTGCCCTAGCGACACGTTTTAATGTGTACATCGCTCAGCTTTTAGCCGACTTCCGTCGCGCTAGTCTGTAAGGGAGGTCTATGGCTAAGCAAACGATCCTTGTTCCAGATATTGGCGACTACTCCGATGTGCCAGTGATTGAGGTGCTGGTTAAAGTTGGAGATGTAATTGAAAAAGAGCAGCCTTTGTTGGTGCTCGAATCAGATAAGGCAACCATAGAGGTGCCTGCAGATGCTGCTGGCACAGTGACTAGTATTGCAGTTAAGTTGGGCGATAAGGTTAGTAAAGGTTCTTTGATTCTGGAGATAGAAGCAAGCGCAGCTGCGCCAGTTGCTAAGGCGGCTCCAGCACCACTAGCTGCAGCCCCAGCTTCATCTATACCACCCCCTGCTCCTGTAGCAGGGCAGCACAAGGGTAAAGTGGATCACGAGTGCGAGATGTTGGTGCTTGGCGCCGGTCCTGGTGGTTATAGTGCCGCATTCCGTAGCGCAGACCTTGGTATGAGTACCGTTCTAGTAGAGCGCTATCCAACTTTAGGTGGGGTCTGCTTGAACGTAGGTTGTATTCCATCAAAAGCTTTGCTACACACTACTTCAGTCATGGATGAAGTGAAAACAATGGCCAAGCATGGCATCACTTTTGGTGCTCCAAAGATCGAGATCGATCAATTACGCGGATACAAAGAATCTGTCATGGCTAAGTTAACTGGCGGCCTCGCTGGGATGGCAAAGGCTCGTAAGGTAAAAGTAGTTCGTGGTCTTGGAAAATTCCTAGATGCAAATCATGTTGAAGTTGAATTAACCGAAGGCACTGGCCAGGATTTGACTGGGAAAAAAGAAGTAGTGCGCTTTCAGAAGGCGATTATTGCCGCTGGCAGTCAGCCGGTGAAATTGCCATTCTTGCCAGAAGATCCTCGGATTGTGGATAGTGCGGGAGCCTTGTTGCTCAAGAGTATTCCAAAACGTATGCTAGTGATTGGCGGCGGCATCATTGGTCTAGAGATGGCTACGGTCTATAGCACGCTCGGATCACGGATTGATATTGCAGAGATGATGGATGGTCTCATGGCTGGTGCTGATCGTGACTTAGAAAAAGTCTGGGAAAAGTTCAATGCCGGACGTTTTGAGAAAGTCATGCTCAAGACACGTGCCGCCAACGCAGAAGTAAAGCCAGATGGCATTCAAGTGACCTTTGAAGGTGAGAATGCACCTGCGGAGCTGCAAACTTATGATTTGGTATTGGTTGCAGTAGGCCGCACTCCAAATGGTAAGAAGATTGATGCAGGTAAGGCTGGTGTACAGGTGGATGAAAGCGGTTTTATTCCCGTTGATAAACAGATGCGCACCAATGTTCTTAATATTTTTGCCATTGGCGACTTGGTGGGTCAACCAATGCTGGCGCATAAAGCAGTACACGAAGGACATGTGGCCGCTGAAGCTGCTGCTGGTGAAAAATCTTACTTCGATGCGAAACAAATCCCATCAGTTGCTTACACTGATCCAGAGGTAGCGTGGACTGGTTTGACTGAAGAACAGTGCAAAGTACAAGGCATCGCTTATGAGAAGGGTTTATTCCCATGGGCTGCTAGTGGACGTGCAATTGCTAATGGACGGGATGAAGGTTTCACTAAACTCATTTTTGATGCCACTACCCATCGCATTATTGGTGGCGGTATTGTAGGGACGCGCGCCGGTGATTTAATCGGTGAAGTGTGCCTCGCAATTGAAATGGGTGCTGATGCGGTTGATATTGGTAAAACGATACATCCTCATCCAACACTTGGCGAGTCAGTGGGTCTTGCTGCTGAAGCAGCGCATGGTCACTGTACAGATTTGCCACCAGTGAAAAAGAAATTATAAACAACGAGGAGGGTATAAAAGCCCTCTGAAGTTTTAGTGAGGACTAAAGAAAAAGCCCAGATGATTCGGGGCTTTTTTATGCAGGGGTATTGTAAAAAATTACATTACTTCTTCTTGCTCAGCCAACTTAGTAAAACTGTTTTGAGTTTCGTGGGCCAATTCATAAAGATGGCGACTGTAAGCCATAATTTTTTCTGCCATTGGCTGAACAGTTTCAGCTTGGTGGGCGAGTAATTGTTGAATGTCTTTTACTTCTAATGCTTTTTTAGCGCTATTCATACTATCGCTTAAGCTTTGCTTAGCAATAGGCATATTCAGTTCAACCAATTTTTCAATGCTTGATTGGTTAATCCACTCAAGGTCTCTAAGTTGGCTTTTTGTGCAGCTGCGAGTTGTTCAGGAGTTAAGTTCATTTCAATCTCTTTCCGTTTAGTTTGTCTCGAATTTGTCTTTGGGCTTACATCTAATGTACCCCCCTTCGCTAAATTATAGAACATATGTTGCAACGCAACATATGTTCTATAGCTTCTGTAAAGTGGGTAGGCTTCAGAAAAGAGCTTAAAATCACAGGTTAATTTAAAAAATTCTCAATATTTTCAGTAAGTTACTAATGAAGCTAACGCTCGATAAAGCTATTGCACCCATTTTTGTTCTCATTTGGAGTACTGGTTTTGTGATCGCTCGTTTAGCAATGCCTTATGTAGAGCCGGCAACCTTCTTATTTTGGCGCTTTTCAGGTGTTTTAGTGGCGATGACAGTTCTAAGCCTAGTTTGAAAATTACTTGGCCCAACTGGCCGCAAATCAAGCATATTGCGGTTGCTGGGATGTTGATGCAGTTTGGTTACTTACTCGGCGTGTGGTTTGCAGTCAGGCTAGGGATGGGGGCGGGCTTGGCTGCCATCATTGTGGGATTACAACCTATTGTGACTGCCTGTAGTTCGCCGCCTGGATCTCTGAAAAAGTGACGCCGCGAAAATGGATTGGTTTGGCATTTGGTTTTGCAGGGGTTGCCTTGGTAGTGACTGAAAAGATTGGTTTTGACCATATTCCTCTCGTAAGTTACATATTGGCATTTATCGCACTGCTTTCTATTACGTTTGGCACGCTTTATCAAAAGAAATACTGCCCTGTATTCGATTTACGTGCTGGATTATCCATTCTGTTTGGCGTTTCTGCAGTGCTTTGTTTTGTGTGCATGTATTTGTTTGAGTCAGGAGAGATGGTTTGGAACGCCTCGGTTGTTGGTGCATTGTTATGGGCGATCTTTCCTCTATCGATTGGATCAATCAGTTTGTTATTTATGATGATTCGTGTAAAGGTGCGGCTACTAAAGTGACGAGCTTGCTCTACTTAACACCACCGACTACTGCTTTAATGGCTTGGCTACTGTTTTTGATGAGCCGTTCACGCTCATGATGGCTCTTGGCCTCTGTTTAACGATGACGGGCGTAGTGTTGGCCAGTGCGCGTCAAACGAACACGGTTGCAACCATTGCGGAGTAGTTGAGCATTAGGCGATATGTTGTCAGTGGGATAAATTTTCATGATGGCGCGAATAAATCGCTGAAGCCTCAGGAAATTAATTATCATTCCGTATGTTGAATGTTTTGGAAGGTGTTCTGGGATGCGTTTGAATCGAATTTGGCTCTTTGTTTCGGTAGTATTTTTTGCTGTTGGTGCTGTGGTGAATGCTTCTGCTATCGCTGCCAGCAAAGATAAGCAAACAGCTAAAGCAACTACCAAAGCGGTAGTGGCAAAAACAAACGTTAAGGTAGCTAAGAAGCCCAAATCCGTGCGCGTGACAGTAACGCGTTCAGCTGAACCTGTTGTGCCTGCTAGACCATCTCTAGCTACTGCTCTGGGTTTGCGTGGTCAGCATGATGAACTCAGTCTGAAATCAAGCGTAGCGATGGTAGTTAATCAAGATACTAAGGAAGTGTATTTTGAAAAGAACCCTTCAGTCAGTTTGCCGATTGCCTCCATTGCTAAGCTCATGACTGCGATGGTAGTCCTAGACTCTAAGTTACCTATGGATGAAACCGTCGTCATTAATGCTGACGATGCGCATATATATCGGCATTCTCGATTGGCTGAAGGAACTGCGCTGACTAGAGAAGAGGCATTGCTACTGGCGCTGATGTCCTCTGAGAACCGCGCCGCATATACCCTTGGCAGAAATTATCCAGGTGGTATTCCGGCATTTGTAGATGCCATGAATCGCAAAGCAAGAGACCTTGGTATGGACCATTCTCGTTTTGCTGACCCCACTGGTCTGATGAGTGAAAACGTTGCCACTGCTGAAGATTTGACTCGCATGTTAAATGCGGCCTATCAATACAAAATGATTCGTGAGTTTTCTACATGGCCAGATCTGACAATGGTAATTGCTAAGCGTCCACAAAGGTTTTTAAATACCAATCGTTTGGTGCGCTCTGGTGATATGAACATTGGACTGCAAAAAACGGGCTTTATTAATGCTGCTGGCAAATGCTTGGTGATGCAAGCGCGAGTGAATAACACGCCATTGTTGCTGGTCTTCTTGGATTCAGTGGGGACGCAATCGCGTTTTGCTGATGCTGTAAGAGTTCGTGACTGGTATGAGCGTATGCCTTCTGGGGCACAGCCAATTCGTCGCTTGATGTAAGGCTAGGCGATCGTGCCTGGCTCGGAGGATTTGGGTTTAAAGCCCATTCCTTTGGATATTTGCAAAGCAGTTTCTTGTAGGGCGCGAAGCCAGTCCGCCTGAATGCGATCAGTTGGGGCGCTCAATGAAAGGCCTGCCACCAATTTTCCGGTGTCATCCAGAATGGCTGCAGCCAAACAACTAACACCGAGCTTTAACTCTTCATCATCGCGGGCGCTACCCACTTTGCGAACCTGATTGAGTTCAGTTTCTAGCTTGCCTAATTCAGTAATGCTGTTACGAGTGTGCCCTGATAAGCCAGTGCGGGTTACATAAGCGCGTACTTGACTTAGATCATCACTCGCTAGAAAAAGTTTCCCAACCGAGGTGAGATGCAATGGTGCGCGAACGATCTGCATGCCAGAGCGTTCGCTATAGGCACGATCTACATACACAATCTCATCGCCCTGACGGACGGAGAGATTGACGGTTTCGCCGGTCAACTTATGCAAGGTGCGCATAGGCAGTTGAGCAGCTTCACGTACCGATAAACGCGCTTTAACGAGGTTGCCAAGTTCAAGGAGTTTTAGGCCGAGACGATAAGTACCGCCGTCGCCACGCTCAACGAGCCTGCAGGCAACCATGTCATTCAAAATGCGATGAGCAGTAGAAAGGTGCAAACCAGTCATTTCTGCTAAGTTCTTCAGACTGCTGGATTCTTCTTGTTCAGCAAGGGCGTCCAACAGATTCATCATGCGCTCGACTACCTGAATGGCAGTTTTGCCAACCTCGCCAGTTGCTTTAGGTGTTTTGATGACTTTGTCGGTGCTCATAGCTTGCATTGTAGCGATTTCATGTGAAATTGCATATTATGAAATCTGATTTTACAAAATCAACAACAAAAAGCACGCAGCAATTTGAGGGGAGGATTGCTAGGCTTGTCTAAGGGCGCGGGCACACTCATTGATCAGGTCTGGTCCGCTGTAAATTAAGCCACTATAGAGTTGCACTAAGCTGGCCCCATCCATGATCTTTTCTCTGGCATCGGCGCCCGTCAGAATGCCACCTACGCCAATGATGGGCAGTTGATCTCCCACCCTAGCTTTTAAGGCCTTAATCACCCTATTAGAAGCCTCTCTTACTGGAGCGCCTGATAATCCACCGGCTTCACTAGAGTGTTCCATTCCTTGTGCTGCTTCACGCGAGATAGTGGTATTCGTTGCAATAACAGCATCCATGCCAAACTCGAGCATCAGATCTGCAATTAAATGAATATCGTCATGATCTAAGTCCGGCGCAATTTTCAGAAACAGCGGTTTGCGGACTCCGTGACGGTCAGATAAAGACTTTCTTTCTTGATCTAGGCTGCCTAGTAGTTCACGAAGCATTTCTTCGCCATGTAAGTCGCGAAGATTTTTAGTGTTTGGCGAGGAAATATTAACGGTGATGTAGCTGGCAATCTCATAGACTGCTTCCATCGCAAAGATGTAATCCTTTGAGGCTTCCTCAATAGGGGTGCTGGCAGTTTTACCAATGTTTAAACCAAGTACACCGCCGCTTTGCCAAAACTGGGATTGGCGAACTCGATTGACACATGCTTCGACACCATCATTATTAAAACCCATGCGATTGATAAGCGCTTGCGCCTGAGGAAGGCGAAACATTCGCGGCTTTGGATTTCCAGGCTGTGGGCGAGGTGTGACAGTACCAATTTCTAAAAAGCCAAAACCTAGTGCAGCAAGTGCGTCAATATGTTTGCCATCTTTATCTAACCCGGCAGCAAGCCCGACAGGATTTGGAAACTCAATTCCGCAGAGTGTATGTGGATCTTGAATAGGCTTGCTCACCATGTGATCCAATAATCCCCAGCGTTGAGCACGGTCCAAATTGGTGAGGGTGAGGTGATGTGCCTTTTCTGGGTCTAGACAAAAAAGCCAAGGGCGCAAAAGGGAGTAGCTATCGATCATAGATAGATATTATGGCTCAGAGAGCGTTTGCCAATGATCGTCAATCAAACCTTCCATAGGCTGATATTTCACCTTGTACGACATCTTCTCGCTTTCCTTGATGTAGTAACCAAGGTAAAGGTAAGGTAAGCCTAAAACACGCGCTTGTTCGATCTGCCAAAGAATGCTGTAGTTGCCAAAGCCGGCGCTTGGATTGGAAGTGTCGTAAAAGGTGTACACAGATGAGATACCTTGCTCCAAAATATCTATCATGCTGACCATCCGTAGGCGACCAGGGTGAGGGTCGTGTGGTCCGTCCCGAAACTCCACAATACGGGAGTTCACCCGACTTTGTAATAAGAACTGCATATACTGGTCTTGATCATCACTATCCATATCGCCACCGGCATGTCGTTCTGTCTGGTAGCGTTGGTAGAGTTGGTAGTGCTCTTCTTGGTAACCCAGATGGAGCATAGATGCTTCTAGTCCCGCATGCTTTTTTTGTGCACGTCGCTGACTGCGTGTCGGCGTAAATTGATTAACGAGGATGCGTGTAGCAATACAGGCCCTGCATTCATAGCAATAGGGGCGATAGGTGTATAAACCACTTCGTCTAAAACCTGCATTTAATAAATCGTTATATACGTCCGCATGTATCAGATGAGATGGCGTAGCCACTTGTGAGCGAGCTGTTTTATTGGGTAGGTAGCTACAAGCATAAGGGGCGGTTGCATAAAACTGCAGTGCGGTTAGAGAAAGTTCTTTGAGTTGAGTCATAACCAGTATTGCAAGATTGTTTTATTAAAATCCCAAGGATTGCTCAATCTTAGTTTAATTTAAGGATATTTGCAGTTGCTCTAAAAAAGCTTGACGGGTGATTGGAGCGACTCCTAAGGAGAGAAGGTGCGCGGTTTCTTGCTGGCAGTCAATCATGGAGATCTCGTTTTGTAGGCACCAGGCACTCAGAGCAGCCAAGGCAATTTTGGAGGCATTGGTTTTGCGGCTAAACATAGACTCGCCAAAGACCATCCCTCCAAAAGCAACGCAATATAAGCCCCCAGTCATTTGCCCATCTTCTATAACAGCAATACTATGGGCATTGCCACGCTCATGCAGATCGGCATAAGCATCCATAATTTCGTGAGTAATCCACGTGCCATCTTGATCCTTGCGATTACTGGTAGCACATGAGCGAATCACTGCACCAAAATCTGCATCTACTGCTATTTGAGAGTTTGTATTTTGACAAAAGAGGCGAATCATTTTTCGCAATGAATCGCTACATTTAAATGCAGATGGTTTTAATACCATCCTAGGGTCTGGCGACCACCAGAGGACAGGTTGATTTTCTGAATACCAAGGAAAAATTCCGGATTGGTATGCGCGGGCGAGTTGCCCAGGGTAGATGCGTTCACTCACTGCAATGAGGCCGGGTACGCTAGGATCGGGGTCTGTCTCGATGAGAGGGTTTGGAAAAGGGTTGTGAGGCCCTAGCCAAGCAATCTGCCCCATATTGACCTCTTAAGTTCTTTCTGAAGGCAGGATGTCACGACTGCGTACATGAAATTGTGTATTCGAATCCAAAAGACCTGCAGCGCGGTCTGCAAAAAACCATTCAAGGGTTTGTTTGACTGTTGGAAAAGCCAATTCACTCCAAGGGATCTCATGTTCATAAAAGAGAGCTACTTCTAAGCTTTCTTCGCCCGCAGAAAACTCCGCCGCTGTCATGGTGGCTAAATAAAACAAATGCACTTGCTCGGCGTGTGGAACATTGAGCAAAGAATAGAGGGGGCCGATTTCCACAATTGCACCGGCTTCCTCAAGCGTTTCTCGCGCAGCTCCATGGCCAGTGCTTTCGCCCAATTCCATAAAACCAGCAGGTAAGGTCCAAAAACTATGACGGGGTTCAATAGCTCGACGACACAAAAGCACTTGCTTGCCATATACCGGAATGCTGCCAACTACGTTACGTGGATTTTGATAATGAATGCTGCCACAGGCTTCGCAGACATGGCGCTCACGAGAATCATCTACCGGAATTTTGATGGTGAGTGGGGAGGCGCAGTTGGGGCAATACTTCATTCTGACTTTCTAAAAGCAGGCTTTAATGGCCACGCATAGGGCATTGCTAAGGATAATCTCTTCTACAGTGGAAATGTCATGAATACTCAGGTCAGCTTCACGGGCATTCAGTTGGGGGTTGTTCAGCAAAGCTGCGCGCATTACGCCAGGCAATAGACCGGCTGAAACTGGAGGCGTAAGCCAATCAGCGCTACCTTGAGGTTTAATAAAAATGCTAGTTCTACCGCCCTCGGTAACGAAACCTTTTTCATTGACGAATATCGCATTAAAACCACCCAGTTGCTCAGCTTTCTACCATGCTTGGTCATAAAGAAGTCGGTTGCTAATTTTGTGGCTTAGTAAGGGCATTGCCGGAGAACATGCTGACTTCGCCCGCTAGGATATCTTTGGCCCAGAATATTTTCACTTCATTGTTTATTGGCTCGAGTATTCCTGTTGTAACGGAGAGCTCGCCTTGAGGAGAGAGGTCTAGTCGTAAACGATAGGAAAGTGAATGATCCAGTGATTGACATGAACTCGTAATCATATTTACAGCCACTGTAAGGTCAAACCTAATATTGAAGACAGCGGCAGAAGCGCTAATTAATGCGCTGCAGATGATCATTTAATCGCTGCGGCATGCCTTTGACTATAGCAATAGTTTCAAACAGGCCAATACCGCTAGGAAAGCTCCATGAGAAAAGCTGACTTAATGCGACATTCTTGCCATTCCTGCTTCGCATCTGAGTCATTCGTAATTCCGGCGCCTACACCCAGTGTGAACTGCGATGTATGTGAGTGATGATCTCGAGTAACTTCAACAGCGCGAATGGGGACGCTAAAGGCAAAATTGCCGCTTGGATCAAGCCAGCCCAATGCGCCACAGTAATAACCGCGATCCTCTGACTCAAGTTTTCGAATGATTTCCATGCCGCGTTTCTTAGGTGCGCCCGTAACAGAGCCACAGGGAAACACGGCATTCAAAATATCAAAGAGGGTGGTTTCAGGTTTGATTTGACCTTGTACAGTCGATGTCATTTGTAAGACATTGCCATGACGTGCAACTTCAAATAAATGAGGAACGGAAACGGTACCAGGTAAAGAGATGCGACTAAGATCATTGCGAAGCAAGTCAACGATCATCACATTCTCAGCTTGATTTTTTGGATCATCGGAGAGGGTGCTAGCAATAGCTGATAAGGCGCTAGCAGTGCCCTTCATAGGCATGGCTCTTAAGGTATCACCCTCGCGTGCGATAAAAAGCTCTGGGGACTGCGATAAAAGATAATGATGTGCGTGCTCTATAGCAAAGGCAGTGACAACAAATTCACCTCTAGCTAGTGCAGTCGATATCTCTTGCAGACAATGTTGAGCCGTCGCTAAATCTTCTTCTCTATTACCACTTGGAAGAATGCACCAATAGTACAGAGGATTTTCGTAAAGACGACTAGTCGGTGAAGCCGCGGTGCTTTGTGCATCGTCGAGCAGAATCATCGCGGCTTACCAGGTACTTTTAAATTACTTCAGGATTGTTGCTGATTCAATGGTGACAGTCTTAGAAGGTACATCGGCTAGTCTGCCCATACGCGGCGCTGGAGCAACCATCGTTGGCACTTTGCGAATCGCATCAATTGTTTGTGTGCCAGAGATGACTTTTCCAAATACGGTATAGCCATTACCCATCGAATTTGGATAGTCCAAAGCAGCATTGTCATTCACGTTAATGAAAAACTGAGAGGTGGCAGAATCTGGATCGGATGTACGAGCCATCGCAATGGTGTAGCGATTATTCTTTAAACCGTTTTGCGCTTCAGATACTACAGGTGGATCGGTTGGCTTTTGGTTGAGGTCTGGCGTGAAGCCGCCACCCTGAATCATGAAGCCATCAATCACGCGATGGAAAATAGTGCCGTTATAAAAACCACTTTTTACATAGTTTAAAAAGTTAGCTGAAGTCTTCGGTGCTTTGACATCATCCAGCTCTACTACGAAATTACCCATCGTCGTTTTAAATTCAACTTTAGGTCCTGCCATCGCAGATTGGCTTGCTAAAAAACCGACCGCTAAAATAAGGCTGGCAAAAAACTGATGCATAAGAACTCCTTAATTGATTAAAAACATGATCTTTTGAAGATTGTATTGCCCAATACTGCTGATGAGGTATTTTGGTTGATCTGTTTAGAGTAGACCATTTGGAACATTGGCGGCATAGGCATAGGAAGCCTCTTCAAACATCTGGGGCCTGGCTAGATAATCTAGGGTCCAATCTATAGTGTCGAGCCCCCAAAAGCAGTGTTGTTTGACGATCAGCGCTGGCACTCCAAATGCGCCGTCCTCTCTAGCTTGCTTGGTATTGGCAATGAGCAGAGCTTTGATATCAGGGCTATCAGGCTTGGGGGTATCTGCTGGCAAACCTAAGTAAGCGCAAAAATCTGGCCAAGAAAGATTGGGGTCTTTGCCTTCAATCCAAACATAATCGAAGGCTCGCTCAACCATGGCCCAGTCAGCATTTTGTTGAGCCAAGAGTCGCTGTGGAGTCACTGTCAAAAAGGGATGATGCTCGGGAAAACGAATCGGAATACCCAGTTTCTCGGCTTGCCAAACGCAAAACTGATAAGTATGTGGATGTTTAGCTGCCACTTCTCCTGGTCCTACGTTTTCTGAGGCCCTCAACAGTCCTCCCAAAAGAACGGGCACGGGCTTGATATTGAGTTTGCTCTCTAAGCGATGTCTTTATTTAACGTAAATGTAGACAAAGGGCGAAATAATGTCGTAATAAAAAGTAGCTGCAATCTTAGAATCCATGTCTCTCATCCGTTATAGGTATTTTTTATTTCTTTAATCACTTCTTTTTGTACTCTGCGTCCAACTGGCGTAAGAAAGCCATCTTTTCTTTAATCTGCGACTCAAGACCACGCTCGACTGGTTCGTACCAATGCGGATCTTTCATGCCTTCCGGTAGATAGGTTTCACCAGTAGCGTAGCCATGAGGTTCGTCATGAGCATAGCGATATTCTTTGCCATGACCTAACTCTTGCATGAGTTTGGTGGGAGCATTGCGTAAATGATTGGGTACTGGTTTAGATTGATCTTTTGCTACATAAGCACGAGCAGCATTAAAGGCGTTGTAGCTAGCATTACTCTTAGAGGCGACCGCCAAATAAACCACCGCTTGTCCAAGGGCCGGTTCACCTTCGGGGGAGCCCAGTCTCTCATAAGTCTGCGCTGCATCATTTGCCAATTGCATTGCCCTTGGGTCTGCTAGCCCAATGTCTTCCCAGGCCATGCGAATAATCCGTCTGGCAAGATAGCGGGGGTCAACGCCACCATCTAGCATGCGGCAAAACCAATACAAGGCAGCGTCAAGGATTTGACCCTCTTACTGACTTGTGTAATGCAGAAATTTGATCGTAAAAATGATCGCCACCTTTATCAAAACGCCTTGATTGGGCGCTCAGTGCATTTTCTATAAATTGCTGGTTTACCAATTCGACTTTGGCGCTTGGCGTGAGCACTGCATTGCGTACTTGTTCCACCAGATTCAATAGGTGACGAGCATCACCATCTGCATTGGATATGAGAGTAACGATTGCTGCAGGCTCAAATTGCACTTCAGGCATTGCATGTTGATGGGCGCGATCAAATAGTATGCGTAGTTCATCGGACGTAAGAAATTTCAGTACATAAACTTGAGCGCGCGATAAAAGTGCAGAGTTCACTTCAAATGATGGGTTCTCAGTGGTGGCACCAATAAAAGTGAATAAACCAACTCCACATGAGGCAACAAGGCATCTTGCTGGCTTTTATTAAAGCGATGAATTTCATCGACAAACAAAATGGTTTGCTTGCTATATTGGGCCATGCTTTGTTGGGCTTGCTCAATCGCCTCCCGAATTTCTTTAACACCTGCTAATACGGCGGAGATGGCAATAAATTCACGATCAAATGCTTTTGCTGAGAGGCGCGCTAATGTAGTCTTACCAACCCCTGGAGGACCCCATAAAATCATTGAGTGTGGTTTGCCAGAAGCAAAAGCAAGATTTAGTGGCTTACCGCTCGCGAGTAAATGAGTCTGCCCAATCACCTCATGAATTGCTTTTGGGTCTTAGCGCTTCCGCCAGTGGTGGCGGTGGAGTGCTGTCAAAAGGCTGCTCATTGCATCATGCTTGAATAAACATAATGACTAAAGGTGCCCAAGCTAAGCATGCAGCAGCTACATAGGTCAAACGATTGCGCATGGTCATGAATGCAGAACGAGCGGCATCATCCGCAAAATAATATTGATAGGTATTCTGATCAATGTTACGTTGAATAATTAAAGTAGAAGCCAATATGAGTAGGCCTACCGGTATGTAAATTATGCAGCGCTAACCAAGTTACGAGGGCTGGGATCACACCCTAAATCCAAGCATTTCGATCTTCCCAACGGTCTCCTGTAGGTGCCTTACCTAATAGATGTAAGTTGGCTCCCTAATGCAATGCACCCATAAACGAAGTAATGACAGCGCCATAGCCCGCTAAGGATTTTGCGCTTAAATAATTGATAGGTGTTGGTGCGAGCTGCACCATTAATGCCAGCCCCACAAAAGGAATGAGACCGGCATATCCCAGTTTGCGTACTAAAGGTGGAATAGGATTCACGGTTGTCATGCTCAAGTTAACAAAAGAGCATTCAAGTTATTTGTCATAGGTATAGACGCCGCGACCGGTTTTGCGGCCAAGATAACCAGCCGCAACCATTTCACTAAGTAGTGGGCAGGGGCGATATTTTGAGTCACTAAAGTTCTCAAAATACACTTCCATCACTGCTAAGCAGGTATCGAGTCCGATTAAATCTGCCAAAGCCAGTGGGCCAATTGGTTGATTACATCCGAGCTTCATGCCAGCGTCAATATCCTCAGGACTCGCAAGTCCTTCAGATAAAACAAAGAAGGCCTCATTAATCATCGGAAGCAAAATGCGATTCACCACAAAACCAGGTGAATTCTTTGCCGTGATGGGTTCTTTGCCAACACGCTTAGCCATCTCAATAATGGCAGCGTGTGTTGCATCGCTAGTTTGTAAGCCACGAATCACCTCTACTAATGCTATGAGGGAAGGTGGGTTGAAGAAGTGCATACCAATAAAGCGCGCTGGATTGGAATCTAGTGTGGCCAGTTTAGTAATCGATAGAGAGGAAGTATTGGTAGCGATGATGGTGTCTTTGCTGACAATTTCATCAACCTGCTTCAGTATCTTTTCTTTAATGGCTTGATTTTCAGTAGCAGCTTCAATGACCAAACCCAAGCCTTTGAAATCGGCATAAGAAGTGCTGCCTTGAATACGCTTGAGGGCTGCATCTTTTGCTTCAACAGTAAGGGTTTCTTTTTTAACGAGGCGATCCAGACTTTTGCTAATTTGTTCCAGACCGCGTTGAACAGCTGCTTCATTAATATCAACCATCACTACATCTAGACCTGCCACTGCGCAAACTTGCGCAATACCATTGCCCATGGTGCCTGCGCCGATAACGCTCACTGATTGAATACTCATCTTATTTCCTCTTCTGATACTGTGTTGAACCAAATAACTGCTCTCTTGTCTTGTCATCATGCAAGGGCTTGCGTAATGCTGTTAATACTTCGCAACCACGCTGAACCGCAGGTCGCGCACCAATCTTTTCAAACCATTGTTTGAAGTGCGGATACTCATTTATGCCAATACCTTGATGGTCCATTTGGGTCGACGATGGCGGGTATTTTGTTGTTAGGGCTAATCTTCAGGAAGTCTGGTGCAAATTGATCCCCGGCACCAATATCAATTGGGTGGGCAATCCAATCGCGATTTAAACGATATCCACATTCCTCTAGCATGATGTGGACTTTATGGCCATTTGGAGTTGGCCAACTGTATACATCAATTACTTGATTCGATTTCTGTTTAGTCATTTTTCTTTTTGCTCTATCTATACTGTTTGTAAGCGTTGCAATGCTTTAGTCAATGTCTCTTCTTGTTTTGCGAAACAAAAGCGAATCACTCCAGACTCAGTAGATTTTTCATAAAAAGCTGAGACTGGAATTGCGGCAACCCCAACTTCTGTTGTAAGCCATTTACAAAAATCAGCCTCATTTAATTTGGCCTGAGGAATACCTAAAGACGAGTAATCAACGCACTGAAAATAGGTACCTGGCGTGGGAAGTAATTTAAATTTTGTTTTACTTAAGCCTGTTTTAAAAAAATCTCGCTTCGCTTGGTAAAAAGCGGGTAGCTTCAAATAATGTTCAGCTTCGGATAAATAATTTGCGATGCCATATTGCATGGGTGTATTGACGGTAAATACATTGAACTGATGCACCTTACGAAATTCTTTTGTGAGTGCTTCAGGGGTGGCAACATAGCCTACTTTCCAGCCAGTAACGTGGTAGGTCTTGCCAAAACTTGAAATAAGAAAACTTCTAGCAGCTAACTCGGGGTGCGAAGCAACGCTGTGATGCTGGGCGCCGTCGTAGACCATATGCTCGTATACCTCATCACTCAGAACCAAGATGACAGTGTTGCGCAACAGGTCTGCGAGGCGATCTAAATCCGCCTTCTCCCAAACCATGCCAGTAGGATTGTGTGGACTATTGATAATAATGAGGCGTGTTTTTAGGTTGATTGCATTTGCCAATACTTCCCAAGGAATTTCATATGAGCTCACTTGACCAGATTCATTGCGTTTTACTTCTAATGAAATTCCAATCGTTTTGCCGCCAGCTAAATCAATTGCAGGACGATAGCTATCGTAAGCTGGCTCGATAGTGATGACTTCATCCCCGGGGCTAACGCAGGCAAAGATGCTGGTGAGAATTCCTTGCGTACCGCCAGCAGTGATCGTAATCTCCATATCGGGATCGTAGTAGCGGTGGCCATATAAGCTTTGAATCTTCTTGCTGATGCCATTACGAAGTTCGGAAATCCCAATCATGGGGGAGGTATTGATTGCGATCCGTCAACATCGCTTCATTGACGTTATTAATTAACTTTCGATCGCAGGGAAAATCTGGAAATCCTTGTCCCAGATTGATGGCGTCGTGTTCCGTAGCTAGCGCAGACATTACCGTAAAGATCGTAGTCCCAACTTTTGGTAAGCGGCTTGGAAAAGAGGGTGTTGCTGGAGTGATCATGAGCGATGGAGGCGGTAAAAGGTCTTTTGGGGCGGAGATGTCCGGTAGTCGCTAGAATGGTAAAAATACATAGACAAATTGTGCCATGCTGATCGTTCTTTCACCCGCTAAATCGTTGGATTACAAGACCCCTGTGAAGGTCAAGGCGCCAACTTTGCCCGAGTTTGTCTCAGAATCTGCCAAGTTAATTGCTGATCTCAAGAAATTGGCCCCGCAAGATGTTGCTAAGCTGATGGGGTTATCAGATCAATTGGCTGCTCTGAATGTGGGTCAATATCGGGATTGGTCAAAGAAATTTACTGACGAAAATAGTAAGCCAGCGATTTATGCCTTTGACGGTGGCGTTTATGATGGTTTTGACGTCAAGACGCTGAATTCTAAATCGCTAGAATTTGCCCAAAATCATATTCGCATTTTGTCGGGCCTTTACGGCGCGCTCAGACCCTTGGATTTGATGCAGGCCTACCGCCTAGAGATGGGCACTGCTTTTCAGAATGCTCGAGGCAAAGACCTCTATGCTTTTTGGGGGAGTCGAGTGACGAAATCAATCAAAGAAGTTTTGGAGCAGCAGAAGAAACCCGTTCTCTTGAATTTGACCTCCGAGGAGTATTTCAAGGTGCTTCAGCCCGAAGAGTTGGATTGCCCAGTGATTTCACCTGTATTTCAGGATGCGAAGGATGGTAAATACAAAATCATTTCTTTTTACGCAAAGCGAGCTCGCGGCTTGATGGCTCGTTTTGTTGTTGAGAATCGCATTACCGACCCGGCAGATTTAAAGGGTTTTAATTTAGATGGATATAAATACTGTGCTGCAGAGTCTAAAGAGAATAAGCCTGTACTTAGAAGGGCAGAAAGAAAATAATGGCCGTTCATCGCACTAAAGCATCTCAACGTAACTCTCCAGAAGTGGAAAAGCTGGTGGCAGATGCCATTTCTTTGGCTGCCTCAGGGAGTCAAATTGAAGATCGTTTTTGGGAAGAGCGCCTTAATGTTCGTCTGATGCGTTTGCTCAAAAGTCAAAATCAAAATGTGATTGATGCTGCTTTAGATCAAACTTTTCGGATTAATACGGTTGCATTTGAAGTCCTGGCAGATAGTGCTGAAACGCTAGCTGAGTCATTGAGGGTTAAGCACGAGGGGCAGGAGTGGGATGTATTGTTGTTGGCAATGCCTATTGTTGCGCACACTCGATATCAGATTCCTTCTGGGCCATTGCCTGCAAATATGATTGAAGCAACTGTGCAGGCTTTACAGACTGCAATTGCATCAACCGATACACGCTTAGCCATTGTTCCTTGGCTTTACAGCATCGATCAAATGCCACAATCGCATTGCCAAACTCGCATATTGACTGAGGCTTTGGCGAGCGCTGCTATATCTGGCAAAGACGTCGAGTTAGAGTTGCGTGACATGTCAGAGACCATTGCTGTTTTAGCAGACCCCCGTTTCATCATTGCTGCCTTGAGTGCGCCTAGTGGCGCACCAATTTTCCGTTGGCAGACTGAACCACCGGCTCGACAAGAGCGTGGCGTCAGTTTGATTGATTGGCAAAATGCAATGCAAGAGCCAATAGCCTCCTTATTGCCCGGTTGTGAGTTTGAGTTGTTATTACCCGAGGCGTATTTCACGAACTGTCGTTTGGCTGATAAACATGTGCGACCCTTGAGCATTTGTGCAGCAGTCAATTTCCTAGAAAGTACGCTTGGAATATTGCCTGCTGGCCTGTCTTGTGTAGTTGGGGCCTTCGGCGAGGAACAGGCGGATGAGTACCGGATTTCTTTTAGCGCAAAAGGATCATCGGAAGTAATGTATGGCGTGATTTGGCCGTTATATGACCGTGAGAGCGTTGCAAGTGATGCTTTGAATGATCTATCGGATGATGAAAGTCCAATTAAAAAGATCTGCGATGCCTTGTATGATGCAGGCGTTGAAGATGTTTTCCGACACGCAATGTTATTTGATCCGGAGCTATGTGATGATTGTGGGGCGCCTTTATTTCCAGATCGCTCAGGTGAAGCAGTGCATGCAGAAATGTCAGAGGATGCGCCTTCACAGCAGCCATTATTTCATTAGGCAATGTATTGATTTGTAAAATAAACTGCTGCTAAAGCTTAATAACAAAAAAGCCGAGATATTCTCAGCTTTTTTGATTGATGCAGTATGAAAAATTAATTCTGCACAAATGGCTCTGCACCGGCAAACAAGTGTGGTAACTTACCAAATTTCATTTCTGCTGTTTGGCAGAAATCAGCAAGACGCACACCCGCTTTAATGTTAAATAACATAGCTTTGTTACCCAACACAACTAGGTCATAACCAGAGTTAGGATTTTTATAACGCAAACTACCTGGCAGAGAAGTTTGGCGATCCAAATCATAACTTCTAGATTCCCAAGTTAAGCGAATTTTTTCAGTGGTGCCTGAAGTTTTGAGCCGTTTGCTTTCGCTGCAGCTCCAAGTGAACTCTTCAATGGCGCTCACATTTGCTGAGCTAATAAGACCAGCAAGTAAGACGCTTACAGTGAGAAGATTTTTTTTTATGTGCAAATTTTCCTAAGAGGATTAAGAGAGCAGGTGCTTAACGCCAGCCTGTTCTTCAAGCAATTCATTCAATGTACGAGTCATGCGCTCACGAGAGAATTCATCGAGCTCTAAACCTTCGATCATCTTGTATTCGCCATTTTCACATGCTACCGGGAAGCCATAGATTACCTCAGCAGGGATGTCATATTCACCTTTAGAAGGAATACCCATAGTGACCCATTTACCATTGGTACCAAGCACCCAATCATGGATATGATCGATTGCAGCATTCGCTGCAGATGCTGCTGAAGACAAACCGCGCGCTTCAATAATTGCTGCGCCACGTTTACCAACAGTAGGAATGAAAATATCTTTGTTCCACGATGCATCGTTGATAGCGTCTTTCACTGACTTGCCATCAATTGTTGCAAAGCGATAGTCTGGATACATTGTTGGGCTATGGTTACCCCAAACAACTAATTTCTCAATATCAGCAACTGACTTGTTCAATTTGTTCGCCAATTGTGAGAGCGCGCGGTTGTGATCGAGACGCAACATAGCTGTGAAGTTCTTCGCAGGAATATCAGGTGCAGATTTCATGGCGATGTAAGCGTTAGTGTTTGCTGGGTTACCAACCACCAATACTTTTACAGTCTTCTTAGCAACGGCATTCAAGGCTTTACCTTGTGCTATGAAAATTTGTGCGTTAGCTGAGAGCAAATCTTTACGCTCCATGCCAGGACCACGTGGACGTGCACCAACCAAGAGGGCTACGTCGATATCTTTGAACGCTGTCACTGGATCGGAGTGAGCTGTCATGCCGGCCAAGAGTGGGAAAGCACAGTCTTCGAGCTCCATCATCACGCCAGTCAACGCTTTTTGAGCCTTTTCATCAGGAATCTCAAGCAATTGCAGAATTACGGGCTGATCCTTGCCCAAAAGGTCGCCATTGGCGATACGGAATAAAAGGGAATATCCGATTTGACCGGCTGCGCCGGTTACAGCGACACGCATTGGGGCTTTTGCCATTGCTTATAACTCCAGAGGAAGGTTAATTAAACGAAAACTTTTCTATTATCCATTCAAGTGTAGGGACTTTAGCTTTACACTGTCAATGATGTCTTATATAAGACTAAAATTACCTTGAATTTTATCCAATTGACACGGTCTGGAGATAATTTGTCAAATTTGACTTTGCCTGTAGCCTCATTTAGCCCTCTGTACGAACAGATTAAGGCGATGATTTTGGCTAGTTTGCAAGCCTCTGAGTGGCTTCCTGGGGAGGCTGTTCCTAGCGAAATGGAACTTTGCGGCCCATTATGCGGTGAGCCAAGGCACTGTTCGCAAGGCCATTGATGAGTTGGCAGCACAAAACTTGCTAGTCCGTCGGCAAGGTAAGGGTACTTTTGTAGTCACCCATCAAGAAGATGGCTGGCAATATCGTTTTTTACGTTTAGCGCCTGATTCCGGCGAAAAGTTCCATCTGGTTAATCAATTTTTGTCCTGCGAAAAAACCGAAGCATCAGCCTATGAAGCTAATTTGCTTAAATCTAAAGGCAGGTGACCCTCTCATTCACATTGATCGTGTTCAGAGTTTTGCTGGCAAACCGATTGTTTATGAAGAGATTTTCCTGCCAGGTGCTCGATTTAAAGATCTCGACTTGGACGCTCTGAATAATTGGCATGGCCCTGTATATGCCTTTTATGAAAGCCAGTTTGCGACTCATATGGTGCGGGCTGAGGAGAAGATTAAGGCAGTATCTGCTGACGAAACCCTGGCCAAGCATTTGCATTTGCAGGTTGGGGCGCCACTCCTTTCAGTTGAGCGGGCGGCCTTTACCTACGGGAATAAACCAGTAGAAATTCGGCATGCAAGATACGACACTTCTGAACAGCATTATGAAAACAAATTGAACTAAGTAAATTGACTGAGCTTATCCGTTAAAACCCCTACTTAACCCCTATAAACCCGTAAAAATCCCCACCACCTCTCTAAGGTTTCCTATAGAATATGTTGCGATACAACAAAACCACACTGAACCTCCACCTAAAGATAGAGATTACCCATGGTTGATTCACAGCAAAACGTTAAAAAAGACAGACCGGTTTATCGAAATATTGGTCTTGCCCAATTGATCAAGTGCCGCCTTCCTTGGGCCGGTAAGGCATCAATTCTTCATCGCATCAGCGGAGCAGTGATGTTCCTCTTGTTGCCATTCATCTTGTATCTCTTTGATCAGAGCCTTGCTTCTGAATTGAGTTACCAAAAATTCCAGGCCTTTACTACGGGCAATATCTTGGTAAAACTGATTTGTCTTGGTTTGATCTGGTGTTTCTTGCACCACTTCTGTGCTGGTATCCGCTACCTCTTGCTCGATTTAGAAATCGGCGTGGAGAGGTCTGAAGCGAATCGTTCTGCCATTGTTGTGCTGTTCCTAGGCTTAGCTTTGACTGCAGTAGTCGGTCTCAAAATGTTCGGCTTGTACTAAGCACTAACTATTTAAGGAAATTTCATGCCTATTTATCAAATTGGACCAAAGCGCTTAGTAGTAGGTGCGCATTACGGCCTTAAAGAGTGGATCATCCAGCGCGTTACTGCGATTGTGATGGTGGTATTTACCGTTGTTTTGTTAGTTGACTACTGCATTACTGGCAGCGCTACCTACGAAGGTTGGTCGGGATTGTTTAGCGGTCAAGTGATGAAGTTGCTCACACTGTTGGCTTTCATTAGTTTGTTCTATCACGCTTGGATTGGCGTTCGTGACATCTGGATGGATTACATCAAGCCTGTCAGCATTCGTTTGACGCTCCAAGTGTTAACTGTCTTGTATCTCGTAGCCTGTGCGGCTTATGCTGTGCAAATTTTGTGGAAAGTGTAATCGATGACTGCAATTAAAAAATCATTGCCACGCCGCCGTTTTGATGCGGTGATTGTTGGTGCGGGTGGTTCCGGAATGCGTGCTTCTTTGCAATTAGCTGAGGCCGGATTGAATGTTGCGGTACTGACTAAGGTGTTCCCAACACGTTCGCACACAGTTGCTGCGCAAGGTGGTATCGGCGCTTCTTTAGGCAACATGAGTGAAGACAATTGGCACTATCATTTTTACGACACTATCAAAGGATCCGACTGGTTAGGTGACCAAGACGTGATCGAACTTATGTGTCGCGAAGCTCCAAAAGTTGTTTATGAGTTAGAGCATTTTGGTATGCCGTTTGACCGCAATCCTGAAGGCACGATTTATCAGCGTCCATTCGGTGGCCATACTGCAAACTATGGCGAGAAGCCAGTGCAACGTGCTTGCGCTGCTGCTGACCGTACTGGCCACGCGATGTTGCATACTTTGTATCAACGTAACGTACGTGCAAAAACCAATTTCTTTGTTGAGTGGCTTGCACTAGATTTGATCCGTGACGATAAAGGCGATGTAGTTGGTGTAACCGCTCTCGAAATGGAAACCGGACAAGTCTACATCTTGGAAGCCAAGATTGTGATGTTGGCAACTGGTGGTGCAGGTCGTATTTGGGATACATCTACCAACGCACTTATTAATACCGGTGACGGTATGGGCCTTGCAGCCCGCGCAGACATTCCATTGGAAGACATGGAGTTCTGGCAATTCCATCCAACTGGCGTAGCCGGTGCGGGCGTGTTGTTGACAGAAGGTTGCCGCGGTGAAGGCGGTGTCTTGCGTAATAAAGATGGTGAGCGTTTCATGGAGCGCTATGCACCAACTTTGAAAGATTTGGCTCCACGTGATTTCGTATCTCGCTCTATGGACCAAGAGATTAAAGAAGGGCGTGGTTGTGGTCCTAATGGTGACTATGTTGTGCTCGATTTGACGCACATTGGTGCCGATACCATCATGAAGCGTTTGCCTTCTGTATATGAAATCGGTATTAACTTTGCTAACGTTGACGTGACTAAAGAGCCGATTCCAGTTGTGCCAACCATTCACTATCAGATGGGCGGCATTCCTACCAACATCAATGGTCAAGTTGTTGTGCCTGCAAATGGCATCAATAATGAAATCGTGAATGGCTTGTATGCCATCGGCGAGTGCTCATGCGCATCAGTGCACGGTGCAAATCGTTTAGGCACGAACTCATTGCTTGACCTCTTGGTGTTCGGTCGTGCAGCTGGTAATCACATTGTTGGTCTTGACCTTAAGAATCGTGAATTCAAGCCATTGCCCGCAAATGCTGGTGAGCAAA
Source organism: Polynucleobacter necessarius (assembly GCF_900095205.1). Taxonomy (NCBI): domain Bacteria; kingdom Pseudomonadati; phylum Pseudomonadota; class Betaproteobacteria; order Burkholderiales; family Burkholderiaceae; genus Polynucleobacter; species Polynucleobacter necessarius. The sequence goes on along the minus strand of NZ_LT606951.1, from coordinate 1,182,476 downwards.
CATTGGAGCGTATTGCGAAGTTGGATAACTCCACTTCTGGCGAATACGCACAAGACGTTGCAAATGACATTCGCAAATGCATGCAGAAATACGCTGGTGTATTCCGCAATCAAGAGTTGATGGACGAAGGTGTTCGTCAAATGGCTAAATTGACAGAGCGCGCTAAGCACTTATGGGTTAAAGATAAATCCGAAATTTTCAATACAGCCCGTATTGAAGCTTTGGAAGTTGCTAACTTAGTTGAGACTGCAAACGCAACTATGATTTCTGCGGCGGCTCGTAAAGAAAGTCGTGGAGCTCACTCACATGATGACCATCCTCATCGTGATGATGAGAACTGGATGAAGCACACGCTTTGGTATAGCGAGGGCAATCAGCTTGCTTACAAGCCAGTTATTTTGAAGCCTTTAACAGTTGAGTCCTTCCCACCTAAAGAACGTACTTTCTAAGCGAAGAGAAATAGAAAATGAGTGATATCCGTATATTCGAAATTTACCGCTACGACCCAGATGTCGATGCAGCTCCACGCATGGAACGCTATGAGTTAGAACTCACTGGTGAGCGTATGTTGTTGGACGCTTTGATTTCTTTGAAAAAGCAAGACGAAACGATTTCTTACCGTCGCTCATGCCGTGAAGGTGTATGCGGTTCAGATGCAATGAACATCAATGGTAAAAATGGTTTGGCTTGTTTGACTAATATGTTGACTTTGCCTAAGGTTATCATATTGCGGCCATTGCCTGGCTTGCCAGTTGTGCGCGATTTGATAGTCGACATGACTTTGTTCTTCAAGCAATATTTGTCTATTAAGCCTTACTTGGTAAACGACAATCCATCTCCTGAGAAAGAGCGTCTCCAGAGTCCTGAAGAGCGCGAAGAGTTGAATGGTTTGTATGAGTGCATCTTATGTGCTTCATGCTCAACTTCATGCCCATCTTTCTGGTGGAACCCAGATAAGTTCGTTGGTCCAGCTGGTTTGCTGCAGGCGTATCGCTTTATTGCTGACAGTCGTGACGAAGAAACGAATTTGCGTTTGGATAACTTAGAGGATCCATACCGCTTATTCCGTTGCCATACCATCATGAATTGCGTGGATGTGTGTCCTAAGCACTTAAATCCTACGAAGGCAATTGGCAAGATCAAGGAGTTGATGGTACGCAGGGCAGTATGACCCTCAGCAATGCAGAGCTATATCGTTTAAAGAGTGATGCTCGCAGGGGTTTGCTGGAGAACGATTTAATTCTGCAACGTTTCTTTGAGCGTTATGGCTCTCAGTTAAGCGTAGAAGATGGAAAAGTATTAAGCCAGTTATTGGTCTTAGATGACAATGACCTGATGGATTTATTAATTGGTCGCAAAGATTCTGTGGCAAGTTTGGAGAAAGAGATGCAAGAAAACTCTTTCAAGACAGTTTTACAAAGGTTGAGAGAGAAGTAATTCAACTTTTTGGTGCAGTAGTTGTAAGAGCATGTGATCGAATAGTGTATTAATCATAATTTTTGAATGACTAAGGATTAGAAATGATTGAATCGGACATCAAGGCAAAACTCTCGTTTTCGGATGGAACACCAGATATTGATCTGCCAATTTATAAAGGGACAGTGGGTCCTGACGTAATTGACATTCGCAAGCTCTATGGTCAGACTGGTAAGTTCACTTACGATTCCGGCTTCCTTTCTACTGCGTCATGCAATAGCAAAATTACTTATATCGATGGCGATAAAGGTGAGTTGCTCTATCGTGGTTACCCAATCGAAGATTTGGCAAACAACGGCGACTTCTTGGAAGTTTGCTATCTCTTGATTAATGGTGAATTGCCTAACGCAAAAGAGAAAAAAGAATTCGACGAAATGGTTATGCACCACACGATGGTTCATGAGCAAATGCAATTCTTCTTGCGTGGCTTCCGCCGCGATGCGCATCCAATGTCTGTATTGACAGGCTTGGTTGGTGCAATGGCTGCGTTCTACCATGATGAGATTGATTACAGTCAGCCTAAAGCACGTGAAGTAGCGCAAATTCGTTTGATTGCAAAGATGCCAACCTTAGTCGCGATGGCTTATAAGTATTCAGTAGGACAACCATTTATCTATCCAGATAACTCTTTGTCCTATACGGCTAACTTCATGCGCATGATGTTTGCAACGCCATGCGAAGAGTACAAAGTAAATCCAGTATTGGTACGCGCTTTGGATCGCATCTTCACATTGCATGCTGATCATGAGCAAAATGCTTCTACATCAACAGTACGCTTGTGCGGCTCTTCAGGCACCAATCCATTTGCAGCGATTTCTGCTGGTATTGCTTGCCTCTGGGGTCCAGCACACGGTGGTGCGAACGAAGCTTGCTTGCAGATGTTGAACGAGATTCAAGCTCAAGGTGGTGTAGATAAGATTCATGAATTCATTGCCCAAGTAAAAGGCAAGAACTCAAGCGTTCGCTTGATGGGCTTTGGTCACCGCGTTTACAAGAACTTCGACCCACGTGCTAAGTTAATGCGTGAGACATGCTATGAAGTATTGAATGAATTAGGTCTCCAAGATGATCCATTATTCAAGTTGGCAATGACTCTTGAGAAGATTGCTTTGGAAGATGATTATTTCGTTAGCCGTAAGCTTTATCCAAACGTAGACTTCTACTCAGGTATCGTGCAACGTGCATTGGGTATTCCAACAGAGATGTTTACCTGTATTTTTGCTTTGGCAAGAACAGTAGGTTGGATTGCGCAGTGGGAAGAAATGATTACTGATCCTGAGTACAAGATTGGACGTCCGCGTCAGTTGTACGTTGGCGAAACTTCCCGCAAGGTTCCAAATATTACAGTTCGTAAATAAGGTTTTATAAGGTCACTCATGTCTCGTACGCTTTATGACAAATTGTGGGATGACCACGTTGTTTACTCTGAAGAGGATGGCACAGCCACGATATATATTGATCGTCAGTTGCTTCATGAGGTAACTAGTCCTCAGGCGTTTGAAGGTTTAAATTTGGCTGGCCGTCCGGTTTGGCGTATCTCTGCTAATTTGGCAGTATCCGATCACAACGTTCCAACAACGGACCGTTCTGAAGGTATTACAGATCTGATTTCCAAGTTACAAGTAGATACCTTAGATCAAAACTGTGATGCTTTCGGTATAACGCAATACAAGATGAACGACACCCGTCAGGGTATTGTTCACGTCATTGGACCAGAGCAGGGCGCTACCTTGCCTGGTATGACCGTGGTCTGTGGTGATTCCCATACCAGTACGCATGGCGCATTTGGTGCATTAGCATTTGGTATTGGAACGTCCGAAGTGGAGCATGTATTAGCTACACAAACTTTGCTCATGAAAAAGAGTAAGAACATGCTGGTGCGGGTTAACGGTCGTTTGCAGCCTGGTTCTACCGCAAAAGATATCGTACTCGCAGTCATCGGCAAAATTGGTACTGCTGGCGGAACTGGTTATACCATTGAGTTTGCTGGTGAAGCCATTCGCAACCTTTCAATGGAAGGTCGCATGACTCTTTGCAATATGGCGATTGAGGCTGGCGCACGCGCTGGTTTAGTGGCTGTAGACGAAACAACCATTGAATATATTCAGGGTCGTCCGTACGCGCCGAAGGGCCCTACAATGTTGCAAGCTTTGCAATACTGGAGAACTTTGCATTCGGATGCTGATGCCAAATTTGATGCAGTCGTTGAGTTGCGTGCAGAAGAAATTGCTCCACAAGTTACCTGGGGTACTTCACCCGAGATGGTGCTGGCTATTAGCGAGCGTGTACCTGACCCAGAAAAAGAACGCGATCCAAACAAGCGCTCAGCAATGGAGCGTGCTTTGGAGTACATGAATCTTGTACCGAATACTCCATTAAGTAGTATCTCGATAGATAAGGTATTTATTGGTTCTTGCACCAATAGTCGTATTGAAGATATGCGCGCCGCCGCTAAAGTGGTTGACCGCTTGGGCAAGAAGGTTGCCGCTAATGTGAAATTGGCATTAGTTGTTCCGGGATCTGGTTTGGTAAAAGCGCAAGCAGAGCGTGAAGGTTTAGATCGCATATTTAAGGCGGCTGGTTTTGAATGGCGCGAACCAGGTTGTTCCATGTGTTTAGCTATGAATGCTGATCGCTTGGAGCCGGGAGAGCGCTGCGCTTCAACCTCTAATCGTAACTTTGAGGGTCGTCAAGGTAATGGTGGGCGCACCCATTTAGTAAGTCCTGCGATGGCTGCTGCTGCCGCTATTGAAGGCCACTTTGTTGACGTTCGTAAGATTTCATAAAGGCAATCAACATGAAATTTTCTTCTCTCTTTGATCTCTAAACTAGCAATTGTGGGCGTGACTGGATTGATGATTTCCGCTTGCAGCAGCACAATGGAAAGTGTCGGTAAAGATTTGCAGAACATGGGAACGTCCATGGGTGGCTCAAGCAATACCCAGCAAAACAATCAATCTCAAACAAAGGGTAAAGATGTAGTTGTTACCCCTGTGAAGTAATTAATTAGAGTTAACATCGAATCATGGAAAAATTTACGGTATACAAAGGCTTAGTAGCTCCGCTTAATCGCGAGAACGTGGATACCGACGCTATCATCCCAAAGCAGTTTTTAAAATCCATCAAGAAGACTGGATTTGGTCAAAATCTGTTTGATGAATGGCGTTACCTTGATCATGGTGAACCAGGCCGGGATTGCAGCACTCGCCCCCTTAATCCCGACTTTGTTCTTAACCAGCCTCGTTATAAGGGCGCTGGAATTTTATTGGCACGCAAAAACTTTGGGTGCGGCAGTTCACGTGAACATGCACCATGGGCTCTCGATCAGTATGGTTTCAGAGCAGTGATTGCTCCCAGCTTTGCCGACATTTTCTATAACAATTGCTTCAAAAATGGTGTTTTACCCATTGTTTTGACAGAAATGCAGGTTGACCATCTTTTTAATGAAACCCAAGCATTTACTGGCTATCAATTAACGATTGACTTAGATGCTCAGCAAGTAATTACCCCAGATGGCACTGCTTATAGCTTTGACGTTGCCCCTTTTAGAAAATACTGCCTACTGAACGGCTTAGACGATATTGGCTTAACCCTGCAACATGCAGATAAAATTAAGGCTTATGAAGCTGAGCGCATTTTGAAGATGCCTTGGCTTGCAACTCAATTGCCGTAATTTTGTTGATTTAAAGGCCTTTCATGAAAATTGCAGTTCTCCCGGGCGATGGTATCGGCCCGGAAATCGTTGCTCAAGCCGTTCGAGTGCTCCAAGCACTGGGCCCTAAGTTTGATTTAGAAGAGGCTCCAGTAGGTGGCGTTGCGTACGATATCGCAGGTCATCCCTTACCACCTGCAACTTTAGAGTTGGCTGAAAAGGCTGATGCAATTTTATTTGGTTCGGTTGGTGATTGGAAATACGATACGCTTGCACGCGAACTTCGCCCCGAGCAAGCGATTCTCGGTTTACGTAAACATTTAGAGCTGTTCGCAAACTTCAGACCCGCTATTTGCTATCCAGAACTTACAGGAGCGTCTAGTCTTAAGCCTGAAATTATTGGTGGCTTAGATATATTGATCGTGCGCGAATTAAACGGCGACATTTACTTTGGTCAACCAAGAGGTAATCGTGAATCAGAGCATGCATTATTTAAAGGTGCTCGTGAATGTTTTGACACCATGCACTACAGCGAACCAGAAGTAGAGCGCATTGGACACGTTGCATTCGATGCGGCTCGTAAGCGTAATAAAAAAGTGTGTAGCGTTGATAAAGCAAACGTTTTGGAAACCTCACAACTTTGGCGCGAAGTGATGATTGAAGTTGCTAAAGATTATCCAGATGTTGAGTTAACGCATATGTATGTAGATAACGCAGCAATGCAATTGGTAAAGGCGCCGAAGGCATTTGATGTGGTTGTGACTGGAAATTTATTTGGCGATATTCTGTCCGATGAAGCCGCTATGTTGACTGGTTCCATTGGTATGCTGCCATCAGCCTCATTGGATAAGAATAATAAGGGCTTGTATGAGCCTAGCCATGGCTCTGCGCCGGATATTGCTGGTAAAGGTATCGCCAATCCATTGGCAATCATTTTATCTGCTGCAATGATGTTGCGTTATTCCTTGGGGATGACGGCGGAAGCAGATCGTATTGAAAAAGCAGTGCAGAAAGTATTGGCAAAAGGTTTACGCACGGCCGATATTTATACCGAGGGCACGCAAAAAGTGTCTACGGTGCAGATGGGTGATGCCGTAGTTGCAGCACTCTCATAAATAGAAATTTATTTTTTAAAAATAGTAGTTACAAAAGTATTTAAATAGGCAATCAAATTCACTAGATAGTTAATGATCATGGCAAATACAAAAACACCTTTGGTTGGTTTAGTCGGCTGGCGCGGTATGGTTGGCAGCGTTCTCATGGAGAGAATGTTGGCTGAGAAGGACTTCGATTTTATCGAGCCTGTATTTTTTAGCACAAGTCAAGCTGGCGGCGAAGTGCCTTTGCTGAATGGGCAAAAAGTAACCAAGAGTGAAAGTGCCTTGCAAGATGCGAATGATATCAGGGCACTGTCCCGTTGCGACATTATCTTGACTTGCCAAGGTGGTGACTATACAAATGATATTTTCCCTAAGCTGCGCGCGGCGGGATGGAATGGTCATTGGATTGATGCGGCTAGTGCATTGCGTATGAAAGATGATGCAGTATTGGTTTTGGATCCAGTGAAGCGCTCTGTAATAGATAAAGCGCTAGCAGCAGGCGGCAAAAATTGGATCGGCGCCAATTGCACTGTGAGCTTGATGATGATGGCTATGGGCGGCTTAGTTAAAGCTGACATGGTTGAGTGGATTAGCGCCATGACTTACCAGGCAGCCTCTGGTGCTGGCGCTCAAAATATGCGTGAATTGCTGCTCCAGATGGGGGCATTGCGTGATAGCGTCGCAACTGAGTTAGCAGATCCATCTTCATGGATATTGGATATTGATCGCAAAGTGACCGAGACTTTGCGTTCTGCTGATTTTCCGAAAAAGAATTTTCGCAACACAGCCTTAGCTGGTAGCTTGATTCCTTGGATCGACGTGCCAGTTGAGAATGGTCAGACCAAAGAAGAGTGGAAGGGTGGCGCTGAGTTCAATAAGATCTTAGGTCGTCCAGCGTTTCGTACGGCAGGAAGTATTCCAATCGATGGTCTATGCGTTCGCGTTGGCGCGATGCGTTGCCATTCACAGGGCTTGACTGTCAAATTGAAAAAAGACATTCCTCTTCAAGAGATTGAAGCCATTTTGGCGGCAGATAATCAGTGGGTCAAAGTGGTTCCAAACGACCGCGAAACTACTGAGCGCGATTTATCACCTGCGGCTGTAAGCGGTACTTTAACTGTGCCTATTGGACGCTTGCACAAACTGGCAATGGGCCCAGAATATTTAGGCGCATTCACAGTTGGCGATCAATTATTGTGGGGTGCTGCTGAGCCGTTGCGCCGTATGTTGCGTATTTTGCTTGAGAAGTAATTTATCCCTTATGTTTTGTAATAGCCGGCTAGGTTTGATAAAGCTGCTTAGCTTTATTTTGCTTGGCTGGTCAACTTTGGCTGGCGCCCTTACTTTGGGTGCCCCTCAGTTGCAATCACGTTCTGGTGAGCCACTACGTATAGAGATTCCTATTCGGGTGAATACGGATGAGCAGAGTGCTTTATCGAGCCTGACGGTCAAGATTCCAAACAAAGCAAGCTATAAGCGCTTGGGTATTCCACCAAAAATATTGGAACTCAATCCTCAGGCGATGGTGTATCGCAATCGCCAAGAGAAGTTAATGGCCTTGGTGGAAACGGTCAATCCTGTTCCGCTTTCAGATGATCCATTTTTGGATATCTTGGTTAATCTGAATTGGGCTAGTGGTAGCTTAACTAAAACCTTTATCCTATTGCTTGGTGATGTACAAAAGGTAACTGTAAAGCCGGGTCAAACTTTGTCAGAGATTGCCGCAGTCATGGTGCCACAGTTAGCTGGTGCAACTTTAGATCAAACGATGATGGCTTTATATAAGGCCAATCCAGGTGCTTTTGCCAGTGGCAGTATTAATCGTTTGGCTGCGGGTGCTGAATTAAATAAGCTTAGTCAGGCGCTATTGCGTTCTATTAGCCCTGTAGAGGCCAATCAGTTTGTAGTAGATGCAAACGAGCAATGGCGTCAAGAGCGTGGCGAAAAAGATGCAGGGACTAGTGGGGGCAAGTCAGACAGCACTAAGTCGAATGATATTGCTGCAAAGGATCGTCTCAAGATTGGGTCTAGTGCTGAGGGTAATGAGCAGGAACGACGTTACACAGAAGAGTTAGTTGCTCAAGAGAAAATGTTAGAGCAAACCAAAGCACGCGTAGCTGAACTTGAAAAAAATATTGCCGCTTTGCAAAAGCTCTTGGATAAGTCCAAAGAGAAAAAAGCGGTAGAGAGCAACTTTGGTTTGGGTGGCTTTGGTCCAGCCATTCTGGCAATCGCATTAATCATTTTGACTGGGTTGTTGTGGGGCTTAGCCCGCAATGCGCGCCGTTCAGGAGCGCCCAATTTTACCACTTCAACGCATGTCGATACAAAAGATCAGCATGTATCTAAAGATGAGAAGCCTGCCGCAGGCTCTCATTTTGAAATGCCTGCTCGTGCCAAAGCTTTGTTTGAAGGGATTGATCTTGACCTTTCAAAACCGAATAAAGAGTTCGCATCTGCAGCGAATGCCCTTGCATTAAATCCGCTAGCCGACACTTTGCGCGTCAAGCTCAACCTAGCCCGTGCTTACATTACCATTGAAGACTTTTCTGCTGCTAAAAAGTCGATTGAAGAAGTGCTACAGGTGAGTAATTCTGTTGATCCAGCAATCACGATATTGAAGCTTGAAGCGCAGAGCTTATTGGCGGAAATCTCGCATCGCAATACCTAAACATGCGTATAGCCCTTGGCCTCCAATATGATGGCAGCCCTTATTCTGGCTGGCAAACTCAGGTTAATCACAACACAGTGCAGGATGAATTAGAAAAAGCCATTTCTGCTTTTGTTGGTGAGCAAGCTTGTGCAGAGCTCCCCATTCATACGATTACCGCAGGAAGAACCGATGCTGGTGTGCATGCGCTAGGTCAAGTAGTTCACTTTGATACGAATGTGGAGCGCGAGGACTTTTCTTGGGTAAGGGGGGTGAACTCATTTTTGCCGCCATCGATTGTGGTGAATTGGGCAAAGCCAGTTTCCGATGATTTCAGTGCACGTTTTTCCGCTTACGAGCGCGAATATATCTATGCGCTTCAGGTGGGTCCTTGTCGTTCGCCGATGTCTCATTCCCGTGCGGGTTATTTAATGCTGCCGCCAAACCAATGGCTTGATATTGATGCCATGAAAAAATCAGCCGAGTGTTTAATTGGTGAGCATGATTTCAGTTCATTCAGATCGTCAGAATGCCAGAGCAAAACCCCGATAAAAACGATTTATTCCATTGAGATTTTTGCCGAACAGCCATGGTTGTATTTCAAAATCCAAGGGAATGCTTTTTTGCATCACATGATTCGTAATGTGGTCGGATATTTTTTGCAAATTGGTCAGGGTAGGCAAAAGCCAGAGTGGATGGGCGAGGTATTGACTGCAAAGAACAGGCAAATTGCTGCGCCGACTTTTATGGCAGATGGTCTCTATTTGGCCAAAATTCAATATCCAGAAGCATTTTCTATTCCAGCGCCTTGGCTCGAAAACTCTTGGTTACCTGCTAAGGTTACCGGGAAATAACTGACCCAAGGCCTTATCATTCATCTATGGGCTTACTGACATACTCTTCAGGCCGTACTAGGGTCAAAATCTGCGGTTTAAGAACGTCTGCCGATATCGATTCGGCCGTTTCTGCAGGTGTGGATGCTGTTGGCTTCGTTTTCTATCCGCCTAGCGTACGGGCTGTAAGCCCCAATATCGCTGCTCAGCTAATCTCGAAGCTGCCGGCAGGGGTAGATGCCGTGGGATTGGTTGTAAACGCAACAGACGAGCAATTCGCTGCCATTAGAGCTGCCGCTTCAATCACTTTATGGCAATTTCATGGGGATGAGACCCCAGAACGGTGTGTCGAGCTTGCCGCAGGCGAACCTTGGATGAAAGCAGCTCGGGTAGGCGAGGGCTTCGCATTTGGTAATTTTTCCATACAATATGGGCATGCAAACGCTTTTCTGCTGGATACTCTCGTTAAGGGATATGGTGGCGGAGGCGTTCCTTTTGATTGGCAAGGAATTCCACAGACATGGGTAAGCGAAAACGCGCCTCGGGTCGTTTTGAGTGGTGGATTGAACACGCACAACGTGGGCGAGGCGATTGCTCGTCTGCATCCTTGCGCGGTTGACGTCAGTAGTGGCGTAGAAAGCAGCAGGGGTGTGAAAGATCCTGCGCTCATGGCTCAATTTGTTCAAGCGGTGCGCGCAGCTGATGCGAAATCATTATCCCAATAATTTGCTGTAAATAATTCTTAAGAGGTAGCTATGTACGACAAGCCAGATGCACGCGGACACTTTGGTCCCTATGGTGGCGTGTTTGTTTCTGAGACATTAATGTATGCATTAGACGAGCTCAAAGAGGCGTACGCAAAATATCAGCACGATCCAGAGTTTATTGAAGAGTTTCATTACGAGCTCAAACACTTTGTTGGTAGACCTTCGCCTGTGTATTACGCTAAGCGTTGGAGTGAAATGCTGGGTGGTGCCCAGATTTATTTAAAGCGTGAAGATTTAAATCACACAGGCGCGCACAAAATTAACAATGTGATTGGTCAAGCGATGTTGGCTAAGCGTATGGGTAAACCTCGCATCATTGCCGAGACTGGGGCAGGGCAGCACGGTGTTGCTACCGCCACCATTTGTGCACGCTTTGGTTTGGATTGCACTGTGTATCAGGGTTCGGTGGACGTTGCACGTCAAGCGCAAAGCGTGTTCCGCATGAAATTACTTGGTGCCAAAGTGGTTCCTGTTGAGTCTGGCACCAAAACCTTAAAAGATGCGCTCAATGAGGTGATGCGTGATTGGGTAACCAATGTAGACAATACTTTCTACATCATCGGCACAGTTGCCGGCCCACATCCTTATCCAATGATGGTGCGCGATTTCCAAAGCGTGATCGGTGAAGAGTGCAAGGTGCAGATGCCAGAGATGACTGGTCGCCAACCAGACTTTGTTTTAGCTTGCGTTGGTGGTGGCTCTAATGCGATGGGCATTTTCTACCCCTATATTGATTTTCCTGAAGTGAAATTGGTTGGCGTAGAAGCTGCCGGACATGGTTTAGGAAGCGGTTTGCATTCAGCTGCATTGTGCATAGGTAAGCCTGGTGTATTGCATGGCAATCGCACTTACTTATTGCAAGATGAAAATGGCCAAATCTCTGAAACACACTCTGTTTCTGCCGGTATGGACTACCCAGGTGTTGGGCCTGAGCATGCCTGGTTAAAAGACTCTGGCCGTGCAGACTACGTCGCGATTACTGATGAAGAAGCACTGCAAGCATTCCATGATTGCTGCCGTATTGAAGGCATTATTCCAGCGCTGGAATCTTCTCATGCCATTGCATATGCCTGCAAACTAGCAAAGACATTGCCAAAGGACAAAACTATTTTGGTAAATCTCTCTGGTCGCGGAGATAAAGATATGCATACTGTTGCCCAAGCAACCGGGTCAGAAGGTTAAGAAATATATTTAAGAAATACTTATGTCAAAAATTACTGCGCTCTTTAAAGAACTAAAAGCCTCAGGTAAAAAAGGATTGATTCCTTTTATTACTGCAGGGGATCCAGATCCAAAGCTGACCGTTGAGTTGATGCATGCCCTAGTGCGTGGTGGTTCAAGTGTGATTGAGTTGGGTGTGCCATTTTCTGATCCGATGGCAGATGGTCCTGTGATTCAGAGATCTTCAGAGCGCGCCTTAACTCAGGGCGTTACTTTGCACAGCTGTTTAGAGATGGTCAAAGAATTTCGTCAAAAAGATGCTCATACTCCAGTTGTATTAATGGGTTACGCAAATCCAGTTGAACAGATGGGAGCAGAGCGGTTTGCTACCGAAGCAAAAGCTGCTGGAGTTGATGGCGTTTTAGTGGTCGACTACCCGCCAGAGGAGTGTGTAGATTTTGCAGCTCGCATGCGCGTTGCTGGTATTGACCCTATTTTCTTGCTGGCGCCAACTTCTTCTCATGAACGCATTAAAGAGGCCGCCAAAATAGCTTCTGGTTATATCTATTACGTTTCTATGCGGGGGGTTACTGGAGCATCCCACCTTAACACCCAAGATGTAGCCAGCATCATCCCCAAAATTCGCGAAGAGACCGAAATTCCAATTGCAGTAGGTTTTGGAATTAGCGATGCCGCTAGTGCCAAGGCGGTATCGGCAAGTGCCGATGCAGTCGTTATTGGCAGCCGAATTATGCGTCTTTTAGAGGATGCACCCCCAGGTCAGGCAGTACAATCACTGGGAACCTTCATTCGTGAGATTCGCGACGCATTGGATAGTTAAAACTAATGAGCTGGATAGATAAATTACTCTCACCCCAAATTCAACATACTGATCCTGCAAATCGCAAATCAGTACCAGAGGGATTGTGGGTTAAGTGCCCAGGTTGTGAAACGGTTCTCTACAGCGCCGACATCGAAGCCAATTTATCGGTGTGCCTAAAATGCAGTCATCACATGCGTATCGGTGCGCGTTTGCGCTTAGATAGTTTGCTCGATGAAAAAGGTCGCTACGAGATTGGTGCTGATATTTATCCAATCGATCCACTCAAATTCAAAGATTCCAAAAAATACCCAGACCGCATTAAAGAAGCAAACGATGCTTCTGGTGAATCTGAAGCCTTGATTGTGATGGGTGGCAAGATTGAAACGATTCCTGTAGTAGTCGCTTGTTTTGAATTTCAATACATGGGTGGCTCGATGGGTTCTGTAGTGGGTGAGCGTTTTGCCCGTGGTGCTCAAGAAGCTATTGATAAAAAGTGCGCTTTCATTTGTGTAACTGCCACTGGTGGTGCACGTATGCAAGAGGGCTTGTTGTCACTTTTTCAAATGGCCAAAACAAATTCAATGTTGACCTTGCTGTCAAAAAAAGGCCTGCCTTATATCAGCGTTCTCACCGATCCAACCATGGGCGGTATCTCTGCTAGTTTTGCATTTATGGGTGATGTAGTCATGGCAGAGCCAAAGGCCTTAATCGGCTTTGCTGGTCCTCGCGTCATTGAGCAAACAGTACGTGAAAAGTTACCTGAAGGCTTTCAGCGGTCCGAGTTCCTCATGCAAAAGGGCGGCGTTGACATGGTTGTTGATCGTCGCCAAATGCGCGGTGAAATCGCTCGCTTGCTAGCTTTATTGCAAAAGCTTCCTGAGCCTGCGATAGCGGGTAGCTCAGCTCTTTAAGCGCTTGAGCTCAGCACACCAAGCCCCCATTCTATTTCCCAGCCTAGAGGCTTGGCTCAGCCACCTTGAAACTGCTTACCCTGTCGGTATCGATATGGGTCTTGAGCGTATTAATCGAGTAAAGGCTGCACTAGATCTTCATTTTGATTGTCCAGTGATTACTGTTGCCGGTACAAATGGTAAAGGCTCTACTTGTGCATTTTTGGAGAGCATTCTCTTGGCTTCGGGTTATCGAGTTGGTTGCCATACGTCTCCACACTTGCTTAAATTTAATGAACGTGCGCGCATCAACGGAGAGGATGTTAATGACAATCTTTTGCTTGAACATTTTGCGGCAGTTGAAAAAGCACGCGTCAGTTTGGTGGATGCACCGACATTAACGTATTTTGAATTCACCACTTTGGCCATCATGCATTTGTTTGCTAAATCCAATCTAGACGCCGTTGTCTTAGAGGTGGGAATGGGTGGTCGTTTGGATGCCGTCAATATTGTGGATGCTGATTGCGCGATCGTGACTAGCATTGATATTGATCATGCAGATTTCTTGGGTGGGACACGCGAGGCCATTGGCCTTGAAAAAGCAGGCATCTTCCGTCCAGGACATATTGCTGTCTGCGGCGATCCAGTACCGCCTCAATCATTAATTGATTACGCTGAAAAACTCGGGTGCGACCTTTGGTTACAAGGGCGTGACTATAACTTTCAAGGCGATAAACAGCAGTGGGGCTGGGTAGGGCGCAAAAAACGCTTTAGCGGTCTTGGCTACCCTGCGTTACGGGGTGCCAATCAGATTCTGAATGCTTCTGCTGTAGTGGTTGCTTTAATGGCGCTTCATCAACGCTTACCAGTGAGTGCTCAGGATATCCGGAATGGCTTTGCATTGGTTGAGTTACCAGGTCGTTTCCAAATTTTGCCAGGCCAGCCTACAGTTGTCTTGGATGTTGCCCATAACCCACATGCTGCTGCAACTTTGGCTCAGGGTCTCGATAAGATGGGTTATCACCCCTACACCTATGCCATTTTTGGTGCGATGGCTGATAAGGACATTGAGGGCGTGATTAAACCCCTTCTAAATATCGTGGATTTCTGGTTTTGTACCGATTTATCCACCCCGAGAGCTGCGAGTGCCAAGGTTTTGGCTGAGAAGCTTGAATCCATGGGTGTTAAGCCTAAAAACGGGGCAGATGGTGGCATTGAGTGCTTCGAAGATCCTGCTGCAGCGTATCAAAAAGTGCTTTCAAAGGCGGGTGAGGGTGATAGAATTGTGACCTTCGGATCTTTCTATACCGTTGCAGGCGTAATGACTTACCGAAACAAGCAGGCCCACTGATCCATGATTCGTTTACCGAGCTTTTTTAAGCGAAAAACCCAGTCTTCTGATGACCTTGAATTAGGTTTAAGGGGTGGCCGCACCGTCAAAAGGGCTGCACTACGTAGCTTGCAGCGTTCGGTTGAGGCGGAAGAGCTGACCCTAACAGAAGACCCAGAACAACAAAGAGCGCGTCATCGCCTTATTGGTGCTGCAGTACTTGTGTTGATTGCTGTAATTGGCTTACCTCGCATTTTGGACAATAGACTGAAGTTATCCCCAAACGATATAGCTGTCAATATTGTGACTAGCTTGCCGATACCAGGCGCTGAAACAAAGCCTGAGATAAAAGCAGAGCCCAAGCCTGAAGCCAAGCCAAAGTCAGATACCCTAGCAGAGGCTCCAAAGGTAGCGACGCCTACACCCGAGGTAAAGGCTGACGTGAAGCTAGAAACCAAACCCGCAGCTCCTGCTGCGAGTAAGTCAACTACATTAGGGTTGGCTGTAGGCGAAGAGGTGGTTGCTAATGCAAATACCAAGCCGAAAGTGGATGATGCCTCTAAGACTGCTGTAGTCAATAATTCAGGATCAAGCAATACTGCCACTAGTGGTTTAGGCAAATATGTAATCCAAATTGGCGCATTTGCATCTGAAGAACGTGCCAAGGGTTGGATTGCAAAGTTGAAGGATCAAAAGATTCCTTATTACGTTACGAATAAGCCAGGTGCTGACGGGGTTAAGTTGTATGTACTGCGTGCTGGGCCATATACCGACAAAGATCTTGCAGAGGCAGCAGAAAAGAAAATTAAGGCAATGGGTCTTTCGCCCAAGTTGGTCGAATCCGGTAAGCAGTAATGGAATACTTATCCACCCTCAAACTAACATCGGTGGATTACTTCACCCTAGTCGTGCTTTTGATTTCAGCTTTAGTGGGCATTTCAAGAGGATTGTTTAAAGAGTTATTGGCTTTGGTATTTTGGTTTGCAGCATCTTGGGTTGCATACCATTACAGTAATTATTTATCTACTGAGTGGCTTTCAACATTTCATTTGGATGAAATGTTGAGTCTAGGCATTAGCTTCATTATTTTATTTATATTGACTCTCATTATCTGTGGCTTGGTTGGTGGCGCAGCGCAAAAAATTATCTCGTCAGTAGGATTAAATCTAGCTGACCGTTTTTTGGGTTTAACGTTTGGCCTTGTTCGCGGTGGCTTGATTGTTGTTGTGCTTGCTACTTTGGCTGTGCTTACGCCAATCCCTCAAAGTATGGCTTGGCAGAATGCAATCACTAGACCAGCAATCGATATGGCAACAGGTTTAATCAAAAGTTGGCTTCCCGCCGATTGGGCTAAACAATTGAATGATGCATTACCAAAAGTTACCCCAACCATTAGTCCTAAAATAACAATAGGAATCTAGAGATATGTGTGGCGTCGTCGGAACAATTTCTCACTCACCAGTGAACCAACTCCTCTATGATGCTTTGTTGCTCTTGCAACATCGCGGTCAAGATGCTGCAGGCATCGCAACTATGAATGGCAATTCATTCACGATGCATAAAGCCAATGGCTTGGTTAGAGACGTATTTAGAACGCGGAATATGCGCAGCTTGGTTGGTAACGCTGGTATCGGTCAGGTACGCTATCCAACTGCTGGTTCAGCAAGTAACGAAGAGGAAGCACAACCGTTTTATGTGAGCGCTCCTTACGGCATTATCTTGGCGCATAACGGCAACCTCACAAACGCACCAAGCTTGCGTGTAGAGATGGCTTATCGTGATCGTCGCCATATTAATACTAGCTCCGACACAGAGGTTTTATTAAATGTATTAGCCGATGAGCTTCAAAAAGAAACCAATAGCGCTGCTCTTGATGAGGGCGCGATGTTTAACGCGGTAACTGGCGTCACTAGTCGCGTTAAAGGCTCTTACGCTGTAGTCTCCTTGATTGCTGGATATGGCTTACTAGCATTCCGTGATCAGTACGGTATTCGCCCTCTGTGCATAGGTCGCATCGATACCCCTCAGGGTCCTGAATGGATGATTGCCTCCGAATCTGTAGCGCTAGAAGGCTTAGGATTTACATTTGTACGAGATGTTCATCCTGGTGAAGCAATTTATATTGATCTAGATGGAAATTTCTATTCACGTCAGTGTGTACCAAATGCTGTCCTTACGCCTTGTATTTTTGAATACGTTTACATGGCAAGACCAGACTCAACGATTGATGGAGTGACCGTCTATAACGTTCGTATGCGAATGGGTGACTATCTTGCTGAGAAGATCCGTAAAGAAACGAACGTAGCAGAAATTGATGTTGTGATGCCAATCCCAGATTCTAGTCGTCCTGCAGCAATGCAAGTGGCAAAGAATTTAGGCGTGGACTATCGAGAGGGTTTTTTCAAGAATCGTTATATTGGTCGCACCTTTATCATGCCAGGGCAGGCTGTGCGTAAGAAGTCAGTGCGTCAGAAATTAAATGCCATGCGAATTGAATTTAAAGACAAGACCGTGCTGATTGTGGATGATTCTATTGTTCGTGGAACTACTTCATTTGAAATTGTGCAGATGGCTCGCGAGTCTGGTGCTAAAAAAGTAATTTTTGCATCTGCTGCGCCTCCAGTGCGCTTCCCGAATGTATACGGTATTGATATGCCTACTCGCAGTGAATTAGTGGCCTATGGTCGCACTGATGAAGAAATCAATAAGATGATCGGCGCAGATCAACTGATCTACCAAAGCGTTGAGGACATGAAACAAGCCGTAAGAGATATCAACCCTGATATTCAGAACTTTGAAGCTTCTTGTTTTGATGGTAATTACATTACTGGCGATATTACGGAATCCTATTTAGATGCATTAGAGGCTGCCAGAAATACCTCGGCAGCAAAGGCAGACCGTCAAAAGGATGCCAGCGACTTTGCCCGATCCCAACTCCATTTGCATTTAGCCACCGAAGACTAAAAAGCGACAGGAATTTGCCTTGAAAAAGGCAAATCCGCAATTCGGTGTCAAAATAGCAGGATGAAGAGCAAATCCATACGTCAAAAACCAGATTTTTCTAAGCTTGCGCTCGAGACTTAGGCTGTCCGAGTCGGTTACTCGTCGAACTGCTGAATATCAGGAGCATTCTGAGGCAATATTTCTGACCTCCAGTTTTTGTTTTGATAGTGCAGAGTTGGCTGCTGATGGCTTTGCGCACGCTGATCAGGGCTTTATTTATTCTTGCTTTACCAACCCAACAGTCAGTATGTTTCAGGATCGTCTGGCTGCCTTAGAGGGTGGAGAAGCCTGTATGGCGACCGTTTCCTGGCATGTCAGCCATTCTCACAATGGCGATGGCTCACCTGCAAGCGGGTGACCATGTCGTCTGTTCTCGCTCAGTGTTTGGCGCAACGATTCAGTTGTTTACTAACATCTTGGGACGCTTTGGCATTACAACAACCTACGCTGACTTGTCTGACACCAAGTCATGGCAAGCTGCTGTCCAGCCTAATACCAAACTCTTTTATTTAGAAACACCTTCTAATCCATTAACGGAGATTGCTGAAATTAAAGCGATTTCGAAGATTGCTAAAAAAGCGGGCACCTTATTTGCTGTTGATAACTGCTTCTGTACCCCAGCTTTGCAAAAACCATTATCTCTAGGTGCTGATGTCGTGATTCACTCGGCAACAAAATATTTAGATGGCCAAGGTAGGGTAGTTGGCGGTGCAATTGTGGGTAGCAATGATTTCATTATGGGAAAGGTATTTCCCTATGTGCGCACAGCAGGCCCGACGCTTTCCGCGTTTAATGCTTGGGTATTTCTCAAGGGTCTAGAGACGCTGGAGCTTCGCATGAAGCAACAGAGTCAAAATGCGTTGGCTCTTGCTCAGTGGCTAGAAAAGCAATCTGGAGTCGAGCAGGTTTATCACCCAGGCCTTAAATCACACTCTCAACATGCTTTGGCAATGCGCCAGCAAAAAGAGGGTGGAGCGATTGTGTCATTCACTCTAAAAGGCGGCAAGAAAGCGGCTTTCAAGTTAATTAATCAAACGAAGCTTTGCTCGATCACGGCAAACTTGGGCGATACGCGTACGACTATTACGCATCCAGCAACTACCACGCATTGCCGAGTAACCCCAGAGGCTCGTAAAGCTGCTGCCATCTCTGATGGCTTGGTGCGAATTGCAGTTGGATTAGAAAATATCAACGATTTAAAGAATGACCTCGTCGGTGGACTCAAAAAATAAGCAAGTGCATCAGGATAAGCCCATGGGATTTTCTGATGCCACGCAGTTTTGGAACGAACGCTTTAATAAGGATGAGTTCACCTTTGGAAAAGAGCCAAATGAGTATCTGGTCGAAAAATCACAACAATATCTAAAGCCAAAAGATAAAGTACTTTGCGTTGCTGATGGCGAAGGTCGAAACGGAGGGTGGCTTGCCAAGCAAGGTATGTAAGTGATTGGTTTTGATGCCTCTGATGTTGCCTTGGCCAAAGCGAAGCAGTTTGCCAAAGACAACCATGTCGAAGTTGAGTATTCTTTCTCAGATACAGATAGTTATGCTTGGCCCGAGAATACTTACGATGCAGTAATTGCTATTTTCATTCAGTTCGCAGATCCAGCGATGCGTGCCAGAATCTTTGAGCAGACACATAAAGCATTAAAGCCAGGCGGCATCTTTATTTTGCAAGGCTACACACCAAAGCAGTTGGAATATAAAACCAGTGGCCCTTCGCTAATTGAGCATCTCTACACAGAAGAATTGATCAGAAATCTCGCGAAAGAGTTTCAGATACTAGAACTAGTTAGTTACGAGAAGGAGTTGTCTGAAGGCCCAAGACATACTGGTATGTCTGCTTTGCTTGGTTTGGTAGCTAGAAAATAATTTCTGCTTAGTTTGTAAAGCGACGAGGGTCATTGATAGGGCGTAAGGGCATGATATGAATCTTGCTGCTATCAATTTCAAGATGGGTGATTTTGCCTACCTCTAAACCAAGGCGTTTTACCTCTGCAGCAGAGGCCCCCAAGTAATGCTATGTCCGCCATCTACAGTACGAAGTTGAATCACGGCTATTTGACCCAAGGTGCTAATTTGCTCTACTGATGCCTCAAGAGAATTAGCTTGTGAATCTGCGCGAAGGCTTAAACCTTCGGCGGGGACAACCCAGGCAACCGCTGTGTTCATTGGAATCTTGCCTTTATCCACAACATTAAAAATGCATTGACTGCCATTCCATGATAGTTTTCCGGCAGCAAATACGCCTTCAAACTTATTGCTTATCCCTACTAGTTCTGCAACACGCGAGTTTCTCGGTCTCTCGAATAACACTTGGGGTGGGTCGGTTTGTAAGCCAACCCCTTGATCAATTACCGTGATGCGATCAGTTAGTAAATCGGCTTCACGCAAATCATGCGTTACTAAAAGAACTGGAATATTTAAATCTTTGCGAAGTTCAGCCAGAGTCTTGTAGAGGTTCTGGCGTGTTGGTGCATCAATAGCCGAAAATGGCTCATCAAGAAGTAGTATTTTGGGGGATCTGGCTAACGCTCTAGCCAGTGCTACGCGTTGTTGTTGACCTCCCGATAGTTGATTTGGCATGCGATTAGCAAGTTCAGCAATTCCTATACGTTCAAGCCATTGTTGGGCTAGTGCTTTGCGCTCGCTAAAATTACCAATGCTGTTGTGCAGGGGGATGCAAAAACATTATCTAGGGCTGATAAGCGCGGAAATAGGGCGTATTGCTGAAATAAAAATCCACATGAGCGACCGGCGGGATTGAGTGAGGTGGTATTGCCATTTACCTTATTGGCCTCAAACCATAATTCACCATCACACTCTATTCTGCCGATTTCAGCATTGTTTAGGCCGGCAATCGTCCTGAGGGCAGTTGTTTTTGCCGCTCCCAGATGGTCCCAACTAGAGCGTGTAGTTCCCCGGAAATGCATTCAATGTTCAATTGCAATGGGATTAGGATTGGTTTGGGAGATCTTTACTTTTAGCATTAGCTACGCCACTCCCTGTTGTGAGAAGAGTTGCGTCCGAAGACTCCATAGGAGAGTGCAATGGCAATGAGTGAGATTCCTAAAAGCATCATAGACAGTAATCCTGCGCCGGAGGTATCGAAGCTTTGTACCTTGTCATAAATAGCGATCGATACAGTTTTAGTTTCGCCAGGAATGGCGCCGCGCCAACCATGAGAACAACACCAAATTCTCCGAGAGTTGTGCGCAAATGTTAGTACTGCGGCGCTTGTTATGCCCCTCCAAGCAAGTGGCAGCTCAATTAATCGAAAGATTTGCCATTGAGATAAACCGCTTATCTGAGCCGCCTCTCGTATGTCGGGATGAATTGCTTCAAATGCGCGTTGAATTGGTTGTATGGTGAAGGGTAAATTCACAACTAGGGAGGCAATCAGGATGCCCGTGAAAGAAAAGGCCAAGGGGATGCCAAAAACACTTTTTCCGCCCAATCCTACTAAAAGGTAGTAACCCAAGACGGTAGGAGGGAGTACCAATGGGAGGGCTAGGAGGGCCCCAATCCAAGACCTGCCTTTACCCATGTTTTGGAGTGTATGCGCAACCCAGATCCCAAATGGCAATATCAGGACCAAGGTCCATAGAGCCAGCTTTAATGAGAGAAGAAGCGCTTCAATGTCCATAAATCGATTGTATCGTTAGAAGCCATCAGGGTAATTTGCTATATAAATAAATTCGGATGCAATAGGCATTAAATATGCATTAATACGTATATAAAATCTCGAAAATTCAAAAATATGAAATCAAAAGTAGCAAAGGCTACAAAGAATTTGTCTCCAAAACAGATGGAGAAAGTCTTCTCTCAAGTTGCGGCGTATTTTAATGTGCTCTCAGAGCCAGCGCGGTTGCGCATTATGTATGCAGTATGTAGTGGAGAGAAGTCTGTCTCTGAGGTTGTTGCGTTATGTGGTTCGAGTCAGGCAAATGTTTCGAGGCATTTATTGGCCTTGCATAAGGCTGGAATATTGCTCCGGCGTAAAGAGGGTGTAACGGTTTATTACTCGATTGCAGATAGTGCAACAGTAGAGATGTGTCAGACAGTCTGCGCAAAGATTGCTGAAGGTATCCACTAATTGCGACATTAAATCACTTGTTAAGTTGAGGTCAAATGAGTAAGAAGCAAATTGAATTGTGCGCAAAGGATATCTCTGCAGTTGAGAAGCCTGCAAACAGGGCGCGCCTTGTAAAGGCTCCAGAGCACTTTATTTCTCAGGAATTGATTGCCGATATTAATGCTAATGGTCTTGACGAAAGTCGTCTGGGCTTTTTGCGTAAAGGCTTTCTCTCCGCTGCAGCTGGACTTGCCGCGCCAATAGCTTTTGCAGCAGGTAAAGGGGACCCAGCTATTTTGGAGAAGCAAGAATGGCAAACCACTTTAGGTAAAAACGTTGCCACCATGCCTTATGGCGTTCCATCGATTTACGAATCTAATTTAATTCGCCGTGAATCCCCTGGATTAACGCGCGTATCTGTGCAGCTGTGCAGCTTCCGTTGCGTCTACTCCATTATAAGGTTTGTTTGGAACCATCACTCCAAACGGTTTGCACTTTGAACGTTATCACCAGGGTTGGTACAACCTCAATCCCGAAACCCATCGCTTGATGGTGAATGGCGTGGTTAAAAATGCCCGTGTATTTACGATGAATGACTTGATGAGATTGCCTTCGGTTTCTCGCACACACTTTATTGAGTGCGGCGCAAACACTGGTTTGGAGTGGGGCAATGTAGCGGCACCAACAGTTCAGTACACCCATGGCATGTTGTCTTGCTGTGAATTCACTGGTGTACCCCTCAAAGTTTTGTTTGAAGAGTGCGGCGCAGATTTGAAAAAAGGTAAGTTTCTGCTCGCCGAAGGTGGGGATGGCTCAGGCATGACTCGCACCATCAATTTAGAAAGTTGCTTGGACGATACGATTGTTGCTTAGAGTATGAATGGTGAAATGCTGCGTCCAGAAAACGGTTTCCCATTACGTTTAGTAGTTTCAGGCGTCCAGGGTGTTAGCTGGGTAAAGTGGTTGCGCCGTCTAGAAGTTGGCGATATGCCTTGGAATGCCAAAGATGAGGCAGTTCATTACATTGAGCTCATGCCCGATGGTATGCATCGTCAATATGCATTGATTCAAGAGTGTAAATCTGTGATTACTACGCCTTCAGGCGGCCAACAATTGCTAGATAAAGGTTTTTATAACGTTAGTGGTATGGCTTGGTCAGGTCGCGGCAAGATTAAGCGCGTTGATGTCTCGTTTGATGGCGGTAATAACTGGCGCACTGCACGCTTAGAGACACCAATTCTTACTAAATCGATTACTCGATTCAATATTGATTGGGTGTGGGACGGGTCGCCAGCAATATTGCAATCTAGAGCGATAGATGACACTGGTTATATACAGCCATCGATTAAGGTTTTACGAGATTTACGTGGTAATCGTTCCATCTATCACAACAACGCAATTCAGGCATGGAAGTTAGATTCAAATGGCGAGGTGAGCAATGTACAAGTTGGATAAATTATTTGCTTGCGTAACTGTTACAGGCTTAGCTGCCTTATCAATTCAATTTGCTTATGCGCAAAGTACTCAGGGGTCTGTAAAGTTTCCTGGTATTGGGCGTAATGCCACTCCTGCTGAGGTTATTGCTTGGGATATTGGTGTGCGCCCTGACTTAAAGGCCTACCCAAAGGATCTGGCTCGGTAGAGCAGGGTCAAGTGATTTGGGAGTCAAAATGCGCAAGTTGCCACGGTGTCTTTGGTGAATCTAATGAAATTTTTACTCCGATCGCTGGTGGCACAACTACTGATGACATAAAGACTGGAAAAGTTGCTTCTTTGGCTGATCGCAAACAACCTCAGCGTACCACCTTGATGAAAGTTCCCACCGTTTCTACTTTGTGGGATTACATCTATCGTGCCATGCTGTGGAATGCTCCACGTTCTTTAACGCCGGACGATACTTATGCTCTAGTGGCATTTATTTTGAGCCTAGGCGAAATTATTCCAGATGATTTTGTACTGAGTGACGCCAATATTGCCGATGTGCAAAGAAAGATGCCTAACCGAAATGGTATGACACGCAATCATGGTTTCTGGAGTGTTAATGGGAAACCAGATGTAAATGGTTCATCTTGTATGACTAATTGCGTGAAGTTTGTGCAAATTGGCTCTACTCTTCCGGATTTTGCGAGAAATGCTCATGGCAATATTGCTGAGCAAAATCGATTGTATGGGCCTTATCGCGGATCAGACTCTACCAAGCCCCCAATTGCTAAGCTTCCCGGGGTCATTGGGAGAGGGTCTAGCTCACGCTGCTGATACTCATGCAGCTATGACAAAAGGTCCCGCGGCTCTATTTAAGAGTGAGAATTGTTCTGCATGCCATGCACCTAACGCTAAATTGGTAGGCCCCCCATCGCTGATATTGCAGCGAAATATAAGGGGCAGAGTGGGGCGCAAGAAAAGCTCATGGCTAAGGTCAAAAATGGGGGCTCCAGGGGTATGGGGGCGATCCCTATGCCACCTCAGTCGCAGTTATCAGATGAGGACAGGGCGACTCTGGTGCGCTGGGGTCCTTACTGGACAATAGTTTTGCAGAAGGTTTTTTGAAATACCGCTATATTTGACACTAAGAGTAGATTATTAAAGGAGTTTTTATGAATCAGCAGCGACGCAGTTTATTGAAATATTCAGCCGTTTTTGGCTTGATGGCTTCTGCGGGACTTATCGGCGTAGCCCAAGCACAAGAGTGGAATAAAGCTGCTTTTGAAGGTAAGAGTCTTGATGATGTTTTCAAAATTCTTGGCGCAGGTAGCCCAGATAAATCTGGTGCAGTGACTTTGAATGCTCCTGATATTGCAGAAAATGGCGCGGTAGTTCCAGTTGGAATTACTACTACCCTCAAAGCAGAACAAATGGCAATCTTGGTTGTGAAAAATCCAAGCTCTTTAGCTGCTCAGTTCTTTATTCCGGCTGGCACAGAGCCATTTGTTACTACCCGTATCAAGATAGGCCAAACATCCAATGTGTATGGCTTGGTAAAAGCGGATGGCAAATGGAGTATGGCCGTTAAGGAAGTGAAAGTAACTTTAGGTGGCTGCGGCGGTTAATTGCTCACCAACTAAACCAATGCCATAAATTAATTACTAGATTACAAGAGGAAAACATGGCTGATCCAATGCGCGTTAGAGCTGCTGAGAACGGTGGAATTGTGGATGTAAAGATTTTGATGAAGCACGATATGGAGTCTGGTCAGCGCAAAGACGCTGCTGGTAAAACGATTCCCGCTTGGTTCATCAGCACAATCAATGTCAAAGCAAACGGTAAAGATGTTTTGAATGGCCAGTTTGGTCCAGCGGTTTCCAGGGATCCATTCTTGAACTTCAAATATAAGGGTGCTAAGGGCGACAAGATTGTTGTGAGTTGGGCAGATAGTAAGGGCGATAAGCGTACTGACGAAGCAACTGCTTCTTAATTGTCTTATTCAATCAATCTGTACTATCTCGTCGGTTTCGAAAGGGTTGCAAATGCAGCGTAAATTTACATTAGGGCTAGCCTCAGGAATGATGGCTGCTTTATTAACAGTCTCATCGTCCTGCATCAGCGCAAAATAGTGCGACAGACGATATTGCAAAATATCGCGAGATGATTGCTGATGGCAACCCTTCAGAGTTGTATGAAGCAGCCGGCGAGGAATTGTGGAAAAAGCCCGCTGAACCTAAGAATGCCACTTTAGAAAAGTGTGATTTAGGTTTAGGGCCAGGTGTGGTGAAGGGTGCTGCAGCTCAGTTGCCACGCTATTTCAAAGACACTAATAAGGTTCAGGATCTCGAATCCCGTTTAATGACCTGTATGCAGAAGTTGCAAGGTCGCGATCCGCAAGAGATGATTGATGCTCCGTTTCAAAAGGGGACCAAGAAAGACATGGAAGCGATTGTTGCTTACGTCGTCACCTTATCGAAGGGTGAAAAATTCACGTAAGCACAGCACATCCTAAAGAGAAGGAAATGTATGGGCTTGGTAAGCGCGCATTCTTTTTTCAGGGTGGTCCGATGGATTTCTCCTGTGCTTCTTGCCATGCCGAAAACGGCAAGCGAATTCGTCTGCAAGACTTGCCGAATCTGACTGATCAAAAGGGCGCTGCTATGGGGTGGGGTTACTGGCTTGCCTATCGCGTATCCAGTGGTCAGTTCTAGACAATGCAGCAACGCTTAAACGATTGCTATCGTCAGCAGCCTTTTCCATTCCCTATCTATGGATCTGATGTCACGATTGCTTTGTCTATGTATATGGCTAAGAGTGCAAATGGTGGCACAGTGGAAACTCCTGGATTAAAGCGTTAAAAGACAAGAGATAGAGATCATGAAAATTACCCACATCAAAAAACTCTTAATAGTTTTTGGATTCCTTCTAGCTACAAGCCTAATTCAGAATGCTGCAGTGGCACAGCAAAAGAATGATCCTAAGTTCAACAAAATGATGGCCGATAGCTTTAGGGCTGAGGGCATTGCAGGGCTCGATCGTATACAACAGGATGAAACCCAAAAGTTTTGCTCTGATCCTGTGTTTGCTAATAGCAAGCAGGGCGAAAAAATGCGAGACAAGATTTAGAAAATCAATATGGATAGTATTAAGCAGCCGTCCGATGGTAAGTACATCGGTGATTGGAAGAAGGGTGAAGCGATTGCGCAGAGCGGTCGTGGCGCTACTTGGACTGATAAGGCTGATACTGTTGTTGGTGGTGGTTGCTACAACTGTCACCAGATTGATCCTAAAGAAATATCTTATGGGAATATCGGCCCATCATTAACCGGCTACGGAAAGTTGCGTGGCTATTCTCAGGAAGTAGTGACTTATACATGGAATCGTATTAATAATTCCAAGGCATACAACGCATGTAGCAATAGGCCAAGATTTGCGCACTTCAAACTCTTAAATGAGCAACAGATACAGGATGTCATGGCATTGCTGCTTGATCCTGCTTCACCAGTGAATAAATAAGAAGTCAAAAAACAGGCCGACAGGCCTGTTTTTATAAGGGGAAATATATGTCTTTAAGTCGTCGTGATTTTTTGCAGGCCTTGGCTATTGCATCTGCGGGCGGCATGAGTTTGCAGTCTAATTTTGCAAGCGCTCAGGCTACAGCGCAAAAGTTTTATGACTTACCTAAATTTGGTAATGTAAATTTCCTGCGCTTTACGGATTGTCATGCGCAACTCCTGCCAATTTTCTTCCGCGAACCTAATGTCAATCTTGGCATTGGTGCGCAAGGGGGCAAAACTCCTCATTTGGTGGGTGAATATTTCTTAAAGGCCAATGGGATCGCTCCCAGGTGCACGTGATGTTCATGCTTTTACATACTTAGATTACGTGGCAGCTGCGCAGAACTACGGTAGGATGGGCGGTTTTGCTCATATGGCCGCATTAAAATTAAGCAGATGAAAGCCAATCGTCCAGGAGCTTTGCTGTTGGATGGTGGTGATACCTGGCAGGGCTCGGGTACCGCCCTGTGGACTAATGGCCAAGATATGGTTGATGCGGCACTTGCTTTGGGTGTTGATGTAATGACGCCTCATTGGGAAATGACGCTTAGTGAAAAGCGTGTGATGGAAGTCGTCAATGGTGATTTCAAGGGGAAAGTTTCCTTCATTGCGCAAAATATTAAGACTTCTGACTTTGGCGATATGGTCTTTAACCCCTATGTCATGAAAGTGCAGAATGGTATTCAGGTCGCCATCATCGGGCAAGCCTTCCCATACACGCCGATTGCAAATCCTCGTTACTTCACCCCAGATTGGACATTTGGTATTCAAGAAGAGAATATGCAAAAGACTATTGATGAGGTTAGATCTAAAGGCGCCAAAGTAGTGGTGCTCTTATCTCACAATGGTATGGAGTAGATTTGAAGATGGCGTCCCGTGTGCGGGGTTTAGATGCAATCTTAGGCGGCCATACGCATGATGGTGTGCCTATACCAGTGAAGGTAAAGAATGCTGGTGGCATTACGCTTGTTACCAATGCTGGCTCCAATAGTAAGCTCTTGGGTGTATTGGATTTCGATGTGAAGGGTGGAAAACCTGTTGATTTCCGCTACAAGCTATTCCCAATATTCTCTAATATGATTCCGGCAGATCCAACCATGAGCAAGTTGATCACAAAAGTCAGAGCTCCGTATGGAATCCAAGCTTAATGAGAAGTTGGCAACTACAGAGGGCCTCTTATATCGCCGCGGTAACTTTAATGATAGCTTTGACCAACTCATCCTAGACGGTTTGATGGCACAAAAAATGCGGAGATCGCATTCTCGCCAGGCTTTCGTTGGGGAACCAGTCTTTTGCCAGGTCAGGCGATTACTCGCGAAAATCTTTTGGATCAAACTGCGATTACCTATCCTTACACAACCGTTACTAATATGAGTGGAGAGACTATCAAAACCATTTTGGAGGACGTAGCGGACAATCTATTTAATCCTGACCCGTATTACCAGCAGGGCGGCGATATGGTACGTGTTGGTGGAATGCAATACACGATTGATCCAGCCCAAACCGCTGGTAAGCGAATTACCGATATGCGTTTGAACGGCAAGCCGATTGAGGCGAGCAAAACCTACAAAGTAGCTGGCTGGGGGCCCTGTTAGCGAAGAGACTAAGATGCGGGTGGTGAAGCAATTTGGGATGTGATGGAGCGACACTTGCGTGACGTCAAAGTTGACGCATGCTAATGGTGTTGATTTGCTAATGGAAGGTGCTTAGGATCAAAAAACAATACTGAGTATGCACCATTAGTTGGAGCATTAAAATCACGAGGTGTGAAGTTTGAGGTGTGCGAAATCATATTAAAAAATCGTAACTTGAAAAAAGATCAATTTACATTGGATACTGATTTCACGCCATCAGGCGTGGTCCGTGTGGCGGACTTGCAATATAAAGATGGTTTTGCCTACATTAAGCCTTAATAAAATCTCTATGAATGGTTTTAAAGCTCTAATAGGGATCCTTATTCTTTTTGGGGTCTGTGTTTGCTCAGGTAAAGCCTGTAGATGTGGTTCAGTTAAAGCCCGTTCAAGTTGCGCCTCATACCTATTTTGTTCAAGGCTTTTCTGAGATGGGAAGTAGTGCTAACCAAAATTTTATTTCTAACGCTGGTTTTGTTGTTACTCCAACAGGGGTAGTTGTGGTGGATGCTTTAGGCTCACCTATTCTTGCGCAAAAATTAATTGCGGAAATCAAAAAATTACCTCGCAGAAAGTTGTCGCAGTCATTGTGAGTCATTACCATGCCGATCATGTTTATGGTTTGCAAGAGTTTAAAAAAATTGGCGCGAAAATTTATGCGCAGGGTGAGGGAAGAAACTATCTTTCCTCTGAAACTGCAAAGCAACGCTTAATTGCATCCAGAATTGACTTTGCTCCTTGGGTTAATGAGGGCACAAGATTGATTTCTGCTGACGTATGGATTGAGCAAAAATCGAAGCTCTCGTTTGGCGGCGTTGATTTTTTTATCAGCAGAGTTGGTCCTGCCCACGCTCCAGAAGATTTGATGGTGTATGTACCATCTGAAAAGGTTTTGTTTGCTGGAGACTTAGTTTTTAGGGGTCGAATTCCATTTGTAGGCAATGCAGATAGCAAGGGGTGGTTGGCAGCTTTAGATGGGATTGAGAAATTGAATCCCACCGTCGTCATTCCAGGTCATGGAAATTATTCGGTTAAGCCGATCGAAGATATTGCATTTACAAGGGAATATCTCCAATATTTGCGGCAATCTATGTCCAAGGCTGCAATCAATCTTGATCCATTTGATGACGCATACCAACAGGCTGATTGGTCGGAATATGAGGGTATGCCGTTGTTTAAGGCCGCTAACCGCATGAATGCCTATAACGTCTATCTGTCTATTCAGACGGAATAAGGCATTTAAAGCAGTTGGGCTTTAAAATAGCGGATTAATTCTAAATCCTTGATTTGTAATGAAAATGACTTTTCTTCGAAGTGTTGCTGCAGTCTCATTTGGCGCGTTGATCGCCGTACCTGCATACGCCACTCCGGATTTGGCTAATGGCAAAGCGATTGATAAACA
Source organism: Polynucleobacter necessarius (assembly GCF_900095205.1). Classification (NCBI taxonomy): domain Bacteria; kingdom Pseudomonadati; phylum Pseudomonadota; class Betaproteobacteria; order Burkholderiales; family Burkholderiaceae; genus Polynucleobacter; species Polynucleobacter necessarius. Next base: position 1,152,704 of record NZ_LT606951.1, on the reverse strand, counting down.
AAAATGCTATGCATGTCATGCCAAGAAAAGTGGATTTGGAAATGGCGACATGATTTACACCCGCTCTGACGGCAAAGTGAAATCCATGGCGGATTTAAAAAAAATGGTTGCCCTCTGCAATACCGAGTTGCGTCTAGATTTATTTCCTGAGGATGAAGTAGACGTTACCGCTTTTTTGAATCAGCAGTTTTATAAATTTAAACCTTAATTTTTAAGATATAGTTACCGTGGATGTTGTTGATATTAGCTCATTAAGCAAGTCAATTCTTTGGGCAACATTTGCTATTACCTTCTTGCTTGGTGCAGTTATGCAAAAGACTGGATTCTGTAGCATGGGTGCAGTATCCGATGTCTTCATCATGTCAAGTTGGGATCGTTTAAGACAATGGTTCTTGGCAATTGGTGTGGCAATGATTGGTTTTGCCTTGATGTCTTATTTTGGTTTGATTGACCCACTAAAGAGTTTTTATACCTCCAGTAAATTTCTGTGGCTTTCTACCATTGTAGGTAGCGTATTGTTTGGCTTTGGTATGGTTTTAGCATCAGGGTGTGGGAGCAAAACATTAATACGAATCGGTGGCGGAAATTTAAAGTCGATCATTGTATTTATGGTCTTAGGTTTAACGGCGTATATGACTATGCGAGGTTTCTTGGGGGTCATTCGCATCAATACGCTCGATACCTTTTTTATAGTGTTTAATACGCCGCAAGATTTGCCGAGCCTGTTGAGCGGTCCGCTCGGTATGTCTCGCCCAACGCTTCATTTATTTCTGGGGCTCATCATCGGGTTGGCATTCGTTACCTTTGCTTTGGCCAATAAAGCCTTTTGGACCGTTGAAAATTTAATCGCTGGCGTCGCTGTTGGGCTGGCGATTTGTGCTGTATGGTGGGTGTCTGGCAATTTGGGATGTGTTGCTGAGGATCCCAATACTTTGGAAGAGGTATTTTTGGTTACCAATTCCGGACGTATGGAAAGCCTATCCTTTGTAGCGCCTTATGCATACTCATTAGACTGGCTAATGATGTACAGCGATACCTCTAAAGTACTCACGGTTGGTATTGTGGCTGTTTTAGGGATGATTCTAGGGCCTGCATTAGTTTCAGTATTGACCAGAACATTTCGCTGGGAATCGTTTCGTAATTCTGAAGACACTGCCAATCATCTGGTAGGGGCTGCTTTAATGGGTTTTGGTGGTGTCACTGCTTTAGGTTGTACAGTGGGACAAGGCCTAAGTGGCGTCTCTACGTTAGCTATTGGTTCGCTTCTTGCCTTGCCTGGATTTATCTTCGGCGCGTATTTAGGATTGCGCTATTTGCAATTGCGTCTTGCTCCTAACCCTTGCAGCTAATTTTCATATTCCGGAAATAAATAATGCAAATTGATTGGATATCTTTTACCCCAGTCCCATCCATACTCGGTGGAATGATTCTGGGTGTTGCTGCAGCGCTCTATGTTTTATTGCATGGTCGCATTCTCGGTATCAGTGGCATTGTTTCTGGCTTATTGCATCCTAAAGAGGGTGATTCTGCATGGCGAGCGTGTTTGGTTTTGGGGTTGATTACTTCACCATTTCTGGCTGCTTTATTTTTTGGGATATTTCCAATTGTTGAGGTTGATGCATTGGTTTGCCATTGTGATCGCCGGTCTTCTAGTTAGTTTTGGCGCTCAATATGGTTCTGGCTGTACAAGTGGGCATGGTATCTGCAGACTCTCTCGTTTATCGCCTCGATCACTTGTTGCCACGTTATCTTTTATGACCGCAGGCTTTTTGACAGTCTTTGTTCTGCGCCATTTTTAATTGGAGTCTGAGATGAGAAAGCATTTTGGTCTCTTGAGTCAGTACGCTATTGGTGTGTTATTTGGCTGGGGCTTAATCATCTTCGGCATGAGCAATCCCCAGAAGATATTGGGGTTCTTGGATTTAGCCGGCCTTTGGGATCCATCATTATTGTTTGTGATGGTAGGTGCAGTCATAGTTGGTCTTGGCGTTTTTATGTTGTCAGCAAAAGAACTGAAGCCTTTTTTGGTGGTGCTTTGCACATTCCTGCTCGCAGGGACATCACGAAGCCGCTCATAGTGGGTAGCCTTATATTTGGAGCGGGCTGGGGAATTGCTGGCTTTTGCCCTGGTCCAGCCCTTGTAGCACTGGGAGTTGGACATCTAAAAGCATTGGTATTTGTGATTGCGATGCTCGCTGGCAGGGAAGTTTGCGAGCGATTCTTTTCAGCCCATAAAAGGAAGCCCCGGCTCAAGGCTGAAGAAGGCTGATTTAGAATCATTCTGTTCTGTATTAATTAATTTAGAGGGTCTTATGAGTCTTCCTATTTCTTGTCACAACGCTCGGTTTGGCACCTTGGGTCAGATTGATTCCAGCCATTTGGCTGAAATTGCTAAGCAGGGCTATAAGAGTGTGATCAACAATCGTCCTGATGGTGAGGGTGGTCCTGATCAGCCTACTAATGCATCTATTCAGGCTGAAGCAGAAAAACTGGGCTTGAATTATGTTTACTTGCCAGTTGTACCGGGAGCATTTACTCCGGCACAAGTTCAAGAAATGGCTCGCCTCTTAAAAACATTGCCTGGTCCCATTTTAGCGTTTTGTCGTTCTGGCGCACGTTCAACAAATTTATATCATCTTGCATTGCAACTTGGTTAATAGAGTGTCCGCTTAAGTATGCGCATCGTTATCCCCGAGGAAAGAAAGCTAGTTCATGAGATGATCATGCCTATTCGTTGGGGTGATATGGATGCATATGGCCATGTAAACAATACGGTTTACTTTCGCTATATGGAGCAAGCTCGTTGCGAATGGATTACTACAATGGGCTACGAGGTCGCTCCCGGTCGCGAATCGATGTTGATGTTAAATGGCTTCTGTAATTTTTATCAACAACTCTCATTCCCGGGCGAGTTGATCCTAAAAACATCCATTGGTGCCATCGGCAGAACCAGCTTGGACGTCTATACCAGTATGGCATTGACCATATCTCCTGACGTCGAGGCTGCTATGGGTGGTGCGACGATGGTTTGGGTGGATCTCACTACGAATAAATCAGCCCCATGGCCTGAGCATGTTTTAGAGAAGTTGCGCTAGTACATCGTGCAACCCAGCAATCCTCACATCCTAAGATCCGAACAATTTTTAGCTGAGTTGGATCAGTTTGATCTAATTATTGATGTCAGATCTCCTGCGGAGTTTGCATTGGATCATATTCCAGGCGCAGTAAATTACCCTGTTTTAAATAATGAAGAACGCGCAAGAATTGGGACGCTGTATAAACAAGAATCTCCTTTTGTAGCCAAAAAACTCGGCGCAGCCTTAGTATCAAAAAATATAGCTACGCATATTGAGAACCATTTATTAGATTTACCCCGAGAATGGCGCCCTTTAATTTATTGCTGGCGTGGAAGCGAGAGAAGCGGCGCATTTACTCACATTCTCAATCGTATTGGCTGGAAGGCTAAACAACTTGAGGGTGGTTATCAAGGCTTTCGTCGAACAGTCATCGATGGGTTGGAGCAGTTTGCCAATCAGTTTTCTTTTCAAGTGATTTGTGGCATGACCGGTAGCGGTAAGACAAGAGTATTGCAGGAGATTGGGGGTTTAGGTGCCCAGATTCTGGATTTAGAGGGGTTGACTGTTCATCGGGGCTCTGTTTTAGGAAATGAGCCGAATATTGATCAGCCATCTCAAAAGGGTTTTGAAACCGCCTTATGGAATGCCCTGAGATCGCTTGATCCTACAAAACCAGTATTTGTAGAGTCTGAAAGTAAGAAGGTTGGCGGGTTGCATGTGCCCGATGCCCTGATGGAAAAAATTCGTAATGGTGCATGTATCGAATTGAGATCTAGTACTCAAACCCGAGTCTCATGGTTAATTCGTGAATACCATCACTTCTTATCGGATACCGATAATTTCAAACACAAATTAGCGTTACTAACTGCCCATTATGGAAAAGTGCAGATTGGTAAATGGAATGAAGCGATAGATGCAGGTCAATTTCCGGAGCTTGTTGAAGAATTACTTGTCAAACATTACGACCCATCATATCAAGCATCTATTGAGCGTAATTTTCCCCAATATCAAGCAGAAAATTTTGTGCAATTAGAAAATGATAGTGATAACGCTTTTGCTAACGTGGCCAAGGCGATTCTAAATATGAAAGCGTGTTAATAAATGAATTCATATTCTGACCATCATCGCGGCCATGTAGTCGTTGGTATAGCGGGTTTTGGAACCTATACACCAGCTGCCTCAGGTCAGTGCAGAGGGGCTTGCAAAACAGGCCAATATACTTGTAGAGAGGTTGACAGAAGGAATTGGGTTTACGCATATTCATAAAGCAAATGATGATGAACATCCATTTTCCATGGGTTTAGCAGCCGCAAGAGATGCTCTTCAAGATGCTGGCATTGGTGGTGCAGATGTGGACTTGGTCATTTTTGTGTCAGCCGGAGATTATGACTATCGATTTTGGTGTCCCTCAAGCGCTGTTGTTCGTGAGTTGGGTTGTCACCATGCCTACTCATTTGAAGTGCGCAATGGATGCGCTGGGGGAAACTTGGCATGCAATATTGCTATGGGACTAATGGATCGCGATTCATCAGTAAAGACTGCGCTGATTATTTGCGCAGATACTTTATCAAGAGTGATTTCTCCAGAGATTCCAGAATGTCATCCTTTGCTTTATTTTGGTGATGGTGCTGCTGCAGTGGTGCTCAAAAGAAATCACCCGTGCTATCAGTTGCTAAGCTTTGCGGAACATACAGATGGGGAATTGGGGGACTTGCTCCGCGTTGATGCTGGCGGTACACGCCATCCCATCAACGAAAACTTTAACGATTGGTCAAAAACTTTTTCAAAGGTCGATGCTGCTGCATTCGCCAACCTGATAGATAAGGTCTACTTGAAAGAATATCTAGCAGTCATTAAAAGGCCCTCGATCGTTCAGGACATTCAGTCTCTGAAATAGAGTTCTCATCCTCATGAACCAAGTCAAAAATTCCCTGCGTGCGCACATTATGGATGACATTGGAATGCCTCAAGATCATACCTATGTCGCTATGGATGAATTTGGGCATATCGGTCCAGCAGATGCCTTTTTTACGATGACAAAAGCACATCGTAAAGGATTGTTGCCAGAGAGTAAGTTAGCAATATTAGCGTTAAGCGGCTTAGGATTTTCTTGGGCAGCCAGCATTATTCGTTGCTAGTACGCAAGTAATCTCGCCATAAAAATGTCCGAATATAAAAATGCCCCGTAATGACCGGGCATTTTTATTGACCAACAAGCTGATTTAGCTAAACGCCTGAATACCAGTTTGTGCACGACCTAGAATTAGAGCGTGAATATCGTGAGTGCCTTCATAGGTATTCACAACTTCTAAGTTCAACATATGCCGAACAACGCCATATTCATCCGAGATGCCGTTTGCTGCCATGCATATCACGTGCCATGCGGGCAATGTCTAAAGATTTTCCGCAGGAATTATGCCTCATGATGGATGTAATTTCAGGAGCGGCAATGCCTTCGTCCTTCATGCGACCCAAACGCAGGCAGCCCTGAAGTCCTAAAGTAATTTCAGTTTGCATATCCGCCAATTTCTTTTGAATTAACTGATTAGCTGCGAGTGGCTTACCAAATTGTTTGCGATCCATAGTGTATTGGCGGGGCAGCATACCAACACCATTCGGCAGCACCAAGCGCACCCCAGGCAATGGCCATAGCGTGCTGAGTTCAGGCAGGTAAAGGGACCTTTTAAACCCTTAATTTCTGGAAATTCATTTTCTTGGGGAACAAACACCTCATCCATTACGATTTCGCCGGTAATGGAAGCGTGCAATCCCATCTTGCCACTGATTTTCGGGGCGCTCAATCCTTTCATTCCCTTTTCAAGGATGTAGCCACGGATGATGCCTTCATCATTTTTTGCCCACACTACAAAAACATCTGCAATCGGTGAGTTTGAAATCCACATCTTCGAGCCGGTTAAAGAAAAGCCACCAGGGACTTTTTTGGCGCGAGTAATCATGCCGCCAGCATCCGATCCGTAATTTGGTTCTGTTAATCCAAAGCAACCTATCCATTCGCCACTGGCCAATTTGGGCAGGTACTTTTGTTTTTGCGCTTCACTACCAAATTCATTAATCGGCACCATTACCAATGATGATTGGACACTCATCATGGAGCGGTAATCCGAATCAACGCGCTCGATTTCACGAGCAATCAAACCATATGAAACATAGTTCAAGTTAGCTCCACCGTACCGCTCCGGAATCGTGACGCCCAAGAGACCCAACTCTCCCGTTTTACGGAAGATGGCTGGATCGGTAGTCTCATTGCGATAAGCATCATGAACGCGTGGCATGAGGCATCCCTGAGCATATTCTGCTGCTGCATCTTTCACCATCCGCTCCTCTTCGGAGAGTTGGGTGTCGAGAAGAAGGGAGTCTGCCCAGTTAAAAGTAGCTTTGCTCATTGCCTTGCCATCCTATATACGGTTTTGTCTATATTTTTGCCTGCATCCGACGAAGTTCCAAGAATGCAGAGATTCTTCATTCTATTATCCATTTTTCTGAGCTTATGGACTGTCCTAGACCTCACCATCGCTACTACGATCTCATCTTGACTGCTTTTGTGGTGATTTTGGTGTGTTTGAACTTTATTGGTGCTGGAAAAGCGGCTGTAGTTGACTTGCCGTATTTGGGAAGCGTGCCATTTGGCGGCGGAATCTTATTTTTCCCAATTGCTTATTTCTTTGGCGACATCCTTACAGAAGTTTATGGTTATGCCTATGATCGAAGAGCAGTTTGGGCTGGCTTTGCTGCTCTTGCATTCGCTGCGATCATGGCTCAGATTGTGATTGCCTTGCCTGTAGCTCCTGGCGCATATATGGCTAACTATCAACATGGCTTAGAAACAGTTTTTAGAAATTCTTGGCGTATTGCATTGGCCTCCATGTTTGCATTTTGGTGTGGAAGTTTCGCCAACAGTTATGTTTTGGGGAAGATGAAAATTTGGACCCAGGGGCGCTTTCTGTGGATGCGTACGATTGGTTCAACTGCGGTTGGCGAGTTAGTTGACTCTTCCTTTTTCTATGTTTTGGCCTTTTATGGCATTTGGCCCACCGAAGAAGTGCTTTAGGTGGGCGCTCGCGCAGTACGTACTTCAAGAGCTCATGGGAGGTTCTGGCAACCCCAATGACCTATTGGGTCGTGAACTTCCTCAAGCGTAAAGAAAATGAGGATTTCTACGATATTCATACGAATTTCACCCCATTTAGGGTTAAAGTCTAAGCGAGGGATTAGCTTCCCGCCAATAAAGATCTCTAAGCCGTTAAAATAACGGTCTTTGCCCCAATTCGGGGGTGACTATTGAATTTCAGAAAGCTAGAAAAAATCCGTGCTGTCAGCATCTAATATCACTATGCAGTTTGGGGCAAAACCCCTGGTTGAAAATATTTCCGTGAAGTTTGGCGGTGGCAATCGCTATGGCTTGATTGGCGCAAACGGTTGCGGTAAATCAACCTTCATGAAAATATTGGGTGGCGAATTTGAGCCAACCAGCGGCAACGTGGGTTTGGATCCCGGTGTTCGTTTGGGTAAGTTACGTCAAGATCAATTTGCTTACGAAGATGTGCGAGTACTCGACGTAGTCATGATGGGTCATGAGGAGATGTGGAAAGCTGCAGCAGAGCGCGATGCCATTTACGCTAATCCAGATGCTACTGATGAAGACTACATGAAGGCCGCTGAGCTTGAAGGCAAGTATGCTGAATACGGCGGCTACACTGCAGAGGCAAAAGCAGAGGTGAATTGTTGTTGGGTATTGGTATTCCAATCGAGCAACATAATGGGCCAATGAGTAATGTAGCGCCAGGTTGGAAGTTGCGCGTATTGCTTGCGCAAGCATTGTTTTCTGATCCAGATGTGTTGTTATTAGATGAGCCAACTAACAAGTTGGATATTCACTCTATTCATTGGCTTGAAGATATCCTCAATCAAATTAAGAGCACCATCGTCATTATTTCCCACGATCGTCACTTCCTCAATGAAGTTTGTACGCACATGGCCGATATGGACTATGGAACCTTGAAGGTTTATCCAGGAAGCTACGACTCCTATATGTTGGCATCAGTTCAGGCCCGCACACAGCAGCTTAGCAATAATGTGAAAGCCAAAGAAAAAATTGCTGAATTAGCTGCTTTCGTAGCCCGCTTTCTCCGCAAATGCTTCTAAAGCGCGTCAAGCTACTTCATGTCAGAGGCAGTTAGAGAAAATTGAAATTGTTGAAGTAAAGCCTTCTTCACGTCAAAACCCTTTTATTCGTTTTGATACCGAGAAAAAACTTCACAATATGGCGGTTGAATGTAATGCGTTGACTAAAGCCTATGACCGTACTATCTTTAAAAACTTTAAGTTAGGCGTACGAGCTGGCGAAAAGATTGCCATTATTGGTCAAAACGGCGCTGGTAAGACAACCTTACTGAAAACCATTTTTGAGCAAACGTTTTGAGGGTATTGCTGCTGATAGTGGTGATGTGAAGTGGGCTGAGAACGCCAATGTTGGTGTTATGCCGCAAGACAATACCGAGATGTTTGCCAAAGATGAATTACTCATGGATTGGATGAACGACTGGCGCAATACTGGCGACGATGATCAAGTCATACGCGGCACGTTGGGCCGCTTATTGTTCTCGGGCGATGACATTGGAAAGTCTGTAAAAGTTCTTTCAGGTGGCGAGAAGAGCAGGATGATTTGGGGCAAACTGATGCTTCAAAAATATAACGTTCTTGCCATGGATGAGCCGACCAATCACATGGACATGGAATCGATTGAAAGTTTGCAAATTGCGCTTGAGAAGTTTGACGACACATTGATATTTGTTTCTCATGACCGTGAGTTTGTATCTGCTTTAGCTAACCGCATCTTAGAAATGAAAATGGATGGCATCGTTGTGGATTACTCAGGAACCTACGAAGAATATTTACGTAGCTAAGCCTTAGAAGGCTAAGTAGGTAGTAAGTAATGAAGAAATAAGCCCTTAAATGGGCTTATTTTCTTTGGTTTGACGCTGAAAACGAGATGCAGTACCTTCTTCGCGAATACGTTTCCATACCAAGTCTTTTTCTTCTTGTGAGAAGAAACCCAGTTACTGACTTCATTTAGGGTACCGACCACAACCCTGACAGATCTCATCGTAGAGGGTGGTGCATACGCCAATGCAAGGGGAGTCTGACGCATCGTCTCCAGTTGATAGAGGGTGGGAGCCATCTTGTAAGGCCAGCTTAGAGTCATCGTTACTTCCAGAATTCATGGCTGTACTTTAGACGATTTCAAGGGACTGTGCTCAGAGAGCTCATCAACATAGGCACCAATGCCTTGATGTTCCCGGCCCAAGAAGTGTTGGACTGCTCTAGCAAACTGAGGATCAGCAACGTAATGGGCTGATTTGAATAGTCTTTGGTAAGAAGCCTCGTTGCCATCTTGTACTCCCCCTGAGCGCTGCTTTCAAAGGTTTGAATATGGTTATTAATGTAGTATTCAATCGCTTGGTAATAAGCAGTTTCAAAATGAAGACACGGTATATGTTCAATGGCGCCCCAGTATCTGTCATAAGCCTTAGATCCTATAGGGTCAACCACCAGCAATGATGCTGCGATCGGGGTGTCATTGCGTTCCGCAATAATCAGATGAAGGTTCTCGGGCATACGCTTTACCCATAGCTTAAAAAATGCCTTATTCAAATAGGGACTTGAATGATGTTCAAGATAGGTATTTGCATAGCAACGATAAAAAATTCCCAATCTGAATCAGTGGAAGATATCCCTGAAACGTGTCTAAAGTGTATGGATTCGCGGGCCACTTGCTCACGCTCACGTCGAATATTTTTTCGGCGTTTCATTGTTAGGGCGGATAAAAAGTGTTCGAAATTTTGAAACTCTTCGTTATGCCAATGAAACTGCACTGAGTCTCGCAACATAAAACCTTGATTCTTTAGCTCAATCGCATCTGTCGAGTGGGGAAACAAAACATGCGCTGAAGATAAACTATTTTGAATAACGATACTTTTTAATTGATTAATGATTTTTGTTCGAACAATGTTGATGTCTACCTGTTGAGCGCTTAAGATGCGTGAGCCCTGCACGGGGGTGAAGGGAATGGCACAAAGTGCCTTTGGAAAATATTGCATTCCCTGTTGTTCATAGGCCTGCGCCCATGACCAGTCAAATACAAATTCTCCGTATGAGTGTTGTTTGATGTATAGGGGTAATGCGCCAACTAATTGCCCGTCATCTCGCACACCCAGGTGAGCTACTTGCCACCCAGTATTGCCACCAACACAGCCAGTTTCTTCTAGGGCGCTGAGAAACTCATGTCGTAGAAAAGGCCCTGCATCTAAAGGAAGTAGAGCATTCCATTGATTGGAGAGGACATCGCTGATGCGATCTAGGATTTCAAAATGAAGATAGTCGGGCTCAGCCATGATTAGCGCTGAATAAGCTCTATTTTGTAACCATCAGGATCGGTAACAAATGCAATCACGGTATCGCCGCCAGCAACTGGGCCAGCCCATCACGGGTGACATTGCCGCCGGCAGCCTTGATGTTGGCGCAAGCGGCATAGGCATCTGGAACGCCGATGGCGATATGCCCATAGGCAGTCCCCGTCTCATAGAAATGTACGCCATGGTTATAGGTAAGCTCAATTTCGGCTTTTGACCATTAGCATTGCCTTTTCCATAGGCCACAAAGGCCAGAGAATATTTTTGCTCAGGGCGCTCGGTAGTGCGTAGCAAATTCATTCCCAAAACTTTGGTGTAGAAGTTGATGGAGCGATTGAGATCGCCAACTCTGAGCATGGTGTGAAAGATCATCATGTAGATAAATATAACGCTATTTAATTATTTTTGTTTTGAATGAAAAAACCCCGACAGATGACCGGGGTTGGTTTGGCTACATGGCAGCATAGTTTGGTCCGCCACCACCTTCTGGGGTTATCCAAACAATGTTTTGGCTTGGGTCTTTGATGTCACAAGTTTTGCAATGCACGCAGTTTTGCGAATTGATTTGCAAGCGGGGCTTGCCATCAGATTCAACATACTCATATACACCAGCAGGGCAGTAGCGTTGCTCTGGACCCGCATAGGTTTTTAAGTTGAGATCTACTGGAATCGAATCATCCTTCAGTGTTAAATGTATGGGTTGATTCTCTGCGTGATTGGTATTGGAGATAAATGCTGACGAGAGGCGATCAAATGTCAGTTTGCCATCTGGCTTAGGATAGTCAATCGGCCGATGTTGAGCCGCAGGCTCTAGGCATTCATGATCAGCATGTTTTAAATGCACCGTCCAAGGCATATTGCCGCCGAGAACTTTTTGCTCCAAACCTACCATTAAGGTGCCGAGGTAGAGTCCTTTTGACATCCAATATTTAAAGTTGCGCGCTTGATTCAGTTCAGTATATAGCCAACTATTTTGGAATGCAGTTGGGTAGGCTGACAATACATCGGCAGAACGATTTTCATTAATGGCTGCAACAGCAGCTTCAGCAGCAAGCATGCCCGTCTTAATAGCTGCATGGTTACCTTTGATGCGCGAAGCATTCAGAAAGCCAGCATCGCAACCAATTAAAGCTCCACCAGGAAATACGGTTTGCGGAAGGCTATTTAAACCGCCAGCTGTTAACGCACGTGCGCCGTAGACAATGCGCTTGCCACCTTCAAAGGTTTCACGAATTTTGGGATGCAATTTATAGCGCTGAAATTCTTCAAATGGAGAGAGGTATGGATTCTTATAAGAAAGGCCAACCACTAAACCAACAGCCGCTTTGTTATCACCCAAGTGATAGAGGAAAGAGCCGCCATAGGTATCACTCTCCAGTGGCCATCCAGCAGTATGAACGACCAAACCTGGCTTACTCTTCGATGGCTCAATTTCCCAAAGCTCTTTAATGCCAATACCATAGCTTTGCGGATCTGCGTCTTTATCTAGAGCGAACTTCGCAATAAGTTGTTTACCAAGATGCCCACGTGCACCTTCAGCAAAAAGAGTGTACTTGCCGCGCAATTCCATACCGAGCTGAAACTGATCGGTTGGATTACCTTCTTTGTTTAAGCCCATTGATCCGGTGATCACGCCAGAAACTGCACCTTGTTCGTTATACAAAATATCTGCAGCGGGGAAGCCTGGAAAAATTTCAACACCAAGATTTTCAGCTTGTTGTCCAAGCCAGCGAGTGACGTTAGCAAGGCTGACAATATAGTTCCCTTCATTCTTAAAGCAATGCGGCAACATCCAGTTAGGAACTTGGTAAGAGTTATCAGTTGTTAAGAATAAAAATTGATCTTCGGTAACTGGGGTATCGAGCGGGGCGCCTAACTCTTTCCAGTCGGGAAAAAGTTCGGTGAGTGCTTTTGGATCCATGACGGCGCCAGAAAGAATATGAGCGCCTATTTCTGAGCCTTTCTCAAGTACACATACGCTGAGCTCTTTTCCAGAGTCGTTTGCCAATTGCTTAGCTTTGATAGCGGCAGATAAGCCAGCGGGACCACCTCCAACAATGACGAGGTCATAGTCCATAGAGTCTCTAGGCCCAAATTGCTCTAGCAGTTCTGCAGCATTCATACGTTTTCTCCGAAAATTCTTAAAAATGGGGCATTTAAGCCCTAATAGCTTAGTTCTATCTGCAAAAAAACCCATTTAGTGCCAAGGGGGCCTTCTAAAGCGGTCTGAGGCGTTATGATTGCCTTTTTACCCATTTTGGCAATATTAGGACAAAAGTTATGAATAAAACTTACCCATCGGCAGTCGATGCCTTGCGGGACATCTTAAAAGACGGACAAAAATTGGCTGTCGGTGGGTTTTGGCCTCTGCGGCATTCCCGAGACTTTGATCCAGGCGGTGAAAGATTTAGGCGCTCAGAATTTAACCGCAATTGCCAATAATGCTGGTGTAGACGGCTTTGGCTTAGGTTTGCTACTCAATTCGCGTCAAGTGAAGAAGACGGTTGCTTCCTATGTCGGCGAAAACAAAGAGTTTGAGCACCAATACCTCGCTGGAGAATTGGAGTTGGAATTTACTCCACAAGGAACTTTGGCTGAAAAATTGCGTGCAGGCGGTTGTGGTATTCCAGCTTTTTATACAAAGACAGGCGTGGATACTTTGGTAGCTGAAGGCAAAGAGGAAAAAGAGTTTGATGGTGAGAGATACATCATGGAGCGTTCAATCATTTCTGACATCTCTTTAGTGAAGGCGTAGAAAGCAGATAAGTCAGGAAACTTGGTGTACCGTTACACAGCACGAAACTTCAATCCAGTGGTGGCTATGGCTGGCAAGATTACTGTCGCTGAAGTGGAAGAGATTGTTGAGAATGGTCAATTAGATCCCGATCAGATTCATATGCCTGGTATTTATGTTCACCGCTTGGTGATTAATAAAAACCCAGAGAAGCGCATTGAGCAACGTACCTTGACACCAAACGCTTAATTACCCAGAACAGAATAATTTAGAGAGATAGATATGGCTTGGACTAGAGATGAAATGGCAGCGCGTGCTGCTAAAGAACTAAAAGACGGTTACTACGTAAACTTAGGGATCGGTATGCCTACCCTAGTGGCCAATCACGTACCAAAAGATATGGAAGTGTGGCTCCAGTCAGAAAATGGTTTATTGGGCATTGGCCCCTTTCCGACTGAAGAGACCATTGATGCAGATTTAATTAATGCTGGAAAACAAACGGTAATTACTTTACCTGGGTCCTCCATTTTTTCTTCTGCAGATTCCTTTGGAATGATTCGCGGTGGCAAAATTAATATTGCGATTTTGGGTGCTATGCAGGTAAGTGAGCACGGCGATTTGGCTAACTGGATGATTCCAGGAAAAATGGTCAAAGGTATGGGCGGTGCAATGGACTTGGTGGCTGGAGTGAAACATGTCGTTGTCTTGATGGAGCACGTTGCCAAAAAGAAAGACGGTACAGAAGAGCTCAAGATTCTGCCTAAATGCACCTTGCCATTAACTGGTGTGGGTGTGATTAGCCAAATCATTACTGATCTATGTGTTTTGGACATCATTCGTGCTGGTTTGACCTTGATTGAATTAGCTCCTGGTGTCACGAAAGAGGAGGTCATTGCCAAAACGGGTGCCCCGGCTGGATACAACAGGTTTCTAATTCGTTTTACTGTTTAATGGAATAATGGGTTCACCATGTCGGGTTCCCATCATTTCCATTCGAAACCAATAAATTCTCAGAACCAATCTGTGGTTGATCCCTCCTTGCACGCGCATAAAAAGGGGGATGCCCAACATTCCCATAGCAAGCAGGTTTCCAATCAAAATCTGTTCTTGATTGCCCTGGTTTTAACGCTAGGTTTTTCTGGAGTTGAAGGCGCTGCAGCCTATTTCGCCAATTCGTTAGCTTTGATTTCTGATGCCGGTCATATGGTTACCGATGCGGCAGCATTAGGCCTTGCTCTGTTAGCGCAAATCATTTCACGTCGTCCGCCATCCCCAAAACACTCGTTTGGATTTGGGCGCGCTGAAGCGCTTGCAGCTTTTGTTAATAGCATTGTGATGCTTGGTTTAGTAGTTTGGATTGTGATTGAGGCAATTAGTCGTTTCTATGCTCCACACAAAGTAGATGGGTTAACAGTGACGGTAGTTGCTGCCATCGGATTGGTAATGAACATCATCGTTGCATGGGTGCTATCATGTGATAAAAAGAGCGTGAATACTCGTGCTGCTCTAGTGCATGTGATGGGTGATTTGCTCGGATCAGTCGCAGCTTTAGTTGCTGGCGTGGTAATTCAGTTAACTGGTTGGATGCCAATCGATGCGATTCTCTCTATTCTGGTTTCGCTCCTCATTCTGAAGTCTACGATCTCCATTCTTCACGAGTCATATCACTTTCTCATGGAAGGCGTTCCCTTGCACATTGATTACTTGCAAGTGGGTGCCGATTTAAGAAATGTTCCAGGCGTTCTTGCAGTACATGATTTACATGTTTGGGAAATGACCCCTAGTTTTCCTGCATTGATTGGTCATATTGAGATTGTCAATATGCAAGAGTGGCCAGAGATCATGTCTAAGATTAATGCGATGTTATTGAGTAAACATGAACTTGATCATGTTACTTTGCAACCCGAAGAGGTGGGTGAAGATCACGATCATGAGCATGATGACCGTCATGAGATTCACAATGAATCTCAGGCCGCAAATGTTTTTCATGACGGCGAAACTTTTTATGTGGACTGCTCTAGTGGCGATGAAAAACATCGTATGGCATATCACGCCTGGGGAAATCCCAGCAACAAGGTATTGTTGTGTGTACATGGCCTCACCAGACGCGGCAGTGACTTTAAGACCCTAGCTGAAGCAATGTGCAAAGACTATTACGTTGTATGTCCTGATGTCGTGGGAAGGGGCGACTCTGATTGCTTATCCAACCCAATGATGTATGCCGTACCTCAGTACGTTGCAGATATTGCGACTTTGGTTCAGAAGTTGGGTGTATCGCAAGTGGATTGGTTTGGCACATCTATGGGAGGGTTGATCGGCATGGTTTATGCATCAATGCCAAATTCGCCCATACGCCGAATGCTGATTAATGATGTAGGTCCCCGAATTGAGCTTGAAGTAATTAAGCGTTTGGGTTCATACGTAGATCAGCTATTCGCTTTTGCCGATCGTGGTGACGCATTGACTCGTCTCAATGAAATTTGCGCAAGCTTTGGAGAGCATACACCGCAGGAGTGGGGGTCTACAAGGACCCAATGCTTGTTCAAAAGGAAGGTAAATGGATCATGCATTACGACCCAGATATCTCAGTACCATTTGCCTCGGTTAATCCAATTATGGCTAAAGCAGGTGAAATGGCAATGTGGCATGCGTTCAAACAAATACGCATCCCGATGCTTATTATGCGCGGTGGCGACTCCGATCTTTTATCTGCGGCTACTATTGCTGAAATGTGCAAGGTGAATCTTTATGCACGCAGCATTGAGATTCCAAATTTGGGTCATGCCCCAGCATTTGTAAAACAAGAACAAATTGCTTTAGCAAAAGAGTTCTTTGGCTAACTGCGACCTCATTGCCAATGGCAAATGCTTCTCTACAATCAGAAAAAGTAACGTTATTTCAGGATGCTTGGTATGGTGAGCCAGAAGAGCAGCACGCAAATGGCGTTTTAAAAATACTGCAGTCGCTCAATCTAGATGAGGCCACCTTAACTGCCGCAAGCAATATTGCTCGCACCCATGGCAAAGAAGCGCTCATTAAGCTTATTGACGAAGAGCCGGCCAAGTTGCTGATTGGTTATCGTGGTTTGCGTCAAGCGCAAGCCAAACTGGTTCGTGACGATGGTGGGCTAAGTGTTACAGGCCAGGAAGAAAGGCTGCGCAAAATGCTATGGGCATTTGGAGATGATTTGCGAGTGGTATTAATTTACCTCGCATCCCGTTTGCAAACTCTGCGCTGGGTGACTCAAGAGAAGATCGAGATGCCTACAGCTTGGGCGCAAGAGATTCTCAATATCGACGCTTCTTTGGCTAATCGTTTAGGTATATGGCAAATGAAGTGGGAAATGGAGGATCTAGCCTTTCGCACTTTATCGCCCCAGACTTATCGCGATATAGCCAAGATGTTGGATGCGAAACGCATCGAACGCCAATCTTTCATCGATCAAATTGTCTTGCAACTTGAGGAAGAATTAAAAACTTCTCATATTGAAGGCGAGGTTCTTGGTCGGCCTAAGCATATCTATAGCATCTGGAAAAAGATGCAGGGTAAGTCGTTGGATTTCGCAAACCTTTATGACGTGAGGGCATTTCGTGTTTTGGTGGAGGATGTTAAGTCCTGCTATGCCGTTTTAGGTATTGTCCATAACGTATGGCAGCCTGTTCCTCGGGAGTTCGACGATTACATTGCAAGACCTAAACCCAACGGCTATCAATCTTTGCATACGGTTGTTATGAATGATGACGGTGTCGCATTTGAGATTCAAGTTCGAACTCGGGACATGCATCAGCAGGCCGAGTATGGTTTAGCTGCACATTGGCGGTATAAGGAGGGTGCTTATGTGGGTGTGGCCACGCCTCCAAGCTCTACTAAAGCCAATAAGCCTAATGTTCACCATCAGCCTGGAACCCATAGCGCGGAAGTGGCGTATGAGAGACAAATTGCATGGGCCCGACAACTGATTTCTTGGAAAGAGGATGCTTGGGAGCAACTCAAACATCATGAAATTGATGATCATATTTATGTGCTTACTCCGTTGGGGAAGGTGATCTCGCTAGAGAAAGGCTCAACGCCAATCGATTTTGCTTACGCTGTGCATAGTAATCTCGGCCATCGTTGTAGAGGTGCCCGTGTAGACGGCGCAATGGTTCCCTTAGAAACTGCCCTCAAGAATGGTCAGACTGTTGAGATTATTGCTGTTAAACATGGCGGCCCATCTCGTGATTGGATTAGTCCAGATAAGCACTATTTGCGTTCTCAAAGAGCGCGTCAACGAGTACGCGCGTGGTTTAATGCGCTTGACGATGAAGAGGGTGGTCAGGCTAGCAAGCCAGTAGAAGCAAAAGTTGAGGTAAATGCAGAAGCCAAAGTTGCCACGCCTGAAATTATTTTGCGGAACAGTAGTCGCAAGACCGGTCAGAGTGGTGATGTATTGGTTGTTGGGGTAGATTCGCTGCTCACCCAGTTGGCACGTTGCTGCCGACCCGTACCTCCAGATGCGATCGCAGGTTTTGTGACGCAAGGCAGGGGCGTTTCTATTCATCGTCGTTCCTGCAAGACATTTAGAGGTTTATTGGAGAGAGCTCCGGAGCGCGTCATTCAAACCGCTTGGACGGCTGCTGCTGAGGATCCCGTTCAAAATCCAGAGCAAAAACGGGTGTTCCCCGCGGATTTAGTAGTTGCTGGCTTGGATCGCCCAGAGCTCATGCGTGAGCTCTTTGAAATTCTCACGAGGCAGGGTGTCCATGTTATCGGTCTACGCAAATCGGCAAAAAAAGGCCTTGCTCAGATACTTCTAACGGTTGAGGTGAAGGATTCTGATGTCTTACGTGTGGTGCAAAACAGCTTAGAAGAGGTGAAAGGGGTCACCCAAGTGCGCCGCCGGTGATAAACTCTATAGCTGTATAGGCTCGTAGCTCAGCTGGTTAGAGCACCACCTTGACATGGTGGGGGTCGTTGGTTCGAGTCCAGTCGAGCCTACCAACGAATAAGCCCCAAAAAAGACCTTCATTAGGAGGTCTAAAGAGGCGCGAATGCCGCAAAGCTACCGCGCTTTCTTTTTGGGAAAGATGTCATAAATGAAGTTCAGTGAAGAAGATGGGGTCATCATGCCTATAGTTACTCTGCCAGATGGATCAAAACGTGGGTTTGATGCACCAGTTCGCATCGCGGATGTTGCACAAAGCATTGGTAGCGGACTTGCAAAAGCTGCGCTAGGCGGAATCGTAGATGGCAAGATGGTTGACACGAGCTTTGTGATTGATAAAGATAGTCAGCTAGCCATCATTACTGACAAGAGCCCTGAAGCGTTGGAGATTGTGCGTCACTCCACGGCGCATTTATTGGCGTATGCCGTAAAAGAATTATTTCCAGAAGCGCAAGTGACGATTGGTCCAGTGATTGAGAATGGTTTTTACTATGACTTCTTTTATCACCGTCCATTTACACCGGATGATTTGGCAGCTCTCGAAAAGAAAATGACTGAGCTCGCAAAAAAAGATGAGCCTGTAACACGTACCGTTATGTCTCGTGATGAGGCTGTTGAGTTTTTCAAGAAGCAAGGTGAAAACTACAAAGCAGAACTTATTGCGAGTATTCCACAGAGTGAAGATGTGTCTTTATATGCTGAAGGCAAGTTCACAGATTTATGCCGTGGTCCACACGCGCCTTCAACCGGAAAACTCAAAGTATTTAAGCTGATGAAGCTGGCTGGTGCTTACTGGCGTGGTGATAGCAAAAATGAGATGTTGCAGCGTATTTATGGCACAGCTTGGTTGCGCAAGGAAGATCAAGATGCGTACATACACATGCTGGAAGAGTCCGAGAAACGTGATCATCGTTGTCTTGGTAAACAGCTTGATTTATTTCATTTTCAAGAAGAGGCGCCAGGTTTAATTTTCTGGCATCCAAAAGGCTGGTCAATTTGGCAAGAAGTTGAGCAATACATGCGTCGTGTGTATCAACAAGAAGGCTACCAAGAGGTAAAGGCACCACAAATTTTGGATCGTGGGCTGTGGGAAAAATCTGGCCACTGGGAAAACTATAAAGAAAATATGTTTACGACTGAGTCGGAGAATCGTGCTTATGCTTTAAAGCCGATGAATTGTCCTGGCCACGTGCAAATTTATAACTCTGGCTTGCATAGCTATCGTGAATTGCCATTGCGCTTTGGTGAGTTTGGCCAATGCCATCGCAATGAGCCATCAGGCGCATTACACGGCTTGATGCGTGTGCGAGGTTTCACGCAAGATGATGGTCATATTTTCTGTACCGAAGATCAGATTCAATCTGAAGTTGCTGCATTTGATAAAGCCGTGCGCGCTGTATATCAAGATTTTGGCTTTACCGAGGTTGCCGTGAAGTTGGCCTTGCGACCAGCTAAGCGTGTTGGTGATGATGCGATTTGGGATAAAGCTGAAGAAGCGCTGCGTGGCGCACTAAAGGCCTCAGGCCAAGAATGGGAAGAATTACCAGGCGAGGGTGCCTTTTATGGTCCCAAGATTGAATATCACCTCAAAGACTCTATTGGTCGTACTTGGCAGTGCGGAACGATTCAGGTGGATTTCTCGATGCCAGCGCGTTTAGGCGCGGAATACGTAGCCAAAGACAATAGCCGCAAAACTCCTGTCATGCTCCATAGGGCGATTGTGGGCTCTTTAGAGCGTTTTATTGGTATTTTGATTGAAAATCATGCTGGAAACATGCCTGTTTGGCTGGCTCCGACCCAGGCTGTAGTCCTTAATATCTCCGGAAATTCTGCTGCATATGCACAACAAGTGCAGCAATTGCTGAAAAAACAAGGGTTTAGAGTCGAATCTGATTTGCGGAACGAGAAAATTACGTATAAAATACGCGAGCACGCATTACAGAAGATCTCATTTTTACTAGTTGTAGGTGATAAAGAATCTGAAAGTAATACGGTGGCCGTTCGTGCCCGTGGCGGAGTGGATTTGGGTGTAATGCCTATTGATGCCTTCGTTGCCCGACTCCAGCAGGATATATCCCAGAAAGTTGGACCCGAGCCTAGCTAGGGTTAGAACGGTTTTTATTGTTTTTTTAAAGGAATTAAGAAGATCGCTACTGAAAAATTGCAGCGCATTAACCGGGAAATTACTGCTCCTGAAGTGCGTTTGATTGGAATTGATGGAGAGCCCATCGGTGTAGTTAAGTTGAGTGAAGCCTTGGCTGCGGCAGAAGAGAAAGAAACCGATTTGGTGGAAATTGCTCCGACGGCTGTGCCGCCTGTAGTCCGTATCATGGACTTCGGCAAATTCAAATACCAAGAAGCTAAGCGGATGCATGAAGCAAAGCTAAAGCAAAAGGTCATTCAGGTTAAGGAAGTGAAATTCCGTCCTGGTACTGATGATGGTGACTACGGTGTAAAGCTACGCAATCTAATCCGCTTTTTGGAAGATGGCGATAAGACAAAGATTACGTTGCGGTTTCGGGGTCGTGAAATGGCCCACCAAGAAATCGGAGCGAGAATGTTGGAGCGTTTGAAGTTAGACCTACAAGAGTTTGGTCAAGTTGAACAGTTTCCAAAAATGGAGGGTCGTCAGATGGTGATGGTATTGGCCCCCATTTGTAAGGCTAAGTAATCAGGTTCTACCTGATTCTTATGTAGGGGGAGGCGCTGAAAGGCGCCGGTAGTTTGAAGTGCTTCTGGGTACAGGAAGAGTAACCGTCGGTTACCACCTATGTTGCACAAGTAATTGAAGGGGTGCTTTATGCCCAAGATGAAGAGCAAGAGTAGCGCTAAAAAGCGCTTCACGGTTCGCGCAGGCGGAACGATTAAACGAGGCCAGGCTTTCAAACGCCACATCCTCACCAAGAAGACCACAAAGAATAAGCGTCACCTCCGTGGTTCCACAGAAGTTGCGAAAGCAGACGTTAAGTCAATTCGCTCCATGCTTCCATACGCTTAACCTCAGACTAGATTAGGAGAATTCAATGCCAAGAGTCAAACGTGGGGTTACAGCAAGAGCCCGTCATAAGAAAATCACCGATGCTGCTACAGGTTACCGTGGCCGTCGTAAGAACATATTCCGTATTGCTAAGCAAGCGGTTATGCGTGCTGGTCAATATGCATATCGTGACCGTCGCAACAAGAAACGTGTATTCCGCGCTTTGTGGATTGCTCGTATCAACGCGGCAGTTCGTCAGCATGACATGACCTATAGCGTATTCATGAATGGTATGAAGAAAGCTGCGATCGAACTCGACCGCAAAGTGCTTTCTGATATGACCATTGCTGACAAAGTGGCTTTCGCTGCTTTGGTTACTCGGATCAAATCCGTAGTAAACGCTGCAGCTTAATTCTTAGTTTTCTAAACTAAGCTGCAATGGTTTCTCTCGACCACATTGTCGAGGATGCTAAACGTGATTTCCTCGGAGCTGCCGATGCGGCAGCTCTTGAGGACGCGAAAGCCAAGTATCTCGGTAAGTCAGCTGTTCTCACTGAGCGTTTAAAAGCACTTGGTGGAATGTCGTCCGATGAACGCAAGAGTGCTGGCGCCCAAATTAATCAAATCAAAACTCAGGTAGAAGCTGCATTACAAGAGCGTCGTCAGGCTTTGGCTGATGCTGTGTTGATGCAACGTCTTGCAGCGGAGTCTATCGATGTTTCCTTGCCTGGCCGTGGCCAAGCTGTTGGTAGCCTGCATCCCGTGATGCGCACCTGGGAACGTATTGAAGAGATCTTCCGCTCCATTGGTTTTGAAGCAGCAGATGGCCCTGAAATTGAAACCGATTGGTTTAATTTCACCGCCTTAAATAGTCCAGAAAATCATCCAGCCCGCTCAATGCAGGATACGTTTTATATCGATGGCAAAGATTCCTATGAGAAGCCTTTGTTATTGCGCACGCATACCAGCTCCATTCAGGTTCGTTATGCGAGCGAGCATGTAAAGAAATACGCAAACGCTGATGTAATGCCGCCAATCAAAATGATTGCGCCGGGCAGAACCTATCGTGTCGATAGCGATGCAACCCATTCACCGATGTTCCATCAGGTTGAGGGCTTATGGATTGCGGAATCTATTTCTTTCGCTGATCTCAAAGGCGTTTACACCGATTTCTTGAGAACCTTTTTTGAAACGAATGAATTACAAGTTCGTTTCCGTCCATCGTATTTCCCATTTACAGAGCCATCAGCTGAGATTGATATGGCCTTTGGTAGTGGCAAGCTTGCCGGTCGTTGGCTAGAGATCTCCGGAGCAGGACAGGTTCATCCGAACGTGTTGCGCAATATGGGTATTGACCCAGAGCGCTATACCGGTTTTGCCTTTGGTTCTGGTTTAGAGCGTTTAACGATGTTGCGTTATGGCGTTGATGATTTACGGCTCTTCTTTGAAAACGATCTTCGTTTCTTAGCGCAGTTCCCTGCATAACAAATCAGCATTACAAATTTATATAGAGCGCTATGCAATTTTCTGAATCTTGGCTTCGTCAGTATGTAAACCCATCTCTTGATAGCGATGCGCTTGGTCATGCAATGACCATGGTGGGTTTAGAGGTTGAAGAACAACATTCAGTAGCTCCTGCATTTACTAAGATTGTGATCGCCCAGATTCTGTCTGCTGAGCAACATCCTGATGCAGACCGCTTACGTGTTTGTAAAGTAGATGCCGGTACTGGTCAGGAATTACAAATCGTATGCGGTGCGCCCAATGCCCGTGCTGGTATCAAAATTCCGTGCGCTATGGTTGGTGCTGAATTGCCTGCATCAGAGGCGGGTGGCAAACCCTTCATGATTAAGGTAGGTAAGTTACGCGGCGTTGAAAGCCAGGGAATGCTGTGCTCTGGTCGCGAGCTTGGCCTTGGTGATGATCATGAAGGTATTCTGGAATTACCAGCAGATGCTCCAGTCGGAAAAGATATTCGCGAATACCTCGATTTAGATGATCAAATCTTTGTTATTAAGTTAACTCCAAATAAAGCGGATTGCCTCTCATTAATGGGAATGGCGCGCGAAGTTTCTGCGATTACTGGCGCTGCACTATGCGTGCCTAAGTGGACTCCACCATCTGTATCAATAGATGACAAGCGCAAAGTAACTGTGGAGAGCAAAGAGCTTTGCGGTCGTTTTGCTGGTCGCGTGATTCGCGGTGTAAATCCACAAGCAAAAACACCTGAATGGATCGCGCAGCGTTTGACTCGTGCAGGCCAAAGAAGTATTTCTGCGTTGGTGGATCTTTCTAACTATGTTATATTGGAAATGGGCCAGCCTATCCACGTATTTGATATTGATAAGTTGAATGGCGATATCACCGTTCGTTGGGCTAAAGCAGGCGAAACCCTCGAGCTATTAAATGGTCAAACGGTAACCTTGCAGGGGCCAGATTCTGCGGGAAAATTACAAGATGCTGGTGTAGTTGCTGACCAGAATGGTTCGGTAGCCCTTGCAGGCATTATGGGTGGCAACCATTGCGCTGTGTCTGATGACACTAAGAATATTTATGTTGAAGCCGCTTACTGGCTGCCTTCTGCAATTCAGGGGCGTGCTCGTCGCTTTAATTTCAGTACGGATGCAGCTCATCGATTTGAGCGTGGAGTGGATCCTCAAAATACTGTTCATTGCTTAGAGTATTTAAGCGCTTTGATTATCGAAATATGTGGTGGTCAAGCGGGTCCCGTAGATGATCAGGTTTTAAACGTACCTGAGCGTAAGCCCGTCAAAATGCGTTTGGCTAGAGCGGAAAAAGTGATTGGTATTCCGTTGACCAACGAAATTGTTGCAGACGTATTTAAGCGCCTCGGTTTCGAATTCAAGCAAGAGGGCGATGCGTTTATCGTAAATCCTCCAAGCTATCGATTTGATATTGAGATCGAGGAAGATTTAATTGAAGAAGTCGCACGGATGTACGGCTTTGAAAATATTCCCGATCAGCTGCCAGTAGCTTCATTAAAAATGAGTGCTAAAGCGGAGGCAAAGCGGGGTATTCATTTAATTCGTCAGCGTTTAGCTTTGCAAGGCTATCAAGAGGCGGTGAATTTTAGCTTTACAGATCTTGAAAGCGAAAAACGTCTTACCGGTGCCACTGAAAAAGATATCATTGCAGTGCTAAATCCCATTGCCAGCCAATATGGCGTGATGCGCAGTACATTGTGGGGTGGCTTGCTAGGAAACCTCAAGGCCAATCTGAATCGTGGGGCAGGGCGTGTGCGTCTGTTTGAGACTGGTCGCGTCTTTAAGCGTGATATTAACGCTCAAGAAGAGGCTGGTAAGGTGGCTGGTTTTTATCAGCCTCAAAAAATTGGCGGTTTGGTCTATGGTTCATCCTTTCCCGAGCAATGGGCCAGCCCTACTAGAGCGGTAGACTTCTTTGATGTAAAGGGTGATCTTGAGCGCGTTCTCGATCCACTGCTTTTCGTAACAGAAGCTGCGCAACATCCTGCTTTACATCCAGGTCGATCGGCGCAAGTCTTCTTAAAATCTGAAAAAAATACTATTGCCATTGGTTGGGTTGGTGAATTTCATCCTGGTTTGCAACAAGCATATGAATTGCCACAGGCTCCAGTTCTGTTTGAGTTAGATTTAGATCCGATTCGTGAACTTGGTTTGCCGGTGCCAGAGGAGTTAAGTAAATTTCCTGCAGTTCAACGCGATTTAGCGCTAGTCGTGAAGCAGAGCGTTCCCGCGCAAACATTGTTAGATGCAATGAGCGCAAGCAAACAGAATTTTGTGCGCAAGATTGAGCTATTTGATGAGTTCAAGCCAAAGGCTGGATCTAGCAGTATGGCTGAGAATGAGAAAAGCTTGGCTTTTAGAGTAACGCTGTTAAATCCTCAAGAAACATTGCAGGACCCTCAAATAGATGCAGTAATGGCCGCTTTATTAAGTGCTGTTGAAAAAAAGTGCGCAGCTCGCTTGCGCTAGGTTTAGTATTAGATATAAATCAAATAAATAGTTACAAAAGAGACTGGCGATGACTAAATTGATTTCCAATGACACTGTTACAAAAAATGAGCTTTCTGAAGCGCTGTTTGATCAGGTGGGCCTGAACAAGCGTGAGGCAAAAGATATGATTGATGCATTCTTTGATCGCATTGGTCAATCGCTTGAAGCGGGTGTGGAAGTCAAGATTTCTGGTTTTGGCAACTTTCAGTTGCGCAATAAATCGGCTCGTCTTGGCCGAAATCCAAAGACAGGTCAGATGATTCCGATTGCCGCTAGACGTGTTGTTACTTTTCACGCAAGTCAAAAGCTTAAAGATGTAGTGGAGTCACATGCTCGAGAAAACCGAGTTTGATGCTAGCTCAGTACTTCTGAGCTCTCAACTTCCCCCAATACCTGCTAAACGCTACTTCACCATTGGCGAAGTAGCCGATCTTTGTGGTGTCCGTTCGCACGTTCTGCGCTATTGGGAGCAAGAGTTTTCTCAGCTAAGCCCCCAAAAACACCGGGCTAACCGTCGTTACTATCAACACCACGAAGTAGTTTTGATCAGAAAAATTCGCTCGCTTCTGTATGAAGAGGGTTTTACGATCAGCGGCGCGCGCAATCGCCTTGAAGAGGCTCGTGGAGACCTACGGCTTCGCGAAGAGCTGCAAGCGCAGTCCTGCAGATTCTCTCTAAATAGTTACTGCTACAATTTCGTTTTTCGTCGGGGCGTAGCGCAGCCTGGTAGCGTACATGCATGGGGTGCATGTGGTCGGAGGTTCAAATCCTCTCGCCCCGACCAATTTAAATTAAGTTCTATTTCAGAATTCTTTTCTTTGCCTCGCTGCCTTCTTCATATGTCAGCAAAACAGCATAAGGTTCAATAATTTCGACAGTCTTTAAGGGGCTTTTCTCCGATGGGTATTATTTCAACCCTGAGACTCAGTTGCTTAGCCTCTAAAACAACTACTCCTCTAAGGTGCTCCACCTCCTCAATAACAAATGGGCTCAAGCCTGGGGACAGAAGTTTTCGGATTAATGAAAGCATAATATATTCATTATGCAGTATCTCTATTCAACCAATATATCTAAAAAGTAAGTAAATACCCTTATGGGAGTCTACCCATAAGGTTTACTTTCCTCGTAACGAGCGAAAGCATTTGGCTGAAAATTTAACGAAATAAAGGATTGCAAACGTTCCTAGCAGATTCCCGACGAACATAAGGCAAAGTTCGTAGATGCCGTGCGGGAGGTGCGCATACTGAAAATAGAGGATGCGAAAGGTGCCGTTGATCAGTGCACTCAGGGATGATAGCCAAAAGATGCTGATTGGAGAAAGGCCATTTAATTCTGTAGAAAAATTAAAGAGTTTTTTCCATAATTGACAAGCAATAAAAGGAGCTAGTCCATATAGAGTTGCAAGGACGAGAACCGTCTCGATAGGAAACCCCCTATAAAAATATCCTCTAATGCCATATGCAATGGCAACTCCCAATGCGCCAGCCCAGCCAAAAATCATCACCGCAATTAAGCGATAACCAGCTGGGATATAAAACCAGTAGATGAAATCATTAGTCTTGAAAAAAGCAAAATACTCTCTATTAATGTAATCAAAAATGAACCAAACTATTGCGACTCCAATAATTGAACAGAGGAAATAAACTAGGTTGAACATTATTTGACTGACGACAATATATTTATTGGATTTATAAGCTTTTAAGCTTAACTGTTTTTGTGGATTTTTGCTATTAAGGGCGTACTATGAACACTGATAAAATCTGGTTTCAACACAAAAGTAGCTAAACCTATTAAATGTAACGGGCAATAAATAAGGCAAGATTGATGAAAAGTCATTTTGAAGAGACATTTTTTAGATTTCAGCGTTTGGTGATGGTTGCTAAGCAGTTGCCATCTTTTCCTCGGCTAGATGCTATTGAGGAGAAGTTGCTATTGATAGTTGGTTTTGCCTACCAAAATAAAACACCTCTATTAGTTGGAGAGCTGCTTTTTAAACCTGAGGTTGCCTCTCAGGCCACAATTCATGGACGTTTAGCCATGCCGCATGGTAAGCAGCTGATTAAGTGGTATTCCGATATTGATGGTCGTAAGAAATATGTCATTCCTACTGCTAAAGCAAGCGCCTATTTTTCACAAATTGGCGAGTGCGTGTCTAGGGCCGCCGCTGAAAAATAAGCAATACTAGACTGGCTTTAAAACAAATTCATTCCTTGAGCAAACTAAATATCTATTGATAAGCTAATTTCATGTCCTTCATTTCAGAACACACATCCTATTTTGGACTCAAGATTCCATTTTTAGCCCATTTAGGCGTAGTTCCTGAGCACGCAAAAGATGGTAAGTCTCGCATCAGCTTGGAAATTAAGCCGGAATATGAGAATAGTTTTGGTATAGCTCATGGAGGCGTCATCATGACCTTACTGGATTTTGCTATGGGGGCAGCAGCTAGAAGCACTACCGACATTCCTTTGGGTGCCATGACTATTGATATGATGGTCAGTTTCTTACGTCCTAGCATTGGCAAAATCGTGGTTGAGGGAAGTATTCTGAAGCCTGGTAAAACGATTAACTATTGCGAGGCTATCGTTTTGAATGAAGCTGGTGAAATTACTGCTAAGTCTAGCGGCACATTTATGCTCAGAAAATCTAAGACACCTTAAGTAAATATAGTATTTATAATGATAATAATTTTAGGGTAATATTCCGAATATATGTTGCTTGATTAGTTAATTTATATATAACAATGGTGTGTTATTGATTCTACAATAACCTTATAAATAAACCATTATTCGGAGAGATAAAATAATACGTCTTCTTATAAAGAGCTTTTAGCTCAACAACGTGAGCAGTTGGATAAACAGATTAAAGAAGCAATTGCCCTTGAAAAGGCGGATGGCATTGCTAAGGCAAAAGCGATTATTGAGCGGTACAACCTCACTGCTGGTGATTTATTCAGTCGAAAAGCTGGTGTTAAAAGCGCTGGTGCTAAGGTTGCCCCTAAGTACCGCGATCCATCCACTAGTGAAACTTGGACGGGCCGTGGAAAGGCTCCTAAGTGGATTGAGGGTAGAGATCGCAGTAGCTATTTGATATAAGCTATTGATTTAAATAGATTTTAAAAAAGGCCGCAATTTAGCGGCCTTTTGCATTAATACATCACACCCACCATATTTAGGCGCATTTTCTAGCAAGAGCTTCTACGAAGAGGGGTTCAAGCAGCTCATGTCTGCTGCCGTATGACCAGTCTTCCGCAGATTCTGGATTAGTTGCTGGATAGCCAATAATGAGTGGGTTTTGTTCAATTAGGCCGTTTTCTAGCTCCTTTTGGATACTTTCGCTAAAGGGATGATTGCCACCTGAATTCTCATCGGCAAGTGCAACTACTCCTGGATGAAGCTTAATAAAACCTTCATCTACCAATATAGGTATACGCTGTGTGTCCTTGTTTTTACTCAAATAATGAATTAAATGCACTTGCTCGACCGGCGGTATTAGGGCGTCCAAGAAAATCAAATCAGGGGCAATAAGACACAGCTTTCATTAGATCTTCTAGGCTATCTACTGCCATCTCCATATCCACCTTCAATTGCCAGTCTGCAATTGATTCTAGAAGTTCATGACCATTTTCAGACCTACGAAATATCACCATCGCTACACAGTTTTGGGTAGTTTTTTGTCGCATTGCTCTTTTTCTGCGCTGTAACTGCTGTTCTAGGGAGCTAGCTAATATGCGCCTATGACCGCCCGCGGGTTTTCCAAGCGATTAATTTTCCTAATTCAACCATTTTTTGGACGGTCCCTAAAGATACTTGCAAAATCTTGGTGCTTTGCCGTATGCTGAGATATTCCATTTCTGGGGTAATTGCTTTCATATTTCCCTTAATTTCATTTATCTGTTTGAAGATTTAGAGAATAAAAATCAAAATCATTTGAATCTGTCGGTAATGCTTTAAACCAAGGTAGGAAAGTTCTTATTAATTCCCCCCAAATAGGTGGATACCCCAAATTCCCGCAAAATCAGGGAAAGCCCTTTATATATCAATGGTCATTCGTGTTAAATTACTGTGTCGTAGTGCCAGTATTTGCACAGATCAATTCGTGAGACGGTACAGCCGTTAAGCGGATGGTTATAACCACAGTTTTTATTCGGGAGGCCCGATGAAAGGTGAGCATCATGATGCAGGACCAAAGAGATAATTCGTATCTCTTCGGCGGAAACGCCCCCTACGTAGAGGAACTCTACGAGTCCTACTTGCACGATCCGGCTTCAGTAGCTGATCATTGGCGAGATTATTTCGATAACGTGAAACAGATTCCAGCAGTTGACGGTTCATCTCGAACTGACATCGCACACGGACCCATTGTTGCTTCATTTGCTGAGCGCGCAAAGCGGGGCCCAATCAGAACCATTTCTGATTCGGCTGACTCAGAAATGGAGCGTAAGCGCGTTGCTGTTCAGCAGTTAATTGCCGCGTATCGCAACGTCGGCAATCGCTGGGCAAACTTAGATCCATTAAAGCGTACGGAACGCCAGGATATTCCTGAGCTAGATCCCGCTTTCTATGGCTTTACTGATGGCGATATGGATATCGTCTTCAATACCAGTAATACATTTTTTGGTAGAAATGAAATGTCCTTGCGCGATTTGCTGCAGGCATTGCGTGAAACATATTGCGGCACGATTGGTGTCGAGTTCATGTTTATCGCTGACCAGAAGATTAAGAAGTGGTGGCAAGAAAAATTAGAATCCATTCGTTCAACTCCACAGTTCAATGTGGAAGAGAAGCGTCAGATTTTGGATCGCGTAACTGCGGCTGAAGGTCTGGAGCGTTACCTCCAGGCTAAGTATGTTGGTCAAAAGCGCTTTTCTCTTGAGGGTGGCGAGAGTTTCATCGCCTGTATGGACGAATTAATTCGTGACTCAGGTAATAAAGGTATTCAAGAGATCGTCATTGGTATGGCACACCGCGGTCGTCTTAATGTATTGGTAAACACATTGGGCAAAATGCCCAAGGACTTGTTCGCTGAGTTTGAACACAAAGACCCAGAAACATTGCCTGCAGGTGATGTGAAGTATCACCAGGGTTTCATAAGCGATATTTCTACCCCTGGCGGTCCAGTTCACTTGTCATTGGCATTTAACCCATCGCATCTTGAAATCGTAAATCCAGTGGTTGAGGGTTCTGCGCGTGCGCGTATGGAGCGTCGTGGCGATATGTTGGGCGAGCAAGTGATGCCCGTGTTGGTGCACGGCGATGCAGCGATTGCTGGTCAGGGTGTCATGCAAGAAACATTGGCGATGTCAGAAGTTCGTGGTTATTCCACTGGCGGAACTATGCACATCGTAATTAATAACCAAATTGGTTTCACCACCTCAGATCCGCGCGACTTACGTTCAAGCTTGTATTGCACGGACATCATGAAGATTGTGGATGCCCCTGTATTACACGTCAATGGTGATGATCCTGAAGCTGTAGTGCTGGCGACTAAGTTAGCCGTTGAGTTCCGCATGAAGTTTCATAAAGATGTTGCGGTTGATATCATCTGTTTCCGTAAATTGGGTCACAACGAGCAAGACACGCCTGCAATGACTCAGCCTTTGATGTACAAGATCATTGCTGCGCATCCTGGTACACGTAAGCTCTATGCAGACAAGTTAGAAACTCAAGGTGTATTGCCTGCTGGTACTGGCGACCTCATGGTTAAAGAGTACCGTGCTGCAATGGATGAAGGTAAACAAACTTCCGATCCAGTATTGAGCAACTTCAAAGGTAAGTTTGCAGTTGATTGGTCACCATTCTTGAATAAGAAGTGGACTGATGAAGCGGATACAGCAATTCCATTGACAGAGTGGAAACGCTTGGCCGAGAAAATTTCCACCATTCCAGAGGGCTTCAAAGCACATCCATTGGTTGCTAAGGTTTATAACGACCGCGCTGCGATGGGTAAGGGTGAAGTCAATATTGACTGGGGCATGGGTGAGCACATGGCTTTCGCATCTTTGGTTGCGAGTGGCTATCCAGTTCGTTTGTCTGGTGAAGATAGCGGACGGGGCACATTTACTCACCGTCATGCGGTATTGCATGAGCAAAACCGTGAGAAATGGGATACTGGCGCATACATTGCGCTTCAGCACGTTACTAAAGATCAGGCGTCGTTTGTGGTGATTGACTCGATTCTTTCTGAAGAGGCTGTGCTTGGTTTTGAATACGGCTATGCCGCAGCTGAACCAAACACCTTAACCATTTGGGAGGCTCAGTTCGGCGACTTCGCTAACGGCGCACAAGTAGTTATTGACCAGTTCATTGCCTCGGGTGAAGTGAAGTGGGGTCGTGCTAATGGCTTGGTCTTGATGTTGCCGCATGGTTATGAAGGTCAAGGCCCAGAACATTCTTCTGCACGTCTTGAGCGTTTCATGCAGTTGTGTGCTGATACCAATATGCAAGTGATTCAACCGACAACTGCAGCACAGATTTTCCATGTGTTGCGTCGTCAAATGATTCGTCAGTTCCGCAAGCCGCTGATCTTGATGACTCCAAAATCATTACTGCGTAATAAAGAAGCCGCTTCACCTTTATCCGAATTTACTAAAGGTGGTTTCCAGACTGTTATTGGTGAGCGTGATGACTCTATCAACGCTAAACAAGTCACTCGTTTGGTAATGTGTTCCGGTAAAGTCTATTACGACTTGGTTAAGCAACGCGCTGAGAAGAAGATTGGTGACGTCGCGATTATTCGCTTAGAGCAGTTGTATCCATTCCCGCATAAAGCATTAACTGCTGAGTTGAAGAAGTATCCAAAGCTAGAAGAAGTTGTATGGTGTCAGGATGAGCCACAAAACCAAGGTGCTTGGTTCTTCGTGCAACACAATATCTTGGAAAATATGTCTGATGGTATGAAGCTGGGTTATGCAGGCCGTCCTGCATCAGCATCTCCAGCTTGTGGTTATGCCCATCTTCACCAAGAACAGCAGAAGTCTTTACTTAATGCGGCATTTGCCAAATTAAAAGGTTACGTGATCACGAAATAATCGTCTTCATAACTCAACATATATATAAATCAATAGGATTAATCATGGCTATTTTCGAAGTTAAAGTTCCCCAACTCTCTGAGTCAGTTGCTGAAGCAACTTTGTTGCAATGGAAAAAGAAAGTTGGCGACGCCGTTGGTCAAGATGAGATCTTGATCGAAATCGAAACAGATAAAGTGGTTCTCGAAGTTCCAGCCCCATCGGCTGGCATATTGACAGAAATCGTTGTCGCTGATGGTGGCACTGTTGTTGCTGAGCAATTAATTGCAAAGATTGATAGTATTGCTGTTGCAGCTGCCGCTCCTGCAGCCGCTGCGCCTGCTCTAGCTCCAGCTGCCGCACCTGTAGCAGCTCCAGCACCTGCTGCTAAAGCCGGTGCAGCTGCTGCTCCTTCTGCTGCAAAAATTCTTGCTGAGAAAAATATCGATGTCGGTCAAGCTGCTGGCTCTGGTCGTGATGGCCGCATCACTAAAGGCGACGCATTAAATGTTTCAGCTGGTGGCGCTAAGTCTGCTGCGTTACCAAGCGCACCGATTCCTACTGGCGATCGTCCTGAAGAGCGTGTACCAATGAGTCGTTTACGTGCTCGTATTGCTGAGCGCTTGCTGGAGTCTCAAGCAAACAACGCTATCTTGACTACATTCAATGAAGTCAATATGGGTCCAGTAATTGCCTTGCGTAACAAGTACAAAGATCAGTTTGAGAAGACTCATGGCGTGAAATTAGGTTTCATGTCTTTCTTTGTTAAAGCAGCAACACATGCTTTGAAGAAATTCTCATTACTCAACGCTTCTGTTGATGGCAATGATATTGTTTACCATGGTTACTTTGATATTGGTATCGCTGTAAGTTCACCACGTGGCTTGGTAGTTCCTATTCTCCGTAATGTTGATCAAATGAATTTGGCTGATATTGAGAAGAAGATTGCCGAGTTTGGTGTTAAAGCTCGCGAAGGTAAGCTGTCAATTGAAGAGTTGACTGGCGGTACATTCTCTATCTCTAACGGTGGTGTATTTGGTTCTATGCTTTCTACTCCAATCATCAACCCACCACAATCTGCTATTTTGGGTATCCACGCTACTAAAGACCGCGCTGTTGTTGAAAACGGTCAAGTAGTGGTACGTCCAATTAACTATTTAGCATTGTCATACGATCACCGCATCATTGACGGACGTGAGGCTGTGCTCGGCTTGGTTGCTATGAAGGATGCCTTAGAAGATCCTTCACGTCTCCTCCTTGATTTGTAAGAAGGAAAGAACATGAGCCAAGCTTTTGATGTATTCGTAATTGGTGGTGGCCCTGGTGGTTACATCGCCGCAATTCGTGCAGCGCAACTCGGTTTTAAAGTTGCCTGCGCTGAATCTAATGCATACGACGATCCTAAGGGTGAGCCACGTTTGGGCGGCACATGCTTGAACGTTGGATGTATTCCTTCCAAGGCCTTATTAGCTTCTTCTGAAGAGTTCGAGAAGATTAGCCATCACGCCGCTGATCATGGAATTAAAGTAGGTGCTGTGAGCATCGACTCTAAAAAGATGATCGCACGTAAAGATGACATCGTTACTAAGATGACTAGCGGTATTCAGTATTTGTTCCGCAAGAACAAAGTGACCTTATTAAAAGGTCATGCGTCTTTTGAAGGTAAGGGCGCCGACGGTTATCAAGTCAAGATTGATGGCAAAGATAAAGAAACTGTTACAGCAAAGAACGTCATCATTGCAACAGGATCTAAAGCTCGTCATCTCCCAGGTATTGCTGTTGATAACGTGTTGATCTGCGATAACGAAGGCGCTCTCAAATTTGACACTGCACCTAAGAAGTTGGGTGTAATCGGAGCCGGCGTTATTGGTTTGGAATTAGGCTCTGTATGGCGTCGTCTTGGTGCTGAAGTGACTGTGCTTGAAGCAATGCCTTCATTCTTGGCTGCTTGCGACCTAGGTATTGCTAAAGAGGCGCAAAAGCTCTTTGCTAAGCAAGGCTTGAGCATCAATACCGGCGTAAAAATTGGCGATGTAAAAGCCGACAAAAAAGGTGTAGTAGTGAATTACACCGATAGCGCTGGTAAGGCTGCTAAGTTGGAATGCGATCGTTTAATTGTTTCTGTTGGCCGAGTACCAAACACGGATAAATTGGGTTTAGACAAGATTGGCCTCAAAGTGGATGAGCGTGGTTTCATTCCAATTGATGACCATACCTGTGCAACTTCAGCGCCTGGCGTATATGCGGTTGGTGACGTAGTGCGCGGCCCAATGTTGGCTCATAAAGCAGAAGATGAAGGTGTTCTTGTTGCTGAAGTCATCGCCGGTCAAAAACCACATATTGATTACAACTGTATTCCTTGGGTTATTTACACCGATCCAGAGATTGCTTGGGTTGGTAAAACCGAACAGGCGCTCAAAGAGGCTGGCGTTGCTTATAAAGTGGGTCAGTTCCCATTTGCGGCTAATGGTCGCGCTTTGGGTATGGGTCGTGCCGATGGTTTCATCAAGGTATTGGCAGATACAAAGACCGATGAGATTCTTGGCGTACACATCATTGGTGCGAATGCATCCGACCTCATTGCTGAGGCTGCAGTTGCAATGGAATTTAAAGCAGCAGCAGAAGATATTGCTCGTATCTGTCATGCACATCCAAGTTTGTCAGAAGTGATGCGTGAAGCAGCATTGGCGACAGACTCGCGTGCATTAAATATATAATTGAAAACCATTGAGTTTTACCAACAAGAGTTAGAAGCGCGCGGGTATCAAAGCGATCCCGCGCAGCTTCGTGCTGTTGAGCGTTTACAAAAATGTGAAAACGAATGGATTGCTTACAAAGAAATCCGCAGCAATAATTTCAAAAAGAAACTCTTTAAACCAGCTCTCCCGCGCGGACTTTATCTATGGGGAGGGGTAGGTCGGGGCAAATCTTTCTTGATGGACTGCTTTTATGCAGCCTCCCCATTAGAAAAGAAAATTCGTATTCATTTTCATGAATTTATGCGGGAAGTTCATCGTGAATTGCATGAGCTTTCTGGCTTATCAGATCCTTTGGATGAACTTTCCAAGAGGATCGCTAATCGCTATCGCTTAATTTGCTTTGATGAATTTCATATTAACGATATCGCTGATGCCATGATCCTTTATCGCTTGTTAAGTGCGCTCTTTGCTGATCGCGTGCAATTCGTGATGACATCAAACTATCGTCCAGACCAGCTCTATCCTAATGGCTTACATCGCGATAGATTATTGCCGGCAATTAAATTACTTGAAGAAAAATTAGATGTTCTTAATGTGGATGCCGGTAATGACTACCGTCGCGTACAAATGGCACAAGTTGAGGCATATCTCACTCCAGTGAATGCAGATACTCAGGCTACTTTGGGTCAAATGTTTCAAACATTAATTGGCAATCAAAAGGAAACTCGTAATCCTGTCCTCAATATTGAATCTCGTGAGCTTCGTCCTCTGCATATGGCAGATGGCGTGGTGTGGTTTGATTTCAAAACCCTTTGTTGTGGTCCTCGATCACAAAATGACTACTTGGAAATCGCCAATCAGTTCCATACGGTGATTCTCTCAGGGGTGCCTTATATGCCTCCGAGAATGACTAATGAGGCACGGCGTTTTATCTGGTTAATTGACGTTTTATATGACCATAAGATCAAGTTAATCATGTCTGCTGAGGTTCCAGCCTCCGATTTGTATACCGAGGGTCAAATTGCCGCAGAATTCTCTAGAACCGTGTCACGCTTGATTGAGATGCAGTCGCGCGACTACCTAGATGCACCGCGCCGAGTAATTGATACCAGCTTGACCTAAAATAGGGAAATGAGTAGCTTTTCACCCCTTAATGTCGACTTGCATTGCCATTCAGTGATTTCTGACGGTACCTTAACGCCTGAAGAATTGGCTGAGCGAGCCAAAGAAAATGGAGTTCATTTATGGGCCTTGACCGACCATGATGAATTGGGTGGTCAACAGCGCGCTCGAGAAGCAGCTAGCGCATTAAAAATAGATTATCTTGCTGGGGTAGAAATCTCTGTTACCTGGATGGGCGGGACTATTCACATTGTTGGACTTGGAATAGATGCCAATCATTTGGGAATTATCGAGGGCTTGCGTCGCACGCGTGAAGGCCGAGGCAATCGCGCTCATCTCATGGCGGAACAATTGCTCAAAGTAGGTATCCCTGGCGCTTACGAAGGCGCACTCCATTTTGCCGGCAACCATGATTTGATATCTAGAACTCACTTTGCGCGCTTTTTAGTGGAGCAGGGTGTTTGTAAAGATACAGAGCATGTATTTAAAAATTATTTGATTGAAGGTAAGCCGGGATACGTTCCTCATCAGTGGGCTAGCCTAGATGATGCCGTTAAATGGATTAAGGCGGCCGGTGGCGTTGCTGTGATTGCTCATCCTGGTCGTTATA
Organism: Polynucleobacter necessarius; assembly: GCF_900095205.1. Lineage (NCBI taxonomy): Bacteria > Pseudomonadati > Pseudomonadota > Betaproteobacteria > Burkholderiales > Burkholderiaceae > Polynucleobacter > Polynucleobacter necessarius. The sequence goes on along the minus strand of NZ_LT606951.1, from coordinate 1,116,127 downwards.
GTAGGCTTAATGCAATGCAAATGGATGAGTTGTATAAACACTTTAAAGATCTTGGCGGTCTGGCGATCGAGGTGATTACCGGTAGTCATAGTCCGGATCAATATGAAACTTTCGCAAAGATAGCTCAGCAATACGGATTCTTGGCTTCTCATGGTTCAGATTTTCATGATCCGAACGAAAGTCATGTGGATTTGGGTAACTTGCCACATTTACCAGACCATCTCACGCCTGTGTGGTCTGTCTTCCATTAAACAATTAATTACATAGAAAAAGAATACAGATGTTTGCTGAACGCGTTCTCTCTGGCATGCGCCCAACTGGTAACTTGCACTTAGGTCATTACCATGGTGTATTAAAAAACTGGGTTCGCTTGCAGTCCGAATACCCTTGTTTCTTTTTTGTAGCAGATTGGCATGCATTGACTACCCACTACGAAACACCTGATGTGATTGAGCAATCCGTATGGGATATGGTGATAGATTGGTTAGCAACTGGGGTTGATCCAAACCAAGCAACCTTGTTTATTCAAAGTAAAGTTCCTGAGCATGCTGAACTCTTTTTATTGCTCTCCATGGGAACCCCGTTGGGATGGCTCGAGCGGGTGCCAACTTATAAGGATCAAACTGAAAAGCTGAAGGAAAAAGATCTTCAGACCTATGGCTTCTTAGGTTATCCATTACTTCAGGCCGCAGATATTTTGATTTATCGTGCGCAGTTTGTGCCAGTTGGTGAAGATCAAGTGCCACATGTGGAGATGACTCGTGAAGTAGCACGACGCTTTAATTATTTATATGGTCGCGAACCAGGCTTTGAAGAAAAAGCATTAGAAGCAGTCAAGAAATTGGGTAGCAAGCGCGCCAAGATGTACGCAGAGTTGCGCGTGGCTTTTCAGGAGCGCGGTGATGATGAGGCTTTAGAGCAAGCTAAAGCGTTGCTGCAGGAAGCGCAAAGCTTATCCATGGCCGATCGTGAAAGACTCTTTGGCTTCTTAGAAGGGGCGCGAAAAATTATTCTTCCTGAGCCACAAGCATTGCTGACTACCGCATCACGCATGCCAGGAATAGATGGCCAAAAAATGTCGAAGTCTTATGGAAATACGATTAGTATTCGTGAAAATCCAGAGGACGTGATTAAAAAAATTCGGACCATGCCTACAGAGCCTGCGCGGGTTCGCAGAACGGATGCTGGTGATCCGGCTCGTTGTCCTGTTTGGCAGTTGCATATCGTCTATTCCAATGAAGAAACTAAGCAATGGGTAGATAAGGGTTGTAAATCAGCTGGTATTGGTTGCTTAGAATGTAAGCAACCAGTGATCGACGCTATTCTGGCAGAGCAGCAACCCATGTTTGAGCGCGCACAGAAGTACTTAGATGATCCAAGCTTGTTACGCTCCATCATCGCTGATGGTTGCGATAAGGCCCGCAAGGTAGCCCAAGAAACCATGCGTGAGGTCCGTGAGTCAATGGGTCTTGCCTACGATTAAGGAATCATTTTGTCTGTAGCGCATGATGCAATTCAGAATGCCTCTTCTTGGGTGAGACGATTTGCACCTCTCATACCAAAGGAGGGTGGTTCTTGATCTTGCGTGTGGCTCTGGCAGGCACTCTCTGCTTTTGGCAGACCTAGGCCATCAGGTGCTAGCAATAGATCAAGATATTGAGACAGTAAATGCCCTAAGTAATCCATTCATCAGCTCAAGGAGTTTTAATCTTGAAAGTGATGAATGGCCTCTCTTGAATGGTGAATTTGCCGCTATTGTGGTGACAAATTACCTATATCGTCCCTATATTGATGAACTCCCCAAAATGCTCCAAAAGGACGGAATTCTGATATACGAAACCTTTGCCCAAGGTAATGGGGATTTTGGCAAACCCTCAAACCCAAATTCCTCTTAAATCCCGGGGAATTGCTTGCTTTCGCCTCTCGCCATGACCTCAAAGTGCTTGCATTTGAGGATATTTATGTGGATCAGCCCAAACCAGCTATGGTTCAGTGCCTGTGCGCCGCAAAAGGTGGGCTAAAACAGCGCATTCCGTTACAATTTCAGGGTTAAGACAGCTAAAAATTGGTGCATATTCGGTGACAAATACAGCTCATTCCAAAGGTAGTAAAAAGCCCATCGCTGGCAGCATGCCGGCTATCGTTACGCCGATGTTTGAGGATGGCAGTTTGGATTACGCTAGTTTGCGTTCTCTTTTGGATTGGCATGTATCCGAGGGCGCTGATGGAATTGTGATTGTAGGAACCAGCGGCGAATCCCCAACGGTCTCAGTAGAAGAGCATTGTGAGCTCATTCGTGTAACGGTTGAGCAGATTGCTGGAAGGATTCCAGTGATTGCGGGCACCGGCGGTAACTCTACGATTGAGGCCATTGAGCTAACTCAGTTTGCTAAAAAAGTGGGTGCTGATGCAAGCTTGCAAGTAGTTCCTTATTACAACAAACCAACACAAGAAGGCATGTTCGCGCACTTTAAAAAGATTGCGGAGTCAGTGGATTTGCCAGTAATTTTGTACAATGTACCAGGTAGAACGGTTGCTGATTTGGCTGGCGATACTGTCGTGCGTTTAGCTGGAGTACCGGGCATCATTGGAATTAAAGAGGCGACGGGTAGCTTAGAGCGTGGGACTTTATTGATTAATGATCTGAAGCGCGCTGGCCACGAAAATTTTTCTGTCTTCTCTGGTGATGACTTAACGGCCGCCATGTTGATGTTGATGGGTGGCAAAGGAAATATTTCAGTTACTGCAAATATTGCCCCACGCTTAATGCGTGAGCTATGTGTAGCGGCTATGTCGGACGATGTAAAAAGAACTCGTGAAATTCAATATCAATTAATTGCAGTACACAAGGCGATGTTTACAGAGGCAAATCCGATTCCGGTGAAATGGGCTCTTCATGAAATGGGCAAGATTACTGCAGGTATTCGTTTGCCATTAACACCCCTAAGTAATTCCTTGCGTGAGCCCCTCAGGGCAGCGTTAAAACAGGCCAACTTATTATGATGAATTTGCTTCAATTGTCTCGTCGATATTTATCGATTCTGACTTTGGTTTTTGGTATCGCTCTTGCTCTAACGGCATGTAAATCGGTTGCCACCAATGACACTGTTGACTATAAGAGTGCGGGCGCTGTGCGCGGCCCCAATTTGGCTTATCCTCCCGATTTAATTACTGCGCAGGCTGACCGTCGTTACATCGTGCAGGATGGGACGGCCACTATGTCTGAATATAATGCCACTGCTAAGAAATCAGCGCAGATGAGAAGTAATGTCATGACGGGTATTCCTGGTATGCGTATCGCTCGTGATGGTGAGCGCCGTTGGTTGGTTGTTGAAAAGCCAGCACCGGAGTTGTACCCACAGGTGAAAGATTTTTGGCAGGAGAATGGTTTCTTGCTGGTAGTAGATTCGCCATCGACTGGCATTATGGAAACTGATTGGGCCGAGAATCGCGCAAAGATTGCCCAAGACTGGATTCGCTCAACTCTCAATAAGGTGCTAGATTCAATTGTCGATACTGGTGAGCGTGATAAATATAAAACCCGTCTAGAGACTACTAAACCTAATGAGACTGAAATTTACATTACCCAAAAGGGTGCTTTAGAAAAGTGCGCATCCGACACTACCGGCAACTGCTTGTACACCATTTGGACGCCGCGGCCTAATGATCCAGAACTTGAGGCGGTATTTTTAGCTCGTCTGATGGAGCGCTTGGGCATGACTCAAGAACAAGCTAAAGCAATGGTTGCTGCTCCGTTGGGACCCAAGACTCCTAAAGCCAAGCTTATTGAAGATGGACCTAATAAAGCTCATATCGATTTGTCGGTTGGATTTGATCGCTCATGGCGTGATGTTGGTTTAGCGCTTGATCGTTCTAACTTTACAGTTGAAGACCGTAATCGATCAAACGGAATTTACTTCGTTCGTTATGTCAATCCAAAAGATGTGGGTGACACTAAGGGCTTTTTCTCTAACTTGTTTAGCAGCAAAGATGACTCAAGTTTGAAGGCGAAGAAATACCAAGTAATTTTAAAGAATACTGGCGAAAATTCTGTTAGCGTTTATGTACAGGATACCGAAGGAAGACCTGAAAATACACCTGCTGGATTACAGCTATTAACCATCTTAATGGAGCAGCTATCTAGATAAGTTAGATGCTCATGAAGAAGATTACTTCTTAGCGTCAGCAGCAGGAGCTTCAGCAGGTTTTGTTTCTTCTTTTTGCCGCAAGCGGCCAAGGCGATTGCCAACATTGCAACGAGTACGAGTGACTTCTTCATTTGTAAATTCCTTTAAAAAAATTAACAACAATTACCGGTAATTGTTTTCTGGAATAACCAAGGGATTAACCCTAGGTATTTTCCATTGATCGTTATATCCATCTCTTCATTCAGTCTTGAAAAACCAGCCAGCCGGCTAAATAAGCCTCAAAAAGTGTCGAATTTTCAAGGTTTTTAAGATTGCTGGCCCCAAGTTGCTTTTTGGGCCGATAGGGTCTGCCGTGCTCTGAAGATATCAGGAAGTTGTTCCTTGCTCATATTTTCCCCGTTGCAATAGATTTGCTTTCCAAGGCTCAGAATGCGTGTCTGTGGGTGGGGAACCAGCATCCTTGTTTTTAAGATATTTTCAAACTCCACTGGACTGGACTGTGGTTCTGGAGGGTTAAAGATCGCCTGTTGTTTTGGCTCTGAAAGATACGCAGAAATACCTGGTAGAAAGCCGTCGATACGGTCTAACTTCAAGTCTTTGAGTTTTGAGCTGAGTTGTTTGATGAGTTCAGCAGGTAACTGCCCAGCGAAATGCGTTGCCCCTTGTTTGGGGTCGGCAAACTTCTTCTCGAGTGCGGGGAATATCTTCTAGAGATTCGGCAAGACGCCATAAACCTTCTTGAAGTAATTCTTTAAAGCTAGGAGAATGAAATCCAATGGACCATGTTTGGCAGCCTGCGTCTAGCGCAATACCATCATGTGCTACATGGGGAGGCAAGTACAGCATATCGCCGGGTTCAAGAACCCATTCTTGCTCGGGATTAAAGTTCTGTAAAATCTTTAGCGAAAGCTTGGGGTTTAGGCTCAGATCCTGTTGCTCGGAAATCTTCCAGCGTCTTCTGCCAGACATCTGGATTAAGAAAACATCATAAGAATCAAAGTGAGGTCCAACACCACCCCCGACGCCTGCAATACTCACCATCAAATCATCAAGTCGCGCATCTGGAATAAACCGAAACCGGGAGAGTATTTTTGCGGCAGCTGGGTGGTGTGCTTCCATCCCTTGAAAAAGCATTGTCCAATGAGGTTTATTAATGGCAGGAATTGTCTTTTGAGAAAAAGGGCCGCTTGTAAGGCTCCAAGGTTTGGATTTCACAAGCCGTGATTCCACCTCTTCTCTCAATGCAAATTTTTAAGTAATTCCTTGCTGGAAATGGGGCTGTCCAACAGTTCTCCTTGCTGGATAGAGAGCTTAAAAGCGGGAATGGCCCCCGCGCACGAGTAGGGGCTTTTTATGCCAATAACGCGCCATGAACTGATCTGGCTAATACCGCCAAACAAGGCCCAGGGCTCATCTAAAGGGAGCTTTATAGGGGCTTGTGGTGGTTGGATAGGGTGTGCTCAAGTAAAATGAGGTCATAAAATAAAAGATAAGCGCTTTTTAGAAACCGATTAAAAACAAATGTTCGATAAATTCCGCATGAAGATTAAAAAAATACCATCGTATCCCTTCGCTATAAGTTAACCGATGCGCAAAATAATGTCATCGAAGAACCTGATCCTCCGATGGTATACCTGCATGGTGGTTACGAAGGCACTTTCCCAAAGATCGAAACTTTACTAGATGTCAGGATATCGGCTATGAGGCCACTATTCAGTTGGAGCCTAACGAGGCCTTTGGAGAGTATGACCCCCAGAGCTTTTAAAGATTGAGCCACTCGAAGTCGGTATGCAATTTGAGGGTGTGCCCGATGCAGAGGAGGATGCTAGCGCTGATGATGAGCCCTTGATCCATATGGTGACCGATGTTGCTGATAATCAAGTGGTATTAGACGGCAATCATCCTTTGGCGGGTATGGCGTTGCGTTTTTGGGTCCAGGTGGAGGACGTTCGTGCCGCTACAGAGGATGAGATTGAAAACCGTCATCCAGAAGGTGGTAAAAGTTTTTCCTTTGGCATGCCCAATGACGATGGTGATGATGAGGATGGATTTCCAGGCAACTCAATTGATACAGGTGATGCAGGACCGCGCACGCTGCATTAAGTAAAAAACTTTAATTAAGTCGAAGCAAAACTTAAAACTAAAAAGGAATAGCACGAGCTATTCCTTTTTGTTTTTATGTGCTTAGTTATTCACTATATCCCACTATTCCTTTAGCCATTCTTTAATGGCATCCAGATCTCGCTTGGTATCGCTAGAGCCTTCATCGGGGCTAGCTGGGGTATTGCTTAGCTTAGCCAAGGCTTTCTCTAAAGCAGCAATTTTGGCTTCTTGTTCGATGGTTGCATCGATTAAGCCTTTAAGGGCCATCGATACAGGATCATCGACATTTGGTGTAACGCCGTAAGCTGAAAAGTATTCTTTGGTTTTGCTATCAGCACTTTGTGGCAAGTTTGGGTGCAAGATGCGGGCGGGGATGCCAACAGCAGTTGCACCTGCAGGAATTTCTTTCAGAACTACTGCATTGGAGCCAACACGAGCACCGTCGCCTACGGTAAATCCGCCGAGGACCTTAGCACCTACACTCACTACTACTCCCTTGCCGAGAGTGGGGTGACGTTTAATGCCTTTGTAAAGAGAAGTACCACCTAAGGTAACGCCTTGATAAATGGTGCAGTCATCACCAATTTCTGTGGTTTCGCCAATGACGATTCCAAGACCATGATCTAAGAAGACTCTGCGACCTATCTTTGCCCCGGGATGAATTTCAATGCCTGTCAAAAAATGCGCAAACATGGAGAGCAAGCGAGCGATCCATTTGAGACCGAGGTTCCACAGAAAATGGGAGACGCGATGTAACCCAAACTGCATGAAGACCTTGATAGCAAGTGATAACCTCGAGGCGATTTCTAGTTGCAGGATCCCTGGCAATAATGGAGTCGACTTGGTCAAAGATGGAATTAGACATATTTTGATTTTAACGGGATGCGTCTATTTTCTCAGGAGCATCTGCTTGGCAATGCCCCGCAAGAGGTCAATCTCCTCCTTGTGGAGGCGACTGCGAGCAAAGAGAGCTTGAATACGGGGCATCAGTTTTTTAGGGTTAGATGGGTCTAAATAGCCAATTGCCTCTAGACCTTGACGCCAATGCTCTAGCATGGCAGATATCACTGCAGGGTCTGCAAAATCAGCCATGTTTTCTCGATTGGGCGGTGTATTTTGCGTCCCCAATTGCTGGCTAAGCGTAGTTCTGAGGGTGTATGCGCACACCATGAGTGCCTGAGCTAAATTTAGCGAAGGATAGACAGGATTGGCTTCCAACCAAACTCTGTGGGTGCACATAGATAGGTGCTCATTATCAAGCCCCGTTCTTTCGGGTCCAAAGAGAAGTGCAACCTTCCTATTTTGATTGACTGTCTCAGCGATTAATGAGCGGGCATCTTCCCAATTGAGGGCGGGAGGGCCAAATTCTCGATCTCGGCTTGTTAAGCCCAGCACCAGGGAGCAACCCTCGGTTGCTGACGTTAAGGATCCTTCTTCGGTTGAGTTCTCCAAAATATCTGCCGCACCGCTTGCTAGAGCGATTGCTTCGACATTTGAGGCTATTCCTTTAGTCTTGGGGTTGATGAGTTGTAAGTCGCTAAAGCCCATGGTTTTAAGGGCGCGTGCCGCTGATCCTACGTTTCCAGGGTTACTGGTTTCTACTAAAACCCAGCGAATTAATTTAGATTGATCGATATTCATTAATACGCAAAGGGATAGGCAGTTTGGGATGTGTAAAAGGTTGGTAATGGGGTGGTTAATGCTAATCGTTTAGAATCAAACTGTTAGCTTCGTATTGTCATGCAATTTACCCTAATTTGTTGGCATTACAAGGAGCTTGTTCTTGTTTAATTTGTCCATCAATACTATGCATCCCATGTTAAATGTGGCCGTAAAGGCCGCCCGTCGTGCTGGAACCGTTATCAACCGCGCCTCTTTGAATTTAGAGCGCCTCCAGGTTGACCGTAAGCAATATAATGATCTTGTAACCGAGGTGGACAAAGCAGCAGAAGCGGCCATCATTGAAACGCTCAGCGAAGCCTATCCAACCCATGGATTTTTGGCTGAAGAGACGGGCGAGCGCAATGCTGATGCAGAAAGCGTGTGGATCATTGATCCTTTAGATGGCACAACCAATTTCATCCATGGATTTCCTCAATACGCAGTGTCTATTGCTCTTTCTGTCAATGGTGTGATCCAACAGGCCGTAGTTTATGACCCAACTCGCGATGAGTTGTTTATTGCTACTCGTGGTGCTGGTGCGTATTTGGATCGTCGGCGTTTGCGTGTCGCCACCCAAGATCGTTTAGCAAATGCCCTATTGGGTACCGGTTTTCCTTATCGTGAAGATCAGGACTTGGAAAAATATTTAAAGATTTTTGGTGACATGACTCGTCAATGTGCAGGCTTACGTCGTCCTGGTGCTGCATCCTTGGATTTGGCGTATGTCGCTGCCGGTCGCTACGACGGATTCTTTGAGAGCGATCTAAAGCCCTGGGATATGGCCGCGGGTGCCTTGTTGATTACAGAAGCAGGCGGCTTGATTGGCAACTATCGTGGTGAAGAGGGTTATCTCAAGAGCGGTGAAGTCATGGCAGCAAACCCTCGTATCTTTGCTCAGATGGTGCAGACGCTATCTAAATATTCAGTTCGTTAATTGGCTTGTCAATTAACGAGGCATCCGATCTGATTAGTGCTTAATCAGATCGAAGTAACGAGCTCCATCACTATCAATCAGTAAAGCGCTTGCTCTAGGGCGTCCGCTTTCTGGGTGATCAAGGTCCCAGTCAGACAAAACCCAGCGTTGCCAATGTTGCGTATCTAAAGATTCCTCATGATGCGCTGGCAAATGAGTGTGTCCATGAATCAATCGATCACCCGACTGATCTTTTAAAACAATGGAACATGCAGAGCGAGTGACATCCATTTTATGGTGGTCAGTTGCTGGCAGTTGTTGATATTGATTATGGCTATTACTCCGTAGATGCTGTGTTACACCTTGACGCCAATGCAGGGGTAAGCTCAAAAAGATTTTTTGTATCCAGGGCTTTCTGACCCAGTTACGAAATACTTGATAACCCACATCCGCAGTGCATAAAGCATCGCCATGAGCCAATACCCACTTTTGCTCGGCAATCTCTACAGTTGAAGGATCGCGTAGCAGTGTCATGCCAGTTTTTTTAATAAAGCTTGGTCCGATTAAAAAATCTCGGTTGCCATGAAGGTAATAAGTTTTTACCTTGGTAGAGAGGTTGGCAATCGCACGTTGTACTTCTTGTTGGAAAGGTGAGTGCATTGATGCATCATCGCCTACCCAATACTCAAATAGGTCGCCCAAAATAAATACAGCCTCGACTGTAGGCGCCTCTTTTTCGCAGAAGTCAAAAAAACGTTGCGCCGTCAAGGGCATTGACGGCGTCAGATGTAAGTCTGATATGAGCAGTGCGCTCGAGTATTGCGGAATCATTCCCCGAGAACGGGTGGCCTTCTCAATCACGACATCTTCGGCAGGAACATCTTGATGAAATCCAGAGCTACCCCAATCTTCACTTTGCGGATTGCATCAACGACATCCATACCGTCTGTTACCTTGCCGAAAACTGCATAACCCCAACCTTGGGCATTTGGTGCAGTGTGATTTAAAAAATCATTGTCATTCACATTGATAAAGAATTGTGCGGTAGCAGAGTGTAGGTCGCTAGTGCGAGCCATGGCTACTGTGTATCGATCATTCTTGAGACCATTATTGGCTTCATTCTCAATTTGAGCACCAGTAGATTTCTGTTTCATTCCAGCAGTCATGCCGCCATCCTGAATCATGAAGTTATCAATGACGCGATGGAAAATCGTGCCATCGCAATGCCCACTTTTTACGTATTGCAAAAAGTTTACAACGCTTTTAGGTGCCTTGACTGCGTCTAGATCGAGGGTGATGTCACCCTTATTAGTTTTTAAGAGTACTTTCGTCATTGTTAGATTTACTTTTTAAAGGGTTGGTGGATAGATTATTGCTTGGTGTTGAATCAGTAATGTTGGTTGGCATAGGCGGATTTTTGGCTGGCGTCTTTAATACTTCTAAAAGGGCCTTGGCACGATTTGAATATTGACGTTGATTCAGTCGAGCGTTTTTAGTCGCATCCTCATACGCTTTTGCACCCAGGCGAACGTAAATCTCTCCTAAATTTGCAGAGGCTATGGCATAAGTGGGGCGGAGTTTTAATGCAAGCTCCAAATAATCTCTCGCCTCAATCCATCGCCCTTGGTTGGCGGTAATTGCAGCAAGATTGTTATACGCCTCAGGCAGTTCTGGGAACTGCTGGGTAATTTCAATCAATGTTTTTTTAGCTTGGTCAAATTGACGCATCTCAATCTGCAAGCGTGCTTTTACAAAACGTAACTGCACATTACGCGGATTCTTTTTGAGCTCCACATTAATTTGGGTGATCGCATCTGGATACTTGCGTGCCTTGATGAGCTTTTCCACATCCGATGGCACAGCATTCTTGGTAACAGGGTTAGGCTCAATGATGAGGAAAGAGAAAAACGGCACGCCAACTGTCTCTGATAACTCAGGATTGAGGGGGTCATTTCCCATATCTGCGGAAAGTCTAGGTGGGTCAATAGGGTTGTAACCACCTAAATAGGGCTGAGGACTTGTCTGTGTCGACTTTATCTCTTGGGCGTTTAATGACTGAATTTCGCTATCCGCACGCTGCTGGGCAGGGGTGCTACACCCCGTCATCAAGGCCAGCACTGCTAAAGCCGTCAAGGCTGGAGCAAGGGCAGAATGAAGGGCAGGGCGTGGCTCTAGGGGGCTGTAGGACATAGGGGATAGGGTGTGAAACAGGCTCATTCGATATACTCAGCGCTCAGTCTAACAAATTGGCGCTACTTGTGCCCCACCTTTATAGCCCTATGCTGCAAATCTATAACACTTTAAGCCGTTCAAAACAGGTATTTAAGCCCATCGAGCCAGGCAGGGTGAAGATGTACGTCTGCGGTATGACAGTGTATGACTTTTGCCATATTGGTCACGCCCGGGTCATGATTGTGTTTGACATGGTGGTGCGCTGGCTCAGAGCTAGTGGGTATGAAGTGCTTTATGCCCGCAATATCACCGATATTGATGACAAGATTATTAACCGTGCTGTAGAAAATGGTGAACCTATTTCTGCATTAACTAATCGTTTTATCGCTGCCATGCACGCTGACTCCGATGAGTTGGGTTTAATGCACCCAGACCAAGAGCCGCGCGCGACTGAATTCATTGGGCAGATGCAGGGCATGATCGGCAAACTCATTGAAAAAGAATTGGCGTATCAAGCCAATGATGGTGATGTCAATTTTGCTGTTCGTTTATTGCCACGCTATGGGCAGCTATCAGGCAAAACCTTGGATGAATTAAATGCTGGTGAGCGGGTTGCAGTTGGTGATGGTAAGCGTGATCCTTTGGATTTTGTCTTATGGAAAAGCGCTAAGGCAGAAGAGCCAGCCGATACTCGCTGGAATTCTCCATGGGGTGAAGGTCGCCCTGGATGGCATATCGAATGTTCGGCAATGTCATGTGATTTATTAGGCGAACACTTTGATATTCATGGTGGCGGTGCTGACTTGCAATTCCCGCACCATGAAAATGAAATTGCTCAAAGCGAAGGCGCTTTGTATGGCAAAGATCGCAAAGACAATGATGCGCCATTTGTGAATTACTGGATGCACAATGGGCACATTCGGGTCAATGAAGAGAAGATGTCTAAATCCTTAGGGAACTTCTTTTTAATCCGCGATGTGCTGAAAAGTTTTGACCCTGAAGTAATCCGCTTCTTTATGCTGAAGGCGCATTACCGTAGCCCCATTAATTACAGCGATGCGCAATTATTAGAAGAGGCTCGCTCTGGATTGGTGCGCCTGTATACGGCCTTATCACAAGCCCCGAAGGCTCAGGAATCCACGCTTGACCCGAATAATCCTTGGGCGAAACGTTTTGCGGATGCGATGAATGATGATTTCAATACGCCGGAAGCGATAACAGTCCTATTTGATCTGGCTAGTGAAGTCAATCGCGCACAGGGCGATGAAAAGCAATTGCTTGCCAATACGATGAAAGCACTTGGCCTATCTTTAAATTTCTTACAACGGGACCCAATCGAATTTTTACAAGCAGGCTCCAAAGACCAAGATGGTTTAAGCGTTGATGATATTGAAGAACAAATTTCAGCGCGAATTGCCGCTAAGCAAGCAAAAGATTTTGCCAAGGCAGATCAGATTCGTAAAACCTTGCTAGAGCAGGGTATTGTTTTAGAAGATAAATCAGGCGGCACAACAGAATGGCGTAGAGCTTAATGGCGGTAGTAAAAAATAAAACAGAACCAGCAGCTAAGGTACAAAAAGCAGAAATTGCTGTAGATTCTGTGGTGCAAGAGATTGCCCCAGAATATTGGGAGCAAGCTTGCCGAGAATTAATGAAGCAAGACCGTATTTTAAAAAAACTGATTCCAAGATATGGCTCTGGATTTTTAGTGACACGTGGTGACCCATTCAATACTTTGGCTAGAGCAATTGTTGGTCAACAAATTTCAGTGGCGGCTGCACAATTAGCGTGGAATAGAGTGGTTGCCGCCAGTAAAAAGAAGGTTAACCCTAAAAATATCCTAGCCCTTAGCGTTGAGGAATTGCGTGCTGCCGGTTTGTCTGGCCGTAAAGTTGAATACATTCAGGATTTAGCAGATCACTTTGATTCTGGTCGTCTTCACGCTAATCAGTGGAAAGACATGGATGACGAGAGTGTCATTAAAGAATTAAGTGCAATTCGGGGTATTGGACGCTGGACCGCCGAAATGTTCCTCATCTTTAATATGGTTCGCCCTAATATTCTTCCATTGGACGATGTTGGTCTAATTAAGGCTATTTCCCTCAATTACTTCAGTGGAGAGCCTGTCAGCCGCCATGAAGCCCGTGAAGTGGCAGCAAATTGGGCCCCCTGGCGTACAGTTGCCACCTGGTATATGTGGAGAAGTATCGACCCAATCCCAGTTGAATATTAAAATCAGACTATGAAAACGACTTTCCTGGGTTTTGAGCAGCAAATCGCCGAATTAGAGTCAAAGATTGAAGAGTTGCGTTTTGTGCAAGATGAATCATCGGTGGATATTTCCGATGAGATAAAAACGCTTTCCGAGAAAAGTCAGCAACTGACTAAAGACGTATATGCCAACCTTACTCCTTGGCAGATCTCTCAAGTAGCGCGTCATCCGCAGCGTCCTTACACATTGGACTATGTTGGCGCCTTATTTACTGATTTTCATGAGCTACATGGCGATCGCACCTTTGCTGATGATCAATCAATTATTGGCGGCCTTGCTCGTTTTGAAGATCAACCATGCATGGTTATTGGTCATCAAAAGGGTCGAGATACTAAAGAGCGCGCTCTCAGAAACTTTGGTATGAGTCGTCCTGAGGGATATCGAAAAGCAATGCGCTTGATGCGTCTTGCTGAAAAGTTCGGTATTCCAGTCTTTACTTTTGTTGATACTCCAGGTGCATTCCCTGGCATTGCTGCTGAAGAGCGTAATCAGTCTGAGGCGATTGGTCGCAACCTTTATGTACAAGCAGAATTAGAAGTACCTATCATCGCTACGATTATTGGTGAAGGTGGTTCTGGTGGTGCTTTAGCAATTGCAATGGGTGACGTGGTATTGATGTTGCAAAACTCCACTTACTCAGTGATCTCGCCTGAAGGATGCGCCTCTATTCTTTGGAAGACAGCAGACAAGGCGCCAGAGGCAGCTGAACAGCTCGGCTTAACCGCTCAACGTCTTAAAGCGCTAGGCTTGATTGACAAGAGTGTTGCTGAACCTATTGGTGGCGCACACCGCGACTACAGCACGATGATGAGCAATATGCGTAAAGCCCTTGCTGAGTCCTTAAAAACTTTTGATGGCATGAAAGTAGATGCATTGCTGGAGCGTCGTCATGAGCGTTTGATGAGTTATGGCAAGTTCAAGGAAATCACTGCAAAGTCTTAAGCCAGGAAAACGAATTGCGGTTGCCCTTAGTGGCGGCCTCGATTCGGTTGTATTGCTCGATACCGTTTGCAGAGCGCAAGCAAAAAAACAAGCGCAAAGCAATTATCAAATTTATGCCTTCCATGTCCACCATGGCTTGCAAAAACAAGCGGATAATTGGCTGATTTTTTGCGAGCATCTTGCAAAAAAGTACAAGATTCATTTTGATTTTCGTCTACTCCATTTGAGTGATCCCAGAGATCAAGGCAATGTAGAGGCTCGAGCAAGAGCAGGTCGTTATGAAGCACTTGCTGATCTTTGTGAAGAATATGGCCTTGAAGATTTGTTCTTGGCACATCATCAAAACGATCAAGCAGAAACAGTCTTACTGCAACTTCTTAGGGGTTCTGGTATCGCGGGTTTATCTGGCATGCCACAAAGCCGAGATATTCAAATCAATCAACACCGCATTACTCTTTGGAGACCGCTTTTAAATCAAGGCAGACAAGAGCTTGAGTTTTACGCTAAAGAGCATAAGCTTGAATGGATTGAAGATCCAAGTAATCAAGATGTCAAATACCGTCGCAATGCACTGCGCAAGAAAATCATCCCAGCCCTGGAGCAGATTCAACCTGAGGCCTTGGCTAATATGGCGCGTAGCGCAGACTTGCTTGGGGAAGCTCAGATATTACTCAATCGTTTAGCAAAGCAAGATGGTAAAAATATTCTCAATAAGGATCAGTTAAAAGTAGTGCCACTACTAGCTTTGGCTCAAAATGATCTGCCAGCAGCAAATAACCTCTTAAGGTACTGGCTGCACACTCAGCAATTAGCGATGCCATCGCAAGAGCGTTTGCAAGCTTGGTGGCGTGACTTAGTCATGGTTAAAGCTGGTGCCCAATTGGAGTGGCTGCATGATGAGCGCAAAATTTGTTTATGGCGCGGCGTTCTACAAATAGCTACCAAAGAAGAGGGGCAATGGTCTCTCAAAATTTTGCCCCCCGATTCCAGGCAATTAGGTCTGCCAGCTGACTGGGTCAAAAATGCCCAAGAAAACAAACAAATTCACCTCAAGGAGAGGATTGGCTCTGAAAAGATTCAAATTAAGCCAAATAGTCCTCGCAAAATCCTCAAAAACCTGTATCAGGAGGCCGATATCCCGCCTTGGGAGCGTCACGCACCCTTGCTGTATGTCCATAACGAATTGATCGCTGTGGCCAGGATAGGGATTAGCTATCCACATCTCGTTTCTAAGGGTAGACGAGTAGTGCCGGAATGGATACAAAACCCTGTAAAATAAGCCCTTTTTAGAACCCTCAGGGAGTTATATCCCTGTAATAGACAGTTAAATAGACGGTTTTTATGGCTCTTATCGTTCATAAATATGGTGGCACCTCAATGGGCTCAACAGAGCGCATTGCCAATGTTGCTAAACGCGTTGCCAAGTGGATGCGTGCTGGTCACCAAGTAGTGGTAGTGCCTTCGGCTATGTCCGGCGAGACTAATCGCTTGCTTGACCTAGCAAAGGAAATCAATCCGGAAGCAAATCCACGTGAGCTTGATCAAATTGCCTCAACTGGTGAGCAGGTCAGCTCTGGTTTATTGGCATTAGCTTTGATGCGTGAGGGCATTGATGCTGTGAGCTATGCCGGTTGGCAGGTGACGGTTCATACCGACTCATCCTTTACCAAAGCTCGCATCAAGAGCATTGATGACCAAAAGATTTTGAAAGATCTGAATGCTGGTCGTGCAGTAGTAGTGACAGGCTTTCAGGGTGTAGATCCTGAAGGCAACATCACCACATTAGGCCGCGGCGGCTCTGATACCTCAGCAGTAGCGATGGCAGCTGCCCTTAAGGCGGATGAGTGTTTGATCTATACCGATGTGGATGGTGTCTACACGACGGATCCACGCGTTTGTGAAGATGCACGTCGCTTAGACAAGATTACTTTTGAAGAGATGCTAGAAATGGCTGGCTTAGGTTCAAAGGTATTGCAGATTCGCTCAGTTGAGTTTGCAGGTAAGTACAAAGTTAAAACACGGGTGTTGTCTTCATTGACAGGCCCATTAATGCCTTTAGACCAAGAGATGAAGTCAGGCACCTTGATTACATTTGAAGAGGACAGCACTATGGAAGCCGCAGTTATTTCCGGCATCGCCTTTGCGCATGATGAAGCGAAGCTTACCGTTCTTGGAGCTCCTGATCGCCCAGGTATTGCATATCAAATTTTGGGCCCCATTGCGGATGCCAATATTGATGTGGATATCATCATTCAGAATCAATCTGTTGAAGGCAAGACTGACTTTACCTTTACAGTGCCACGCGCTGACTACCAAAAAGCGCTGGATATTCTCAAGGGCACAGTTCAACAAGCACACATTGAAGCAAAAGAAATCTCTGGTGATCCAAAGGTTTCTAAAGTTTCAGTGGTTGGCGTAGGCATGCGTTCCCACGTTGGTATTGCGAGCAAGATGTTCCGTACTTTGTCAGAAGAGGGTATCAATATCTTGATGATCTCCACTAGCGAAATCAAGATCTCAGTCGTGATTGATGAGAAGTACATGGAATTGGCGGTACGTGCCTTGCATAAGGCGTTTGAATTGGATCAGAAGTAAAAACGCTTCAAAATTGCAGTAAAACCCGAGTAAGACAGTAATCCGTTAAACTGTGGGTCGTTGTAGAAGTAGTAAGGAGACGTGGCCGAGCTGGTCGAAGGCACTCCCCTGCTAAGGGAGCATCGGGGCTAAAACTCTGATCGGAGGTTCGAATCCTCTCGTCTCCGCCAAAATATTTGGCACATCGCAAGATGGACCGTAGTACCCAGATGAGCCCCCAACCGCGGGGCTTTTCTTTTGTCAAAATGGTGCGAGAATGCTTTATAGGTCTTAAAAATAGATAATTTGCTTTAGTCTGCGAATTAAGCAAGATAGCTTTTGAATTCATCTTTTTGATTAAGATTATTTGAGAAGGTTAGTTACATGATGTTTGGCATAAAAGGATATTTCCATGTATAGATCAGAAATTCTTCAAAACGAAGAGCGTAGGCTTTCCGCTCTAGAGGCAATGGAAATTTTAGATACCACTCCCGATGAGCAGTTGGACTTCATCACAAAAATAGTCAAAGAAAAATTTAATGTGCCAATCGTGCTCATCAGCCTGGTTGATAGAAAGCGTCAATAGTTTATGTCCAAGCAGGGTTTGGATGTTAGTGAAACCCCAAGAGATGCTTCCTTTTGCAGTCATGCCATCTTGCACGAAGGAATTTTTGTCGTTAACAATGCTATTGAAGACTCTCTCTTTAAAAGTAATCCACTGGTATTAGGTCCGCCAAATATTCGTTTTTATGCTGGTGTACCCTTAACAAGTCCTGATGGTTATCGGATTGGCACGATGTGTATCATCGATACCAAGGCAAGAAGATTATCATCGGATGAAGAATCTGACTTGATCGGTTTTGCACAAATAGCCCAAGAACTCATTAGCAAAAGAGGGCCTCAGCATCACCTTGAAACATTGCTTGATCAGGCAATGGAGGGTCTATTTGAAATTAATCCAGAACATAGTTTCATCTATATCAATGAATTTGGTGCCAACCTTTTGGGCTATGAGAAGGAAGAGTTGCTGGGCAAAAGATTGGATTCAATTTTTCCTTCAAAGAGGTACGACGGTAGTCCGTATTTGTTAACTAACTTCGTAGATAAGATTGCAGCATCCAATACGCCGATTAGTCGGGACGAGGAGAGCCTGGTTAAAAAGGACGGGCAAACTATTAGTGCAACATGTAACTTTTTCCCAGTTTTTAGAGCGGGTAAAGTCGTCAATATCTTAATGTCGTTCCGGGACAACTTTGAGAGGGATGCTTTGCGTGCTGAAGTTCAGTGGCAACGTGAGAGTATCGACAAGATTCTAGATACAAGGATCTCCGTCCTAGGATTGCGCGGCACCAGAAAAAGATCGCAAAATTAAGCCTATATATCTGAACGAGTCATAAAAGCACTGCGACAATGAGTCCTCAGTGCTGAGTAAAGCTTTGCATCCCTCATAGAATGAGAGACTGTGTCTATTAGAAAAGTTAGCCATGATTGATATACCTTCATAGGCACTACTTATTAGGGGTGATGGAGTTCAATGAAATACAGCCCAATTAAAAGGCTTAATTTTGTCTTGATAGCCAGCATCTGTGTTGGCGAAGCCTTAATTATGTTTGTATTACCATCTTTTGGGCGCTTATCAACTATAGCCGTCGTCATACTAGACGTCGCATTGCTCATTCTGATTATTATCCCGCTGGTGAGGTGGATAGTCATTCGACCCATGAAAAACTATATTCATGAAATAGAGTCTGCTCATCACACTATAGCGGCTCAAAAAGAGCAATTGCTAACCACCTTAAATGCTTTGGCTAAGGCTAAAGATAACGATACCGGCGATCATATTTTGCGCACCCAGAAATACGTCGAAATATTGGCTAAATGTCTACAGCATATGGGTTGCTATCCGGATGTACTGACTGACCACTATATTAAAACTTTGGTTAAAGTTGCGCCTTTGCATGATTTGGGAAAAGTAGGTATCCCAGACCATATTCTAAATAAGCAAGGACGCTTTACCGATGAAGAGAGGACTTTAATGAATAGTCATCCGATGATTGGCGAATCCATCTTGACCGCATCCCAGCCGGATGAAATTAATGGTGCGCTGATTTCTATGGCGATTAAGGTAGCGGGTTCACATCATGAGAGGTGGGACGGCAAGGGCTACCCAAGAAAGATCTCTGGCCAGGATATTCCTATTGAGGCCCGAATTATGTCAGTAGCCGATGTTTTTGATGCGCTCGTCAGCGATCGACCTTACAAAAAGGGGTGGCCTATAGAGGATGTTCTATCAGGAAGTTGTCAACAAAAGCGGCTCAGCTTTCGATCCTATGGTTATAGATGCATTTATCGCTGAGCGTCATGCATTTGAGGCGATAGCTAAAAATTCTTAACTGTGTCTCTAAGGCTTAAATGACTCCGCTTTAGCACAGCTTAAATCGACTTCCTGCAATAGGATTACAAAAAAATATAGGGGCTGTATAGCCCCTATATTGTTAATATAGTGGGATGCTAGCGTGATCCTACGATAGCCTGCATATATCCTTGAATATATTGAGGCGGCACAAAAAGATCGGTCTTGACACCAGTCTTGGAAGAGACGGTGATAATGAAGCCCCTTCTTAGCACGATCTTTTAGGGAAGGCCTCAGTCAATTGAATGGAGAGCAATTCTCTGAATATGCAACCCCCGCCGATCGCCACAAGCCCCGACTTCTCTATCAACCACCTTAAAGTTAGTGGAAGGTGTTCCTTCTAGTGTGGCAGATTCGTAAAAACGCCATTGCGAAAAGTAGGTCAGTTGTGCGAGAAGTTCATAAGTCTTAGTACCTTGAGCAGATTAATTTGCTTTTAGGCTAAACATTTCGTAGGTGTTGTCGGCATCCATCGTATTGATTGGAGGGCCTTGAAATGTTTTTCCACCGTTTGAGGTGGGGGTGATGGACATCGTTAATCTCCCAGCCACTAATTTTTTTATCATTCTGATTGCAGGCAAGTAGGCCAGCGCTGACAGTAAGCAGTAAAGCAATGCGATAGATGATTCGAAACATAAATAACTCTCTAGAATCGTCGAATCATACTATCCCTTGAGGTAGAGCTTGAATTCTATGGATTATGCGTATTTTCCTGTCAAGCCACCGTCTACCACCAGCTCGGTACCGGTAATATAGGAAGCGGCATTAGATACCAGAAATGCGCAAGCATGAGCTATATTCCATGCGCTTCCAGAGTGGCCCATGGGCACTTGGCGATCACGAGCTGCACGTGCATCATCCAGGCTATTTTCAGAAAACATTTTGGCTACAGTATTGGCAATTCTGGGGGTGTCTATTAACCCTGAGACTACCGTATTGGCTCGAATGCCTGTGCCTGCATATTGCTCCTGGGCAATCATTCGTGTAAATTGAGTATTGACTGCTTTAGTGACGCTATAGGCGAGGTGGGGATAGCCTAGATAACGCATCCCCCAGCGACCAAAGAGATGGCGATGATATTACCTGTCTTGCGTGCTACCATTTCTGGAAGGACTTCTTGGGCGGTTAATAGGAGGCTGCGAACATTGATTTTATGAATACGTTCAAAATCATCCGCACTAGTTTCCATGGGTCCACCAACTTTACCAACATCAACATTGTGATGCAGAACATCAATTGGCCCAAATCGTTCCCTTGCCTCCCTAAATAGTCTTTGTACGTTCGCTTCTTCTGCGACATCGCCGACGAAAGTCTGGGCTATACCACCTTCATTCAAGATGATGCGAGTGGTTTCTTCTGCGGATGATGAATCGCGATCAACTACGCAAATTTTTTCGCCTAAACGGGCAAAGGTGACGCAAGATGCTCTGCCAATACTCCATCCTGGACCAGCAGAGCCGCCTCCAGAAACAAAGATGACACGATCAGTAAGATCGGCGGGTAATCCAGGGGGTGGGATTTGACGCTCATTTATTGATTCAATCCAACCGTCATCCCACCACAAACATAGACTACTTGTCCTGTAGTAAAGCCTGTGCGCTGATCAAGTAGAGAGGCAACGAGGTGAGCCACTTCCTCTGGCTGTCCAATTCGACCGAGTGACACACTATCAAGGATACGTTGAGTTGCTGGAGCATCTGGCGGGTTTGCGCTTTTTTGAAAAAGTTCGGTTGCAATCGGTCCTGGGCCAATTGCGTTCACGGTTATTCCATTTGCTGCGAGCTCTAGAGCTAGAGTGCGAGTGAGTCCTAGTAATCCAGCTTTGGTGGTCGCATAGGACAATGCGCTCTTCTTTGCCCAAAGCAGCACGACTAGAAATATTAACGATGCGATCAAAATGGGCGGCTTTCATTGCCGGGAGTACGGCTTGGGCACAAATAATAGCAGCAGCAATATTCACATTCATTGCTGCATGTAAATCCTCTAAGCTTGTGTTCTCAATATTGGCGGGGCGGACGATGCCTGCATTATTGACTAAGCGGGTGATGGTGTGCGAATGATTAATCTTTGCTAGCGCTGTTCGCAAAGCCTTCTCATCAGAAATACCTACTTGATAAAAGCTTTCATGTGCAGCGATCTTTGCTGGGGATTCTTTATCTATATTAATGACGTGCATGCCATCAGCAATAAGCCGTTCTGTAATTGCGCGACCAATTCCTCTGCTCGCGTCAGTCACTAAAGTACATTCTCTAGACAATGAAACTCCCTGTAGGCTCATCATTAGCCAATCTTGTTGGCGCCATCGCGACAAATAGCATGCTCAACAGTATCCCAAATGAAGCGACCTGAAGGACTTTGTTGTTCTTCAACTATTGTATATGCGCTACTAAGCCAGCTGAGCGAGAAATAACTGCAAAGCCTCGCATGACAGCAGTGGGAATGCTAATCTCACCGAGAAGTGCTGCAACTGCTCCAGTAGCATTAATAGTGATGGGGCGCGACCAGCAACCTCATCAACCGCCTTAGACAAAGTTTCTAGTGCACGAATATGGTCACCTTTCAGATCTTTTTCTGAGCGTCCCATATCTAGTAGCTTATAGGCTCGTGGATCAACGGGTTTGTGAAGATGATGACCAAAACCGGGAACAGCGCCTTTAATATCTTTGTAATGCCGAGCGATCAGAAGTGCTTCTGCAGATTGATCTTTGGCGGCAATGATGCGATCAAGCAGGGCGGAGCAGTTTTCCATGGTCCCGATAAAGGAACTTCCAACAGCAAGTAAGCCTGCAGAGACCGCACCCTGTAGATTCTCGGGTGCACTCATATAGATGAGGCGAGTAGCAATTGCACTAGGTGTCAGGCCATGCTCCATCAATACGATTGGCACCACATCAGTGATGCGTATATTTACAGGCCTAGGTTCGCGACCCAGGATTTGCATCAACATGACTTCAGTAAATGTTTTTTTACCCATTAAATCCTCTACGAGATCGGCATCACGGTAATGCAGACTAGTAACAGGTGTTTTTTAGCAGTCATTTTTTTACAGTTCCAAATTAAATCTAAATGGATTTATGCAGTTGTTCAATAACTGCGCTCTTTAGTAGTTTGCCGACATTAGAGCGGGGCAAGCTTTTATAGAAATGAATATGTTTAGGAGTTTGTACTGGTCCTAAAAGATTGCGAACAAACGCAATGAGTTCTGCTTCCTCTATATTCTGTCCTGGATGCAGTTGCACTGCAGCCTGCACAGTTTCACCCCATTTCTCATCTGGTAATTCAAACACAAGACATTCATGAACTGCAGGATGCTGACTGAGTGCATTTTCAACATCCACCGGATATACATTGAAGCCACCAGTAATGACAATATCCTTTAGACGGTTCTTGAGATACAGAAACCCTCGCGCATCAATTAAGCCGCGATCGCCAGTATGTAGCCAGCCATCAATGATGGTTTCAGTCGTCTTTTCTGGTAAGCGCCAATACCCATTCATCAGTAAATCACCGCGAGCAACGACTTCGCCGATTTCACCGCTAGGTAGAATTTTGCCCTCAGGCGACATGATCGCTACATCGCTAAACCAAGTAGGCCTGCCAACTGACGCCCAGTTGTTTGGATCATCAAAGTCTTCAGGTTGCATTGCTGTCAAAATTTGTGGGGCTTCAGTTTGGCCGTAGGTAGTGCCTAAGACCGGCCCAAAGAAATCACGTACCTTGCGGACCTGCTCTGGAGGCATTGGAGCACCACTATAAATCAGTCTGCGTAATTTTGGAAAATCTTCTCTTGATGCATTAGGTAATGCCATGAGCATGTACACCAAGGTGGGCGGCATAAAACAGACGGTGCCACGGCGTTCGCGAAAGGCATTTCCGACTACTTCCGCACCAGCGTCATCTAGAATGACATGACATCCACCCTGAGCCAATATGGGAACGATATAAGTAGATGTCCCATGATAGGTGCCGCGACAACATACCGCTCATGCTCATCAAACCCCAAAACATGTATCTGGTTACTGATATTGGCCATTCATGCACGATAGGGTTGCATGACGCCTTTGGGTCTGTGGTGCCTCCAGTAAATTTAATCGCTTGAATGGCATCTAAAGGCAATTCAAATGTGGGTTGGTGGTATCTTCATATAAGTGGATGATGTCATCCATACTGCGCGCTGCCGCATCAGAATCAGCCCCCGTATAAATCCAAGCACCTGGAGCGCCTTTGAGTAATTCCTGATTCGCTTTGTCCAAAATCACAATTGTGGGTTCGGTAACATTGATAATTCGCTGAATTTCAGGATGAGTACTCTTGGGATTGAGGGGAATCCACACCTTGCCACAAGCTAAGATGGCTAACAATGCAGTAATGTGATCAGCGCTATTGCCTGCACAAATAGCCACTCGACTCTGAAGATTGGGGTCAAGCGCTGCCAGACCAGTGGCAAGCACTCTAACTCGATTTGCTAGAGTGGCGTAGTGAATGGGGTCGCTTGGTGTATCCAATCGCAATGCGATCAGGCCAGCGCTGAACAGCCCTCCAGAAAAAATCAATAGGAAACATATAAGTTAACTTTTAGTTAAGCTGATTATTTGAAGCGAGAAATGAAACTATTCAGCCTTAGCGCCTGATTCTTTAACCACCTCACGCCAACGTTTTACTTCGGCAGCCTCAAATGCAGCCATCTTTTCTGGGGTTCCTGGCTCAGGGGTGGCAGCCAGCTCTTGAAGGCGTTGGCGAACTTCAGGGGAGTTCAGAGCCTTATTCAAAGCAGTATTTAGTTGTTTGATGATCAGTTTTGGGGTCCCCCGGCTGGAGCAACGAGTGCGAACCATGACTGTACGTCAAAACCAGGATAGCCTGATTCTGCAATAGTGGGGATATCTGGAAGATAAGGTGAACGTTGAGCGCCCGTAATAGCGATAGGGCGAAGTTTTCCGCTCTGGATATGTGGCAGCGCTGAGGGTGCATTATCAAATATTGACTCTACTTGTCCACCAGTAAGTCAGTTACTGCTGGGGTGCTCCCCTTGCAAGGGATATGCAGCATTTAAACTTTGGATTGCATCTTAAACATTTCACCAGAGAGGTGGATGGATGAGCCGCTACCTGAGGAGGCAAAGGTTACGCCGTCCTTTGAATCTTTGGCATAACGTACATATTCAGCAACCGTCTTCATGGGAATACTTGGATTAACAACCAAAATATTCGGAATTTTTGCAATCATGCCTATAGGTTCAAAATCTTTGATGGGGTCATAACTAAGCTTGGGATAAAGACTCGCGTTAATAGTGTTAGCAATAAAAAATGCATACAGGGTATAGCCATCAGCGGGCGAGCGGGCTACGATCTCTGCTTCCACGTTGCTGTTAGCACCAGGGCGATTTTCAACAACAATAGATTGACCCAATGTGCTACTTATGTTCACAGAAATAAGCCGTGTTAATACATCAGTGGCGTCTCCAGCAGAATAGCCAACAATGATCTTGATTGGCTTGGTGAGCCACGTAGCAGTGGTTTGTGCATTCGCGGAAATTGACGCTGAAGTAATTAGGGCGGCAAAAAGGCTTATCAAACCTTTTTTGGCTGTGAAATGTAAAGACATGTATCTCCTTCAATTTGTAGAGAGCTCAGCGAAGTTCTTTTTCGCGCTCAATTCTTTATTTATTCAGTATTTATAACATCAAAAAGCCCATTCCGGTTCTTTGTGACCCCTCCCTGAATTCCCATTCACGCATAAGCCAAATATTCAATTAACTAGGTATAAATACCCATGTAACTAAACTTCACAACTTCTGATGTATAGTAATGAGACTGGGAGATGAAATGAAGAGACAGATACCAAAAACACATCAAGCCTTGGAATGGGTGGGGAAGGGTATGACCGCAGCTCAAGCTGCAAGAAAGATGGAGATTTCAGAATCCAGCGTATATGCAGCCCTCAGAAAGACGAGGGCTAAGGAGGTGGGTTGTTGTCCAACATGTGGTCACAAAATAAGGAGCTAAGATGAAAAAGACTCTATTAGCAGCTGTATCAATATCTGTTGCTGCGTTTGCGTATGCAAATACTCAAGTGTCAGATTCTTCTGAATTGATCAATCAGCAATGTAAGTTGTCAGCTGAAGCTGTATCCACTTTGAAGAGCTTACGTTATGGGAATACATCTATTCGTAAGGATGTCTCCACATTGATTAATGCAAGCCTGAAGACTCCAGAAAACCGTGATCTTGCTCAAAAGACATTGAATTTAATGGTGGACGATAAAACCCTTGACGCAGGCAGTTTAGAGGGAAAATATTGTTCATAAACTTCTGGCTATTGAAATCAAGTGACACAACAAGCTGAGTGTCCTGATTGTGGAAATCCGCGGCTACTGTTTAATCAGTGCCCGCATTGCGGTTCTGAAAATTTACCTATTTTAGGTACTGATACAGTCGAGTTCAATATTAAGCAAGATGGGCCTTATGTGGAGGAGGCCTTAGAACGTCTTACTGATTATTTACGTAAGTCCCTGGAATTAGGTATCAAGGCAGTCATTGTGGTTCATGGCTATGGCTCTAGGGGTGAGGGTGGACGGATCAAATGGGCTATACATGATGCGCTTGAAAATAATTGTTATTCAGATCGTGTGGATGAATATCATTTTGGTGAAGATGTAGCTTTTGGCAGCGAGGCCTACCATGTCTTGTTGAGGAGACGTCCAGGATTAAAGCGATACCTTAGGCGTTTTAAAGAAGGTAATGCTGGCATTACCTTCTTATTGCTGGGCGCACTCATGTTAGAAGTGCTTAGAATAGGCATACACATTAATAAGCGCTTTATCAATTAGGAGTTAATCTTTATGACCACTAAGAAATTGGATCATTCGGAAATGCATCTAGACAAGCCAGCCGGCGCAGAACAACTCATTGGAGAATTCAAGTCTTTGATGGCGGATGCCGAGGCTTTAATTAAGGCTACGGAAGATCATCCTGGTGATGCAATTAGTTCTATTCGCAACAAGGCTCTTGAGTCATTGGCTGGCGCCAAAGAAAGTCTCTCAAGCGTCGAGGGTAAGGTATTAGATAAAGCAAAGGTAGCTGCAGAAGGCGCAGATGATTTTGTTCATCGTAATCCCTGGGAGGCGGTTGGCGTAGCTGCAGGCTTAGGATTGCTCATTGGCCTATTTATTGGGCGTCGCTAAGTCATCATGTCACAAGAAAATTTACTTTCCTCTATTAAAGGCCTTGCTTCAACGGGAGCGTCGATTGCACAAACGCGTTTGGAATTACTATCGATTGATGTGCAAATTGCTAGAGCCAAATTTATCAGTCTGCTGGTGATGATCGTTAGCGCCTTATTCTTTTTATTTTTTGGTTTAGTCATGCTGGCCCTTCTAATTGTGATCTATAGCTGGGAGGCTGATCGAATGCTTGCTCTAGGTTTATTAACCGCAGCATTTTTATCTATCGGTTTGATTTTTGCCTTTCTCATTGCCCAATCTCTTCGCAATATGCCTAAATTATTTGAAGCTTCAATAGCAGAGTTAAGCAAAGATCGCGAGGCACTTTCTAAATGAGCGTCAAGTTAAAAGCCCTAGAAGCCCATCGTCACGAGCTGCAGACCCAGTCGCGCAAAGAGAGGCAGGAATTTGCAGAACACTTTGAAGCATGGGAAAAACCACTATCTTGGGCAGATAAGGGAATAGATGCAATACATTTTCTTAAAAATAACCCCATCCTTTGGAGTAGCGCATTTGCAGCGCTAGCGCATTACAAGCCAAAACTTGCTAGTAAAGCACTGGCGGTAGGTTGGGGCGCCATGAAGATTTTGAAGACGGCTAAAAAGTTGGTATAGAAATTCAGCATCTAGCTTTTCAATACAGATTGATGGCTAAGATTGTTTTTACTGAGTAGTTGATTGCCATTTAGAAAGGTAATTTCCAACAGAGTGATGGCGCCACACACTTCAAAGCCTGCACTGCGTAGCAACTTATCAGCAGCAATTAAGGTCCCGCCGGTTGCTAAAACATCATCTAGGAGTAAAACTCTAGCGGCTTTAGGTAGGGTAGATTCTTGAATTTCCAAAGCATTGCTACCGTATTCCAGTCCGTAGGCCTCGCGGCGACTGGCTAAAGGAAGTTTATTGGGCTTTCTGGCTAGGGCCAATCCTTTATGTGAATGATGAGCTAGAGCGGAGCCAAAGATAAAGCCACGTGACTCAATACCCACAATATGGGTGTAATCAAACTGCTGGGCTAATTCATCAAGCTGGTGAATTGCCTCTTTAAAGGCTGCTGGATTGGCTAATAAAGGAGAGATATCCCTAAAGAGAATGCCTGGTTTTGGAAAATCCGGAGCTCCGGGTAGATAATCTAATAAATTCATGGCCAACCATTATGAAAACTGAACTACTCATTATTACCGCATTAGAGTCCGAGCTCAAGCGAGAGACTGTGCCTAGTGGGGCAGAGATAGTGTATTCGGGGATTGGCAAAATCAATGCAGCAGTAACATCCTTAAAAGCGATTCATCAATTCAGCCCAAGGCTAATACTGAACTTTGGTGCTGCTGGAAAAATAAACCCAGAAGTAGATGGCCTCTTAGAGATTGGCAGAGTCATTCAGCGCGATATGGATGCGGAACCATTGGCGCCTCGAGGTAGTACACTATTCTGCATTCGTCCAACGGAGCATCTGTCCAGTGGAAAATTCATATGTGGTTCTGGCGATAGTTTTGTAACAGCCCAAGATCCCTGGCTTCAGAGTTAAGGAGTGGATGTGGTTGACATGGAATTATTTGCCATTGCGGCAGTTGCTCATGAGTATCAAATTCCTTGGCACTCATTTAAATACATTACCGACGATGCCAATGAGAGCTCAGGAGCTGATTGGCAATCCAAGGTCCATCATGGACAGGAGCTGTTCCTACAAAAGATTACTGAAATTCTTCGAACCTAAGCTATTGTTCGACTTTGTGCCAAACCTGAGTCCTACCAAGCAATGGAACGTCGATATAGCCACGAACATCCATTTTTTTGCCATCTTCAGTAACGATTTTGACTCGATAAACTTCACCTTCTTCTGGATCTAGAATTTTACCGTCTGACCAAGTGCCTAGCTTATCACGCTTGAGTTCGGTCATAATTTTCATTCCAATGATGGGGGCTTATCTTTACGCTCATCTTTGCATAGGTTGCAGTACACCAGTGGCTTTTCATTTGGTTTTTGAAATGTTTTAACAATCGTTCCCTCAAGCGCACCATTCACTTGTTCAATTTTGATTAATGAAGCGGCTTCGTTTGTTTTGTCATCAATCGTTTTCCAAACACCAATTGCCGGATCTGAAGATTGGGCAAAAACATTTCCAGCGAAGAGTAAAAGGAAGGCTGAAAGAAATGTAATCGAGTATTTGGTAAGCATATGCCCCTCAATATATGAATATCCGAAATCTCTGTCTTGAGGTTTTGGTGGCTTAAATTATGCTTTATTGGCGCCAAAACGGAAAATCTCCACTATTAAATACTGCTTACCCCCAGGGATAGTAGGCTAGATAAATATATCCAATTAATTCATTG
Source organism: Polynucleobacter necessarius (assembly GCF_900095205.1). Taxonomy (NCBI): domain Bacteria; kingdom Pseudomonadati; phylum Pseudomonadota; class Betaproteobacteria; order Burkholderiales; family Burkholderiaceae; genus Polynucleobacter; species Polynucleobacter necessarius. The sequence goes on along the minus strand of NZ_LT606951.1, from coordinate 1,087,374 downwards.
TCCAAAAACAAGGCTAAATGGCTAAAGAGCCAAAGGGAGCATCACTTTAGATTTAATCCTATGCAGTGTTTAGAATTAGCTTTTAGATTTATAAATCTAGTTATAAATGATAAGAAAGCGAGACCGAGGCTATCTTATGGTTAATCCAACTAAACCTTGGTTGAAAAACTATCCTGACGGTGTAGCTCATGATATTGGCGTTTTGCCCAATTCTTCTTTGTCTCAGTTTCTAGAGGAATGTTTTAGTCGTTTTGGCAATCGCAAAGCTGTAGAGTCCATGGGGAAGTTTTTCTCATATCGTGATCTTGAAGACTCTCTCAAGACTTTGCTAGTTATCTTCAGACCTTGTATTTGGAGAAGGGTGCACGCATTGCATTGATGTATCCAAATGTGATTGAGTATGTTGTAGCTATGATCTGGGTGTTGCGCGCTGGTTATGTTGTGGTCAATATCAACCCTCTTTATACTGCGCGTGAATTAGAGGATCAATTGCGTGATAGCGCCGCTTCAGTCTTGGTTGTGATGGAAAATTTTGCGGCGATCTACCAGCAGATACCTAGCTTGCCAAATATGAAGCAGGTGATTGTCAGTAGCCCAGGTGAACTTCTTAGTGTAAAGGGTTTAATCGTCAATTGGGTAGCGCACAATATTAAGAAAATGATTGCACCATGGAGTTTCCAGCATATTGCTTTTAAAGAGGCGCTTCAGATTGGTAGAGGATCTGTTTTTCAACGGCCCGAAATTGGTCTCGATGACATCGCTTTTTTGCAGTACACAGGAGGAACTACTGGCATTTCAAAAGGTGCAGTCTTGTTGCATCGTAATATTCTTTCGAATATTGCTCAAATAGAAGCTTGGCTTAATCCTGGCTTAAAACGACAGCCTAATGAACAACTAGTTTTTTTATGCGCCTTGCCTCTAACGCATATATTTGCTCTGACCGCATGCGCATTCCTTGGAATTGCTAAAGGCGGATTATTAATCTTGGTCGCTAATCCAAGAGACATCGCTGATTTTATCAAAATGCTGATGAAGCATCCAAAAATCAATATTTTTCCTGGGGTGAACACCTTGTTTCACGCTTTAATTCATCACCCAAAATTTAAGCAAGTGAGACTCCCTAATTTATTAGTCACCATTGGTGGGGGGTGGCTGTTCATAAAAAACCGCAGACCATTGGCAGGCGCTTACAGGAGTGCCGATTGCTCAAGGTTATGGCCTCTCAGAAACTTCACCGGTAGTTTGTGTCAACAGTCCTTTGGAGAGGCGCTTTACAGGCCATATTGGTTCGCCCGTTCCTGGAACAGATGTCGTGATTTTGGATGATGACGAAGTAGAGTTGCCTAATGGCATGGCAGGAGAGATTTGTATTAAAGGCCCACAAGTGATGGCGGGGTACTGGAATAAACCTGAGGAAACCAGTCATTGCATGACGGCTGATGGCTACTTCAAATCTGGTGATATTGGGTTAATTACGTCTGAAGGCTTTATTCAAATTGTGGATCGTAAAAAAGATATGATCGTAGTGGCAGGATTTAAGGTATTTCCAAATGATGTAGAAGATGTTTTAGTGCAAATGCCAGGAATACAAGAATGCGCTGTCATTGGTGCGCCTCATCGCAAATTGGATGAAATAGTTAAGGTCTATGTTGTGAGATCAAATCACCACATTACCGAAGCTGCAGTCCTTCAGCATTCCAAGGAGCATCTCACTAGCTATAAGCGCCCAAGAAAAGTGATTTTTGTAGACGACTTGCCTAAATCCAATGTCGGGAAAATATTGCGTCGAGAGCTCAGAAATCTTTGAGCGAAGATATTCTAAGAACGCGGTGTTTTACCAACCATTTTCGCGGCCCTTAGGAAATCAAAGTCTACACCTTGATCTTGCTTGTGTAACGGTATCCAAGAAAAGCTTCTTATAGCCGCGCTCAGCCGTAGGTGAAGTAATTGGATTGTCTTTCATGCGTTGAACCAGTTCTTCATCGGAAATTAATAAACTAATTTCACGATTCTTTACGCTCAAACGAATACGATCACCATTACGTACTTGCGCCAATGGCCCCCCAATAGCGGACTCTGGAGTAACGTGCAACACAATCGTCCCAAAGGCGGTACCACTCATGCGTCCATCCGAGATGCGCACGATATCTTTGACTCCGGCGCCGGGCTAGTTTCATAGGAATTGGGATATAGCCAGCTTCTGGCATACCTGGGGCACCTTTAGGCCCTATATTCTTGAGAACCAAAATATCTTCGGCGGTGACATCCAAATCTGGGCTATCAATACGATTGGCTAAATCAGCCGCATCTTCAAAAACAACGGCACGACCTTCATGTTCCATCAGTTTTTCATTGGTAGCTGATTGCTTAATAATGGCGCCACCGGGAGCTAGATTGCCATGTAAAACTGCAATACTGTCGCGTGGATAAATTGGCCTATCAAATGGGCGCACCACATCTTGCTGAAAACTCGGTGGAGCAGCCTCAATTTCTTCGCCAAGCGTTCTTGCCGCTGACAGTCATTGCATTGAGCTTTAATAAGGGCTTTAGTTCGTGCAACAGAGTGGTCATACCACCTGCATCATGAAAGTTTTCCATGTAGTGATCTCCAGATGGCTTTAAATCTACCAATACGGGTGTCTCATCACCCATTTTATCGAGGGCGTTTAAGTCAATCTCTAAGCCCATACGACCAGCAATAGCCGCTAAATGCACAATGGGTCGAGCCATCAATCGCGAGCAAAACTCGCATAGCGTTCTCAAAGGCATCGGCTGTTAACGCCTTATTAATTGTTAAACCTTCTTTAGCCATCTTGACTGCACAAGTATCAGTTTCTTCTGCAATACTGTATGCGATCTGCCGTTAACTGCTGGAGGTGTAGCCCCACCAGGCACTGTCACATGCCAAGCGCTTCAGAGATGCAGGCCATAGTGCTAGCTGTACCCATTACTGAACAAGTGCCAACACTGGCTACTAGTTGATCGTTAACCTCGTCTTTTTCAATTTCATCAATCTCGCCCGCACGAAATTTGCCCCAGTAACGACGGCAGTCAGTGCACGCACCAACACGCTCATTACGATGAGATTCGGTCAACATCGAGCCGGTAATTAGCTGTATGGCTGGTAAGCCTGCTGAAGCGGCGCCCATCATTTGTGCTGGCACTGTTTTATCGCAACCACCAATCATGACCACTGCATCCATCGGTTGTGCGCGCAACATCTCTTCTGTGTCCATCGACATTAGGTTGCGCAAGTACATGCTGGTTGGTGCGGCAAAACTCTCATGTATTGAAATGGTGGGAAATTCCATTGGCAAGCCACCCGCGAGCATCACGCCACGTTTTACTGCTTCAAGCAATTGCGGCATATTGCCATGACAGGGGTTGTATGCACTACCAGTATTAATAATGCCTATGACAGGGCGATCAAGAGCGCTATTGGTATATCCGGCACCTATAATAAATGCTTTGCGCAAAAATAAAGAGAATCCTTTATCACCATAGCTAGTCAAGCCTTTTCGCAAACCGCTTTCTGTGGGGTCTTTTTTTGGTTTATTGCTCATGTATGTCTCGTGTCTTTTTGATTGTTCTTGCGCTGTACAAATGAATTAGTAAAACGGCTTTAAGTCCATCGTATCTACGGAATAGCCTATCTACCTAGAGTCCGCCACCCCATCGTCGATACTGCCAGGAAAGAGTTATAGCATCATAGCTATTATTGGTGCGAGAGTAGACTCCCTTGCTGCCAGTTAAGCGAATAGCATTTTGTTTATTAACTGGATAAGACAAGGTGCTGACAAATCGCCAATTTTCCTCAGTACTATTATTTGCTACACTATCGGTAAATGCTTGTCCTCCCATGTAATAGGTGGCATCAGCAGAAATCCAGGCGCTATTTTGAAAGTAGTAAATGGCATGACCTTCAGTCGAATAGATTGGGTTTTGCGAAAGGGTGTTGTTGCCCATAAAGCTCGTATTCTTGGTATACGATCGTCGCCATTCCGGCAAACTCTAAGCGCCAGGCGCCAATGGCTTGGGATGCCCCTATACCGGGCTTGATTAATGAACGATTGCCACCTACATTGACTATTTGTTCGTTGTTGTATTTGCCCCAAGGAATTGAAGCTGCGACACCGGCTCCAATAATCAGATCCTGCTTGTAGAGTTTAAATTCCTCTTCAGAAAGTGCAGGAGCGCCATATAGATTGGCAGAAAACTTGATCACAGGATCCGATAAACCCTCAGCAGAAGCATTGAGATTTTGTAGCCCCAAGTTTTTAGTGGTTGAGAGCTCGGAATAAGGTAACAAAACAGATACCCTTCCAGACTGCCCAGCGACATCGATAATACGGGTAAAACTCAGTGATTCTGAGGTTAAATGATATGAGGCCGCTATTTGCGTTGGCGATTCCACCAGTTAAAAAATTAAAGCCGATGGGTGCATTGGAATAAGCGCGAGCTTCAATTTCCTGGCCATATGCTTGATGACTAAGAAGTCCCAGCAAGCAAAGCCAAAAAATTTTCACGTAGAACAATTATTTTTTGGAACCAAATAGGATTGCAAGTGTGGCAGTGTTACCTAGGGCAATATTGACGCCTATGAAAATTAAATAAGGCCACACTATCAGCCAATATAGGATCCCCATGGCAAAGACGCGCAATGGGTCGGATTGACCAAATGAGCCCATGGAGGCGATAAATTCTTTGCCATTAATAAGACCATGTAAATCAGCTTCCAGATAGTTCAAAGCTAGCACCACCAAAATATAAACTAGCGACTCAAGAAATAGAGAGCGAACTATCCCATGCTTTTTGTTTACTTTAATAGGATAGGCTGCCTGCGTAATTAATAGGAATTTTGCTGAAATGCCCGCTTTAATCAAAGCAAAACCAAATAAAGATAGAGGGAAGGGGCGCTCATCAAGCGCAGTGGCCGCAAAGAATGTAATGGAGCAGAATCACACACCAAAGTAGAGCGTTAGTGAAAACGCTTTCTTCATCTCTTCTTTAAACTTTTGCTTTAGACTGAGAGCTTCCGGATGTGTTGGGTTATTGGTCATTAAGTCGATCGTGTAATGGGTTTGAATGTTTATTCGCCGCAAGAAGAACAGGCGCTTTCTTCTGCTTTTGCTGGATCTTGGGTATATCGTGCAATAAACGCATGCTTGCTTTTGAGGGGCAGCTCTAGCCAGACAAAGTGACCCGATCCTGGGGCTACGTCAATAAGTTTATCACTCATATTCCACATTTTTTCAAGCACTAAGTCTTGATTACCATGGGGTTCAATAATTTCAAGCCTGTCGCCAACTGAGAATCGGTTCTTGACGTCCACCTTCACACGACCGGTAGCGGAATCAATGTCCAATGTTTCTCCAACATAAAGACTTCTACCAGAAAGCGAGTGTCCGCGCATATACAGTTGGTACTCTTTATCGTGATGACGCTCATAAAAGCCATCGGTATAACCACGATTCGCCAATCCCTCTAAATTCCCGAGCAGGGTGGTATTAAAAGGCTTCCCTTGTACGGCATCATTGATCGCAGATCGGTAGGCTTGAACAGTTCGTGATACGTAATAAGGTGATTTGGTTCTTCCCTCTATCTTAAAAGAGTCGACCCCCATCTTAGTAAGGCGCTCAATATGCTCAATGGCTCTGAGATCTTTTGAGTTCATGATGTATGTGCCATGCTCATCTTCTTCCATAGGCATGAGATCATCAGGTCGGCGCGCTTCTTGAAGAAGAACAACATCACCACTAGTATTTTGTTGTCCAGGTTTTACTTTGTAATCCCAGCGACAGGCATTAGTACAAGCACCTTGGTTGGAGTCGCGGTGAGACATATAGCCTGACAATAAGCATCGCCCCGAATACGCAATACAAAGTGCGCCATGAACAAACACTTCTAGCTCCATCTCTGGACAATCTTGACGAACCTCTTCAATTTCATCAAAAGAAAGTTCGCGAGATAAAATGACGCGGCTAATGCCAACCGAGTGCCAAAACTTTGCAGAAGCGCCGTTAACAGTATTTGCTTGAACCGATAAATGAATTGGTATATCAGGCCAAGCTTCACGCGCCATCATGATGAGACCAGGGTCGGACATGATGAGAGCATCTGGTCCGAGCGCAACAACTGATGACATATCTTTGATATAGGTGCGTGTTTTTGCACCATGGGGCAATAAATTAGAAACCAAATAAAACTTTTTACCCATATCATGGGCGATATCAATTCCTTGCTTGAGAACTTCTATCTTGCCAAAGTCATTATTGCGAACCCGTAGGGAATAACGAGGTTGTCCGGCATAAATAGCATCCGCACCGAAGTCAAAAGCGGCGCGAAGCATGTTGAGGTTGCCGGCAGGCGCCAAAAGTTCAGGAATTTTAGTCATAGCCTCCATTTTAGTGTGCTTTAGGCTAATTTGCTTTTCGATGCTTTGATCGCTAAATCGGCATATATCTAGGGCAGAAATGAGATTTTGAGCCTTTTGCCTAAAATAAAATCCCCATTCTGCTTGAGATATGGGGATTCTAAAAAATTGAGAAAGGCTTGAAAGATTTACCAGATGATCCAATAACCAGAATCCCATTCAGCTTGGGTAATGTAGCCGTTGTTATCTTTATCTAAGATGGTGAATTCTTGCTCGGTCATGCCAGCTTTAATTGCCTCTGCTTTGCTAATTTTTTGGTCTTTATCGCTATCTAAGGGCGCAATGGAATTGTTTTGTGATCTATAGACATCTAGCTCGGTGATACTAATTTCCCCGTTTTTATCTTTATCAATTTTTATAAAAACAGCTTGAGGCATACCAGCTTTAAGGGCTTCCTCTTTAGTTATTTTCTTATCATTGTTTGGATCAAGCTTTGACAAAGAGGTGATTCTAGGAGCGGTTGTTTGGGCGTATCCAACGGGCGGGAATCAAAACTGCTGCTGCAACGATGAAATTGATTGGCTCCGCTATGAGGTCTCCTAATGTATTAATAATGACCCAATAAAAATAAAAGTTTTGTAAATTTTTAGTGGGCTTGATCTTGCTTCCCAAACTATACCTGATCAGGCTGCAGGAGTTAAGTGGTGGTGCAGCGCAATATTTATAAAGATAGATAGGCAAAGCCCCCTGATTTTGGCTGACTACCTCAATTGAATGCAGTGTATTTAGATGCAGGGAAACGGGCAGAATCTAGCATTAATATGCTGCTGATATGACATTTTTTCGTTTAAATGCAAAAATCGAACGATGAAACAACCAAAAAAATCTAATGATGCAATCCTGACTCGTGCGTTTAGCATGGCGATTGGTAAGAGTTTACGAAAAACCCACCCATTAGAAGCGCATCAGCTAGTTAAGTCACGCCTTAAGGGCTTTAGCTCGAATTTAATTTTAGAAAAATCAAATGAGGATCGGCTATTAGATCTAATTCCCATTCGTTATGGACGCATGTTGGTCAGTCCATTTATTAAGGGGTTCTGCTGTGCTGATGGCGGACGATTTATCAAGGACGCTAAATACCGACCTATATGTTCAGGCTTGTGGAGATTGCCATTTATTAAATTTTGGCGCCTATGCAACACCAGAAAGAAAATTAGTTTTTGATATTAATGATTTTGATGAAACCTTACCCGCCCCTTGGGAGTGGGATGTTAAGCGTTTAGCAACAAGCTTTGTGGTCGCTGGACAAGATAACCAAATTGATACTGAAGTTGCGCGCCTTGTTGCTAAAGCATGTGTACGTTCTTATCGCGAGAATCTTCGTAAGTACTCAAAGTTAAGTCCATTAGAGCTTTGGTATAAGCAATTGGATTTAGCTAAATTTGCTCAGAAAGCGCCCACCAAGAAGGCAAAACTGTATCGAGAGGAATTAATCAAGCGTGCCGAAAGCAGGGTGGCTGAATACTTATTTCCTAAAATCACAACAGAGGTCGATGGAAAAAAGAGATTAATTGATCAGCTCCCCTTGATATTCCATCAGAATGAAGATTTCGAGGCGCAAGCAAAGCAGGTAATATCGGATTATCGGGAGTTCTTGCGCGACGACCGCAAAATCTTAATGGATCGCTACCAGTTGGAGGATATCGCTGTAAAAGTGGAGGGTATTGGTAGTGTTGGAGCACGTTGCTTTGTAGCTCTATTTATGACGAGCAATGATGAGCCGCTGTTACTGCAAGTTAAAGAGGCTCGCCCATCCGTGCTCGAGCCCTATGCAGGCAAGAGTAATTATGAGAAGCATGGTCAGCGCGTCGTATTTGGACAACGCTTAACTCAATTTTCTTCCGATATATTTTTGGGTTGGGCAAGGGGGCCTAAAGGTAGAGACTTTTATGTACGTCAATTGCGAGATATGAAGGTATCTTTTACATTTGATGAGGTAACGCCCCTAAGGCTCAAGAACTACGCTAAGTATTGCGGGCAAGCCTTAGCCCGATCTCATGCGAAGTCGGGTAATGCGGGGCCATGATTTCTGGATACCTTGGTAAATCAGGCGTATTTGATGAGGCTGTTAGTCGATTTGCTGTGGAATATGCCAAACAAAATGAAAAAGACTATAAGCAATTACTAGAGGCTGTTCGAAAAGGCAGTATCAAAGCTATTTCTCAAACAGATTTATAGGTTGATTGGCGAGCTGAGTGCTGGAAAGTAAAAAGCCTTCAGGGCTATTAACTCTGAAGGCTTCTACTTATTTGGCTCCTCGACCTGGGCTCGAACCAGGGACCTACGGATTAACAGTCCGGCGCTCTACCGACTGAGCTATCGAGGAATAAGCCGATATTATAGCAAGATGAAATCACTTCTTCCCACTTCTGTGCAGATCCCCAAAGTACTGATTATTGCTGGGTCAGATAGTGGCGGTGGGGCTGGGCTACAAGCTGATCTCAAGGTTGTTACAGCCTTGGGTGGCTACGGCATGTCCGTGATTATGGCGATAATTGCTCAAAGTACCTTGGGTGTGACGCGTATTCAGGACGTTGATTTGGATATTGTTGAGGCCCAGATTGACGCTGTTTTGATCGATATCGGGGTGGATATTGTCAAAATTGGGATGCTCGCAAATCCAGAAATCGTTCGAATAGTTGCTAAATCCCTGCGCCGCCACGGTGTAAAATGTATCGTTCTTGACCCTGTATTGCGTGCTACCTCGGGCGCGAGCTTGGGGGGTGACGATACTGCCCAAGCCATGATTTCAGAATTATTTCAAATGGCATCGCTGATTACGCCAAATTTAGATGAGACCCTTGCTTCTTGGGCGTGACATTGCGGGTCCAAATGACTTTAAATTGGTTGCAGAAGAATTACTAGAGATGGGGCCGCAGGCAGTGTTGATTAAAGGTGGTCACCTAGATAGTACGCATACTCAAATTACTGATTACCTCATGTGGCGCAGTATTGAAGATGGTCTTGAGATCGTTCAGTCAAAAGAATTTAAGCACTATCGCGTCAACACTGTGAACGCGCATGGCACTGGCTATTCTTTGGCATCAGCAATAGCTACCTATCTCGCAGATGGTCATGATCTTGCTCATTCTGTTGCAAAGGCAATTGCTTATGTCGAAGCTGGGTTGGAAGCTGGTCGCTTTCTAAGCATTGGTTCAGGTCCGAGACCTTTATGGCATATGCATGACTTTTATCCAACTGCCTTGCTTGACGAAAAAGACTAACACTAGTCGTCTTAAGCCTGCATTAATTCTTGCAGATGTTTAACGGCTGCATGCGGATCTTTGGCTTGTGTAATTGTTCTTACAACAGCCACTGAGCCAACACCACTTTTTGAAACTGCATGTATGCTGTCCTGGTCAATGCCACCAATTGCCACCAAGGGATAGTGACTCATGAGCTTTGCATATTGATACAGACGCCCCAGACCTTGTGGTGCAGTTGGCATCTTCTTTAGGTTCGTTGGAAAAACAGCGCCCATTGCAATGCAGCTTGGGCAAAAGCGATCGGCATACGCAAGTTCTGCATAGCCATGAGTACTGAGTCCAAGTCTTAGACCTGCTGACCGAATTTCATCAAGATCTGCAAGCTCCATATCCTCTTGACCTAAATGCACGCCATAAGCGCCTGCATCAATGGCTTCTCGCCAATAATCATTAATAAAGAGTAAGATCTTGCTGTCTTTTACTGCCGCAACGGATTCTTTAATTTGTTTTCTGATTTTGGCTTTATCTTCAGATTTAAATCGTAGTTGTACGGTTGGAATCTCTGCCTCGACCATACGTTTGACCCAATCAGCATCGGGCATCACGCCATACAAGCCTAAGCGCTTAGGGCACTCAGCAAACGCATTGGGATTCATATTCCGAGTCCAGGGCAATAGATCAAAATGCTCGGGCCGGCCTCGGCCGCTTTAATGGATTAAAGCCCCATCTTGCAAAGTCATTCGGGACCAAGGTTTGCCCAATACTCTTGCATCCGATTCAATAAAGCCCATCTCGATACTGGCTAAAGCACCAGCTAATTCGTAATGGTCTACCGCAGTTTCATTGTCTATTTGCGGCGGCGGTGAGTTCAGGCTAAATATCGGCATGGGGATGCATAAATCCTCGTTGCGATGGGCAGTAACAATTTGATCGGCTAGGTCACGTATTAGGCTCATGTGCTCAGTGTGCTTAACTTAGAGCAACACTACGATTGGTACCAAAAAGGAGTGCTTGCTTGAGCAGATTCTTGAGGCTTCATGGCGCCAGATAAATAAGCGGAACGACCAGCATCCACCACCATAGCAAATGCTTTAGCCATGATGACTGGATCCTCTGCGAGTGCTACAGCAGTATTTAAGATACACCATCAAACCCCCACTCCATGACAGTGCAAGCATGTGGTGGCAGCCCTAAGCCGGCATCTACCAAGAGTGGAACTTGAAGGCGATCACGCAATAATTTCATGGCATAGGGATTTAATGGACCTTGACCAGTGCCTATAGGCGCCGCCCACGGCATAACCGCTTGTGGCAGCCAACATCCACAAGCCGTTGACACAAAATTAAATCCTCGGTGCAATAGGGTAAAACTTTAAAGCCATCTTTGATCAAGATCTCAGCTGTTTGAACCAAGCGCAAGACATCTGGTTGTAAGGTGTAGTCATCACCGATCAGCTCTAGCTTGATCCAGTCTCTGATTCAAATACTTCACGTGCCATTTGTGCCGTAGCGATGACCTCTTGGGGGCTATGACATCCAGCTGTATTGGGTAAAACGGGTACTGCCATCTTTTTGAGTAAATCCCAAAAACCGCTGTGGGCATCGACAGTAGAGCTGCCTTGACGACGCAGGTTCACCGTAATCATCCCGGGGTTGGCTACCTGTACTGCATTCTCTAGGACTTAAGGTGATGGGTAACGTGACGTCCCTAACAGCAATCGACTTGCAAAGCTCTCGCCATATAACACCAGCGTATCTGCGTTGTTGAGTTTGTTAGGAAGAGGTGCGTTCATTTCTATTTATCTTTATCTCAACCGCTGGTAACGGGAGCAATAATTTCAATCTGATCATTCTCATTCAAGACAAACTCAGCATGTTTGTCTTGGGAACAAAATGGAGACTTACAGCAACAGTATAAGGCGGTTTGGCATCTATATTAATGCAAGCGCATCGCTAATTATGCTTTGATTAGGTAACTCATATTCCACTTGATTGACGATTACACGCATATTGCCTCAACTTCTGAATTGCTTTTGTGTGACACTCAAACCTAATTCCAAGGCAGTATTGCTTGCCCCATGCTCCAAAAGTTGTAAGGTGCAATCTAATACTGCTGGTGTAATCATAAAACCATGGCGATATAAGCCATTGACCAGAATCAAATCTGCCAACCCTTTATTTCGTTGAGTGCGAATTTCAGGCAGATTATTTTTTAGGGTAGGGCGGCACTGAGTTGCCATCTCTAAAATATGTGCTTCAGCAAAGCCGCTATGCACGGTATACACCGCGCTAAGAAGCTCCATGGCAGAACGCACACTCATTTCTGAAAGATCGTCAGATTCAATTTCTGTAGCACCTATAACATAAATATCATTTTCTTTTGGTGCTATGTAAATTGGGTAACGCGGATGTATTAGGCGGGTGGGGCGGCAAAGTTTCACTTCCGGAGCATAGAGGCGCACAACTTCACCACGCACACCTCGTAATGTATTAGAGGTGTCATTAGATGACCAAAACTCTTTAGCACCCGTACCACGGCAATCAATCACTGCTTTGTATTTCGATGTTGTACGTAATTCTTGTGGGCTGATGTCGGTATGCCAGCGACAGTTGACGTTTAAGATCTCTAACTCTTTAGCAAGGGCGCCCAATAATTGTCGATTATCTAACTGTCCCTCATTAGGTAAATAAAGGGCTTGATTAAAACGATCTGCAACACCAGGCTCTATCTCGCGCAAAGCATCATTGTTTAACTGCTGCGGCACACTCAAAGCATGATTACTGCGGCAGTTCTTTTCTAAATGTGCGGCAAATCGCTCAGCCTCACTTGTATCTTGTCGATGCCAAAGAATTAGCGTGCCATTTTTCTGAAAATAAACAGGACTTGCTAAACAAGCGATGATCTCTTCCCAGCGAGGCAAGCTATACAAACCCATCCTCACAACAGAATCTTCAATGATAGCAGATTCTGCGAGAGGAGCCAACATTGCTGCAGCAATACGCGCTGCAGCATGGGTGCCATCAGGATCACCTTTATCAAATAGTTCAACTTGAGCGCCACTCTTGGCTAGCGCAACTGCTAGTAAGCGACCCATTAGGCTGCCTCCAGCAATAGCGTACTTGCTTTTAGAGAGGTTCAAGTGAGTTGCCATCGCATTAAAATGATTACTGATAAATCTCACTACCGCGTTTACGGAACTCTGCAGACATCTCTTCCATGCCTTTAGATATGCATCTGCAACTTCAGCAATTGGAATGACCTTAGATTTCGGATTTCCATCTGCATCTAAAGTTGCAGCGTAGTCGCGCACTTCTTGTGTAATCTTCATTGAGCAGAACTTTGGACCGCACATTGAGCAGAAGTGAGCAATCTTGGCGCTTTCAGCTAGCAGTGTTGCATCGTGATATTCGCGTGCACGCTCAGGATCTAAGCCGAGATTGAACTGATCTTCCCAGCGGAATTCAAAACGGGCTTTAGACAGGGCATTGTCACGTACTTGTGCGGGCCTGGTAAGCCTTTGGCTAAGGCTGCTCCATGGGCAGCGATCTTATAAGTAATGATGCCTTCGCGGACATCTTCTTTGCCAGGCAAGCCCAAATGTTCTTTTGGTGTGACATAACAAAGCATGGCGGTGCCATACCAACCAATTTGCGCAGCACCAATACTGCTGGTGATGTGATCGTAGCCAGGGGCAATATCTGTAATCAATGGTCCTAGTGTATAGAAGGGTGCTTCTAAGCAATGCTTGAGCTCTTCTGTCTGTTCTCTTTAATGCGTTGCATTGGCACGTGACCAGGACCTTCAATCATGACTTGCACATCGTGTTTCCATGCCTTAGCAGTGAGTTCACCGAACTGTGCAGCATCATTCGAATCGGCGATACGGCCAGGGCGTAAACCATCACCAAGACTAAATGACACGTCATAGGCTTTCATGATTTCGCAAATCTCATCAAACTTGGTGTAAAGGAAGTTTTCTTTATGATGCGCTAAACACCATTTAGCCATGATCGAGCCACCGCGAGAAACAATTCCGGTAATGCGATCAGCTGTCAGCGGTACGTAGCGTAGCAATACACCAGCATGAATCGTGAAGTAATCAACACCTTGCTCTGCTTGTTCGACCAAGGTATCACGGAACATTTCTCATGTGAGATCTTCAGCAATTCCGCCAGTTTTATCTAACGCTTGATAGATTGGAACTGTGCCAATAGGTACAGGCGAATTGCGAATAATCCATTCCCGTGTTTTATGGATGTGTTTGCCAGTAGAGAGATCCATGATGGTATCTGCACCCCGGCGAATAGACCACACCATCTTTTCTACTTCTTCATTAATTGAGGAAGTGACAGCAGAATTACCCAAGTTGCCGTTAATCTTCATGCGGAAGTTACGCCCAATGATCATGGGTTCTAACTCTGGGTGATTAATATTGGCCGGAATAATTGCACGGCCCGCAGCGATCTCAGAGCGAACAAATTCACCGGTGACGATCTCTGGAAGGTTGGCACCATAACCTTTGCCGGGATATTGTTTCAAAAGCCGCTTGTAAGCGGGATCTTTTCTTAGTTGCTCTAAGCCCATCGATTCACGTAGAGCAACGTATTCTATTTCAGGTGTAATGATTCCCTTGCGGGCGTAATACATCTGACTAACGTTTTGTCCAGTTTTGGCGACACGTGGGGCGCTAATGTGGGCAAAGCGTAAATCTTGTGTTGCCTCATCTTTGGACCGTGCAACTCCGTAATCAGAACTAGGGCCAGCCAATTGCACGGTATCGTTACGTTCCGCAATCCAAGTGTCACGTAACCTTGGTAAACCTTTCTCAAGATTGATGACTACATCAAGATCACTATAGGGTCTGAGGTGTCATAGACGGGAATTGGTGGGTTTGACAGCAATTCTTCGCCTACCCTGGTAGGTAGTTGCTCAATCATTCGAATCGGTGCCTTGATATCAGGACGTGATCCTTGAAGGTAAGTTTTAGTTGAAGCTAGATAGGCAAATTTTTGCCCAAAGTCTCGCTCCAAACTTTTTAGACTGGGAATCTCGTGTTTAACGTTTTTGCTTGAGGCTTTGCCTGTGCTCATGTCCATCACCTAACTGTTTTAGATGGACGAAATCGGGTGTCGGTCTGATGTAACTCCCCACGCCAGCATTACCTGGATCGGGTTATAGGGTCTTTCTCAGCGCCTCTAATTTAAAACTTCCCATTGGAGGGCACCCCTGTTTCATCCTTAAATCAGATTTAACCACGAATTGATGTCTTACGGCATGACGGCAGTCAAGCGAGGCAGAATGATTGGCTATAAGCCTATTTATTGCGTCGCAATATGAAATCTGCCGTTACAAAAGCAGCATCAGAGGTAAATTCATCGGTCAAGATTCGTGCTGCGGCCTCTAGAACGGAAATTTCAATAAAACCACTCACTTCACCGTCATGATTGGTGGGGACAAAGTTATCAGCTAATTCCAAATCATAAATAAAAAGTTGCTCGTCATGAAAACCTCGACCAACAATTGGGCGGCGCATGTGAATCCGTCCCACTGGTTCAATCTGGTCGGCTATTTGTTCGGGTACCCCAGCTTCTTCCCAGAGTTCACGTCGTGCACAAACCCAAGGTGTTTCATCAGCCGAGATGCCTCCAGCAGCCAGGTTATCCAACTTGCCAGGATCAGTGGGCTTGGTTTCACTACGCCTGCCTAACCAAATCATATTATTTTTGGTGTAGCCATTAATGTGTGTCGCCATGCTACGAAAGCCAAATGTGCGAAAAGCCGCACGCTCTAGACGAAAGTATTTGTGACCATTTTGATCAACCCAGGCGAAGTCTTCATTACGCCACCCAGGAATGAATCCACCCATTCGCATGCGTTCTGCCAATTGATAAAGGCTGGAAGATAATTCTCTGGGTTTACCTGATTGAATAGTGAGCCTCTCGTTGCCCATGGCAATCAGAGGAATAGATTGCTTGAGTAGGGATTCGTGGAGGTAGCAGGTAAATTCTGGGTTCAGATAACCAATTGCTTGATCTCCAGCAATCCCCCGCGATAAATAGATTGGCATAAAGTCCGCTGGAGCAGAGCGCGCAGAATTCTGCAGCATTTTCTCTAGGGCGGCAATCGTACTGGTCGAGAGGCTGGTCATGATCCCAAGTGTAAGGGAACTTAGTCAGAATTGCTCTTTGTCATTTTATTTGCTTAACACAATATTGCATCAGCATTGGAAACATTTTATATATGCAAGTGCACAATATTTGAATAAAGGCTCTGCATAGAATTTAAGCAAGCTAGCTCATCCTATACAAATCTATGACTTACGGAAACTTTTATGGATTTATCCACAATATCTGTGGATAAGTATTTATTGTAGGTTTGGTCCCGCCGACAGGAATCGAACCTGTATCCCACGCTTAGGAGGCATGTGCACTATCCATTGTGCTACGGCGAGAGTTGACTAAAAACAAAGAGGTTTGAAACGAATTTTAAGCAAAAGAGAATGACACTTTTTTGTTCACCATCTACAGAGGGCCCAAACTTGATTTGTGACTGCTACCATCATATCGGGCGCAAAGTAAGCTGAGAAAACCAATAACAAGCCAAACAAAATAAAACCATAAAAAATAATTTTCCAAACAATCTTTTTATTACTAAGCATTGGCTGCTCTCTGTATTGCTCGTTCTTTGACTGGAAGATTGACTAGGAAAGCAAATACACCTAAGCCAATCGCAATTTTCCAAACAATGAAATAGGATCCTGTTAAGTCGGACAAATGACCACCAAGGAATGCGCCACAAAAACTACCCAATTGATGAGAGAAAAATACTAAACCAGAAAGCGAAAGCTAGGATTACTTATCGCTTCTTTTAATGCCTGCTTGATGGTTTGATCCCCAAAGTTATGTGAGTGTGCGAAATTTTTCTCACGTAACAAAAAAGCTGTTGGGAATCATTAAGCTTGCCATGAGCGCCAGCATGAGAAGTGCGTCTTGAGCACCAAATGCGCTCAATAATCCTTGCTCAGCAGGAATCATTAAAAACTGACCAAACGATCCAGCAGCAGCTGCAATGCCCATTGCCCAGACTCGTTTATCGGCTGGCACGTTGCGACCAAGGATGCCGTATACCACGCTATAAGTAGTAGCGGTTTGTGCAAGACCAATTAGCAATCCGCCAGCCAAGGTGAAGTTCATGACGTCGGTGGAGACTGCCATACCCGCCAGTCCAAGGGCGTACAACACTCCGCAGCGACCATAATTTTGAATGCGCCATAACGATCGGCTAAAGCGCCAGTAATGGGTTGTACTGCGTCCCAGATCAGATTTTGGAGTGCTATGGTTAGTGCAAATGTTTCTCGACCCAACCATTTGCCGAGGTGATCGGAAGGTTAAAAAGTCCAAAGCCATGGCGGATACCCATGGACATAGTGACCATGAACCCTCCAAAAATGAGGACTTGCTTCATGGTGGGTCCAGCTGACGGTGTGCTATAGCTCATGAGGTTCAGATGATTCCCTTATTGCGCAACTGTTCAATGGCCTTGTCGTCAAGTTTTAGTCGTTCATGCAAGACTTCTGCAGTATGTTGACCAAGGGTGGTGGAGCCATTCTGACCTCTGTGGGTGTTTTTGACAAACGCATGGGGCTTGCGACTAATTTCATCGTGCCAGCAGTGGGGTGTGAAACATCAATCTGCACATTGCGATGAATGACTTGTTCGTTTTCAAAGACTTCTTTGAAATTATTGATAGGGCCACATGGCACATTGGCTTGTTCAAGCAGTGCAATCCACTCTGCTTTGCTTTTTTCCGAGTCATTTGCTCTAACAAAGGGATGAGTTGTTTCCGATGCTCTACGCGCAAGGGGTTGGAGGCAAATAGCGGATTTTCGGCAAGATGTGCTTCACTACCTGCTGTCACAAAATGGCGAAATTGACCGTCATTACCGGCGCCAACAATCGTCCAGCCGTCAGAAGTGGGGAAGGTTTGATAGGGGACAATAATCGGAGAGGCATTACCCCAGCGCTTTGGCACCTCGCCAGAGGTGAGATAAGCGCTTGATACATTTGCCATCACGGCAACTTGTGTATCAAGTAGCGACATATCGATGTACTGACCTTCGCCCGTCTTGTCGCGATGAACAATCGCCGCCAAGATGGCAGTACTGGCGTACATCCCAGTAAAAATATCAGCAAGCAACACCCGCCTTTTGAGGGCTTGCGCCTTCGAAATCTTGGGCTTCACCGGTAACACTCATAAAGCCACCCATGCCCTGAATAATGAAATCATAGCCAGGGCGGTGAGCATAGGGTCCAGTTTGGCCAAAACCAGTGATGGAGCAGTAAATCAAATTGAGCTTGATCTTTTTGAGGCTTTCATAGTCCAGGCCATATTTAGAAAGGTCTCCAACTTTGTAGTTTTCAATCACCACATCTGATTCTGCAGCTAACTGGCGAATCAATTCTTGACCATCAGGCTTGGAAATATCTACTGTAATCGAGCGTTTATTGCGGTTGATGCAAATAAAATAGGCAGATTCGCGAGTGTCATGACCATCAGCATCTTTGGCAAAAGGAGGCCCCCAATGACGGGTATCGTCTCCAGCGCCAGGCCTTTACCACTTTAATGACGTCTGCGCCTAAACCCGCTAGATTTTGAGCGCACCATGGACCTGCCAAGACTCGGCTGAGGTCTAAAACACGAATATGACTTAAGGCTCCCATCCCCCGATTTTGGCATGGATGATGGGGGAATTCTCGAAAAATTCGGTCAGGACCTCAGACATGACTACAATTTGCGCGCATGGCTACCCGTAAAACTTCCGAATACAGTGAATCGTCGATTCAGGTCCTTAAGGGGCTAGAACCAGTCCGTCAGCGGCCTGGAATGTACACCCGTACTGACAATCCTCTCCATATTATTCAAGAGGTGCTAGATAACGCATCTGACGAGGCTTTGGGTGGATTTGGCAAACAAATCATTGTCACAACGCATACCGATGGTAGTGTCAGCGTTGAAGATGATGGTCGTGGTATTCCGGTGGGGATGCATCCCACTGAGAAGCTACCGGTAGTCGAGATTGTGTTTACCCAGTTACATGCTGGCGGTAAGTTTGAGAAAGGCACTGGTGGTGCCTATGCATTCTCAGGTGGTTTGCATGGCGTAGGCGTTTCTGTCACTAATGCTTTATCTAAGAGATTAGAAGTGACTGTTTGGCGTGATGGCCAAATGTCCACCTTAACTTTTGCTGATGGCAAGGTTATTGAGAAGTTGAAATCAATGCCATCCTCAAAAGACGATAAGTCTCATGGCACTCGCGTGCGTGCTTGGCCTGATGGTAAGTATTTTGATAGCTCAGTCATTCCGATGACTGAACTCATTCGTTTGTTGCGTTCTAAGGCGGTGTTATTGCCTGGTGTGAAGGTAACGCTGATTCAAGAGAAAATGGGTGATACCCAGACTTGGCAATATGCACAAGGATTGCGCGGCTATTTAAATGAAGCTATTGCTCAAGCGGGTCATGGCACAGAAGTCATTCCTCCTTTCGAGGGTGAGCAACATGCCACTGGCTCTGGCGATGATGATTCATTTGCTGAGGGTGAGGGTGCTGCGTGGGTAGTTTGCTGGACCGAAGATGGTGCCCCAGTGCGCGAGAGTTATGTGAACTTAATTCCTACCCCTGCAGGCGGTACGCATGAAAGTGGTTTACGTGAAGGTCTTTTTAATGCCGTAAAAGGTTTTATAGAAATACATGCATTGCAACCGAAAGGCGTGAAGTTGATGCCTGAAGACGTATTTGCAAGGGCTTCATTTATTTTGTCTGCCAAAGTATTGGATCCGCAATTCCAAGGGCAGATTAAAGAGCGCCTCAATTCACGTGATGCAGTGCGCCTAGTGTCTGGTTATGTGAAATCCGCTCTTGAGCTTTGGTTAAACCAACACGTGGATTATGGTCGTAAGTTAGCTGACCTGGTAATCAAGCAGGCCCAAGCAAGAACTCGCGCAGGTCAAAAAGTTGAGAAGAAAAAGTCTTCTGGTGTTGCAGTTCTTCCGGGTAAGCTCACTGATTGTGAGAGTCAAGATATTGGTATGAATGAAATCTTCCTCGTTGAGGGTGATTCTGCTGGCGGCTCTGCAAAAATGGGTCGCAATAAAGAATATCAAGCTATCTTGCCATTGCGCGGCAAGGTATTAAATACTTGGGAAGCTGAGCGCGATCGCTTGTTTGCTAATAATGAAGTTCATGATATCGCTGTAGCGATTGGCGTTGATCCACATGGTCCAAACGACAATCCCGATCTATCTAATTTGCGTTACGGCAAGGTTTGCATACTTTCTGATGCGGACGTCGATGGTGCACATATTCAGGTTTTGCTGCTAACGCTGTTCTACAAACATTTCCCTAAATTGATTGAATTGGGGCACATCCATATTTCTAGGCCGCCGCTATTTAGGGTTGATGCACCTGCGCGTGGCAAGAAGCCGGCACAAAAAATATATGCCCTAGACGCCAATGAACTTCAGGCCATTGAGGATAAATTGCGCAAGGATGGCGTGAAAGAATCCGCATGGCAGATTTCTCGCTTCAAAGGCTTGGGAGAGATGAGTGCTGAGCAGTTGTGGGATACCACATTAAATCCAGATACACGTCGATTATTGCCTGTGACTTTGGGTGCTTGGACTGAAGATGAGACATTTAAAACCATGGATATGTTGATGGGTAAATCAGAATCTGGAGCTCGTCGCGATTGGCTTGAATGGCGCGGCAATGAAGTAGAGGCGGATATCTAATGACAACTAAAAAAACTCCTGGAAAAAATGCTCCAGCCGATCAAGCAGATTTGTTCTCCAACCCCATTGAAATGGATATCGTCGAGGTTGACGAGAGTCCAGCAGCTTCCTCAGGTGGCGGATCGGGTAATCATGACCCAAAGATGGTTGACCTAAATGAGGATGGTAAAGATAGCTTAACGCTTGCGGTATATGCTGAACGTGCTTATTTAGATTACGCCATTAGCGTTGTTAAAGGCCGCGCGTTACCAGATGTGGCAGATTGTCAAAAGCCTGTGCACCGCCGTATTTTGTTCTCAATGAGTGAGATGGGCTTACGTGCAGATGCTAAGCCAGTGAAGAGTGCTCGTGTGGTGGGTGATGTGCTTGGTAAGTTTCATCCCCATGGCGATCAATCAGCATATGACGCCTTAGTGCGCTTGGCGCAAAGTTTCTCATTGCGCTATCCATTGATCGATGGTCAAGGCAACTTTGGTTCACGCGACGGTGATGGCGCAGCGGCAATGCGATATACCGAAGCTCGTCTAACCAAGATTGCAAGCCTACTTTTGAGTGAAATCGATGAAGGAACAGTTGATTTCGCGCTAAACTATGACGGCTCATTCCAGGAGCCTAAACTTCTGCCAGCGCGCCTCCCATTTGTCTTGCTCAACGGGGCCTCTGGTATTGCTGTGGGTATGGCAACTGAAATTCCTTCGCATAATTTGCGTGAGGTTGCTAGTGCTGCCGTGGCTCTAATGAAGTCTCCTAAGATGACTACTTCAGAGTTGTTGGAAATTATGCCTGGACCCGATTACCCAGGTGGTGGACAGATTATTTCTTCTGCTGCAGAAATTGCGCAGATTTATGAAGCAGGGCGCGGCAGCATTAAAGTACGCGCGCGATGGTCCGTTGAAGAATTGGCTCGTGGCCAATGGCAAATAGTTGTAAATGAGCTTCCTCCCGCGACCTCCTCTCAACGTGTTCTTCAAGAGATTGAAGAACTCACTAACCCGAAGGTAAAGGTTGGAAAAAAGACCTTGACTCCCGAACAAAATAATCTCAAGTCGACTATTTTGAATGTGCTTGATGGTGTTCGTGATGAATCCAGTAAAGATGCTGCAGTACGTTTGGTATTTGAGCCAAAGAGTAAAAATATTGATATCAATGAGTTCGTTAACCTATTGCTAGCGCATACCTCATTGGAATCCAATGCACCAATGAACTTGGTGATGATTGGCAATGATGGCCGTCCACGCCAAAAAGGCTTAAAAGAAATTCTTTCGGAATGGATTGCATTTAGAGTTGCAACTGTTACGCGCAGAACACAACACCGCCTAGGCAAAGTCAAAGACCGCATGCATATTTTGGAAGGGCGCTTAACCGTTCTTCTCAATATAGACAAGGTCATCAAGATTATTCGTAATAGCGATGAACCTAAAGCGGATTTGATTAAAGAGTTCAAATTAAGCGATCGTCAGGCAGAAGATATTCTGGATATTCGCTTGCGTCAGTTAGCTCGTCTGGAAGGTATCAAGGTTGAGCAAGAGCTTAAGGAGCTTAAATCTGAGCGTGATGACTTAGAAGGTTTATTGCAAAGTGATATCGTCTTGCGCAAACGCATCATCAAGGAAATTGAATCCGACATGAAGGATTTTGGTGATGATCGTCGTACCCTGATTCAGGAAGACAAGAGGGCTGTTGCCGAAACAAAAGTAATTGATGAGCCAGTGACAGTCATCGTTTCGCAAAAAGGTTGGGTGCGGGTTCGTCAAGGACACGAGCATGATGCAACTCAATTTAGCTTCAAAGCTGGAGATGCGCTATATGCCACCTTTGAGGTTAGAACAGTTGATGTCATTCAAGGCTTTGGTAGTGATGGTCGCGTTTATACCGTACCTGTTAGCGAGTTACCGGGCGCCCGTGGTGACGGTTCGCCATTAACTAGCTTTGTAAATCTAGCAGCAGGCTCGCAAATGGTTGCTTACTATGCTGGTCAAGCTGATGATTTAGTGCTTCTTTCCACCAAAGCAGGCTATGGTTTCCTTGCGAATGTAGCTGATATGACTACGCGCAATAAGGCCGGTAAATCATTCTTGAGCATGGATGCCAAGGTGCCGGGCGATGCGCCATTGGGTGCTGCGAAGGTAAAAGTAGGCATGAAGCAAGTTGCCTGCTTATCTGAAGCCTCTAAGTTATTGGTTTTCCCTCTGGATGAGCTTAAGCGTCTGCCTACTGGCGGCAAAGGTGTCATCTTGATGGGTTTAGACGATAAAGAGTTCTTGGCGTCTGTTATTGCAGTAGGTCCTGATGGCGCTAGCTATTCAGGCGCAGGACGCGCTGGAAAGCCCACTGAACTCAATCTAGATGCAAAAACATTGAAGTTGTTTGCGGGTAACCGTGCACGTAAAGGCCATTTTGTTGAGCCGCGCCTCAAAGATGGCAAATTAAAAGCAAATTAAAGCGTTAAGTTTTTTTCGGAATACTCCCGCCATATTTCACGGCAATCACTTCTGCCAGAATCGAAACAGCGATTTCTGGTGGGGTGAGGGCGCCGATGAATAACCCAACTGGGCCATGTAATTTATCAACCTGTTCCTGAGTGGCATCAAACTCTAACAAACGTTCTTTGCGTTTCTGGGTATTTTTTCTACTCTCTAATGCGCCAACATAAAAGGCGAGTGATTTCAGCGCCTCCATTAAAGCCATGTCATCGAACTTAGGATCGTGTGTGAGAGCAACTACTGCCGTATGGGAGTCAACGCCGATTTCGAGCAATACATCTCGTCAGGCATTCCTTTTACAAAAGTGATGTCTGTGCGATCGAGTCCTTCTGCATATTCTTCACGCGGATCGATCACGATCACCTCGAAATCAGAGGCCAAAGCAAAATCGGCTGTGTAAAGGGAAAGTTGTCCCGCCCCAATAATGACCATACGCCAGCGAGGACCGTAAGTGGTTTGCATTTCTCGTTCAGTGCATACAAACTCATCATTTCGATTGCCAGCAGTCAATATTGAAAGCCCAGAAGCTAAATTTACAGACCGTCGGGTAATTTGATGCGAGGAAATATTCTCAAGCAGTTTTTCTAAGATGACCAATTCCGGTTTTGGCTCCACTAATAGGCGAAGGGTGCCTCCACAAGGCAATCCAAATCGTGCCGCCTCTTGTTGAGTTACTCCATAAATCACCATTTCAGGGATGTTGCGAGTCAAGGTTTCAGTTTGCACTCGGCGAATGAGGTCATCTTCTACGCAGCCTCCCGAGACCGACCCTGCCACCTGACCGTCTGCACGAATCGCAAGCCAGGAGCCTACTGGACGAGGCGCTGAACCCCATGTTTGTGAACCACGGTAGCAATGGCTACTGATTGGCCTGATTGGAGCCATTCAACGGCAGATTTGAGGACGCTTAAATCGGTGCTATTCATGCTGTATCTTGTTTTATGAATTATTTTATCGATATATGTTTATTATCACCCTAATGTCTGTAACCAGTGAATCTCACCAAAGTGCCCCATTGCGCCTAGCCATCTTGATATTGGCTGCAGGCGAGGGGGTCGCTTGGGCGGTTACCTCAAGGCTTTATTGAAAAAGAGCGGACATACTTTACTAAAACGCTTTCTTCATGCCATCCAAAGACTCTCTCCTGTCGAGACTTTACTTGTTACCGGTTTTTACGCAGACAAAATCGAAGCAGAAATTAAACCGCTAAGGCTGGCTTTCAAATTCCAATAGCCTGGGTGCTAAATCACAATCCTGAAAAGGGACAAGCATCCTCTGTACGCTTGGGTATCGTGTCGCTAAAGAGTGACTATGATGTTTTATTAATTGCGTTATGCGATCAGCCCGATATTGGCGCTGAAGAAATTGAGTCTTTGCTAGAGCAATTTAAACATCGTGCTAGAAACCAAGAAATTGTGCTGCCTATCGTCAATGGCCAACGAGGCAACCCCGTATTATTTTCAAGAGGGGTGATTAATCGGATATTAGAAATTCCTGAGATGGTATGTCGACCCTATATGGACCAACACCCAGAGCTAGTACAGGTATTAGTAACAAGCAATGAAGCATATGTGCTGGATGTCGATACCTTGAACGACATCCAGAAATTCGGTCTTGATCCTATTGAGACTTAATTGACTACTTAAATTTCTGCGATTAATTCAATCTCAACACATGCGCCTAGGGGTATTTGGGCCACACCAAATGCGCTACGTGCATGCTTGCCAGCATCACCAAATACTTCGAAGAGTAGTTCAGAGCAACCGTTAACCACTAAATGTTGTTCTGTATAGCCATCAGTTGAGTTCACTAGACCCATAACTTTAACGATACGCTTGACCTTATCCAAAGAGCCTAAGTGATTTTGTAATGTGGATATCAAATCGATTGCAATTGAGCGAGCCGCGGTTTTGCCTGTCTCTGTATCCATATCCTTGCCCAGTTTTCCAATCCAAGGTTTGCCATCACGTTTAGCAATATGACCAGATAGAAAAACAGTATTACCACTAGTGATTGCCATAACATAGGCTGCGGCTGCTTGTCCCGGTGGCGGCAGATCAATTCCAAGTGCATTAAGACGTTCGCTAATAGATGTGCTCATGATATATATAGGTGGTTTGTATTAAAAGTTTAAGAAACAAAAAGAAACAAAAAGAAATAAAAAGAAATAAAAAGCTCGAAGAAGAAAATGCGAATCCGAATACCTAAATCTTACTTCGAAAGCTGACGCATGGCATTTTCAAGTCCATTTAGAGTCACTGGATACATGCGGTCTTTCACGAGGTTTTGCATGATGTCAATTGATTGGCGATATTGCCAGATTGATTCAGGTTCTGGATTGAGCCATGCAAAGTGTGGAAAGTGGTCTATGAGTCGATTGATCCAAACAGCGCCCGCTTCTTTATTGTTATATTCGACAGATCCATTGGGGCTTAATATTTCATATGGAGACATCGTCGCATCCCCAACAAAAATCAGCTTGTAATTTGGCCCATATTTGTTGATGATGTCTTGAGTGAGGGTAACTTAGTCACGCCTGCGACGATTACTCTGCCATAAGTTTTCATAAACGCAGTTATGAAAGTAATAATGCTCTAGATGTTTAAATTCAGCCTTAGCAGCAGAGAATAATTCTGCAATACGTTGAATATGATCATCCATCGATCCTCCAACATCCATCAACAGCAATACCTTTACTTGATTATGACGTTTTCGGGTCGCATTTGTATATCGAGCATGCCAGCATTGGCAGCGGTGGAATGGATAGTCTTATCTAAATCGAGTTCGAGTGCGATCCCTCACGAGCAAATCGACGTAGGCGACGCCATGCCCTTTAATGTTGCGAGTTCCTAAGGCTAAGTCGCTGCCATAGTCCTTAAACTCTCTTGCTTCCCAAACTTTGATAGCAGTTCTATTGTCAGCACTTTCACCGCCAATACGAATGCCCCCTGGGTGATAGCCACTATGGCCAAATGGTGAAGAGCCGCCAGCACCGATCCACTTATTACCACCCCCATGCCCACTCCTTTTGTTCTTTTAGGAGCTCTTCGAGACGCTTTTGAAGGGCCTCGGGACCGCCTAATTTTTTAAGCGCCGCTTTTTCTTCCTCAGTTAAAACGCGTTGAAGTTTTTTCTCAAGCCAATCGAGCGGTATGTCTGGTGAGAGTGCGATGATTTTTCAACCCCATTAAAGTAGCCTCTCCAAAGACCTGATCAAAACGATCAAAGTGCCGCTCATCTTTCATCAATGTCATGCGAGACAGTTGGTAAAACTCATCGATAGAAGGGTTGATGACACCTGATTTCAACGCCTCCAAGAGAGTTAAAAACTCCCTTACTGAAACAGGCACTTTTGCCTCTTTCAGATTGAGGAAGAATTGAATCAGCATAGCTAAATAAAGTTTCTAGTGATCGAGTTAGCGATGATTGCGATTCATCATCACGAGACGTTCAAATGAATGGATATCTTGCTCATTTTTTAAGAGGGCACCGTGGAGTGGTGGCACGACAATCTTTTCATCATTGCTATATAAAGCCTCCATTGGGATATCCTCTGCTAATAAAAGCTTGAGCCAGTCAATGAGTTCCGATGTGCTTGGCTTCTTCTTTAGACCTGGTAATGAACGTATTTGGTAGAAGGACTTCAGTGCCACATCCAGAAGATCTTGTTTGATATTGGGGTGGTGAACATCAACGATGTTTTGCATGGTATCGGCATCAGGGAAGGTGATGTAATGAAAAAAGCAACGCCTTAAAAATGCATCTGGCAATTTTTTTTCGTTGTTTGAGGTGATGATGACCAAAGGGCGCTGCTTTGCTTTTATCAGTTCGCGGGTTTCATAAACGTAAAACTCCATACGATCAATCTCACGCAGCAAGTCATTCGGAAATTCGATAGCTGCCTTATCGATTTCATCAATCAATAACACTGTAGGTTCATCTGCTTCAAAGGATTGCCAAAGAATTCCTTTAACAATGTAGTTGCGAATGTCTTTGACCTTTTCATCACCTAATTGCGAATCTCTCAAGCGACTAACAGCATCTTATTCATACAATCCCTGCTGAGCTTTAGTAGTGGATTTGATATGCCGCTGTAAGAGCGGCATGTTGAGGGCGGCCGCCACTTCTTCGGCAAGCATAGTTTTCCCGGTGCCTGGCTCACCCTTAATGAGCAGGGGTCTCTGGAGCGCTATTGCGGCATTAACAGCCAGCTTTAGTCGTCTGTGGCGACATAACTCTGGCTACCAGCAAAGCGATTGTGGGATGCGGAAGTGGTTTTACTCATGTGCTTGCCTAAATAAGTGCAGGGGATAAGCGTTCAAGTATAGGTAAATGAGGCAAATCTTTCAGTATTTCTACTGATTTTGGCCTTCAAAATGGCGAGAAGGGCGTCTGTCCGCTATAATATGCTCTTCCCAAATTGATCTAAATCAAACTCATTAATACTGATTTCTATGAAAAAACTCTCCATTCTTCCTTAACTGGCCGTGACTACAGCTTTAGTTTTTGCTGGCTCTGTTGCCTCAGCCTGATGAAGTTAAAGGTAATGCTGCTGCAGGTAACGGCAGGGTTTGGCTTTGTGTTGGTTGTCATTCAATTCCTGACTATCGTGCTGATTACCCATTGGTTTATAAGGTACCTATGTTGGCTGGCCAAAATGCCGCTTATATTGCTAGCGCATTAACCGCATACAAGAAGGGTGAACGAAAGCATCCAACCTGCGTTCTATTGCTGCAAGCCTTTCTGACCAAGATATGGTCGATAACAGCGAGTACTATGCTGCGCAGACTGCCAGCCCACCTAACAACCCATTGAAGTGATTCATTGATCAAGATACATAGAGATATTTTTATGAAATTCGCACTTATTACTGCAGCTTTGCTTTCCAGCATTGGTTTGGTTAACGTAGCTAACGCTGCCAGCATTGATAAAGGTCAGGCATTGGTAGAAGAAGGCTAACTGTGCTTCTTGCCACGGTGCTGGTCTGAATGCCCCCATATTGCCTGTTTATCCTAAATTAGCAGGTCAATACTCTGATTACTTGTACTACGCTCTCAAGGCTTACAAGGTAGGTAACGGCAATGCCCAATACGGTCGTAATAATGCAATTATGGGATCGCAAGTTCAAAATTTCAGCGATGCTGATATGCAAGATATTGCGGCTTACATTGCGTCATTACCAGGGAATTTTGTTATTAAGAAGTAACGCTTGCTAGCTTAGTTACTTATAAAAAGGCTTAGAATATTCTTCTAAGCCTTTATTTTTTATAGGTTTTATGTATTTATCGCAGGGCCTCTAAACCCCTTGCCAAATGCTCCCGCATCGCGGTTTCTGCAGCCTTTTCGTCTCTTTTCAAAAGCGCCCTGAGAATTTCTCGATGTTCAACTAGTGAGCTTTGTAGTCTTCCCGTACTGGTAAGCGAGTCTCTACGATGCAGTTTTAGCACTTTCCGCAGGTCGGCAATCACGCCATTCATCCAACGATTTCCCGCAATTTCTTGTATTAATTCATGAAATTTGCCATTAATTTCAAAAAATTGTTCAAGATCACGATCA
Source organism: Polynucleobacter necessarius (assembly GCF_900095205.1). Taxonomy (NCBI): domain Bacteria; kingdom Pseudomonadati; phylum Pseudomonadota; class Betaproteobacteria; order Burkholderiales; family Burkholderiaceae; genus Polynucleobacter; species Polynucleobacter necessarius. Next base: position 1,058,909 of record NZ_LT606951.1, on the reverse strand, counting down.
GCCGCCGTTTTTTCTAGTCTATGGTGAAGGTGATCAAGAAGATTTAATTCGGCCTCTGTGGCCTTGGATGCTGTTTCCTTGGCGGCTTGACCCTCAAGCAGGGAGAGGATAGTAAAAATTTGCTCCAAATCTTTTCTTACTACTTCAGTCACATAGGCGCCGCGTCTCATCTTGATAGTTACTAGACCCTCGGACGCTAAAACTTTGATAGCTTCACGCATAGGGGTACGACTTATGCCAAATTGATCTGCAAGTGACTGTTCATCAAGCCAACTACCGGGCGCTAGTTGCTTGCTAAATATTTATTCCCGAAGTCTATCGGCAACATCTTCATACAGAGGTCTATTATTCAGTTTTGTATTCATAATTATGAATACATTATGTAGACAAATCCAAAATTGTCAAGCAGAATGTAAGGATATTTCGATGCAATGCAACAAAAATTAACCAGGAGTTTTTGTGAGTTCTATAGAAAACAATTCATGGCCATCATTTCCTGAGGCAAATCTTGATGCTTGGAAAAAGTCGGCCCAGAAATCAGCCCCTCAAGGTGATGTAGATTCTTTGGGTTGGAAAACACCTGATGGTATTCATCTCAAGGCTTTGTACACATCATCGGATATTGAAGGTCTCAATTACACCGATACGCTTCCCGGATTTGAACCATTTGTACGTGGACCTCAAGCGACGATGTACTCCGTACGTCCTTGGACTATTTGTCAGTATGCTGGATTTTCAACAGCGGAAGAATCAAACGCGTTCTATCGCAAAGCTTTGGATGCAGGTGGTCAAGGTGTATCGGTTGCTTTTGACTTAGCAACGCACCGAGGATATGACTCGGATCATCGGCGACATTATCGAGTACACAGCTAAACATATGCCGAAGTTCAACTCGATTTCGATTTCGGGTTGTCATATGCAAGAAGCTGGCGCCAATCAAGTATTGGAATTGGCTTTCACTTTGGCTGACGGTAAAGAATATGTAAAGACAGCTCTTGCCAAGGGATTAGACGTTGATGGTTTCGCTGGTCGCTTATCTTTCTTCTTTGCCATTGGTATGAACTTCTATTTAGAAGTAGCTAAATTGCGTGCTGCGAGATTGTTGTGGTGGCGCATCATGAAATCTTTTGAGCCAAAGAACCTAAAATCATTGATGTTGCGTACGCATTGTCAAACCTCTGGTTGGTCTTTGACAGAGCAAGATCCATATAACAACGTAGTGAGAACGACTGTTGAGGCAATGGCTGCAGTATTTGGTGGCACACAGTCATTGCATACCAATTCATTGGATGAAGCAATTGCCCTTCCTTCTGAGTTCTCAAGCCGCATTGCTCGCAATACTTAGTTGATTCTTCAAGAAGAGACGCATATTCCAAACGTGATCGATCCATGGGCCGGTTCTTATATGATGGAGAATCTGACTCAAGAAATGGCTGATAAGGCTTGGGAAATCATCCAAGAAGTAGAGGCTATGGGCGGCATGACCAAGGCAGTTGAAAGCGGTTGGGCCAAGCTCAAGATTGAGGCAGCCGCCGCTGAAAAGCAAGCCAAGATTGACTCAGGTTCAGATGTGATCGTTGGTGTCAACAAATATAAGCTTGGTAAAGAAGATTTGGTTGACGTATTGATGATCGATAACGATAAGATCCGTGAAGGCCAGGTTGCGCGTCTAAAAGATATCAAAGAAAAACGCGATACCCAAAAAGTACAAGCTGCATTGGAGGCTTTAACTAAGGCTGCTGAAGATAGCTCTGGAAACTTATTGGAATTATCTGTTAATGCTATTCGTTTACGCGCAACAGTGGGCGAAGTTTCTGATGCATTAGAAAAAGTTTACGGGCGCCATCGCGCCGATACTCAAAAGGTGACTGGTGTGTATGCAGCTGCTTATGATTCAGCCGAAGGCTGGGCAAAACTCCAAACGGAAATTGCTGACTTTGCCAAAGATTTTGGACGTCGTCCACATGTGATGATTGCCAAGTTAGATCAAGATGGTCATGACCGTGGTGCAAAAGTGGTTGCGACTGCTTACGCTGACTTGGGTTTTGACGTTGATATCGGACATTTGTTCCAAACGCCAGAAGAGTGTGCTCGCCAGGGCGATTGAAAATGACGTGCATGCTTTAGGCGTTTCAACCTTAGCAGCAGGTCATAAGACTTTGGTACCAGCCATCATTGCTGAATTGAAGAAGCAAGGTTCAGATGACATTATTGTTTTCGTTGGCGGCGTGATTCCAAGACAAGATTATGAATTTCTTTATGAGGTAGGTGTAAAAGGAATCTACGGGCCTGGTACCCCAATTCCAGCGTCGGCCAAGGATGTGCTTGAGCAAATCCGTAAATCTGTTAAACCAGCTTAATACGGGCTATAGGCATGCTTGAAGCTGCTGACCAAGCCTTAGTGAATGATCTTACTGGTGCGCCATCGCTAAAACAGCGTCGCGCATTGGCAAAGATCATCACTTTGCTTGAATCGACTCGCTTAGATCATCGTCATCGTGCCGATGATGTGCTCAATACTTTGTTACCTAAAACCGGTAAATCATTCCGTTTGGGTATCTCAGGTGTGCCCGGTGTTGGTAAATCTACCTTGATTGAGTCTCTTGGCCTGTGCTTGATTGAGAAAGGCCACCGAGTGGCGGTGTTAGCAATTGACCCCTCGTCTAGTTTGTCTGGCGGGTCAATTCTTGGTGATAAAACACGCATGGAGCGTTTATCGGTTCTGGAGAACGCTTTCATTCGCCCCAGCCCTTCTTCATGCACATTGGGCGGCGTAGCTGAGAAGACGCGTGAAGCCATGCTGGTTTGCTGAGGCCGCTGGTTTTGACGTCATCATCGTAGAGACAGTAGGGGTGGGGCAGAGTGAAATTGCCGTTGTAGGTATGACAGACATGTTTGTACTCTTACAACTGCCAAATGCGGGTGATGATCTGCAGGCTATCAAAAAGGGTGTGATGGAGATTGCGGATCTGATTGTGATTAATAAAGTAGATATTGATCCTGATGTTGCTATGCGCGCGCAACTTTTTATTACTAGCTCTCTGCGTCTGTTGGGTTTTCAGGGCAATCCTGATCACGCCTCTCACGATAAAGAATTTTGGCATCCCCAAGTGATGATTTTAAGTGCATTAGAGGGTAAAGGCGTTCCTGAGCTTTGGGAAAAAGTTTCTCATTTCGATAAATTACAAAAGGCAAATGGGAAATTTGATGCTCGTCGTCAACAACAAGCTGGCTCATGGATGTGGGACCGCATCGATGCTGGATATTAAAGAACGCATTTCGTAGCAACGAAGTGGTACAAGCGCTTCTACCAAGTTTAGTGGCACAGGTAAACCAAGGGACTATGGCAGCTTCAGTAGCCGCAAGGCGCTTACTGGAGTCCATGGGGCATGAATTTTTCTAAGGAGTAGGAAATGAAGGAAATCATTCAACAACTGGAAGCGAAGCGTGAGCTCGCCCGATTGGGTGGCGGGCAAAAACGCATTCAAGCTCAGCATGCTAAGGGCAAATTAACAGCTCGTGAGCGTATTGAGCTCTTGCTCGATGTGGCACATTCGAAGAGTGGGATATGTTCGTGGAACATCGTTGCCATGACTTTGGCATGGGCGATCAAATAGTTCCTGGCGACGGTGTTGTGAACCGGTTATGGAATGATTAATGGCCGCTTAGTATTTGTGTTTTCATAAGACTTCACCGTCTTAGGCGGATCCTTATCAGAAGCGCATACTGAAAAGATTTGCAAGATCATGGATCAAGCGCTCAAAGTGGGTGCTCCTGTCATTGGCTTAAATGACTCTGGTGGTGCACGTATTCAGGAAGGTGTTGCATCGCTGGGTGGCTATGCAGAGATTTTCCAGCGGAATGTGACTGCGTCCGGTGTCATTCCTCAGATCTCATTGATTATGGGGCCTTCAGCAGGTGGCGCAGTGTATTCACCTGCATTGACGGATTTTATCTTCATGGTCAAAGATAGTTCGTACATGTTTGTAACGGGCCCTGAAGTAGTGAAGACTGTTACGCACGAAGATGTTACAGCTGAAGAATTGGGTGGTGCAGTAACTCACTCAACGGTATCAGGCGTATGTGACTTAGCTTTTGATAACGATGTAGATGCAATCATGATGTTGCGTCGCTTCTTTAACTACTTGCCCCCTTCTAATCGCGAAAAACCACCTTTGATCAAAGGGGCTAATCGTACTGAAGAGCCTGATTTCTCTCTGGATACATTAGTTCCGTCTAATCCAAATCAACCTTATGATATGAAAGAGTTGATTGAAAAGATTGTCGATGACGGTGAGTTCTTTGAATTGCAACCTGATTATGCTAAAAATATTGTGATCGGCTTTGCCCGCATGGAAGGTCGCTCTATTGGTATTGTTGCTAATCAACCTTTAGTACTAGCTGGTTGTTTGGATATCAAAGCATCAATTAAAGCAGCACGCTTTGTACGCTTCTGTGATGCCTTTAATATTCCGGTAGTGACTTCGGTTGACGTCCCAGGATTTATGCCTGGTACCGCTCAAGAATACGGCGGCATCATTAAGCATGGCGCTAAATTACTCTACGGCTTACGCTGATTGCACTGTTCCGAAGGTAACCCTCATCACCCGCAAAGCGTACGGTGGTGCTTATGACGTGATGGCTTCCAAGCATTTACGTGGCGATGTGAACTTTGCATGGCCTTCAGCAGAGATTGCTGTGATGGGTCCCAAAGGGTGCTGTTGAAATTATTTTCCGTGAAGAGAAATCAGATCCAGAAAAAATTACTGCACGTGAAGCCGAATACAAAGCCAAGTTTGCGAATCCTTTTGTGGCTGGTCGTCGTGGCTATATAGATGATGTCATTCTTCCGCACGAAACACGCAAATGTATTGCTCGTTCACTAGCAATACTGAAAGACAAAGATTTAAAAAATCCTGCGCGTAAACACGGCAATATTCCTCTGTAAAGGCGCTGACAAATTATGACTACGAAAATGTTTAAGAAAATTTTGATTGCTAACCGCGGTGAGATTGCTTGCCATGTCATGTCCACTGCCAAGAAGATGGGCATCAAGACTGTTGCCGTTTATTCTGAGGCGGATAAAGAGGCGCGCCCATGTTCAGCTTGCTGATGAGGCTGTGTGCATTGGACCTACGCCTTCCCGCGAGTCCTATTTGGTAATGGATCGGATTATTCAAGCATGTAAAGACACTGGCGCTGAAGCAGTCCATCCTGGTTATGGTTTCTTGTCTGAAAACGAGCAATTTGCCAAACGTTGTGAAGAAGAGGGGATCGTCTTCATTGGACCTAAGCACCAATCTATTGCAGCAATGGGTGACAAGATTGCCTCTAAGAAGCTTGCATTAGAGGCAAAGGTTAATACCATTCCGGGTTACAACGAGGCAATTGATACCAACGAAGAGGCGGTGAAGATTGCTCAGGGAATCGGTTACCCGGTCATGATTAAAGCTTCTGCAGGTGGTGGCGGTAAGGGCTTGCGGGTTGCATTTAATGATAAAGAAGCAGCTGAAGGTTTTGCAGCTTGTAAAACTGAAGCAATGAATAGCTTTGGTGATGATCGTATTTTTATTGAAAAGTTTGTTGAAGGGCCGCGCCATATTGAAATTCAGGTTCTAGGTGACTCTCATGGCAATGTGGTTTATCTCAATGAGCGTGATTGCTCTATTCAACGTCGCCATCAAAAGGTGATTGAAGAGGCGCCTTCGCCATTTATTGATCCTGCCACTCGTAAGGCAATGGGTGAGCAAGCAGTTACCTTGGCTAAAGCGGTGAACTATCAATCCGCTGGCACGGTTGAGTTTGTAGTGGGTAAAGATAAGTCGTTCTACTTCCTCGAGATGAATACCCGATTGCAGGTTGAGCATCCAGTCACCGAAAGCATTACCGGTCTTGATTTAGTTGAACAAATGATTCGTGTGGCTGCAGGCGAGAAGCTAGCATTCAAACAGGAAGATGTGAAATTGGATGGATGGTCAATGGAGTGCCGTATTAATGTGGATGACCCATTCCGTAACTTCTTACCTTCAACAGGCCGTCTTGTTAAATACCGCCCACCAGAGTCAGTGAATGGCGTACGTGTGGATACTGGCGTCTACGAGGGTGGAGAAATTCCGATGTTCTATGACTCGATGATTGCAAAATTGATCGTGCATGGCAAGGATCGTGCAGAGGCTATAGAGAAGATGCGCGCTGCGTTGAATGACTTTGTTATTCGTGGAATTCATTCCAACATCCCATTTCAGGCAGCTTTACTTCAGCATCCAAGATTTGTAAATGGTGACTTTACGACAGGCTTTATTGCTGAAGAGTACCCAGAAGGCTTTAAAAAGGATTCTGTACAGCCTGCTGATCCTAAACGTTTGGCAGCCTTAGCCGCATTTATGCGTTATCGCTATCTCCAACATATCCAAATGATTGATGGTCAATTGGCTGGCCATAAAATGATTATTGACAAGAAATTTGTTATAGTCACTGGCAAAAAAACGGGCTCAATGAACGATCCGTACGAGGTACCTATTCGCGTTGAATTAAAGGATGGCATTTACTCTGTCTACATTGATGAGGCTGATGGCGTTAGTCGATATGACATCGTTAGCAATTGGAGACCAGGTCAAATTTGCTTGAATGCCACTATCAATGGTACGTATAAAGTTACGGCGCAAGTTGAGCGCCGCGGGGGTGAGGTATGTTTTAGTTCTGGACGGTGTGCATTACGAGTGCATGGTTTTGAGCCCATTAGGAGCAGAACTACAACGCCGCATGCCCGTCAAGCTTCCGCCTGATACTTCTAAATTGGTAATGTCTCCTATGCCTGGTCTTCTCACAAAGATAGCTGTTAAGGTGGGCTAGGCGGTTACTACCGGTCAGAAATTAGCATCGATTGAAGCAATGAAAATGGAGAATACTCTGTCTGCAATGCAAAAGACGGTGTAGTTGCTGAAATCTGTGCCCAAGAGGGCGACAGCTTGGCTGTTGATCAATTGATCATTCGCTTCGAATAATAAGGTTAATGACTATAAGCTCTAAGCCATTCAAAATTTTAGGTATTCAGCAAATCGCCATTGGTGGCGAGAACAAGGATCGACTCAAGAAGTTATGGGTCGATATGCTGGGGTTTGAATACAAAAGCACATTTGTTTCTGAGCGTGAAAACGTAAATGAGGATATTTGTGCAATTGGTTCTGGTGCGCATGAGATTGAGGTTGATCTCTCATGCAACCTTTTGATATTGAAAAGAAGCCGGCTGTTCATTAAACGCCTCTAAATCACATTGGTTTATGGGTGGATGATTTGCCGAAAGCTGTTGAATGGCTCTCCGCTAATGGCTTACGCTTTGCTCCAGGGGGGCATACGTAAGGGGGCGGCAGGTTATAACATTACTTTTGTTCACCCTAAAGGGAATGATGGGTTTCCGACTAGTGGCGAAGGCGTCTTGATTGAGTTGGTTCAGACCCCTCCAGAGGTTATTGCTGGATTAAGTTCATAATTTGGTTTTGTAAATCACCAAACAGGTCTTCAATTGGCAAACATATTAGCCATCGACACCTCTTCTGCATGGTGTTCGGTGGCTTTATCTTTAGGCGATCAACCGCCTTCACTTAAGCATGAGGCTGTATCAGCGGGCGCAAGCCAGTTGCTATTGCCTTGGGTTGACTCGCTATTAGGCGATGCTAAGGTATCTTTAAAAGGGCTCGATGCAATTGCTGTTTGTATTGGTCCTGGCGCATTTACTGGAGTCAGGTTAGGGGTCGCAGCAGTTCAAGGTTTGGCTATCTCATATGACATACCGGTAATACCAGTTTGTAGTTTGGATTCTATTGCCGCACAATTAACACAGACTGAGTTATTTAAAAGTCTTTGTCCACAATGCTTTGTTATTGCCATTGATGCGCGAATGGAAGAGATTTACTGGGCAACTTATGAAACACAACCCAATCAACTGCCGAAACGGGTAAGCCCGATCCTTCTTTCCAGACCGGAGGATATTGACTTGGCAGGAGTGCAATTGTTGGCTGGTAGCGCTGTAAATGTATATCGCGATCGTTTGCCAAAATTTAATGGCTCGTTAGATGGAGATATTTCAATTTCTGCTTTGGTGGGGGTCTTGGAGTGTGCGGAGCAGGCTTTACAGGAAGGTCTCGTTATGAATGTGAGGCAGTTAGAGCCACTATATGTCCGCAATAAAGTTGTCTTAACTACTGCTGAGCGTATTGAGAGGAATTTAAATAATGGCTGATCACTTGGAGTCGGGGAGCGAGGCTGAACTTTCATTTCTACCGATGCAACCAGCAGACTTGGATGAGGTTTTAAAAATTGAATCAGTCTCACATATTCACCCATGGACTAAAGGAAATTTTTCTGATTCTTTAGCCGCTGGACATTGGGCTTATTGTGTTCGCCCCCAGATTGATCAAGTGGTTACTGGTTCGTATTTGGACCCTAAGACTCTCTGGGCTTACTGCATCTTATTCCCTGCTGTAGATGAATTACATCTTTTAAATATAACTGTTTCGCCGAAATTATGCAAGCTTGGAATTGGTAAGCGAATGATGTCTGCCATTGAAGGTGTTTCGGCCCAACAAAAAATTCCTCGCATCATCTTGGAGGTTCGTCCTACCAATATACCTGCGGTCACCCTTTATCAAACACTGGGATATGAACAAATAGACATGCGCAAGAACTACTATCCTGTTAATTCTGAGACTGGTCAGCGTGAAGATGCTCTAGTAATGGCGAAATCGATTAAGCTTGAGTCATGACAAGTACGCATTCAATTTATCTAAAGGAAATGGGCATTACCCAATGGACATCTCGGGATGGGTCTGAACCCGTCGCAGAGAAGGTGTCCGCCTCCAGCACATCTACCGCCACCAGTGATGAGCAATTAACATCAAGCATTTCACAGGGGATTTGGTGGTTTTTTGGTAATGAGCCACAAGGTGATGCGCAACTTCTGTTTCAGAATATGATTCGCGTTCTTGGGCTCGCTAAAAATCAATGGGCCTGGAAAAATCCAGATGAGGAATTAAGCAAATTAACCTGTTCTGATACGCCCATTGTGGCTATTGCTCTTGGTGGTTCTGTTGTTCAGAAAATTACTGGTGAGAGAGAGTCATTAGCGCAATTACGGGAAACTATTTTGGCTATCAATACTGGTAATGATGAAGAGATTCCAGTGATTGTTTCATTTGACTTGAATCAGGTTCTGACTAAACCCAAAGACAAAGCTATGCTTTGGCAAGGTCTTTTATTAGCAAGGTCAGTATTGCAAAACAGCTGATGAACTTCAGCAGCTTAGTGCTTGTGTTCACCGATCAGATGCATGGAGTCATATTCCGCTTGGTTCCGTGCATGGCGCTTGATCACAAGCCACATGATAAGGCTGACGGTTACACCAAAACCAATGATCACGATTTGAATGGGTAGGTCCAGCCAGATCAATAGTGAGTAGATCATCAACATGATCAAAACAGAAATATTTTCATTGAAGTTCTGAACGGCGATAGAGTGACCTGCAGACATGAGTACGTGTCCGCGATGCTGAAGTAATGCATTCATTGGCACCACAAAATAGCCCGCTAACCAACCCACCAAAATTAATAAGAAATAAGCTGGTAGCAGGTTAAGAGAGACTTGAAACTTGCCAATAGTGAAAATGCTGGTGTCAGGAAGAAGATCTGAGTTATAGACTGCCATGACACAAACAACGAAGCCCATGGCAATGCCGTAGGGCAGAACATTTAATGACTTGCGCAAAGGAATGCGCCACGCAGCATAGACCGCACCACCAGCTACACCTACGGCCGATATGGCTTGCAAAATAGCGCCCTGAGAAAGGTTCATGTGCAAAGCTACTTGCGCCCACTTAATCATAATAAATTGTAGAGTTGCGCCAGCGCCCCAAAATAAGGTGGTCACCGCTAAGGAAATTTGACCTAAGCGATCATCCCAAAGTGTTTTAAAGCAAATGGCAAAGTCTTTTGCTAACTCAATAGGATTGGTTTTTTGAGACACATAGCGCGCACCCGTATCCGGGATCTTGAGGTTAATCAAAGCCGCAACAACATAAATCATCATGATGATGAGAATTGCGGATTTTGCTGGCGTATCGATCCCCGTATTAAAGGATGGCATATCGATAGATAAAAGGGTCTGGTAGACTGAGCTGCTGATTAAAACGCCGCCCAAAACTGTTCCCAAAATAATCGAACCAACAGTTAATCCCTCAATCCAGCCGTTAGCAGCAACTAATTTTTCAGGGGGTAATAGTTCGGTCAGTATTCCGTATTTGGCAGGCGAGTAGGCTGCTGCACCTAAACCAACAATGGCATAAGACATTAGCGGGTGACTGCCAAATAGCATCGCCACACATCCAATAAACTTAATCGTATTCGTAATAAACATGACATTTCCCTTGGGGCGAGAGTCTGTAAAGGCCCCGACAAAGGCTGCCAAGAAAACATAGGACAATACAAAGAACAATTTGAGCAAAGGCGTCATCCAGGCCGGAGCTTGGAGCTGGGCCAAGAGGGCGATAGCCGCAATTAGGAGAGCATTATCAGCAAGCGATGAAAAAAATTGCGCCGCCATAATGATGTAAAAGCTACAGTTCATTCGTACAATCTAGTCATTGATACAATTAAAACATGAAAGGTAAGCTGAACATGGGTGAATCTGCTAACGGCCTGATTAATAGGCCAATTTTGGCATCGATTCACACTGCCGCCTTCCAGCATAATTTAAACCGAGTTCGGGAATTGGCGCCAGAGTCGAAGATTTGGTCGGTTATTAAGGCTCGCGCGTACGGGCACAGCCTTGATGCTGCTTTTAAGGGTCTTTCCTCTACGGATGGCTTCGCTTTGTTGGATATTCAAGATGCATCCTGGTTCAGAGACCATGGCTGGAAAGGTCGAATATTGCTTTTGGAGGGCTTTTTCCATGAAAATGAGCTTGCCCTTGCCGAAAGCTTGGCTTGCGACCTAGTAGTTCACTGCGAGGCCCAAGTAGATTGGCTTGAGCGATTCAAATCGCAAAATCACGCCCGATTTAATGTTTTTTTAAAAATGAATACGGGCATGAATCGTTTGGGGTTCAAGCCACAAGACTATCGCACCGCATTTCATCGTTTGCATGTAGCGGGCTACCGCATGCATCACATGACCCATTTTGCCAATGCTGATCAAGTAGATCAATCACCGTCGGTTGGCAGTCAGCAGGATGTATTTAATGAAACTATCGAAGGGCTAGAGGGTGCAACTTCGCTCGCAAACTCTGCAGCCATCTTATGGCACCGTAACACCTTGGGAGACTGGGTGCGTCCTGGCATTATGCTTTACGGTGTTTCACCAACGGGGCTATATGCCAACATTGAGCATGCCAATCTTCAGGCTGTGATGCATCTTCATAGCGAAATTATTGATATTCAAGAGCTTCAAAAGGGTGATCGTGTTGGCTATGGTGGTCGTTTTGAGGCGCCTGAGGATATGCGAATTGGGATTGTGGCGTGTGGTTATGCTGATGGTTACCCTCGTCATGCCAAAGATGGGACGCCAGTTTGGGTTGCCAATGGCGACGAGGGAGTAATTTGTCCATTAGTTGGCAAAGTGTCCATGGACATGTTGGCCATTGATTTACGCAATGCCACGATGGCAACTATTGGTAGCGTAGTTCAGTTATGGGGTGATAAAGTTCCCGTGGATGAAGTAGCTCAAATGAGTAATACGATTGGATATGAGCTACTTTGCGCGGTTGCCCCTAGAGTACCGGTGGCCATCAAATAATGAATACCTCATGCTGAAGCTGTGGGTCTCTAATGTCCAAAGGGCTGACGAATAAAAAATCCTCCATCATGGAGGATTTTTTATTGCTGAAGCATTTGTTAATGCTACTGGATTACTTGTTCCAGAACTGCCACCATCTGCGCTCTTTTTTAACGCGTTGACCAGTGACCATCATTTCGCTATCAGGGAAGTTCAATTTAAATACTCGTGCTGCATCGTTCCTAAGATCAACCATGCCTAATTTTTCATAAGATTTGGTGAGAATATAAAGAGCCTCTTTAACTGCAGGTGCACGATCGTAATCTCGTATAACTAATTGAGCTCGATTAGCAGCAGCTAAATAGGCGCCACGCTGATAGTAGTAACGTGCAACGATCACATCTGCTTCCGCAAGCGAGTTGACGATGTAGCGCATACGATCTAACGCATCGGGAGCATACTTACTATTAGGAAAGCGCTCTACAACCACTTTAAAAGATTCAAAAGCTTCCTTAGCCGCCTTAGGGTCTCGTTCACTGAGATCTTGTCCGGTGAATTTGCCTAACCAACCTAGGTCGTCATTAAAAGTAATAAGGCCTTTTAGATAGTAGGCGTAATCTAAACTCTGGCTTCCTTGATGTAACTTAATGAAGCGGTCAATTGCAACAAGTGCTTGAGTTTGTTCCTGAGCTTTCCAATAGCAGTAGGCAGCATTAATTTGCGCCTGTTGAGAGTAAGATCCAAATGGAAAGCGCGCCTCTAACTTGTCAAAGTATTTACCGCATTTTGCAAAGTCAGCATCGTTTAATTTGTCAGTAGCTTCTGAGTAAAGCTTTGCTTCAGACCAAATATCGGCATCATCTTTGTTGCCATCGCTACCTGCGCAACCACTTACTAGCAACAGCGTTGCTAGTAATGCCAAAATCAAGGCCGAAGAGAGGTATTTAATAAAGGTCACTTTATTTTCTGTAGAAGAATCCCCAGCAAGCCTTAAACTGGCGTCTGATATTACGTCGGACATAAAACTGAAAGGCTCTTTAAGCGTGGCATTGCCGCAAACTCCTGAATCGAATCCCATTGATTATATCGATGATGAGGATTTCATCTCCCTCGAAATTCCTCTGGAAATGGCTGGTGAGCGCTTAGACAAGGTGCTAGCAGGGTCTTTGCCTAATTTTTCTCGAAATCGACTGAAGTCTTGGGTGGAGGCTGGAGCAGTTATGGTGGATGGAAAGGTTACAAAAGCCCGTTATTTGCTAAGAGGGGGGGAGAGTATCAAGGTTTTTCCTCAGGAAATGCCTGAGCAATTTGCCTTTAGCCCAGAAGATATTGAGCTAGATGTGGTCTATGAGGATGATGCCATTATTGTCATCAATAAACCGCCTGGTTTGGTAGTCCACCCCGCAGCTGGTAACTGGTCCGGAACATTGCTCAACGGACTCTTATTTCGCTTTCCTGAGTTAAAACTCCTTCCAAGGGCCGGAATTGTTCATCGTCTAGATAAAGACACCTCTGGATTGATGGTGGTAGCTAGAACATCACAGGCGCAAACCTCCTTAGTCCGTCAACTTCAAGATAGAACGGTAGGTCGTCGTTACCTAGCTTGGGTTTGGGGTGATCCACCCAGTCAAGGAAAAGTATTAGCTTCAGTAGGACGTGATCAGCGGGATCGGCTGAAGATGGCGGCTGGAAGTCCGCAAGGAAAGCCTGCTGCAACCTTATTTAGACGTTTAGCCAAAGGTTTGGTTGGAGAGTCACCTGTAGCACTTCTCGAATGTCGTCTCGAAACGGGTCGTACGCATCAAATTCGAGTGCATTTGGAGTCGCTGGGATACCCCTTAGTCGGGGATCCGGTTTACAAGAAAAAAACACCTGGAGCAGCAAAGCAACTGTCCTTTCATCGTCAAGCATTACATGCATTTGCTTTAAGCCTTCAGCATCCTGAAAAAAATGAATTGATGACTTGGTTTAGGCTTCCCCCACATGATCTATTGGAACTATTGCTTCTACTTGGGATAAGTGAAGAGATTCTTCCGCAGGAGGCAACGGTAATTGCTTCTATTGAGAAAGAATCACAATCGTGAGTTTTTTCTTGCCAAGTGGCCAGCACACTCCTCAGTTCACACCTTGATAAGTACCCGATCGGGTGGGGTGAGTAATGCACCTTTTGACTCTCTGAATCTGGGTGATCACGTGGGTGATTCGATTGAGAATGTTCAAACCAATAGAGCAATATTTGCCAGTACTCTGCCTACTGAACCGCTTTGGTTAAAGCAAATCCACAGCACTGAAGTCAGCACTCCTCAGAGTCGTCAATCAATTCGTGATGAAGTGATTACGGCAGATGCCTCAGTGACCAATCAGCCGGGGGGTATTGGTTGTGATGACTGCGGATTGTTTGCCTGTGTTGTTCACCAATTCATGCGGAACCGTTGTAGGTGTGGCTCATGCCGGCTGGAGGGGTCTTTGCGCAAGAATACTGGAAAACACTGTTGCCGAGTTACTCAATATTTCAGGTGATGTAGCAAGTAATGTGATGGCTTGGTTAGGGCCGACAATCGGCCCTGATAAGTTTGATGTAGGTCAGGATGTAGTGAGCGCCTTTGAAGATGCTGGCATGTCACTGCCTGAGAATGCTTTTCAATCAATTCCCAATAAAAAAGGGAAATATTTAGCTGATATCTATCTGCTTGCTGAGGCTCGTCTTGAGGCTTGCGGTGTAAAAGCTATTTTTGATGGTGAGTTTTGCACGGTTAAAGATGCTGCGCGTTTTTTCTCTTATCGTCGTGATGGCGAAACAGGAAGATTTGCGTCTGCCATCTGGATTTCAAAATAACCCTTACGAAAATCATACGGGTTACTACTAGCTTATTGATTGGGCTAGGGTTATTGCGTATAACTCTAAAAGGCTTAAGGGTTGAGAATGTATTTAATTAATTGAAGAGATTACTATGTTTGCAGGCATGAATACTGGTGCAACGCCATCTTTGGCGCCGCACCATATGGCACTAATTCCACCAGAGCGCTTATCCGAAATTCAAAAAGAATATTTCACGGAGTTGGCGCATATTGCCACCAATCCTGAGGCGATTGAAGTTAAGGGTCGTCGTTTTGCTGGAAAGGCATGGCACCCTTCATGGAGCAAGGTAATCGCTGCGACCTATCTGCTCAATTCAAAGCATTTAATGGCTTTGGCTAAGGCAGTTGAAACGGATGAAAAGTCGAAACAGAAAATTCTGTTTACAACTGAGCAGACGATTGATGCCCTGTCACCATCAAACTTTATTGCGACCAACCCAGAGGTTTTAGAAAGCATTATTAGCACTTAGGGACAATCTATTCAAAAGGGGGTTGTGAACCTTTTGGGGGACATGAAAAAAGGCAAGGTATCTTAAACAGATGAATCTGCTTTTGAGGTTGGCAAAAATATCGCCACCACTGAAGGTCATGTGGTATTTCGTAATGACTTGTTTGAATTAATTCAATACACGCCCTTAACAGAACAGGTGTTTGAGTGTCCTTACTTAATGGCGCCACCTTGCATCAACAAATATTACATATTAGATTTACAGCCTGATAACTCGGTTGTGCGCCACATGGTCAGTCAAGGCCACACTATTTTTAGTGTCTTGGAAAAATCCAGACGCATCTATGGCTGAGGTGAGCTGGGATGATTACGTCGGTAAAGGCGTGATCAAGGCGATTGATGTTGTCAAAGAGATTGGTAACACTAAGCAAATTAACATCTTGGGATTCTGTGTTGGCGGCACCTTAACAACTTCTGCCTTAGCTGTGCTGGCGGTCCGTGATGAGCATCCTGCTGCTAGTTTGACTCTCTTTACAACCTTGTTGGACTTCACTAATACCGGCATTCTCGATGTCTTTATTGATGAAGGCATGGTTGAGATGCGAGAGAATACCATTGGCGGTAAAGGTGGCAAGTACGGAATGATGTCGGGATTGGGTTTGGGTAATACCTTCTCATTCTTGCGGCCAAATGATTTGGTGTGGAATTATGTAGTTGAGAATTACCTTAAGGGCAATTCACCGCCTCCATTTGACTTGCTGTATTGGAACGGTGACTCTACCAATCTTCCTGGTGCCATGTACTGTTGGTACTTGCGTCATACCTATTTGCAAAATGATTTGGTTAAGCCAGGTAACGTCACAATATGTGGTGAGAAGATTGATCTTGGCAAAATTAAATGTCCCGCTTATCTTTACGCTTCACAAGAAGATCATATTGTTTCATGGCAATCTGCCTACGAGTCAACCCATATCTTGAAGGGCAAGAATCGTTTTGTTCTAGGAGCATCTGGTCATATTGCAGGCGTGATTAATCCGCCAGTAAAAAATAAACGCTACTACTTTGAAAATAACAAGATTGCTCCAACTGCACATGAGTGGTTAGAAGGCGCAAAACAGATTCCTGGAAGTTGGTGGCCCGACTATACGAAATGGCTTGAGCAATATGCTGGCAAGCAAAAACCTGCTTGCAAAACTTTTGGTAATGCCAAGTATAAAAAATGGAAGCAGCGCCGGGTGTGTATGTAAAAGAAAAAGCAACACCTGAACTCAAATAACAATTAACAAAGCTTTTAAAAAGGGGAAAGTAATGTCTCAAAAAGTCGCATATGTAACTGGTGGTATTGGTACCGCTATTTGTTAACGTCTTGCTAAAGATGGCTTTAAGGTCATTGCTGGCTGCGGTCCTAATTCACCTCGCAAAGATCGTTGGATCGCAGAGCAAAAGGCTCTTGGATATGATTTCATCGCCTCAGAAGGTAACGTTTCTGACTGGGATAGCGCAGTTGCCGCTTTTGAGAAGGTGAAAGCTGAAGTAGGTCGCGTTGATGTGTTGGTTAACAATGCCGGTATTACGCGTGATAGCGTTTTCCGCAAAATGACACCAGATGCATGGAAAGCGGTGATTGATACCAACCTGAATTCTTTATTTAACGTAACGAAGCAAGTTATTGACGGAATGGTTGATAACAACTGGGGTCGCATCATCAACATCTCTTCTGTAAATGGCCAAAAAGGTCAATTTGGTCAAGCCAACTATTCAACTGCTAAGGCGGGTTTACATGGTTTTACTATGGCTTTAGCACAAGAGGTGGCAACTAAAGGCGTTACTGTGAATACAGTTTCTCCTGGTTATATCGGTACAGATATGGTGAAGGCTATTCGCGAAGATGTTTTAGAGAAGATTGTTTCCGGGGTTCCTGTGAAGCGTTTAGGAACTCCTGATGAGATTGCCTCTATTTGCTGTTGGATTGCCTCAGAAGATGGCGGCTATGCAACTGGCGCAGACTTTTCGCTAAACGGCGGTATTCATACTGGTTAATATTGCGCTGCAGCAATATTGCAGTATTTGCAGCACGCAACACAGTGTATTTACCTTTGGGTCAAACTAGGGCTAAACTACACTGATGTTGCGATGCAGTAAAGAGTAAGGAAAAACATGGTAACCCGCACAAAACGAGCTGGCGAAGATCGGCTCATCAAGAAGTACCCCAACCGTCGTCTTTACGATACCCAGACAAGTGCCTACGTCACCTTGTCAGATATCAAAAGCTTGGTGATGGCAAATGAGGTATTCAAAGTTGTTGATGCTAAAACTAAAGAAGATTTAACACGCAATATATTGCTACAAATAATTCTTGAAGAAGAGGCTGGCGGAGCGCCAGTATTCTCATCACAAATGCTGTCCCAAATCATTCGCTTTTATGGAAATTCCATGCGAGGTTTGATGGGAAATTATCTAGAAAAGACTATGCAATCTTTTGTGGATATACACAATAAACTTGGCGATCAAACCAAAGGTCTCAGTGCTGGAAGTACCCCTGAGGCCTGGTCTCAAATGATGAATCTGCAAAACCCATTGATGCAGGGATTAATGGGTAACTACATGGAGCAAAGCAAAGATCTCTTCATTAAGATGCAAGAGCAAATGCAGGGTTCACAAAATATTTTTGGAAACTTTCCATTTACTTCTCCGCCCAATAAAGCCGAAAAAGAATAATTGTGGCTGGAAAAATTGGTTTTGTCTCCTTAGGATGCCCTAAGGTATTGGTAGATTCTGAGTTAATCCTCACGCAATTGAGCGCCGAAGGGTATGAAACTGCCAAGGATTATTCCGGCGCTGATCTAGTGGTCGTGAATACCTGCGGTTTTATAGATTCCGCTGTAGAGGAGAGTCTGTCAGCGATTGGTGAAGCCTTAGCTGAAAACGGTAAAGTAATCGTAACGGGCTGCCTCGGTGTCAGAAAAAATGCGGATGGTAGTGATCTCCTAGCATTCACCCTAAAGTACTTGCGGTTACAGGCCCGCATGCTACCGACGAGGTAATGCAGGCAATCCATTTGCATTTACCAAAACCCCATGATCCTTTCACAGATTTAGTTCCGCCGACAGGTGTAAAGCTCACTCCGAAACATTACGCCTATTTGAAAATCAGTGAAGGCTGTAATCATCGCTGTACTTTTTGCATTATTCCTAGTTTGCGCGGAGATTTAGTTTCTTGGCCCATAGGCGAAGTGTTGCTTGAGGCAAAGCGTTTATTTGAGTCGGGCGTCAAAGAGCTGTTGGTGGTCTCTCAAGATACCAGTGCTTATGGCGTTGATATTCAATATCGCACAGGCTTTTGGGATGGAAAACCAGTAAAAACTAAAATGTTTGATTTGGTAAATGCCTTAAATTAAATTGCACGTGAACATCAGGTTTGGGTGAGATTACATTATGCTTATCTCTATCCTCATGTAGATGATGTTTTGCTTTTAATGGCCGAATTCTCCGAGCATGGTTATGGTATTTTACCTTACCTCGATATTCCATTGCAACACGCTCATCCTGATGTGCTCAAGCGCATGAAACGCCCAGCGATTGGCGAGAAAAATGTTGAGCGCATTTTGGGGTTTAGCGTCAAGCCTATCTAAACCTCGTAATTCGCAGCACCTTTATTGCCGGTTTTCCTGGCGAGACTGAAGAGGAGTTTGAGTATCTCCTTAACTTTTTAGATGAGGCTCAAATTGACCGTGTGGGATGTTTTGCATATTCGCCAGTTGAGGGCGCTACTGCCAATTTATTAGACAACCCAGTTCCGGATCAAATTCGTGAAGAACGTCGTGCAAAGTTCATGGTAAAAGCAGAGGCCATCTCTGTCGAAAGGCTTGCCAAAAAAATAGGCAAACGAATTCAGGTCATCATTGATCGTGTGGATGAATCCGGTGGAATTGGCAGAACTATTGGTGATGCTCCCGAAATTGATGGTCTGGTGCGGGTTTTACCGCCCAGCAAGCCTCTAAACGTTATCTTGCAGGTGGAAATTATTCGAGTGTCGGTCCTAAGACTCCCAAGGGCATGACCTAATAGCCGAAACTTGACTAATGTATTAAAAATGATGGTTGAATTATTAATTTAGCCCACTTTTTGGGCTTAGATAAGGGGATTAATATGAGTCGTGATGTCGTTGTCTTAAATGCAGTACGTTCCGCAATCGGTACCTTTAATGGCTCTCTCAGTAGTTTTGAGCCATCAGAACTTGGCGGTATTGTGATGAAAGAGGCGGTGGCTCGTTCTGGTGTGGATCCAGCCTTAATTAATTACGTTACCGTGGGTAAAACACTATTCCTACTGATAGTCGTTATGCCTATGTTGCGCGCGTTGCGTCGATCCAAGCTGGCTTGCCAATGGAATCAGTGGCAATGGCGTTAAATCGCTTATGCAGTTCTGGCTTGCAAGCAATCGTAACGACTGCACAGCAAATCATGCTGGGTGATTGTGATTATGGTATTGGCGGCGGCGTTGGGTGATGTCTCGCGGTATGTATGGCTCTCCAGAAATGCGCAGCGGCGCTCGTATGGGCGATACCAAGATGCTTGATTTGATGGTTGCTGTGTTAACAGACCCATTTGGCGTTGGTCATATGGGAGTTACCGCAGAAAACCTCGTAGAAAAATGGAAGCTCACACGCGATGAGCAAGATGCGCTTGCGGTTGAATCTCATCGCCGTGCTGCGAATGCGATTAAAGAGGGTCGCTTTAAATCTCAAATCGTTCCAATCACCATTAAAACTCGTAAGGGTGAAGTGGCGTTTGATACCGATGAGCATGTGAAACCAGATACCACGATGGAAACACTCGCCAAGATGAAGGCAGTTTTCAAAAAAGAGGGCGGCTCAGTAACCGCTGGTAATGCATCAGGTATTAATGATGGTGCTGCATTCTTTGTTTTGGCTGATGCTGAAACCGTCAAGAAAGCTGGTCATAAGCCTATCGCTTGTTTGGTATCTTATGCGATTGCGGGTATCCCTAACTACATCATGGGAGAAGGACCAATTCCTGCGACCAAGATTGCCCTTGAGCGTGCTGGTCTGAAATTGGATCAAATTGACGTGATTGAGTCTAATGAAGCTTTTGCGGCTCAAGCGCTCGCGGTGACTAAAGGCTTGGGATTAGATCCTACTAAAACCAACGTAAATGGCGGTGCAATCGCTTTGGGTCACCCAATCGGTTGTTCAGGTGCCGCAATTGCTACTAAGGCAATTCACGAATTACCTCGTGTTCAAGGTAAATATGCGTTGGTAACAATGTGTATTGGTGGTGGTCAAGGTATTGCGACTATTTTCGAGTGCCTGTAACCACACAGAATTACCAAAGATCTCTTAGGTAAATCTTAAGAGATCAGCAGTAAGGCAGCATCTAAGCCGACATGGTCAAAAGCCGCGTCGGCTTTTTCTTTGACAACGGGCTTAGCTTTGTATGCAATGCTAATCCCCGAGCCATTCATCATGATCAAATCATTAGCACCGTCACCCATGGTGATGGACTTAGCTTTGGTACAACCCAGACGTTCGCAGGCTGCATCCAAATGCTTAGCCTTAGCGACACCATCCACGATATCGCCAAGAACCTTACCGGTTAGCTTGCCGTCAATAATCTCCAACGTATTGGCTTGCGTTTGCTTAAATCCCATTTGCTGGCGCAATTTTTCAGTAAAGAAAGTAAAGCCTCCAGATACTAAAAGGGTGTATAGACCTCGTTCATTGGCGCCCGTTAAAAGTTCAACTGCTCCAGGGTTTGGTTTTAAACGTTTGCGATAGACAGATTCAAGGGCGTCAGCATGAACACCCTCAAGCAAGGAAACTCGCCGTCTTAGACTTTCTTGGAAGTCTTTAATTTCACCGCGCATCGTGGCTTCCGTAATTTCAACTACTGCTGACTTCTTTCCTGTGAAATCCGCTATCTCATCTATACATTCGATATTAATAAGGGTGGAATCCATATCCATAGCCAATACACGAATATTTTGGGGGGCTAAATCAGAACGCAAGAAACAGAGATCAGAGCTAAATTTAGCTGCAATACTTCTCAGCGCTTCTCTTTGCAAAGCCTCTAAATGGTGACTGCTTTCCCAGCGTGCGCTGTAGTAAATTCCGTTAAAAATTTGATCGTCAAGCGTGTGCAAACTAACGCCCAAAAGATGCGCGTGATTTTTTAGTTCAAAAACGAACTTTTCTGCAATGGGTTCTCTAGATAGAGCAACGATAGTCTGATGGTTGGCCATAGATTGAATAATAGTGGATGCCTAGCTTACCTTGGCGCTATTAAGAACGGCTGATTCATTTAAGCGACGCAGGACTTGCCGAATGGCATCAAGTCGTTGCTCTAATTTCTCAAATTCACGCTCTTTTTGCGGTAGTACTTTGAGTTTATCTTGGCTGTTTAACTGAATAAATTTAGATGACTGAATCAATTGAATGATCTTCATGGGATCAATTGGTGGATTAGGAATAAATTGAATCTGAATTGATGCAGGGGTGGCATCAATCTTTTTGATACCAAACTCTGCCATTTCTAAGCGCAAGCGATGGGTTTCATAAAAAGATTTAACTTGATCTGGTAGATCACCAAAACGGTCAACCAATTCTTCTCGCAATCCCATTAATTCTGAGAAATCATTGGTGCCAGCAAAGCGTTTATACAAAGACAGGCGCTCATGCACATCTGGGCAGTAGTCTTCGGGAAGTAAGGCGGGAACTCCTAAATTCACATCTGTCGTTGCCTGCAAAGGAGAAAGTAAATCAGGCTTTTTGCTACTTCGTAAAGATTTTACTGCGCGATTGAGCATTTCGGCATACAACTGAAAACCGATTTCATGTATTTCTCCAGATTGCTTATCGCCTAATACTTCACCAGCGCCACGGATCTCAAGGTCATGCATAGCCAAATAGAATCCTGAGCCTAACTCTTCCATTGCTTGAATGGCGTTTAAACGTAACTGAGCTTGTTTACTTAAAGCCTCAGGATCTGGAACTAGGAGATAAGCATAGGCTTGGTGGTGTGATCTTCCAACGCGTCCGCGAAGTTGGTGTAATTGAGCTAAACCAAACTTATCAGCGCGGTGCATGATGATGGTATTGGCAGTGGGTACATCAATGCCGGTTTCAATAATAGTGGTACATAAAAGGATATTGGTGCGCTGAGTAACAAATTCACGCATCACAGACTCTAATTCACGCTCGTGCATTTGGCCATGCACTACGCTAATTCGTGCTTCTGGAATGAGTTCTTGTAGGGCATGCTTGCGATTCTCAATCGTCTCTACTTCGTTATGTAAAAAGTAGACCTGACCACCACGTTTAATTTCTCGTAATACTGCTTCTCTAATTACTCCATCACCTTCGCGACGGACAAAGGTTTTAATCGCTAGACGTTTTTGTGGAGCGGTAGCGATAATGGAAAACTCGCGTAGACCTTCCATGGCCATGCCTAAGGTACGAGGTATCGGAGTGGCGGTTAGGGTCAGAATGTCTACCTCGGCACGAAGAGCCTTGAGGGCATCTTTTTGACGAACACCAAAGCGGTGCTCTTCATCCACAATGACCAAGCCCAAATTGGCAAATTGCGTTTCCTTGGATAGTAATTTGTGCGTGCCAATAATGATGTCTGCTTCACCTTTGGCGATAGCTTCTAAGGCGGTATTAATTTCTTTGTTTGTTTTAAAGCGGGATAGTTCGACTATCCGCACGGGCCAGTTTGCAAAGCGATCTTTCCAGGTGGCGACATGTTGTTCAGCGAGTAGGGTGGTAGGCGCTAGGATAGCCACTTGTTTCCCGCCCATCACCGCAACAAAGCTTGCCCTGAGAGCAACCTCAGTCTTACCAAAGCCAACATCGCCGCATACCAAGCGATCCATCGGCGTGCCGCTAGTCATATCACCAATCACTGCGGAGATCGCGTTCGCTTGATCGGGAGTTTCCTCAAATCCAAAGCTCTCAGCAAATGCGGCATAGTCATGCGCTGAGAATTCAAAGGCATGGCCTTTGCGAATTGCTCTAGCGGCATAAAGACCTAAGAGTTCTGCTGCGGTATCGTGAATCTGTTGTGCCGCCTTACGCTTAGCTTTATCCCACTGACCAGACCCTAATTGATGAAGAGGGGCTGAGTCTGGATCCGATCCCGCGTAGCGAGTAACCATTTGTAATTGTTGAACAGGGACATATAAAGTGGCTTGACCCGCATATTGCAGATGTAAAAATTCTTCAAAGATGGGCGCTTCTTTAGGGGGTGCTAAATTTAATATCACTAAGCCCTGATAGCGACCAATTCCATGTTCTGCATGAACTACCGGATCCCCAATCTTGAGTTCTGAAAGATCCTTAAACAACATATCGGGATCGGCATTCTCAGATCCTTTGCCCTTACGTCGTTGTCTGGCTGTAGATGTAAAGAGCTCAGCCTCGGTAATGACCAGCAAGTTCTCGGCCGGCCATAAAAAACCATTAAAGAGTGGAGCGGTAACTAGACCAAAATATGAACCACTTTTTACAAAGTCGGCGATGCTTTCAAAGCCCTCAGGCTTTAAGGGATAAAGCGGCTTGCCATCCTGCCCTGATACAGAGTTATTTTCTTCTAGGAGTTGTCGAATAGATTCTTTTCGACCAGCGCTATCGCTACAAATGAGAATTCTGAATTTTTCTTGGGAAACCAAACTCCTTAAACGTGACAGTGGATCATTGTCCCTGCGATGAACGGCTAAATCTGGAACGGGATGAAATTGAGGGTTTTCGGTAGCGTTTTTCTCAAGTGATATGCGGGCATATGGTTTAGATGTGGAGAAGAACTCATCAACATCTAAAAATAAATCTTTAGGCGGAAGAATCGGTCTATCAAGATCGTGCTTGAAAAACTCATAACGAGAAAGCGTATCTTTCCAAAAGCCTCGAATCGTTTCTTCTATATCCCCTATGCTTACTAACCAAACTGGACCCCCGGAGCGTGGGAAGTAGTCAAAGACATTTGACTGTTCTTCAAAAAAGAGTGGCAAGTAAGATTCAATGCCCGCACTGGGAATACCTAGATTAGCATCCTTATATATTGAACAACGAGTGGGATCACCCTCAAAAACCTCACGCCAACGACCTCTAAAGGCGGTTCTTGAAGCATCATCAAATGGGAATTCGTGGCCAGGAAGAAGGCGAACTTCTTTTACGGGGTAGAGACTGCGTTGGGTATCGGGATCAAATGCTCTAATTTGCTCAATTTCATCGCCAAATAAATCAAGTCGATAAGGAAGGCTAGACCCCATAGGAAATAGATCTATCAGTCCACCGCGAATACTATATTCACCAGGGCGCATTACAGCACTTACTGGATCGTAACCAGCTTGTTGAAGTTGTAACTTGAGTGCTGCCTCATTGAGCTTATCGCCTTGCCTGAAGAAAAATGTATGGCCCGATAAGAAGTTCGGTGGGCCCAAGCGTTGCAGTGCGGTTGTGATGGGGACCAAAACAATGCCACAACTACCATTCAGCAATTCGTAAAGAGTTGCTAAACGTTCGGAGACTAAATCCTGATGAGGGGAGAAATGGTCATAGGGAAGAATCTCCCAATCAGGCAACAATCGCACTTTTAGCTGTGGCGCAAATGCAAGAATTTCTTCCAGAAGGCGTTGGGCCTCTTGCGCTTGTGCGCAAAAAATCACCATAACGGAATAATCATTGCGATAGCGAAGGGCAGTTTGAGCCAGTAAGGCAGCGTCAGCTGACCCAACCAAGCCTGAAAAGGTAAAGCGCTGCCCAGCCCGGGGTGCGGGTATGAGGGGTGCTAGATTTAATGCATCAGACATCTTCGCTTATTATAGAATCAGGTATGAGTTCTGGAAACCATTCAAACAAGAAATGTCATGCGCTTTTGCCAACCGCGGGTACGGGTTCCCGTCTTGGTGGTGAGTTACCCAAGCAGTTTCAAGAGCTAGCTGGCAAACCCATGCTTTTTTATGCGCTAGAGGCCTTTCTTAAATCTCCGCGGATACAGTCGATCTGGATTGGGGTAAGCCCAGGTTTTATTGATAACCCTATTTTGAAGGCTGTCCCCAGCGTCGATAAAGACGTTCATTTTTTACCTACGGGTGGCCCAACAAGACAAGAGACTGTACGAAATACTCTAGCCGCTATGCTGAAGGCGGGTATTGCTGAAGATGATTGGATTTTGGTTCATGATGCGGCACGGCCTAGAATAACACCCACATTAATTGAGAAGTTAATTAACTCAGTGGAGAACTCCAATGCTGGCGGTATTTTGGCCGTACCCCTTGCAGACACCTTAAAGCAAGCAGACCTTGATTCTGTTGTCTCTGGAAATATTCCGCATTCAGAGAGAACCATTCCACGCGAACATCTTTGGCTAGCCCAAACGCCACAAATGTTTGGATTAAAGCAGTTGCATGATGCTCTTGAAAACGCTATCCGTCTTGAAGCGGACGTGACGGATGAGGCCAGTGCAATTGAGTTGATTGGCGCCAAGCCATTATTGATTGAAGGCGCAACTCGCAACTTCAAGGTTACCCATCCAGCAGATTGGGAATTAATGCAATTGCTGCTAAGCGCAGATACCAAATAAAGATTAAATATGACCCAAAGCAACGTTCACATTCCGCAATTTCGCATTGGCCAAGGTTACGATGTGCATGCATTGGTTGCAGACAGAAAGCTTATTCTGGGTGGAGTCCATGTTCCTTATGAAAAAGGTTTGTTGGGTCACTCAGATGCAGATGCTTTGCTTCATGCTCTAACAGATGCCTTATTAGGGGCGGCTGGATTAAATGATATTGGCCAGTTATTTCCAGATACGGATCCCCAATTTAAAGATATGGATAGCCGTATTTTGCTCAGAGCGGCCCTGCAAAAAGTGCAGGCAGCAGGATTTCATATCGGCAATGTCGATGCCACGATCATTTGTCAAAAGCCAAAACTAGCTGAATTTTTGCCCGAAATGGTCAGAAATATTGCCGCTGATTTGGCTGTTACCCCCAGCCACGTCAATCTCAAGGCCAAAACAAATGAATCTTTAGGTCACCTGGGTAGGGGTGAGGGTGTTGCCGTTCATGCGGTTGCTTCGCTCTACAAGGCCTAAATGAACCTCTAAAACCACAGGCATTGTAGAATTACAGTCTTTAGAGTGAAGTTTAAGCTTGGTAGTTTGCGGATGTTCGCGAGGATGGCGAAATTGGTAGACGCACCAGGTTTAGGTCCTGACGCCAGAAATGGTGTGGGGGTTCGAGTCCCCCTCCTCGCACCACAAGATTGCTACTTGGCTTGAACTTCACATTTCCAGATCTTCATTTAAGAGACGAGAATCGCTGTGCAGATAGAAAATTTAGGTTCACTAGACCGCAAAATGACTTTGGAATTCGCCCGTGCCGATTTGGCAAAAGCGCGTGAAGCCCGCTTGGCAAAGGTTGGTAAGACCATGAAAATGGCTGGCTTTCGTCCAGGCAAGGTTCCAAAGAACCTCGTTGAAAAACAACATGGTATGCAAGTGGACTTTGAGCTCCAGTTTGATAAAGCTGCCGAACTCTTTTATGAGCAAGCCCAAAAAGAAGGTGTGGCTTTAGCTGGTCAACCTCGCCTTGAGCCTAAGAGTGAGCTCGACGCTGACAAGATTGTCTTTGATGCCTTTTTTGAAGTATTGCCAGAAGTAAAAATTGGTGACTTTAGTGCTGCTGAAATTACTAAGTACTCCACGGATATTGGCGAACCAGAAATTGATCGTGCTTTAGATGTATTGCGCAAACAGCAAGCTCATTACCATCCACGTGGTGAAGCTGGTGCTCACGGTGACGGTGGCGCAGATACTGCAGCACAAAATGGCGACCAAGTTGTTATTGACTTTGTTGGCGAAATTAATGGCGTGGAGTTTGCTGGCGGCAAAGCAGAAAACTTTGAATTCGTTTTAGGTGAAGGCCGCATGCTCCCTGAGTTTGAGGCGGCGACCTTGGGACTTAAGGCGGGTGAGAGTAAATCCTTCCCATTAAGCTTTCCGGATGACTACCATGGTAAAAATGTAGCTGGTAAGACGGCTGAGTTTACTATTACAGTCAAATCAGTTAATTGGCCTCATTTACCCGCCAGTGACGATGCATTTGCATTGTCACTGGGTGTTACTGAGGGCGGCGTTGCAAAAATGCGCGCTGAAGTGAAAGAGAATTTAGACCGCGAAGTAAAGCGTCGCATTACTTCATTATTGAAAAATGATGTCATGGATAAGCTCAATGAGTTGTGCGAGCTGGATGTTCCTAAATCATTGGTTGCTTCCGAACAAGAGCGCCTTGTTGAAACTGCCCGCCAAGATTTGATGCAGCGCGGTGTGCCAAATGCAAAAGATGCACCAATCCCAGCAGAGATTTTTGCTAAGCAAGCGACTAAGCGCGTTCGTCTTGGCTTGATC
The DNA here is from genome assembly GCF_900095205.1 of Polynucleobacter necessarius. NCBI lineage: Bacteria > Pseudomonadati > Pseudomonadota > Betaproteobacteria > Burkholderiales > Burkholderiaceae > Polynucleobacter > Polynucleobacter necessarius. The sequence goes on along the minus strand of NZ_LT606951.1, from coordinate 1,031,416 downwards.
TTGAGTGAGCTTGTTAAGAAGCAAAACTTGGCAGCCACTGCAGATCAAATTAAGGCTGAAATTGATGAGCAAGCCGCCACTTACGAAGATCCAAAGGAAGTTGTTCGTTGGTTCTACAGTAATCCTAGTCGCTTGAAAGACATCGAGAATCTCGTCCTTGAAGATAACGTCATCAAATATTTCACATCCCAAGCTAAAGTAAGCGATAAGGCTGTGACATTTGAAGAGCTTAGCAAGCTAAACTAAGTCATCCATTTGCCCACAAGAGGTTTCGAAATGATCCACAACCATTCTCAGTCAGAAAATCTAGAACCAAAAGGCTTAGGCTTGGTTCCAGTGGTGATTGAAACCTCTGGTCGGGGAGAGCGTGCTTACGATATTTATTCCAGATTATTGCGTGAGCGTGTCGTCTTTTTGATTGGTGAAGTAAACGACCAAACTGCCAATTTAGTGATTGCTCAGCTTTTGTTTCTTGAGAGCGAAAATCCAGATAAAGAAATTTCTCTGTATATCAACTCTCCAGGCGGTTCTGTATCGGCTGGCTTAGCTATTTATGACACCATGCAATTTATTAAGCCGCACGTGAGTACTTTGTGTATGGGCATAGCTGCAAGTATGGGTGCGTTCTTGTTATGTGCTGGTGAAAAGGGTAAGCGCTATGCCTTGCCTAACTCACGCGTGATGATTCATCAGCCTTTGGGTGGTGCTCGTGGCCAAGCTTCTGATATTGAGATTCAAGCCCGTGAGATTTTATATTTGCGTGAACGTTTAAATAAAATTTTGGCTGATCGTACCGGACAATCAATCGAAACGATTGCCAAGGATACCGATCGCGATAACTTTATGTCAGCAGAACAGGCTCGTGATTATGGCTTGATAGATAAAGTTATTGAGAAGCGTCCTTAATACTTAATAGACATTTACAGAGTTCATTTTGAGCGATACCAACACAACAAATACTCCAGATAAAGTTCTGTATTGCTCTTTTTGCGGAAAGAACCAGCATGAAGTAAAGAAATTAATTGCAGGACCATCTGTATTTATCTGTGATGAATGCATCGATCTGTGCACTGACATCATTCAAGAAGAAATTTCAAAACTTCCTAAAGAAGAGGGGGATGAGTCTTTGCCTACCCCGCATCAAATCCGTGAAAATTTAGACCAATATGTGATTGGTCAGAATCATGCAAAGAAAACTTTGGCAGTGGCTGTATACAACCACTACAAGCGTTTGCAATATTTGCCAAAGCCAAAAAAAGAAAAGCTGGATAAAGATGGTAAGCCGGTAGAGGGTGCGGATAAGAAAGAATCTAAGCTTCCTGCCAAAGCTATGGTTGATGGCGTTGAATTGGCCAAGAGCAATATTTTATTAATTGGTCCGACTGGCTCAGGCAAAACTTTACTAGCGCAAACCTTAGCTCGCATGTTAGATGTGCCATTTGTCATGGCTGATGCTACTACGCTAACTGAGGCTGGATATGTTGGCGAAGACGTAGAAAACATTATTCAAAAATTATTGCAAGCATGTGATTACAACGTAGAAAAAGCGCAACGCGGCATTGTCTATATTGATGAGATCGATAAGATCTCTCGTAAGTCAGATAATCCATCCATTACCCGCGATGTATCAGGTGAGGGCGTTCAACAGGCGCTGTTAAAGCTAGTTGAAGGCACTATGGCTTCAGTGCCACCTCAAGGTGGACGCAAGCATCCTAACCAAGATTTTTTACAAGTTGATACAACGAACATTCTGTTTATTTGTGGTGGCGCATTTGACGGGCTTGAAAAAGTCATTCAACAGCGTACAGCTAAAACAGGCATTGGCTTTAATGCAACCGTACCAGGAAAAGATGATCGTGGTGTCAGCGATCTATTGATAGAAATTGAACCAGAGGATTTGATTAAGTTTGGCTTGATTCCAGAGTTAATTGGTCGCTTGCCGGTTGTGGCGACATTGGTCCAACTGGATGAAGAGGCATTGATACAGATTCTGACTGAGCCTAAAAATGCTTTGGTTAAGCAGTATCAAGCCCTTCTCACAATGGAGGGTTCTGAACTTGAGGTGCGTCGGGAAGCTCTTTCTGCCATTGCCAAGAAAGCAATTGCTCGTAAAACAGGTGCTCGCGGCCTCAGATCAATTCTTGAGGGCTCTCTAATGGATGTGATGTATGACCTCCCTTCCATCAAGAATGTGCAGAAAGTCGTCATAGATGAAAATAGTATTGCCGAGGGTGGTAAACCACTTTTGGTCTATAAACAGGATGCCGAGCAGGCGGAATTGAGCAAAAAAGCTTAAATTCCTAGGGTTTTCGCTATTTTTGTGGCATTTTTGCCCCATTTTTGTCTTTTTACCCCTTGTTTTTCTCTAAAGGCTACCCATATAGGTAGTATCCTACTCATGAATAAAGTCTGTATTTAGTGTTTATTGATTGAATTTTCACTAATGAAGACCTTTTGAGGTTTGTTTACTTTGGAGGATTTGCCCCCATGCCTGGCCACTTATTACTACCCTCTGAACCTATTCAACTACCTTTACTCCCCTTAAGGGATGTAGTTGTATTTCCTCATATGGTGATTCCGTTGTTCGTAGGTCGCCCAAAATCCATTAAAGCTCTTGAGGCGGCAATGGAGACGGGTAAAAATGTTCTTTTAGTTGCCCAGAAGACGGCTGCTAAAGATGAGCCCGTCATCGAAGACCTCTATGAGGTTGGTTGTATCGCCAATATTCTGCAAATGCTCAAATTGCCTGATGGCATTGTCAAAGTGCTTGTTGAAGGCGTGCAGCGTGCAGAAGTCAGTCAAATTGAAGATAGCCTTGGCTACTCCAATTGCGAAGCCACGCCTACCGCCATTAACGTGATTGATGCTCATGAGACTGAGGCCCTCCGTCGCGCGATCATGGCTCAATTTGATCAATATGTAAAACTCAACAAGAAAGTGCCCCAGGAGATTCTCTCTTCGTTGGGAGGGATAGATGATCCAAGTCGTTTAGTGGACACTATATGCGCGCATCTTCCGGTCAAGTTGGAGCAAAAGCAACGTCTACTTGAAATGACTGATGTAGTTCAACGTTTAGAAAGCTTGTTGGCTGACCTTGAGAGTGAGATTGACATACTGCAAGTTGAAAAGCGTATTCGTGGTCGCGTGAAGCGCCAGATAGAAAAGAGTCAGCGCGAGCATTACCTCAATGAGCAGGTCAAAGCAATTCAAAAGGAGCTTGGCGAGGGTGAAGAGGGTGCTGATCTTGAGGAGTTTGAGAAGCGCATCAAAGCAGCACGCATGCCAAAAGAAGCTCTGAAAAAGGCTGAATCAGAACTGAAGAAACTAAAATTAATGTCTCCAATGTCTGCTGAAGCTACAGTCATTCGTAATTTCATTGATACCTTGGTTAATCTTCCTTGGAAGAAGAAAACAAAGATTAACAATGATCTTGCTAATGCAGAAAAGGTTTTAGACGAAGACCATTACGGCCTTGATAAGGTCAAAGAGCGTATCTTGGAGTACCTCGCAGTTCAGCAACGCGTTGATCGTGTGAAGGCTCCTATACTTTGTTTGGTTGGCCCCCCTGGTGTTGGTAAGACCTCTTTAGGTCAATCCATTGCACGCGCTACCAATAGAAAGTTTGTGCGTATGGCATTAGGCGGCGTTCGTGATGAATCTGAAATTCGTGGTCATCGTAGAACCTATATTGGCTCTATGCCTGGCAAGATTCTCACTAGCCTTACAAAGGTAGGTGTGCGCAATCCTTTGTTCCTGCTTGATGAAGTGGACAAGATGGGTATGGACTTCCGTGGAGATCCAGCTAGCGCTTTGCTTGAGGTTTTAGATCCAGAGCAAAATCACACCTTCCAAGATCATTATGTTGAGGTGGATTTTGATTTGTCCGATGTCATGTTTGTGGCAACCTCAAATTCTTTGAATATCCCCGGCCCTTTATTGGACCGTCTTGAGATCATTCGTTTGGCTGGTTATACCGAAGATGAAAAAACGAGTATTGCCGTCAATTATTTGATCCCAAAACAAATCAAAAATAATGGCCTCAAAAAGGATGAACTAAAAATAGAAGACAGCGCTGTACGCAACATTATTCGCTACTACACGCGTGAGGCTGGTGTCCGGTCTTTAGAGCGCGAAATTAGCAAGATTTGCCGTAAGGTTGTCAAACTCCTCCTTTTGAAGAAAGAGGCGGCACCAGTGGTTGTTAATGCCGATAACTTAGAGAAGTTCTTATCGGTTCGCATGTACGACTTTGGTTTAGCGGGAAAAGAGAATCAAGTCGGTCAAGTGACTGGTTTGGCGTGGACCGAAGTAGGCGGTGATTTGCTCACTATCGAAGCGGCTGTAATGCCTGGTAAAGGCGTGATTACTCGTACCGGTTCTATCGGTGATGTAATGAAAGAGTCTGTTGAAGCAGCTCGTACCGTGGTGCGCTCCAGAGCAAAACGACTCGGTATTACTGATGAATCTTTTGAAAAGAAAGACATTCATATTCACTTCCCAGACGGAGCAACCCCTAAGGATGGTCCATCGGCTGGTATTGCCATTACTACAGCTTTGGTTTCAGTGTTTACTGGAATACCGATTCGCTCTGATGTTGCTATGACTGGTGAGATCACGCTTCGCGGCGAAGTCTTGCCAATTGGCGGGCTAAAGGAGAAGTTGCTAGCCGCTCATCGCGGTGGAATTAAATTGGCCTTGATCCCGGAAGAGAACGTTAAGGGTTTGATTGATATTCCAGACAATGTAAAAAATGCCATTGAGATTATTCCTGTTCGTTGGATTGACAAGGTTTTGGAGTTGGCGCTAGAGCGCATGTCTGAAGCATTGCTTGATCCTACGCCTGAGGAGCTTGCAAAAAAGGCAGCAGAAGCAAGTAAAGCAAGCGAAAATGGCGCATCGGCAGATATCCTTAAGCACTGAAATTAGAGCGATTTTCACTAAACCCGCCTGCGCAAATATGTCGGGTTTAGTGGAATTCTCACTCTAAATTCACGCTTAGGTTACAATCTCGCTTGTAATATTTTTGGGGCGCTTAGCTCAGTTGGTAGAGCGTCTGCCTTACACGCAGAATGTCGGGAGTTCGAGCCTCTCAGCGCCCACCAAATTATTATATGTAGTTTCATACTTAAAAGCCTGCTCAGGCATTTCAATACCCTACTCCTTCACCCCTAGTGTACACTCGTGGTATTGATAATTTTTACTAGCGAACTTTTACATGTTTGATACCGTTCGTAAGCACCAACGCATTTTACAGTTTGTTTTAATGTCTTTAATCGTGCCATCTTTTGCATTCTTTGGAATTTCAAGCTATTCCAGCTTTTTGGATAAAGAGACAGACCTTGTAAAGGTGAGTGGCAAGCCGATTACCGCTCAAGAGGTAGATTCGGCTGCTAAAAGACAAGCAGAGCGTGTTGGAGGAAATTCGCAACTCGCGCAAAGCCTTCAATTTAGGCAAGCTATCTTGAACGAATTATTACAGCAACGCATTGTTGGATTTGCCGTCAATAATTTACATCTACAGGTGGGTAAGGAGGCTTTAATTAAAAGCCTGCAAAATATCCCGCAGATTCGCACCCTCTATAAGCCGGATGGTAGCTTTGATGATGCACGCTTTAAACAGCTCTTGGCTGGTGGTGGTTTGAATGAAGAACAGTACTATGCCAGCCAGGCTTATGACTTAAAAATCGGGCAACTCGTAAATTCAGTTGCTCGCACTGAAATCGTTACCCCTAAATTATCTGACATTGTTTCGACCTTATATGAAACAGAGCGTCAAGTTCAGGCGCTTTCATTTGATGCCAAGGATTACTTATCAAAAGTGAATCCATCACAAGAAGATCTTCAGTCTTTCTTCTATATGGCTGATGCGAAACTATTCGAAAGTCCAGAATATGTCGATGTTGAATATATTGTTTTGAAAGCTGATCCCAAAGAGGATGCCAAGGTATTTAGTGAAAAGGCAGATCAATTTGTCAATATTACTTATGACCAATCAGATAGCTTGAAGCCTGCTGCAGATAAATTGAAGTTGAGTGTACAAACTCAGAAAGGCGTAACTCGTTCTGGAGTAACTGGGACATCAAAAGATCACCCACTAGCCAATCCAAAAGTAGTGCAATCTTTATTCGGTGATGAGGCAGTTAAAAACAAGCGCAATATTGAGGCCATTCAAACAACCCCAGGCGTTTTTGTTTCTGCACGTGTCGTGACTTTTCATCCTGCCCAAACATTGCCTTTTAATGAGGTAGCAGCTGAGGTAAAGCGTCAAGTTAGCCAGTGTATGGCCGAGAAGTTGGCGGCTGCCGCAGCTGCTAAACGTTATGCGTCTCTTAAAAAGGATCCTAAAAATGCTGCTGGCTTTGCTAGGCCTATTTGGATTTCGCGTAATAAGCCTGGCAATTTAGTGGGTGGGGCGCTTGATAGTGTGATGTCTATCAACCCAGATAAATTCCCGGCATTAGTATCAATACAAAATCCTGGGGTTGGTACCATTTTGTATCGTGTTGACCAAGTTCGTCAGCCTACAGGTGTTGATGCAAAAGCGCACAAGGTACAAGCTCAACAAATTCAAGTTCTGGCTGCGCAATCGGAATTTGCGGGATTCATGGCTTACTGGCGGGATATCGCTGGTGTAAAGGTTATTAATCCCCTTAAAGTAGCCTCATCAGGTAGTGGTAGTTAAATGTTATTTGCTTTTGAGTAGTGTTTGAAATGGGGCCATAGAGCGCCCCATACGTTTTTAAAAAGGGTAGCCCTCTGAGCTTTTCATTTGGATGCATGCGGTCAGCTTGAAATAAATTAGCATCAGCCGGCAACCCCTTTCAAAAAGAAGGGTAGAAGCTCAATTTGCTCTTGACGCGCGATTTTTTTGGATACATGTCTCGGAATTGTTGCGTGTATTCTTGTCCATAGTTAGGTGGAATCTGCATTCCAAATAAAAGTACCTTTGCCCCAGATTTTTTGCTCATTTGAATCATCTGGCGTAAATTATTTTCTGATTCCTGAATGGATAATCCACGCAATGCATCGTTAGCACCAAGCTTTAATAGAACAATGCCAGGTTTTTTGATCCAACAGCTTCTGCAAGCGAGTAAGATCTCCTGCGCTGGTTTCACCGCTAATACTGGCGTTAAATACAATCCAGGTACTACCTTGTTTTTTTAGCTCATCCTCTAGTAGTCTGACCCAGCCAGCACCTCTTGCTAGTCCGTATTCAGCTGAAAGGCTATCACCCATTACGAGAATGGCTGGCTTAGGTTGCGAATGTGTACCAAAAGAAATTAACAGGCAAAATAGGGTGAGCGTAATTCTTGCAATTGCAATATTCTTGCTTAAGAAGTCCAATCCCATTTTTTGATTCATTTATGAGTATTCCAACAAAGGTAGTGAGCGCGAATCATCTAGGTAAACAAGTTTTATCGAGTGATGGAATGCTAACCATTTTGCACGACATTAGCTTTGATGTCTTTGCAGGAGAGAGCGTTGCAATTACGGGCGCATCAGGATCGGGGAAGAGCACCTTGTTGGGTATATTGGCTGGTTTAGATGAAGCCAACGTCAGGACATGTGGATTTAGTCTCTCAAAATCTAAACCAGTTGGACGAGGATGGGCGCGCCAGGTTAAGGGGGTAAAAGGTTGGGTTTGTATTTCAATCTTTTCAATTACCTTCTCACTTAACTGCGCTGGAAAATGTCATGCTTCCGGCTGAGCTCAACGGCCTAAAATGGCTAAAGAAAATGCCCTTATTTGCCTGGAGCAGGTGGGTTTAAGTGAGCGCGCCAATCATTTCCCCAAGACCCTTATCTGGCGAGAGCAGCAGCGTGTAGCCCTTGCTAGGGCCTTCATCATGAAGCCTGTGCCGTCCTATTTGCAGATGAGCCTACCGGTAGCCTTGACGAAACTAGTGGAAATCGGGTGATTGAGCTCCTTTTTGAGCTAAATCTGGCCAATCATTTAACACTCATTCTGGTTACTCATGATCAGGGCTTAGCAGATCGGTGTCAGCGCCAGCTTCATCTCCAGGGCGGACATTTGGTATAGGCAAAACCTTATAATCTAGGGGTGTCTTTTTATCACTTTTTGCCAGGCGCTGATGCGCTTTCCCCCTTCCGCCAACAGCGACTTCTCGCTAATTTAGCGTCTCAAGGGGTTGATCTTGAGTCTATAGAGGCTCAATACCTACATTTCATATGGTCGGGTTCTAAGCTTAACCCCTCCAACCAAGAAGTCATGGCCAGTCTTTTGACTTATGGTCAACCATTTACTTCCAAAATAAACCCTGGCAAGTCTTGGTTTGGCGGCGGTAAGCCAGAAAATCAAGGTGCGATTGTTATTCCCAGATTTGGAACTGTATCTCCATGGGCTAGCAAGGCCACTGATATAGCTCGCCAATGTGGATTGGATGTATTGCGCTTTGAGCGCGGTGTGCAATTTTCATGGAAAAACAAAAAAGCGCTGACTCCAGAGCAGAAACAATTAGTACTGGCTGCTGTACATGACAGGATGACAGAGACGGTGGTTGACTCAACCGAAGCAGCGAATGCTTTGTACCAATCTCTGGAAGACAAGCCATTAACCCGAATACCTGTTATGTCAGAGGGAAGGGCGGCACTCGATAAAGCTAACCAAGAGTTGGGACTCGCCTTATCTGATGATGAGGTGGCTTATTTTGTAGAAAACTTTATTCGTCTTAAACGCAATCCATCCGATGTAGAGTTGATTATGTTTGCACAGGCGAACAGCGAACATTGTCGTCATAAGATCTTTAATTCTAGTTGGACAATTGATGGCGATGATCAAGAGCGATCTTTATTCGCCATGATTCGCAATACTCATCAACTACAGCCTAAGGGCACAATAGTTGCCTATTCAGATAACTCTGCTGTGATGGTTGGTTGCGAAGCGGAGACTTGGGTTCCTCAAGGTGCGGATCACCGCTATGAAAAAGATACGCGTTTAGTGCACACCTTAATGAAAGTGGAGACTCATAATCACCCAACGGCGATTGCTCCTTTCCCTGGTGCATCAACAGGCGCTGGTGGCGAGATCCGTGATGAGGGTGCAACTGGTATTGGTGGTCGTCCAAAGGCCGGTCTTACTGGTTTTTCAGTATCTAATTTAAATATTCCTGGTACTGATCTACCATGGGAGATTGAAAAATATGGCAAACCAGAGCAGATAGCGACACCTTTGCAAATCATGATTGATGGACCGCTTGGTGGCGCCGCCTTTAATAATGAATTTGGTAGGCCAATTTTGGGTGGGTACTTCCGGGTCTTTGAGCAAACCTTAGCTGGCACCCGCCGCGGCTATCACAAGCCCATCATGATTGCCGGTGGTATTGGAAGCATTGATTCCATTCATACTGAGAAGAAAGCTATTCAATCAGGTCATTTATTAATTCAACTTGGTGGCCCAGGAATGCGTATTGGAATGGGCGGGGCAACTGGTAGCTCCGTTACAACTGGTACAAATACAGCTGATCTCGATTTTGATTCAGTGCAACGTGGTAATCCAGAAATGGAGCGTAGGGCTCAAGAGGTGATTAATGCCTGCCGTGCACTTGGTGATCAAAATCCGATTGTCTCTATACATGATGTAGGAGCCGGCGGTTTATCTAACGCCTTCCCTGAGCTTGCTGATGGCGCAGGTCTTGGTGCTGCATTTAAACTTCGCAGTGTTCCACTCGAAGAGAGTGGGATGAGTCCTGCGGAAATTTGGTGCAATGAATCACAAGAGCGTTATGTGTTGGCGATTGATGCAAAGGACTTGGATCTATTTAAATCTTTCTGTGAACGCGAGCGTTGTCCATTCGCTGTAGTTGGTAAAGCCACTTCAGAGCGTCAATTAAAGTTAAGTGATGCCAAACAAGCTCCTGGTACAGATGCAGCATCACCGATTGATATGCCAATGGAAGTTTTACTAGGCAAGCCTCCAAAGATGCATCGCAATGTTGAGCGTGTAGCTCAAGAGTTTCAAGAGTTGGATGTTACTGACGTTGATTTAGCACAGTCTATTGCCTGGGTGCTTCAGCAACCTACTGTTGCAAGCAAATCATTCTTAATCACGATTGGCGATAGAACGGTTGGTGGGCTTAACGCACGCGATCAATTCGTTGGCCCTTGGCAAGTCCCTGTGGCCGACTGTGCAGTAACTATGATGGATTACAAGGGTTATCGTGGTGAAGCCATGTCGATGGGAGAAAGAACGCCGTTGGCAGTGATTGATGCACCAGCTGCTGCACGCATGGCTGTGGGCGAGGCCATAACCAATCTGTTAGCTGCCGACATTATCGGTCTCGATGGCGTAAAACTTTCAGCAAACTGGATGGCAGCATGTGGAGCTCCCGGAGAAGACGCTAAGTTGTACGACTCTGTAAAAGCAGTTGGTATGGAGTTGTGCCCAGCACTTGGAATTTCTATTCCGGTTGGTAAAGATTCTTTATCTATGGCCACGAGTTGGCAAGATGGTAGCGAAGCTAAAAAAGTAGTTGCGCCAGTTTCTTTGATAATTTCTGCGTTTGCATCGGTGCAAGATGTTCGTAAAACACTAACACCGCTACTGCAATTAAAGGATCAAGCTGGGTCTTCAATAGAGACTGAACTCATACTCATTGATTTAGGTCGCGGCAAAAATCGCATGGCTGGAAGTATCTTGGCTCAGGTTCTTGATCAATCTGGAAAATTAGCCCCAAATATTGACCATCCTGAAGACCTCAAAGCATTAGCTAGCGCAATCATTGATCTGCGCAATGAGGGTAAATTGTTGGCCTATCATGATCGTTCGGATGGTGGTTTGCTGGCTTGTATTGCTGAAATGGCCTTTGCATCTCACTGTGGAGTATCCATTAATGTCGATATGATCGCCGTGGATGTGAGTCAAAAGCCTGATTATGGTGATGCTAAGAATTGGGCTCAACAAGTTTCTGGTCGTCGACATGAGCAGACCATGCGTGCTTTATTTAATGAAGAACTTGGGGTCGTCATTCAGGTTCACAAAGATGATCGCGATTTCGTATTTGGGGTGCTCAGAAAATTAGGTTTGAGTGCTTACAGTCATGTTGTTGGCAAACCCAATACCAATGGCCGTATTGAGATCTGGCGTGATGCTAAAAATATTTTTGCAGAGCCTCGTGAGGTGCTGCAAAAAATGTGGACTAATACGAGTAATCAAATTGCACGCCTACGAGACAATCCCGCATGTGCGGATAGCGAATTCTCCCTCCTGGATAATGTCTCAGATCCGGGTATGTGCCCTAAACTGACATTTAATGTGTCTGATGATATTGCAGCACCTTACATTGCTAAAAATGTACGTCCTAAGGTAGCCATTTTGCGTGAGCAGGGTGTTAACTCCCATGTTGAAATGGCCTATTCGGTGAATTGGGCTGGGTTTGATAGCTACGACGTTCACATGTCGGATTTGCTGAGTGGTAAAGCAAAGCTAGAGGACTTCAGAGGTTTAATCGCTTGCGGTGGCTTTAGTTATGGCGATGTCTTGGGTGCTGGCGAGGGGTGGGCTAAAACAATTTTATTTAATCAACAGCTTCGCGACCAATTTTCCTCGTTCTTTAATCGCCAAGACAGTTTTGCATTAGGTGTTTGTAACGGTTGCCAAATGATGAGTAACCTCTCCGGAATCATTCCTGGTGCAGAGGCTTGGCCGAAATTTACTCGAAATCAATCTGAGCAATATGAGGCTCGTTTAGTGATGGCTGAAGTAATGTCCTCTCCATCAATCTTTACTCAAGGTATGGAAGGTAGCCAAATCCCGATTGCCATTGCGCATGGCGAAGGATTTGCCAACTTTAGCCAACAAGGGAGCCTAGAGCAGATTCAAAAGCAGGGATTAGCATCATTTCGCTTTGTGGATCATCAAGGCAACCCATCCGAAGTCTACCCAATGAATCCGAATGGTTCAACAGGCGGTTTGACTGGAGTTACAACGCCGGATGGTCGCTTCATGGTTATGATGCCGCATCCAGAGCGTGTATTTAGAGCTGTGCAAATGAGTTGGTGTCCTCCTGAATGGCTTACTCCAGATGGTGCTAGCCCATGGTTGCGCCTGTTCCGCAACGCTCGTTGTTGGGCTAATTAAGTTGTCTTCAACGCTGATGATGGAGCCTGTTACCTTTTCCGAAAGTGGTGGGGTTCGATACCTACATTTTGGAACTGAATTAATTCAGGGTGCTATGCGCATCCGCGATCCCGATGAGATTTATCTCGAGTACAACCAACAAATGATGGCATGGTTACTCTTCCTTGAGACAAAACCGGGCATGCAAGTTGCCCAACAGGGCTTAGGAACTGGCGCATTGACAAAGTTTCAACATCGTTATTGCCCAGCTGTAAAAACTACGGTTGTTGAGCTAAATCCCGCGGTGATTGTTTCCGCGCGATCCATGTTTTTTATACCCGATGATGATCGTAAGCTTGAAACCTTGCAAACAGATGCAAAGCTATTTGTTCAGAATAAAAAGTATCGTGAGCAGTTTGATGCAGTTCAGGTTGATTTATATGATGCGATTTGTGATGGGCCTGCGGCGAGCTCCTTGGATTTTTACAAAGGTTGTTTCAATATCCTTAAGAGTCCTGGCGTAATAACTGTCAATCTCTTTTCAAGACACAAAAGCTTTGAGTTGAATCTAAAAAATATCTGTGAAGCATTTGATAATCGAGTGCTTTTATTTCCAGAATCTCATGATTGCAATGTCGTAGCAATTGCCTTTAAAGGACCGAGGTTAGAGGCCGAGTGGAAAGATGTGTCCAAACGCGCAAAACTCATTTTAGAGAAGACCGGTTTACCAACTAATAAATGGGTTTCTGGTATTAGCCGCGAAAACGCGCGACAAGAATCTAAGCTCTCTATTTAAAAAAAATAAATTGAAGTAAACAAAAAAGGCGATCAAATGATCACCTTTTTATTTCCCAACCTTCTTAGGGGCCGAGGTAATTGTCAATTAAACCGTTACAGTATCTGCAACATCGCTAAATGACTTGAGTTTATCAAAACTCATATACTTGTAAACATCCCCAGCTTTAGCATCGAGTGCCTTCACTTGCTCTAAGTACTCTGCTGGAGTAGGTAGACGACCCAAGAGAGCGGCAACAGAAGCTAATTCAGCAGAAGCCAGGTACACACGAGTGTCTATACCCAAGCGGTTCGGGAAGTTCCGTGTAGAGGTTGATACAGCAGTAGATCCTTTGCGAATTTGTGCTTGGTTACCCATACAGAGCGAGCAACCTGGGCTTTCCATACGCGCACCTGCTGCGCCTAACATGCCATAGTAGCCTTCTTCCATTAATACCATGGCATCCATCTTGGTTGGAGGGGCCACCCATAAACGTGTTGGCATATCTTTCTTACCTTGCAACACTTGGCCTGCAGCACGGAAGTGACCAATATTAGTCATGCAAGAGCCAATGAATACTTCATCAATCTTGTCACCAGCCACTTCAGATAATACTTTCACATCATCTGGGTCGTTAGGGCAAGCAAGGATAGGTTCTTTGATCTCATCAATATTAATTTCAATGATCTCTGCATAGTCAGCATTCTCATCCGCTTTGAGGAGTTGTGGATTTGCAATCCAAGCTTCCATCGCTTTGATACGACGTCCAAGGGTGCGCTTATCTTCATAACCATTGGCAATCATCCACTTCATCAAAGTAATGTTAGATTGCATGTATTCAATAATCGGCTCTTTATTCAGATGAACTGTACAACCACCAGCAGAGCGCTCGGCTGAAGCATCTGACAATTCAAATGCTTGCTCAACTTTGAGATCAGGCAAACCTTCGATTTCTAAAATGCGACCAGAGAAAATATTCTTCTTGCCTTGCTTTTCAACTGTGAGCAAACCTTTTTTGATTGCATACAAAGGAATGGCATTAACCAAGTCACGCAATGTAATGCCAGGTTGCATCTTGCCTTTGAAGCGAACCAATACAGATTCCGGCATATCCAATGGCATGACGCCAGTGGCTGCTGCGAAAGCAACCAAGCCAGAGCCCGCAGGGAAAGAAATGCCAATTGGGAAACGCGTGTGACTATCGCCACCGGTACCACAGGTATCTGGGAGGAGCAATCGGTTCAACCAGCTGTGGATCACGCCATCACCTGGACGCAACGCAACACCACCACGATTGGTCATAAATGGCGGCAACTCATGTTGAGTGCGAATGTCTACAGGTTTTGGATATGCTGAGGTGTGGCAGAAGGATTGCATTACGAGATCAGAAGAGAAGCCTAGGCATGCCAAGTCTTTCAACTCATCACGAGTCATAGGGCCGGTTGTATCTTGGGAGCCAACGGTAGTCATATGTGGCTCACAATATGTGCCAGGACGCACGCCTTGGCCTTCTGGTAAGCCGCATGCGCGACCAACCATCTTTTGAGCCAAGCTAAAGCCTTTTTTGTTATCCACTGAATTTACTGGTAAACGGAATTCTGTAGATGCCGGTAAACCAAGGGCTGCGCGAGCTTTAGCTGTCAAGCCGCGACCAATGATCAAAGGAATGCGACCACCAGCACGAACTTCATCCAAAATCACGGGCGACTTCAACGAAAAGCTAGTGATTTCAGTACCATTTTTAAATACTTTGCCTTCGTATGGGCGAAGTTCTATTTCGTCACCCATATTCATTTGAGATACATCTAATTTGATAGGCAATGCGCCTGAATCTTCCATCGTATTAAAGAAGATTGGGGCAATATTGCCGCCCAGACAAACACCACCGAAGCGCTTGTTTGGAACGAAAGGAATGTCTTGACCTGTCCACCAGAGCACGGAGTTCGTAGCGGATTTACGTGAAGAACCCGTACCAACCACGTCACCAACGTAAGCGATTTGATTTCCCTTTTTCTGGAGGGCCTCGATTTGTTTCATTGGGCCACGAACACCAGACTCATCTGGCTCTATGCCTGGACGTGGGTTCTTGAGCATGATCGTTGCATGCAATGGAATGTCTGGACGACTCCACGCATCTGGAGCTGGAGAAAGGTCGTCGGTATTGGTTTCACCAGTTACTTTGAAAACAGTAAGCTTCATGCTCTCTGGAACTGCAGGTCGACTCGTAAACCACTCTGCATCAGCCCAGCTTTGCATTACCGCTTTAGCATTTGCATTGCCTTTTTTAGCCAACTCTTGAACGTCATTGAAATAGTCAAACATTAAGAGCGTTTTCTTCAGTGCTTCAGCAGCCGCTGCACCACACTCGGCGTCTGCTAATAGTTCCACTAATAGCTTGATGTTGTAACCACCAAGCATTGTGCCCAACAACTCTGTCGCACGAATGCGAGAAATTAAAGGTGACTTTTCCGTGCCTTTAGCGATGGAATCCAAAAATTCAGCCTTTACTTTGGCTGCCTCATCAACACCAGCAGGAACACGATTTGTAATTAACTCAACGAGCTCGGCTTCTTTACCGGCTGGAGGATTTTTTAATAATTTAACTAATTCAGCTGTTTGATCTTTAGTCAAAGGCAGGGCTGGAATTCCGAGGGCTGCGCGTTCGGCAACTTGGGCGTTATAGGCTTCTAACATTGTGTTTCCTATGAGGTAAAAGTAGTCAATAGAAAGGCCAAAAGGGAATTTTCTCCCGATTAGGGTAATATAGTTGCTTATTTAAGTCTTATATAAGAGTTTAAACAGCCAAATTGAGCGAAAAAAGGCAAAATTTAGAAAATATTAGGGTTTTTCCGAAAGCCTAGTCGCAGAAAGCGAGGGCTTTCTTGGGAGTATTTTTAATCGCTAGAGAACTTGTTCGTCCTTCATTGCCCATACCAAGGCAACCACCCAACCAATTAAAGACCAGCCCAGGAAAAGATTGAGAGCAAATATACCGCCTGAATTTGCCCGTTTTTTATTAAATGCAATGGCAAATGGCAGGAAGTAAAAGAACGAGAGGAGGGTTAAAAGTACGGCAAAAAGAAGGCGCATAAGAGAAAAAGAGACGTATTTATCAAGCAGGCTTCCATATTACCGATTTTCATTTTTGATTAGGGGTTCTCTATCGTTATAATTACTTTTTCCAACAGAGCTTAAGCGATGACCAAATACGTTTTTGTCACTGGTGGTGTGGTTTCTTCTTTAGGGAAAGGAATCGCAGCTGCCTCGCTTGCCGCGATTCTTGAATCCCGCGGCCTGAAAGTCACCCTCCTAAAATTAGATCCTTATATCAACGTTGACCCAGGGACTATGAGTCCGCTTCAACATGGCGAGGTTTTCGTAACAGAAGATGGCGCAGAGACCGACTTAGATCTTGGTCACTATGAGCGCTTCGTGTCAGCGAAGATGCGCAAAAGTAATAACTTCACTACCGGACAGATATATGAATCTGCCATTAGCAAAGAACGGCGAGGCGAGTACCTTGGAAAAACTGTTCAAGTTATTCCACACATTACCAATGAAATTCAAGCTTTTGTAGAGCGTGGCGCCAGAGCCAGCCACAATGGTAAGGCCGATGTTGCAATTTGCGAGATCGGTGGCACTGTTGGTGATATTGAATCACTCCCATTTTTAGAAGCCGCAAGGCAGATGAGTTTGCGCTTACCCTTGCATGATTGCGCCTTTGTTCACCTTACTCTAGTGCCTTACATCAATAGCGCGGGTGAGTTAAAAACTAAACCAACTCAGCATTCTGTTCAAAAACTCCGTGGAATTGGCATCATGCCAACCGTATTGCTCTGTCGTGCGGATCGTCTAATTCCAGAAGATGAACGAGCCAAAATTTCACTATTCTCCAATGTTCGGGAAGAGGCAGTCATTTCGGTTTGGGATGTAGATACCATCTATAAGATTCCAGAAATGCTACATGCTCAAGGGATGGACGATTTAATCTGTCGCGAGTTGGGTTTGAATGCTAAACCTGCCGATCTTTCTATTTGGGCACATTTGGTTTATGAAATGGCTAACCCACAACATGAAGTAACCATTGGCATGGTCGGTAAATACGTAGAGTTGACAGAGGCATACAAGTCCCTCATTGAAGCCCTTCGTCATGCGGGTATTCATACGCATACTCGTGTCAATATCAACTATATCGACTCCGAGGATATCGAAAAAGATGGTATCGATTGTTTGCGCAATCTAGATGCGGTTTTGGTGCCAGGCGGGTTTGGAAAACGAGGTGCCGAAGGCAAGATTGCTGCAATTCGTTATGCACGAGAAAACAACGTCCCTTATTTGGGCATTTGCTTAGGTATGCAATTGGCTGTTATTGAATTTGCGCGTCACGTTGCCAATCTTACTAAAGCAAATAGTACTGAATTTGATCCACAAAGTGAGCAACCAGTTGTCGCTCTGACAACTGAATGGTTGGATAGAGAAGGACGCGTTGAAAAGCGTACCAACGATTCTGATTTGGGCGGAACTATGCGACTCGGTTCACAACGATGCCCAGTAAAACTAGGAACATTGGCTCATCGCATTTATGGATCTGAGGTGAATGAACGTCATCGACATCGTTATGAGGTTAATAACACCTATGTGCCTCAATTGGAGAAGTCAGGTTTAATCATCTCCGCTAGAACGCCAAATGAAGAATTGCCGGAAATGATAGAGTTACCAACATTCATCCATCCTTGGTTCTTTGGGGTGCAATTTCATCCTGAATTTACCTCAACACCTCGCGATGGACACCCATTGTTCTCTGCTTTCATTAGCGCAGCACTAGAACATAAAAAAACTGCTGAAAAGCAGGCTGTGTAAAGGACGTCTATGAGCGCATTTAAGTTATGTGGTTTTGACGTTGGTTTAGACCAGCGCTTTTTCTTGATTGCGGGTCCGTGTGTCATTGAGTCTGAGCAATCTGCTATTGATATCGCAGGTCAATTAAAGGAAATCACTTCAGCCCTGAAGATTCCGTTTATTTATAAGTCCTCATTTGATAAGGCAAATCGCTCTTCTGGCACTTCTTTTCGCGGCCTAGGAAGGGATAAGGGCTTAGAGATTTTGGCTAAAGTGAAAAAGCAGGTTGGTGTTGCTATATTGACCGATGTTCATGATATAAGCGAAATCGCTTCTGTGGCCAGTGTGGTTGATGTATTACAGACCCCAGCATTTCTTTGCAGGCAAACTGATTTCATTCGCGCGTGTGCTCAGAGTGGTAAGCCGGTGAATTTTAAGAAGGGTCAATTTCTTTCTCCGCACGAGATGTTGAATGTGATTGATAAGGTTCGCGCTGCTGCTGCGGAAAAAAATCTTCCTGACCAATTTATGGTTTGTGAGCGCGGTGCTTCGTTTGGTTACAACAACCTTGTTTCAGACATGCGTAGTCTGGCCATTTTGCGTGAATCCAAAGCACCCGTTGTCTTTGATGCGACCCATTCAGTTCAATTGCCGGGCGGGCAGGGAAATGCTAGTGGAGGGCAAAGAGAATTCGTTCCGGTATTAGCTCGTGCTGCTGTAGCTGTTGGGATTAGCGGCCTTTTTATGGAGACGCATCCCGATCCCGCAAAGGCCTTATCAGACGGACCTAATGCTGTGCCACTAGACCGTATGAAAGATTTGCTTGAGTCATTGGTTGCGGTCGACAGCGTGATTAAATCAAGCGATACATTTTTAGAAGATAGCTTTAAGTAATTTAATTCAACTCATTTCAAATTGTTTTAAGGAGAAGGTGCATGAGCGCCATTGTTGACATCATCGGTAGAGAAGTTTTGGATTCCCGCGGCAACCCAACGGTTGAGTGCGATGTTTTGCTAGAGTCAGGCGTTATGGGTCGTGCAGCTGTGCCATCTGGTGCATCTACAGGATCACGTGAAGCAATTGAATTGCGTGATGGTGATAAATCGCGCTACCTAGGCAAAGGCGTTCTTAAAGCAGTTCAAAACATCAATATTGAAATTGCTGAATCTATCTTGGGATTAGATGCAAGCGAACAGGCTTTTTTAGACCGCACTCTCATTGAATTAGATGGCACCCATAACAAAGCACGCTTGGGTGCCAATGCAACTTTAGCTGTATCGATGGCTGTTGCTAGAGCAGCTGCTGAAGAGGCAGGTTTGCCTTTGTACCGTTACTTTGGCGGTTCGGGTGGCATGCAATTACCAGTACCGATGATGAATATTGTTAATGGCGGTGCACATGCCAACAACAGCTTAGATATTCAAGAATTTATGGTGATGCCAGTGGGGGCCGAAAATTTCCGTGACGCGTTATGCTGTGGCGCTGAAATTTTCCATGAACTCAAGAAAATTCTAGGCTCGCAAGGTATGCCAACTACGGTCGGTGATGAAGGTGGTTTTGCTCCTAACTTTAAGAGCAATCATGAGTGCTTACAGACCATCATGAAGGCAATTGAAGGTGCGGGCTATCAAGCTGGCGAAGATGTTTTATTGGCCCTCGATTCCGCTGCAAGCGAATTCTACAAGGATGGTAAATATCATTTATCTGGTGAAGGCTTGCAATTAAGCTCAAGTGAGTTCTCTGACTATCTTGGTAATCTAGCTGATCAATTTCCGATCGTATCGATTGAAGATGGAATGCACGAAAGTGATTGGGATGGCTGGGCCGATATTACAAATAAGCTAGGTAAAAAAATTCAGTTGGTTGGTGATGATCTCTTCGTGACCAATACTCGAATTCTCAAAGAAGGAATTGAAAAGGGCATTGCCAACTCAATCTTGATTAAGATTAATCAGATTGGGACGCTCACTGAAACTTTCGCAGCAATTGAAATGGCTAAGCGGGCCAATTACACGGCCGTCATTTCCCATCGATCTGGTGAGACTGAAGACAGCGCTATTGCGGATATTGCTGTTGGAACCAATGCGGGTCAGATTAAGACTGGCTCCTTATCTCGCTCCGACCGAATTGCTAAGTACAACCAACTCTTACGAATTGAAGAAGATTTGGGTGATGTGGCAACTTATCCAGGCAAATCTGTTTTTTATAACCTAAAGCGTTAATCATTTAGATTATGCGAATCGTCATCTACTCTATGCTGGTATTGCTAATTGCAATCCAGTACCCACTTTGGTTGGGTAAGAGTGGATGGCTGAAGGTTTATGAGATGGAGCGCCAGGTAGAACTTCGGAAGGCAAAGAATAGCCTCTTGGCACTGCGTAATGCAAAATTATCTGGCGACGTTAAAGACCTGAAGGATGGTACCCGCGCTATCGAAGAACGGGCACGCGTAGAACATGGCTTAATCAAGGATGGTGAATATTTTGTCCAAATTTTGCCTATAGATAAAACGTCAGACTCCCAAGCTACTAAACAGTAAATATTTAATGTCCGCTTGATGGTGGACGGGTAGCATCGCTTAATAGATTTGTTTTAAACACTTGTACGCAATCAACTGCATCAAATCGATAAGGTTTTGCACAAAAATCACAAACAGTTTCGACTGCTCCTTGTTCAGCAAGGATACTTTGCACTTCTTCTTCACCCAGCATACGCAAAGTATCCGCTACCTTATTGCGTGAGCAACGACAGGAGAAGCAAATAGGGTGGGCAGGAAAGCTTCGAACACCATTAGACTCTTCTAAAAAAGGCGCCTTAATATAGTCTCAGGCGGTAGTGTTAACAATTCTTCATTAGTAATAGTTTCTCCAAGCGTCTGAATACGTGACCAGCCCTCTGCGGCGGTCTGAGGGTCTAGATGGGCATGCCCATCTGATTTGGTAGCCGTTGTAGTAATAAGCCCCCAACATGTGTATCGCTCGAAGCTAACCAAATACGTGTATCTAACTGCTCTGAATATAGAGCAATTGCTTCTGCTGCACTGCTCACAGGCTTCACCACAGCACCTTGATGATCTTGCAGTGCCACTATGCCTTGATACGGGGCTTGACCAGGCTCCCTATCAGCGGGATCAAGGGTGATGACCAACCTACCGCTTTGAGAAACATCAAGCAGATCCGCAAGTATCGCGTCAGGGCTAATTTCTGAAGGGTCAACTGAAAGTTTGACCGTAGCCCGCATTGACAAATCGGATTTGCATTCCACTACCAGTAGTTAAATAGGACCCTTGCTCTGCGCTTGAATAATCAGGGCTCCATCAAACCTTAAGCTTGCACTCAACAGGGTAGCTGCCCCCACACAAAATCTCCTAAAATTCGTCGTACGGCAGGGGGGGGTTCGTTCCGACGCTCTAAAACGGCCTGCCAAGCGCTACCAATTGAGACAACTTCTCCGCGAACTGGAGCTCCATCGCACATAAATACAAGTAATTCATTCATAACCAAAGTATCCACTTTTTTCATGTTTTAGTCATTTCAAGGCTGACCTGAGATAATCTTAATTATGCAAATTCGTACACGCTTCGCCCCTAGTCCCACGGGCTTTATCCATTTGGGAAATCTTCGCAGCGCCCTCTATCCATGGGCTTTTGCACGCCACAATAAGGGTGACTTCATCCTCCGAATAGAGGATACTGATCTGGAGCGCTCCACACAGGAGGCGGTTGATGTCATTATTGAAGGAATGTCGTGGCTAGGTCTAGATTTAGACGAAGGGCCTATTTATCAGATGCAACGCATTGATCGATATCGCGAGGTCATTAAGCAAATGCTTGATTCTGGTTTGGCTTATCCATGCTTTATGAGTGAGGATGAACTCAATCGTCTACGTGATCAGCAAATGGCGAATAAAGAAAAGCCCCGTTACAACGGCTTGTGGAGGCCTGAGCCTGGCAAAACATTGCCGCCCATCCCTCAAGGTGTAAATCCAGTGATTCGGTTTAAGAATCCAATTGGTGGGTCTGTAATTTGGAATGATGCCGTGAAAGGTCAAATAGAAATCAGCAATGATGAGTTGGATGATTTGGTGATTGCTAGGCCGGATGGAACTCCTACCTACAACTTCTGTGTGGTTGTAGATGATCTCGATATGAAAATCACCCATGTTATTAGAGGCGATGATCATGTCAATAACACGCCAAGACAAATTAATATCATGCAAGCCCTGAGGGGAACGCCCCCTATATATGCCCATTTACCAACAGTTTTAAACGATGCTAGTGAGAAAATGAGTAAACGTAATGGGGCTATGAGCGTCAGAGATTATCAAAAAGCAGGATACCTTCCAGAAGCTATTCTGAATTATCTTGCTCGTTTAGGTTGGTCTCATGGTGATGCTGAAGTATTTACCAAAGAGCAATTTGTAGATTGGTTTGATTTGGAGAGTTTAGGTCGTTCACCAGCACAACATAACCCAGAAAAACTACTTTGGTTAAACCATCAATATATACAAAATGCAGACCCAGTTCAGTTGGCGTTAGCCACTAAACCATTTGCTCATGAACTTGGCATTGATACAGAGCGTGGTCCAGATTTTGTTCAGGTTGTAGCTTTATTGAAAGACCGCGCTAATACCTTGATTGAAATTGCTGAAGGGGCAAAGCTTTTCTATTTGCCGGCACCCAATTTGAGTGCTGAGCAGATAAAGGAAAATATTCCTGAGGCCATTGTGCCGGCATTAAAAGATTTGGTTGATGCAGTCTCCGTGGCAGAGTCATCCAAAGCTACTTATGCTGCAATTTTCAAGGACTTATTGGCCAAACATCAAATCAAAATGCCAGCCTTGGCAATGCCTGTTAGATACGCATTATTTGCTACTACGCGAACCCCAGCAATAGACTCGGTGTTGGTGGTCTTGGGCAAAGAGGAGGTTATCAGCAGGCTCTCCAAGGCAATCCTGTAGAGAATTTGTGCACCCGCACAAAAATAGGATAAAATCCTGGATTGTTTTAAGTGTCTTGTAGTTTTATAGCGAGATTTAGGGGGTATAGCTCAGCTGGGAGAGCGCTTGCATGGCATGCAAGAGGTCAGCGGTTCGATCCCGCTTATCTCCACCAAGCATTTAAAATAGCCGTAAGTTGTAGTCTAGGTCCCCATCGTCTAGAGGCCTAGGACATCACCCTTTCACGGTGAGTACGGGGGTTCGAATCCCCCTGGGGACGCCAGTTTCTTCTGGTAGTTGTAAAGCTGTATGATGTTGTTTTCTCGATGTATTTGGAGCGGTAGTTCAGTTGGTTAGAATGTCGGCCTGTCACGCCGAGGGTCGCGGGTTCGAGTCCCGTCCGTTCCGCCAAGACAAATAAAAAGCCCCCATAACTTGGGGGCTTTTTTATTCAACCCGCTTACAGGCGAGCATGTCGCTTATTTGATTCTCTTTTTCAGGGACAAAACCACACTCCACTTCGCGATCTGAATTTTCATAGGTGCCAAAAATTAAGTCCCATACTGGTAGCCCATAGTTATTGCTATGACGATCGCGTTCGTGATGTATTCGATGCATTTCTGAGCGAACTATTAAGTAGCCTAGCCAGTGAGGCGTGCGCATGTTGGTGTGTTCCCAATACTCAAACACGGATACTCATAAAGTAGCCCAAGCTGCAGATTCAATATTGAGCCCAATAGTCCATAGCAAACTAAATTGATTATCAGCAAGTTGGCCCCGAAGTCTGAAGGGTGGGCATACAAGGCAGTAACTGCTTGTAATTTATGGGTGCTGTGATGAACTTGGTGAAATACTTTCCAGACAAAATTACTATGGTGACGATAGCGATGCCATCAGTAGACAAAAAGTGATTAAAAAATAAGCAGCAAGCCCACTAATCCAGTTGGGTAGGGAGTTCCGGTACTTTGATGGGGCGCTTGATTCATTGATATAGGGGCAATAATAAAACCTACTAAAGCGGTGGTAATCAACCCAAGTTCTGCATAGATGAATAGTCTCAAGCACCAAGATCCATCAGCTTGGTATTGATAAAGGGGGTGCATTCTCTCCCAAAAGCCGAGCGCCAGCAATATAAGCGGTGAGATGATGTAAAGGAGAATTGGATTCAATTCATTGGTCCCAAATACCCATTAAGGAGAAATGCCCGTATTGCTTTAGATGCTATCGTCAATTCGATTCAGGTTACGTAAAAATCGTTGCAATTCTGGAGCTAGGACTTTTTCTTCTGCGGGTGTAGGCTGGATTTTCTCATATATTAAGTCTAAAAAACTTTGGGTTTCTGCAGTAACTGTTTCTCGCTCATTATCTACAGTAATCATGTGATAGCTCAAGATCGACGAGCTCACAGATGATAGATTTTCGATGACGTGCTTGCACAACTTATTGTCCTCATGCATATGCCGGAGGGACGTATATAGCCCTCTAACAGCAGAAGTATCTTGACTGGAGAGCACTCTTTTGATGTATGCTCTGATTTGGTGATTTTTAATGCCAAAAGGGTCTTTTCCTTATGCTTGAAATGATCCCCAAGCCCTAGCGCCATTCCTAAAGGTATGAGGGGGTATGATACCATGGGGCGGCCCAACCATTGTATTTGAGGGTAGTGGAAAGGGCTAACACACCTAGAGTTCTGCTGCAACAGCCAAAGCCAGCGTTGAGCCAAGAGATATTCCGCCGAGGCTTATTGGCAAGGACTCAGTCTCCTGGAGTGCTCTGACGTGATTTACCGCTTCATTGACCCAGTACTTCCAGTTACTAGCATTACCCCCAAAGCTATAACCCTCAATGCTTGGGGCGCTAACCCGATATCCTGCAGATGTAAGTTGAGAGCTTAAAAAATTAAATTCAAGTGGCGATGTGATGAAAGGCCATGAAAAAGCACGACCATCGGTTTGATATCATTACTCTGTAAAAGGTCATCCATGACCATCAATTGTAGACCCATTAGAGACAGCAGGCATGCTTATTAGAAACGCCAAAAATTGGTCATCGCATAGCACGTTGAATGTGTTTGCATGGTCGTGCACATCATTTGTATTTGTAGTGATAACTTTCATGATGTTCAATTTGGGTAGTGATTTTTATGGTGCGTATTCCTATAAATTTTATTTTATAGTTGCAACTTTTTTGGCTATCGTCCGGCAACTATTTTATTATTTTTACTAGTATTTTTGCTAATTACTTCTTTGTACGTCCATTCGGTGAATTTATTTTCTCTACCAATAACATAGAGCGTTATTTGCTAAATCTATTTTTTGGTAGTGTTGCGTTGCAATCATTTTGATTGAGCTTGTACAAAGAGAGCGCTTCAAATTTAAATTGTTGTTACTTGTTTCAGAGCCTCGATATTTAATATTGTTACAAAGGGATAACCAGCTTTTGCAGGAACTTAAGAGAAAACATCATGTCTAATACCCTTAATACACTTATTGAGCTGGTTTCACAAAAGTTCGACAAGAATATTGATGAACTAGGTCCGGAGACCACTTTAGAAAGTCTTGGCATTGACTCGCCGGGAAAAATTGAGCTGATTTTTGATCTCGAGGATCACTTTAAGGTTCGCATTCCAAATGAAGATGCAAAAGTAGATACCCTGGGTGAGGTTGCTGCTTTGCTTGATGCTGCAAAGCCTATTAATTGATTACAGGTGGCGAACGTAGGGTTGTTATTACAGGCCTTTGGCGCAGTTTCAGGGCTTGGTGTTGGTACTCAAGCACAGTTTCAAAAGGCGGTAGATTGCTCTTCAGGTATTACTACTTTTACCAAATCAACCGCGATACCAGTAGATCTTCCATGTGCATCACTCATCAAAGAAGATCTTTCATTTAATTTAGATGCAAATTCGCTGAGTATGTTTGATCGAACTGCTCACTTGTCATGGTTGGCAGCAAATGAAGCTTTGCAGCAATCAGGATTAAATGAATTAAACGATCTAGGTTTAGACCGAAGCGGTATTTTCTGGGGAACTGGTTTTGGTGGCTCTAATACCCTCGATAGTGCTTATCAAGAAATTTTTCTAAATGGTAAGCAACGTGCTCGTCCCTTTACTATTATTGGTGTTATGGCCAATGGTTCTGCTGGATTACTGGCTATTCAAACGGGCTTTAAAGGCCCATCGATGGGGGACCTACTCAACGGCATGCGCCTCATCAAGCCCATGCCATTGGAGAGGCTTTTAGAAGTATTAAATATGGTTTTTGCGATAGGGCAATTGCTGGCGGCGGAACAGAATCTCTTTTTAATGCTGGCCCAATTAAAGCGTGGGAGACTCTAAGAACCTTGGCCACCCCTGATGAAGATAATATTGCAGGCTCCTGCAAGCCTTTTTCTAAAAACAGGACTGGTTTTGTTTTGGGGGAGGATACTGCAGCCTTAGTCTTGGAGTCCTTAGAAAGCGCATCTAAAAAGAGGCGCCAATATTCTTGGTAAAACTATTGGTTATGGCGCCACTACGGATGCCCTTCATATCACCAGGCCTGATTCATTAGGTCAGACTAAAGCAATGTTAGCCTGCATGGCAGAGGCAAGAATTAACCTCAATCAAGTTGTTTACATTAATGCGCATGGAACTGCCACGGGTGTAGGTGATGTAGCAGAGACAAATTCAAATTAAGACGGCCTTTGGGTTAGATGCTGCTAAAGTACTTTAATAAGTTCGACTGAGGCTATTCATGGCCATACTCTTGGCGCAGCTGGTGCGTTAGAGTTGGTTATCACAATTCAAGCATTAGAAAATAACATTGCGCCTGGCACTGCATATTTAGAAATTCCGGATCCGGAATGCGATTTAAATTATTTGCCGCTTGAATCTATTGATATGGCTATGCCTGTAGCGATAAGTAACTCATTTGCATTTGGCTGATCTAGCGCATCGATCTTGGTCTCAAAAGTTCCATAAACTCAAAATAGCTTTACGAATTTCTTTGTCATTTCATAATGCCACAGAACACCAACAGTAATTCCGGTGAGCAAAACTTCGCTATCGCTTATAAAAGTATGAAGGTTATCGGACGCATAAGAATCGGATATAAAGTTAGTCAGTATCTCAGAGATCACTAGAGAAGCCGTAAACGCCAAACGATAGTGTTTTAAGTAGGGGGATAACTCATCAAAAGACAAATAGCGATGATTCCTCAGTAGCAATAGGCAGCTAAAGGAGTTTACTAGCCAAAAAATAATTATTAGCGCACTCAGGTGAAACGGGGCAGTCAAGTAATACAGCGCCGATGCTGTCACCTGAAGTGCTAATAATATTTGAATCAAGATATAAGTTACTTCTTCGGCGTGGTAATGGAAGCAGCCATAGCGTTGTAGTAAATGATCTTGACTTGTTCGCCTACATTAACGTCAGCAAGCAAAGCGGGGCTTTTTACAGTCACTGTCGTGATTTTTCCACTTGGTCCTTTACTGAAACTAGTTTTTTCTCACGGTTCACCTCAACAATATCTGCGATGATAGTCGTTTGGTTTGAGATTTTTTCAGCAAGCTTCTCATCGGCTTTTGATTTTGTAACGGTATTAGTTTCTACCTTAGAGCGAATGCCATCACTTTTGGTTTTGATCAAATCAATAGCTACCGCTAACTCATAATTCACATTTACACGATCGCCTTTTTTGATCTGCGCAAAATTAGTAATTTCCGGCCCAGCAACGAATTTGGATTCTCCATCTTTATTCTTAAAGGCAATGGTGCGAGTCTTTTTATCTACCTTAACCACTTCACCTTCATAAAACTAATAGCGATTGTCTGTGACAGCTGCGTCAATAACAACTGGCTTAGCTGCACCTGCTGCCAGTGCTTGGGCATAAACAGCTGTAGACCCAGCAAAAATGGTTGCAACAATCATCGCAATTTGTGCATATTTTGTATTCATAATTTTCCTTGTATATAAATGCTGTCAATAATAATCTTAGCCCACTTTTATCACTTTAAGCTTAATTGGCTTATTAATAGTATCCAAGAATTTCTTTTGATAAGATCATGCGTAGAGGCTACAGCTCCCTTAGGGAAGTGGTCCAAACACTGAGTCAGCTAAATAATGACAACTACATTAATCGTTTATCTTCACGGCTTTCGTTCATCACCGCGCTCTAGCAAAGCGATCATTACCGGAGATGCTATTCAAAAGATGTCATCAGGAGAATATCATTTCGAATGGTATTGTCCGCAGTTGTTAGCTTCTCCTAAGGCTAGCATGCAGATGGTTGAGAAACATATTCAAGAATCTAAATATGATCAACTCATTGTGCTTGGATCATCCCTGGGTGGATATTATGCAAATTATCTTGCTGAGAAATATAGCTGCAAAGCAGTCATTCTGAATCCGGCGGTAAGGGCGCCTAGAGAATTGGCCGCTCATGTTGGGATGCTGACTTCATACGACACAAACGAGCCTTATGACTTTCGTCCAGAGCATATTAATGAATTAACAGCGCTTCAAGTAGAAAGGATTAGCAATCCTACTCGTTACTTTCTTATTGCGGCAAAGGGTGATGAGTTGCTTGATTGGCGTGAGATGGTTGATTTTTATCGGGGAGCCCAGCAGTTGGTTCTTGAGGGGAGCGATCACGGTATTGCGGATTACCCAGAGCATTTGCCCCAGATCCTCAAGTTCATTTCCGAATAGTGGATTGATTGACTCACACTAATTCTGTAAGATTATCCTTATGATATCCCCATGCTTGTGGGTGTCTAGAAAGGAGAGTTTGTGCTGAGCATCTTGAAATTAGACGCTGGTGGAATTCCCCAGGGCTGGGTTAACGCTGAAGAAGCCACTAAACAATATGCCGATAGCAGTGTTTTGTGGACTCTAGGTGATCCTATCCTCCAGATGCGTGGTGGTATTTCTCGTGCTACTGGTACGCAATCCATTATTGAACTTCACTCCATTATTGCCGTGAATGGTAGCTCGAAAATTAATCTTTTTGATGTCGTACCCGTCATTACAAAACATAAACTTTACAAACGTGATCGTGGTTTGTGTGCTTATTGCGGCGATGTAGTTCATGAAAACCAGGCGGAAGCTGAGCACATCATCCCCAATAGCCGAGGCGGTAAATATAGTTGGATGAACTTGGTTATATCTTGCAGGCCGTGTAACCAGCGAAAGGGGAATCGCACCCCTGAGCAGGCAGGTATGGGCGTGTTATATACGCCATATCTTCCAAGTCTTTATGAGGATATGATACTTAAGGGTCGAAATATATTAGCCGATCAGATGGATTTTCTTGCTGCTAATCTCCCTAAAAATAGTCGCCTTCTAGAGAGGCAACTCTGAGTCTGACGTTGTGGCAGCGTATTTTTCCAAATACGCCTAGATTAAAATCCCTACGAATTATTCTGATTGCCTTAGCGATTTCAGTTGTAGGCCATTTCATATTGTTTTTGGGCATACCGCTACTTTCATTTGGTATTTCTCAACCCATTCCTGAAGACCTCATCATCAAGACTGAGCTGAAGTTGGAGCCTCCCAAAAAATTCAGGTTGCAAAAACAAATAAGAAAAGGATTATTAAAGAAAAACAATTCGCAGGAGAAAGTCTAGGTCCGATTGCTGATGAAGTTGGTCAGCAGGGCGGCCTAAATAATCAAACTGGTGTTGCATTTAAATTACCCGAGTCTGGGATCATTTATTACGATTCTTATGTGGATGGCCAAAAGTATCAGACTGGCGAAATAGATTGGATTAATGATGGTAATAGCTATCGGCTTTATGTGAATATTCCATACGCACTTATTGGCCCATTTGTTTTTGAATCTAGGGGAATCGGTAGATGCTTATGGAATTGCTCCGACTATTTATTGGTCACAAAGAGGTGCTAAGAGCCGCCTCGCTATTCTAGATTTAATCGCAATGAAAAAAGGGGGAGGGGCAGATGTTCTTTTCTGAGAAGCCCGACTTCCACTCCAAGGGAACCCAGGATCGCCTTAGTCTCATATTTCAACTGGCGTCATTGTTATAAATGGGGATAGCAAAATAGATGAGGCTGGAAGCATTCACGGCATACCCGTTGTTGACTACAACACGCTAGAAATATGGCAATTTAAGAGTTATGGCGAGACAGTATCCGAGGACATACCAAGTCTTGGGAGGACAGTAAATCGTCATTACGCTTTAAATGCAACGTGAAAATGACCCTTTAAGCGCCCAAGGTAGACTTATGGCTTGCAAAAGATCTTGAGTGGCTTCCTAGGCGAATTCGCTCACAGGAATCAAGTGGAAGGGTTCTAGAACTCGTTTTTATAAGCAAAAAAGTCCCATTCTTCCCATCAGCGCTAAATTAGAGCCCCTTAATTCCCAGTGCTTGAGTTTGAGCCATTGCTGGAGTGACCCAGTAAGGCACCCATCATGGTGTACAGAGCTGCGCCGGACATAGAAACTGCAAAAATGCCTGAAAAGGAAATAATGATGGGCAAAATGCGCCATTGATTTCGCAAAAATGGAAAGCGATGACCAACATGATTGCAATGAAATAGGATAAAAAACTTGCACCCACAATTCGTCGTCTTGTCATCACTCTGTCAATAGCATGGAATGCACCAGCAATCCCCAAGACCGTAGCGGCGTGAACAGCCAACATAAGGCATGCGATTACCACTATGCCCCAGATTTGACTACTCCCCATTATCTGCATTGATCTCACTAAACAATGTAGTAATGCTAGGTCTAGGTAGGTCAGTATTTTTAAAAAGGGTTAAACATAGTTGGGGAATTGGTAGTTAGATAACAAATATATCTTATTTGACATAATAATGATTATACGCAATTAAGGTTATTATGGCTTAGGCTGACCGAGTTCTTTTGGACCCTCATATGGTTTTTTATATAGTTTTTGCCAGCGTGAGCTTAATCCTTCTGCTATCCAAGGCTTCTCATAAATTATGGCTATATCAATCGCAGTAAATCCATTGTTATTACGAAGCTGCAGATCTGCGCCCTTATCTAATAGAAGTTTGATTAATTCTTCGTTTCCTGCATGAACGGCCATCATTAATGGAGTTGTGTTTCCAGGGCTTTGAGAATCTATAACTGCTCCATTGGCAATAAGATATTTGGCTACATCCAGCTGACCTTTAGAGCTTGCATAATGCAATGGAGCCCATCCAATATGGTCAATTTTGGCCTTTCTTTGTTCAACCAGCATCTTTACAACCGGCAAATTTCCCTCAATCGAGGCAATCATCAGCGGCGTTTCACCATATTTATTGGATAAATCAACGTCAGTAGACTTATTGCTTATCAGGTAGCTAATGACATCATCGGATTTATCCTTTAGCGCCAAGTTAAGCATAGGATCGCCCTTTGGATCGGTCGTATTAGGGCTAACGCCTTTGGAAATCAATGCTTTAACGGTGGAAATATCGTTAAATTTTGCGGCCTTGGTAAAGTCCGTAATTTGATCTTCGGTTTGAGCAATTGCATTGCTATATATGTAGAAGCATAAAACAGAAATAACCGAATAAATATTAAAGTTGATTCTCATTAACATTCTCTATCTATATGAAAACATTGATAAAAGTTATCTGAAGTATGTTTTGCTAACTCTTCAATTGAAGTGTTCTTCAAAAGTGCAATAAATTCACCTACTTTTGATACCCATGCAGGTTCATTGAGTTTTCCGCGATAAGGAATTGGGGGTAGGTACGGGGAGTCTGTCTCAATCAGCATGCGATCTAGAGGTACTTTTTGGCAAGTTTCTTGCAGTTCTTTCGCGCTCTTGAATGTCACAATTCCTGAAAATGAGATGAAAAAACCCATATCCATCGCCGCCCTTGCAACCTCATAAGACTCAGTAAAGCAGTGCATTACGCCACCAATGGTCTGAGCGCCCTCCTCTTTGAGGATTTTGATGGTGTCTACGGATGCTGAACGAGTATGGATGATTAAAGGCTTTTTAGAGACAATGGCCGCTCTAATGTGGGTTCTAAAACGTTCACGTTGCCACTCCATGGACTCGTAACTACGATCCCCCATACGATAGTAATCAAGACCTGTCTCACCGATTGCAATGATTTTAGGATGCTGGAGGGCGGTCTGAACTAAAAAGTCATATGTGGGCTCAGGAGCGTCCTCATAGTCCGGATGAACACCTACCGAGGCATAAAGATTAATGTGATCTTGAGCTAGCTTAAGAACATTAGGAAAATCTGGTAAGTCCACTGAGACACACAATGCATGGCTTACTTTGGCTAGGCGCATATTTTCCAAAACCTCAGGTAGTCGAGATTGGAACTCTGGAAAGTCTAGGTGGCAATGGGAGTCTATGAACATGACCTCCCTATTTTAGTCTGCCTTACGCCGCTCTAATCCTTAAAGATTAGCTGGTATTGGGAAAGTAGTGCTTCTATCTGAATTCTATTGGCCAATGGATGATTTTCATGGCGACGGGCATTGATGAGGGATTGCCAAAATTGCAGCATTTTTGAGGTTCTCGCCATATCCGAGAGTCCGCGTAGTGTCGTCAAGTGCTTAGGATAATAGCGTGGCTCACCACCCTGCTTAACCGATTGCAAATCAGAGACCCAGCGTTGCATAATGGCCAATAAAAATCCATAACGTGCTTTATGAATTTTTTCTGCTGTTTCAAGCCAATTAATCCTATCCCCTTGGGCCATTGACTGTAGCAAATGACGTGAAGCCAAAATTGAGATTGTTAATTCATCTTTGTAGTGTCGCGCGATAAGCGAGTCCAGTACCGAGAAGGGAGCGCCTCCTTGCTCGTCATAAATCGCTTCGGCATCATTGGTATTAATTGCCATCCCATCAACAGCGGACAATTGTATTTTTAACCAAGCTAAGCCTTGATCACGATCTGGCCGAGGGGCAGTTAAGAGTCTGCACCGCGATCTGATCGTGGGTAAAACCCGATCAACTCGATCTGCAATCAAGATAAAAATAGTATTCGACGGAGGCTCTTCGAGAGACTTCAGTAATGTGTTCGCCGAATCTGAGCGCAACATTTCGAGTGGATAAATTAATATCACGCGATTGCCGCCCCGATGCGATCCGATTGCCAGGTTTTCAATCGCTTGGCGTGTTTCTTCTATTGAAATATTTTTCTTTTCTTTTCTCTCGCTAGATTCACTATCACCGTCCTCTCGAGCGGGCTTTCCTTTTTTTGTTGGTTCATCGCTTTGATATTCAGCGTGGGGCAAGAGTTTTCGATGTGTTTCGGGAACAAGAGCAATAAAGTCAGGATGATTGCCGGAGTTAAACCAATTACAAGCTTCACATTGATTGCAAGGCCTCAGGATAAGGCTAGAGTTTTCACAAAGCAGTGCCCTAGCCAATTCAACTGAAAAAGCAGACTTACCGATACCGGATTGACCATGCAACAAAATCGCATTGGGAAATTTCTGAAAATCTAAACTATCCCACAAGGGCTTAAGCCAAGGCGCTATATGGGCTCCTTGTTCTAGATCATGCATTGCTTCATTCACTTAAATTGTTATCTCAATGGATTTCAAGCCGTTCCAAATGGCTTCAGGGGTTTGCGTGGCATCGACTAAATGGAAGCGATTCGGATCTTCTTTGGCTCGGCGCAAATATTCTTGACGAACCCTTTCAAAAAAGTCTAAATCCATCTTTTCAAACTTATCGGGCGCTCGAACCTTGGAGCGACGGGCTTCAGCAACTTCACCAGGAAGATCAAACAAGATTGTTAGATTGGGTTGCAATAGAGATCCATCTGTGCGTCCTTGAACCCAGCGCTCTAAATCATCTAATTTATTTAAACTTAAGCCTCTTCCTCCGCCTTGATAGGCAAAACTGGCATCGGTAAAACGGTCTGAAATAATGATCTTGCTAGATTGAAGTGCAGGCTCTATTACCTGCGCAATATGCTCTTTGCGTGCTGCAAACATCAGCAATACTTCAGTCTCTAAATTCATTGGGGTATCTAAGAGTAGTTTGCGTAATTGCTCGCCAAGAGTTGTCCCGCCAGGTTCTCGTGTCATCATCACTTCACGATTGGGGAAGCGTTCTTGCATAAGAGCACGAAAAGCATCTATATGGGTACTTTTACCTGCACCGTCGATCCCTTCGAAGCTAATGAAATATCCTGAGTGTGCTGAGTTCATATGCAAATCAATTTAATTGGAGGGCTTTGTTAGGCGCAATCTTACGTTGATATCGATCTACGGCAGATTCATGCTCTTTTAGAGTTTCAGAAAAGTGACTATTTCCATCCCCTTTAGCTACGAAGAATAGGGCCTTGCTCTTGGCGGGATGTGCTGCAGCTAGGATGGACTCCTTGCTGGGCATTGCTATTGGGGTGGGTGGCAATCCTTTATGCATATAGGTATTGTAGGCAGTGTCTTTACGTAAATCTGCTTTTCTTAGATTCCCATCAAATTTGGGCTCTATTCCATAAATAACGGTGGGATCGGTTTGCAGTGGCATTCCCTTATTAAGTCGGTTGATAAAGACTGCAGAGAGCATTTCTCTGTCGCTCAGTTTCCCTGTTTCTTTTCAACTATGGATGCCAAAATTAAGAGCTCGTAGAGGCCATTTTAAGAGGCAAGTCCTGCTGTCTTTGTTCCCAGCTTTGCGAGAGCTGTTTTTTTATACCCGAGGCAGCTCTCCGATAAATATCTAGATCCAACTCATCAGGATCGAATACATAGGTATCTGGAAGAAAAATTCCTTCATCGCTGGGATAGCTCAATTTTAGAAGGGTAATTAGCTCTCTATTGCTCCATCCCCCCTTGGTTTGATGGATAAGGGCTGGGTGTGAGTCTATAAACGCCTTTAGCTACCAAATTGTCATGCCTGGGATAATGGCTATGCTTTCTTTAACGCGATCGCCACGGGCGATCTGTAGCAGTACTTTTCCAAGGCTGGCGCCATTTGGAAATAAATAAGTTCCCGGCTTCAGTTTTGAGGCCACAAATAAAGTTCTAGTTCCAATTTGTATAGTCACCGAATTCACTGATATGCCTTGTTGGCGAAGTTGCTCTGCAATGCTCGAAAGACTTGAGTGAGGGTTAATTTTTGCCCTATAAGCAGACCCACCCTCAACATTGGGGCGATCGGGAACTACTGGCAATATGAAAATACCACCATAAAGCAATCCAAGTGTGGCTATAAAAAAGGCAAGCCAGGGTTTGAATTTTCCATTCGGAGTTTTTTCTTTACAAAAAGGGTTCTTCCCTGAATTTTTCTGCTCATCAGGCTATGATAAAAGGGTCATGACCAATACCCCCCAAACCGTGCAAAACTACTTGAATAACCCTGCCCTGCTCCCCTGTTATTTGGATCAATGGAGTGTAATTTCGGTGGAAGGAACGGACGCTTCAGCCTTTTTGCAAAACCAATTAACCAATTCAGTACTAGGGCTTACTCCAACTCTAGCTGAGCAACAGGCTTATGGCTACTCTGCTGCCCGTCTAGTAGGTTATTGCAATCCCAAAGGAAGATTGCTGGCAAGTGCTTGGATTGGTCTTTTTCCATCCGCAACTGATGACCGTTTTATTTTATTTATTTCAAAAGACATTGCTGCCAGCACCGCTAAACGTTTGGCTATGTATGTCTTGCGCTCAAAAGTGAAGGTCATAGATCTCTCTGCGAAATGGGCTGTCCATGGGTTGTATGGTTCAGTAAACCAAATTTCAGATACTAAAAGAAATGCCAATGAAGTTGCCTTGCGCTTGCCAGATGTTTTGATTGATGGGCAATCTGTCGCGCGCCTTCTGATGGCTGGACCAAAGGATGACTTTATTAAGGGGCAGGATTCCGGCGAGATACTGAATGTGTGGAACGAGCTAGAAGTGCTGAGCGCAATTCCACGCATTGTTCTAGCAACTCAAGAAGCATTTGTTCCTCAAATGATTAATTTTGAATCTGTTGCTGGTGTTGATTTTAAAAAAGGTTGCTACCCAGGTCAGGAAATTGTTGCGCGCAGTCAATATCGTGGAGCAATTAAACGAAGGCTGCAGCTAGCTCACGTTGATGGTGCATCATTGGATGAAGGTCTAGTTACTCCTGGTGCTGAACTTTTTCATGATCAAGATCCAACCCAACCGGCCGGAATAGTAGTTTTATCGGCATGGCGGTCTAGTGAACAAAATCGAATGGATTTGCAGATTGAATGCAAGCTTGAAGCACTTGAGAATGGTGAAATTCATATTGGTAGCGTCACAGGACCTGTGTTAAAAACAGATGCATTGCCTTACCCTTTACTGGAAATTTAACCCCCTTATGTGTCTCATCTTATTCGCATGGAATTCTCACCCCGACTACTCTTTAGTGGTAGCGGCGAATCGTGACGAGTTTTATGAGCGTGATACAGAGGGTGTTACTTGGTGGTCAGAGCATCCTCATGTCTTGGCGGGAAGAGATCGTGCTGATGCACTTGGAAGTCCGGGTACATGGCTTGGTTTTACCAAGACTGGAAAATTTGCAGCCCTCACAAATGTACGTGCTCCTAGTGAAAAAAATCCTGACGCGAGAACACGCGGCGAACTTTCTTTAATGTACTTAACAAGCAAGGATAACCCTAGTCAATTTATCGAAGGAAATGCAAAACGATTTCAGCAGTACAACGGTTTTAATTTGTTGATAGCAAATTTGAGTGGTCCTGCGAATGCTGAGATGCATTGGGTAAGCAATCGTATGCTAATGGGGCAAAGTCTGCGTCCGCGCAAAATATTTCCACAAAAAGCGCTTGAGCCCGGGGTCTATGGTCTATCTAATGCCATGCTAGATACCCCCTGGCCAAAAGTAAACCATCGTGTAGCAGCTTTTGCGCAGGCATTGGCCATGGATCAAGGGCAGCTTAAAAATGCGGATCAGTATCTAAAGCTTTTATCTGACACGCACTACGCTAGCGATCATGAGTTACCAAATACTGGTGTTAGTAAGGACTGGGAGAAAGCACTTTCCCCTGCATTTGTTAAGACTCCAAATTATGGGACCCGCTCCAGTACAGTACTCAGAGTTCGAAAAGACGGTCAATTTGAATTAGTTGAGCGCCGCTTTGATGCCTCTGGAACTGTTGGTCATAATGTTGTTACTGGTGCACTGAGCTCAGCATCTGACTCTAATTTATCTGTGTAGAGGTATTAAAGTCGGCTATCGTCGTTGATTACCCGCTCACCATCTGCATTGCGAGTTGCTAGACGCTTTAGGTATTTAAAAGTCCCGGTTGCCATACAGCAAATTTCACCTTGATCGTTATATAATTTAGCCTCACAAAATGCCATTGTGGTTGTTCTCCGAACTGTATCAGTCTTCACCCGGAGTACGCCAGTAGCGGCTTGCATAAAATTATTTTTCATTTCAATCGTCACAACACTGCGGTCACCTGGATCACCAGAGCGAGCTGCCACAGCCATCGCTACATCCATCAGTGTTAAGAGAGAACACCACCATGTGCCACTTCCCATGTATTGTTGTGCTCTAGTTTCAAGGCTAGCAAAATCTCACCTTTGCCCATCCCGGTACTTAAACAACGAACCCCAAGAAGCTTTAAAAAAGGAACATTTAATTCCTCGCCTAGATTGGCTAGTTGAGTCTGTGGATTAATTTGTACTTGTTATATTCATAAGAAGATTTTAGAGGGATGTACGCAATTTTGGAAATACTCCTAGAATAGACTTCATGGCTTTTACTTTAACTGGCGACGATGTTTGCCAATCCACCTTGCCGACCTCAATACCTGATCCTTGCTGGGTTGCCTTTTCACCTTCGGCCGCCAAATTAGTCAATATTCCACTTAATGAGAATAATTTTCCTCTTGATCAGTCTTGGTTACCTGTTTTGGCGGGTAATGAGTTAAGCACATCAAAGCATCAATTCTCAAATCCAATCGCCACTGTCTACAGCGGTCATCAATTTGGTGTTTGGGCTGGACAGCTTGGTGACGGTCGCGCCATATTGTTAGGTGATATTGCTGGACAGGAATTGCAGCTTAAAGGGGCGGGTAAAACTCAATTTTCACGCATGGGTGATGGCCGTGCTGTACTCCGATCCTCTATTAGAGAATTTCTCTGTAGCGAGGCAATGTATGCACTGGGTATTCCAACCACTAGGGCGTTATCGATAGTTGGTTCTGATTTACCAGTCAGAAGAGAGACCATGGAGACTGCTGCAGTTTGTGCTCGCCTAGCCCCAAGCTTTATTCGGGTTGGCCACTTCGAGCATTTTGCCTCCTTGCAAAATATTGAACGCCTAAAAGAGCTTGCTGATTCTCTGATGCAACAGCACTATCCCGATTGTCTTGATGTTGACAATCCCTATTTGGTTTTATTCAAGGCTATATGTGAGCGCAATGCAAAGTTAGTTGCACAATGGCAAGCGGTCAGTTTCTGTCATGGAGTACTTAATAGCGACAACATTAGCGTGCTTGGCTTGACAATGGATTACGGCCCTTATGGATTTTTGGATCAATTTCAAATCGATCACATTTGCAATCATAGTGATCGGGGTGGCAGATACGCCTATCATCGACAACCGCAGATCATGCATTGGAATATGGCGTGTCTTGCTAGTGCAATGATTCCATTGGTAGAGCTTCAATCTGGGGAGGCAGCGCAAAACCTTTTGCGCGAGGTTCTAGAAGAGTTTCCGGTCATTTATGCGCAAACCTGGCAAGATTTATTTAGAAAAAAGTTGGGCTTTTTGTATCCCATGAAGGTGATGTCGCTCTGATCGAAAGGCTTTTGCAGATGATGCATGAGTCTAGGGTTGATTTTACGAAATTCTTTCGAAATCTTGGTAAGGTCGAAATGACGATGCACCCTTCACAAATCATCCTTGAAGGATGATTTTATCAATCGAGAAGAAATTGAACGATGGTTTAGTGATTACATTGCCCGCTTAAGAAATGAATCGATTGTTGGTTTGCAGCGTCAAGAAATGATGAATCTAGTGAATCCAAAATATGTTTTACGAAATCATTTAGCGCAAATTGCTATTGAAAAGGCGCAGAATAAAGATTTTTCTGAGGTAGAAAAACTTCTCAATATATTAAGTAAGCCATATGCCGAGCAGAGTGAGTACGAATCTTATGCAACTTCACCGCCTGATAATTTTCCCTCGGTAGAGGTTAGCTGTTCATCGTAACTCTTCGTAAAAAGCAAATCATCCTCTTAGAACATTTATGAAAAAAACTGACCAAGAATATAGGCAACTACTCAGTGATGTTGAGTACCGCGTTACACGCGAAGCTGCTACTGAACGTCCATTTACTGGCAAGTACTGGGATCACTGGGATCGAGGTAGTTACAAATGCATTTGTTGCGAAACCCCCCTCTTTTTATCGGAAACCAAATTTGATGCGGGTTGCGGGTGGCCCAGTTATAACGCCCCCGAAGCGCCGGCATCCATAAAAGAAGTACGTGATACCAGTCATGGCATGATCCGCACTGAAGTGCGTTGCGCCAACTGTGATGCGCATTTAGGGCACGTATTTGACGATGGTCCCATGCCTACTGGGCTTCGCTATTGCATTAACTCCGCTTCATTGACCTTTGAGCCTAGTAAAAATGCGGTCCCTATAAAAGATCTCGAATAAAAAATTACTGGATAATTCGTAAATGAAATTTTTATTTGACCTCTTCCCCATCATCCTCTTTTTTATAGCCTTCAAATTTGGTGATACTTACACTGCCACCATTGTTGCAATGGTTGCGACCATAGGACAAATACTGTGGGTCTATTACCGCCATCGCAAGATAGATGCGATGCAATGGGTTAGCTTGGTGATGATTCTTGTCTTTGGCAGCCTAACTATATTTTTACATGACAAAACATTTATTCAGTTAAAGCCAACTGCCCTTTATTGGCTATTTTCTGGAGCACTATTTATTAGCGCTCAATTTTTTCAAAAAAATTGGATTCAGGTCTTAATCGGTAAACAAGTCACGCTAAAGGCTAATTCTGCTCACTCCATTTGGCATCGATTAAATATGGCTTGGGCTGCCTTCTTCTTTTTAATGGGCGCACTCAATCTGTATATTGCATTTGAGTACTCCGAAGAAACATGGGTTAACTTTAAGTTATTCGGTAGCACCGGCCTTCTCCTGGTTTTTGTCATTATTCAGGGTATTTGGCTATCCCGTCATATGGAGCATCCAAGCGAATGAATACCAACAATGAGCTTCGTATTGCGGCATTTGATAGTGATTTAAGAAAAGTCTTTCAGGTCCACACTCTGAAAATTGAAGATGAAAGCCATCTTCATGCAGGTCATGCTGGGGCAGCAAGCGGTGGTGGCCACTTTAGGCTGGAAATTGTTGCGCCAGAATTTAAGGGTTTAAACCTAGTAGCGCGTCATAGAGCCATATATTCAGCTCTAGATCGCCATATCCCTAAAGAAATCCATGCGCTAACCATCTCCGCCCTTTCTCCAGATGAGGTTGCTGGATAAAGCCACCTTAAAATAGATTTGTTTCCTTTAAATTTAATTATTCGATACCCATGATCAACACACGACAACTATTTACCATTGGCCTTCTTGGCGCCGCACTTATATCTAGCCATGCTTTTGCCCAAAATGCGGTAATTGTGAATGGCAAATCCATTCCGAAAGCCCAATTGGATAAGTTAGTACAACGCTCTGGTCAGCCTAATACCCCTCAGGTTCATGACCGAGCTCGAGAAATGTTAGTAACACGTGAATTAGTTTTGCAAGAGGCAGATAAGCGTGGCGTGACTCAAAAAGAAGCAGTGCGCGAACAACTAGAGCAGGCTCGAGCGGGAGTATTGGTTGCTGCTGTGTTTGAAGACTTCATTGAGAAAGAAGGCGTTGCTGAAGCTGATTTACAGGCAGCATATAAGTCGGTTAAGGCGCAGTTTACTGGCAAGGAATACCACGTTGAGCATATTTTGGTGGAAAAAGAAGCTGGCGCTAAAGCTATCACGGCTCAATTAAAGGCTGGAGCTAATTTTGAAGAAATTGCAAAAGCGAAATCGCTTGATCCTGGTTCAGCCAAAAATGGTGGTGATCTGGGTTGGGTAACCGAAAAAGCATTGGTTCCCGAGTTTTCAAAAGCAATGGTGCAACTTAAAAACGGTCAGATTACAGATAAACCAGTTAAATCTCAGTTTGGTTGGCACATCATCAAGATGGTAGATTCACGCGATGTCAAAGCACCAAGTATGGAAGAAATGAAAGATCAATTGAAGCAAATGATCATGGCTGACAAGAACTGGCAAAAGGCGAAGTTCTCAGAAATGATGCAAAAACTTCGTGCTAAAGCAAAAATTCAATAAGATTGCTTACCTGGCAGGATAGCGGCGCGGCCTAAGTTTTTGGATGGCTATTCCTGCCAGTCCGCATGCAAATGCGGACATGACAAAGACATCTCTTGGGCTGGGGATGCTTCCCATATCCATCCGGCGAATAAGCCTCCTAGGGTTCCACCAAGTCCATATGAAATCAGTTGCCATGAGGGCTTGGCCCCTCTGTAATGGTCCCGTAAATCAACGTTGAAGTAGTTTGGTGGCAGCAGCGCGCTATGGTGTGCTGCAAAGTGCCCGCATGCATTAATTGCGCCACAATTAAGATTGACGTTATGGGCAAAAAAGGCAATCAGGACAAAACGGATCACACCGATTCCAAAAGCAGCCTGCAAAATGACTTCCGCATCAAGTCTACTCAAAACCTTGCTTTGAAAATAGAAGAAAACTACTTCTGCAAAAACTCCTAGCGCCCAAAAAAGACCAATCTGAAATTTGTTGTAACCCAGGTCAGCTAGATATAAAGAATAAAAAACATACAAAGAGGCATGGGCAAAGATCATAAAAAAGCCAGAGACTAAAAACCAACGTACATCCGGATTAAATAAAACTACTAATAACTCTCCTTTTACCATTTTGCGATGCTCCATCTTGGGCTCGTGCAGACAAAAGGTTATCAGGGCTAATGCTCCCAAAACTTACTGTACCTACTATCGGATAGAGTTCGATAGTCTTTCGTTGGAATAGCTCCCCAGCAAGGAGAACCATGGCAATAAAGCCGATAGACCCCCCAAGACGCAGGCGACCCATAACGTTTATCAAACGAGTTATCTTTGTATGAAGCATGAATGGTTGCTGATTCACCAAGAGGCATCAAGCTGCTGAGAATGGTGTGTAGAACAAACATCCATATAAAAAAGCTGATGTAGCTTTGCAAAAAAAGATACATAAAAAAATGATGGCGGCTAGGCATGCACAAAAACGAATAATGCCAATTCGATTTGAGAGGTAGTCTGACAGCCATCCCCATGAGAAAGGTCCAACAATTCGGGTGATCTGCACCATGGACATGAGTGCAGCAATTTCTATAACGCTAAAGCCGCGATCCAAAAAGAATAAGCTTGCATATGGAGACACAAGTCCCACATAAGCAAAATATAAAAAGAAAAAGGACCCGAATGCCCAGCGCGAAGCGAAGGCGTCATTTAATAAGCCAAATTAGTCGCGGTAGGGGCCCGGTTGCGATGCTAGAATAGAAGCCGCAGGCGAAGATACGTCAGCACACTGTGCGCGATAACGTAACGCATGATCCATTAATACGAGTGCTAGCATTGCTTCCGCAATTGGTGTTGCCCGAATACCAACACAAGGATCATGGCGCCCTTTCGTTTGCACGGTAATTGGGTTTCCGTCTAAGTCTACAGACTGCTTTGGACTCATAATGCTAGAGGTCGGTTTGATGGCAATAGAGATGCGTAAATCTTGGCCGCTACTAATCCCGCCTAAAGTGCCGCCAGAATTATTGGTAGCAAATCCGCCAGGATGAAGTTCATCACCATGTTCACTGCCGCGTTGGGAAACTGATTTAAAGCCGGCACCAATTTCAACACCTTTTACCGCATTGATGCCCATCATGGCATGCGCAATATCTGCATCAAGCTTGTCAAATAAAGGCTCACCTAGTCCAGTTGGAACATTGCGGGCACGAACCTCTATGCGCGCTCCACAAGAGTCCCCTGCCTTGCGAAGTTCATCCATGTAACTTTCGAGTTCAGGAATGATTTCAGCATTGGCAGCGAAAAATGGATTGCTGCCAATATGTGAAATATCCTTGAATGGAATTTCTTTTTCACCTAATTGGCTCATGTAGCCATAAAACTCGGTGCCATACTTTTCACGCAACCACTTTTTGGCAATAGCTGCAGCAGCAACAACGGGAGCAGTCAAGCGTGCGGATGAGCGACCGCCTCCGCGGGGATCGCGAATGCCATACTTTTGCTGATAGGCATAGTCAGCGTGACCAGGGCGAAAAGTTTGCAAGATATCGCCGTAGTCTTGACTTCGCTGATCAGTATTTCGAATCAACAGCGCAATAGGTGTACCCGTAGT
This sequence comes from Polynucleobacter necessarius, assembly GCF_900095205.1. Lineage (NCBI taxonomy): Bacteria > Pseudomonadati > Pseudomonadota > Betaproteobacteria > Burkholderiales > Burkholderiaceae > Polynucleobacter > Polynucleobacter necessarius. The sequence goes on along the minus strand of NZ_LT606951.1, from coordinate 988,439 downwards.
TTTGCCCTCAAAAACGCCTGAGAGAATTTCAACCCTATCCTCTTCCTTGCGTTGAGTTACATGGCGTGAGATGCCTGGTTTGCGGCGATCCAAATCGAATTGAATATCGGATTCCGACAAACTCATTCCTGGAGGGCAGCCATCAACAACGGCCCCAATTGCAGGACCATGAGATTCACCAAAGGTGGTAACAGTAAAAAAAAGGCCTAAAGTATTTCCTGACATAACCACATTATGTCATTTGTAGGAAAAATACGGCTAGAACAACTTAGGAAGCAGCCTTTTCGGTATCTTCGGGCCAATCTCTAATATAGGCTTTTAACATGGTGTTCTCAAAATCTTGGGCCTCGACCACCGATTTCGCCACGTCGTAGAAAGAAATCACACCCATCAACATCTTTTGATCAACCACGGGTAAATAACGAGCATGATCAACCAACATCATGCGACGGACTTCATCAATTTCAGTTTCCATATTGCAAGTTAATGGCTTTTGATTCATCACCGAGCTGACTTGAAGACCCTCAAGCTTGCCATGGTGTTTAGCCAAAGCAGCAATCACTTCGCGGAAGGTCAGAATGCCCACCAACTTGTCGTATTCCATAACCACCAAAGAACCGATATCGTGCTCGCTCATGACAAGCACTGCTGTTTGCAGAGCGGTATCAGGGGCTACAGTAAAAAGGGTGCCCCCTTTAACGCGTAATATGTCACGAACTTTCATTTGGTCTCCGAAAAGCAAAACATTTATTCCCTCAATATAGACTTAAGCCCTCTTTGAATCAAGGGTTTAGAGGCGACTTTTAGTAACGAATAACCCTAATGAGACCATTCCGGATATTAGGTAAGTTGGCTACTAGAACGGCTCCAGCTAGGGTTATCCACCAAGTTAGGTAGATCCAAACAAGACCTAAGGGAAAGATGGCAAAGGCGCCATAGACTGTTTTATAGAAAGCGGTGTGGCTCAGAAAAATTGCAAAGCCAAACTTCATCAGCTCAAATAAATGTAAGCGCCTGTAAAAGCATCTCTCCAGGTGACCTTGGCATAAGGCAGAATCTTATAAACAACTGCATATACCCCAATTGCGAGCAATATGGGCGCAAATGTGGCTACTAAACGGAACCCAAGTGAGACAGCTTTGATCCACCCTTCCGAAGCACTAAATAAAACCCCGCTTAAATAGATGCCAACACCCAGAAGCAATGGCCCTAAAAAGGTCGCAGCCCCATAAATTAGCGCTTTTTTAGGATTGGCCTCTTTAGCTCTACTTTGAAAATATGATTGAACGCATCCTCGATGACGGCCAATGTCATGATTGTTGTTACCAATAAGCCAAGCAAACCTAAATACGTTAGACTCCGTGCTTGAGCAGAAAACTGATCCAAATAAATAAAAACTTGTTGATTTAGGCTGCCCGGCATGTAGGTTTCAAGTAACCAAGTTCTAAATACATTTTTTACTTGTATGACACTTGGTAGATAACCGATCAGAATGGTCGCCACAGTAACCATCGGTATGATGGATAAAGTGGTCGTAAATGAGAGGCTTGCGGCGATTTGCTTCAAATTTTGGTCGCGATTGCGCTCCCAGATCTCTTTGCCTAGGGAGAGCCATAATTGAGGATTACGAATAATGCGCATCGCTTTATCATAAGAGATGAATATGAGCCAACACGATATTTTAGTTTTGTACTACTCCCGTTATGGTGCAACCAAGGATTTAGCACGACTGATTGCTGAAGGAATCGAGAGTGTTCCCGGGGTAAACGCCCGCCTCCGAACTGTTCCAGCCGTTTCAACAGTTTGCGAGGCTGCCGAAGCAACGGTTCCTCAAGGAGGCGCGCCTTATGTCGAATATTCGGATTTACAAGAATGTGTCGGCTTGGCTCTTGGGTCGCCCACACGTTTTGGCAATATGGCTGCGCCGATGAAATACTTTTGGGATGGCAGTTCATCAGAATGGATGAATGGAGCCTTGATTGGTAAACCGGCGTGTGTTTTTACTAGCACCGGGAGTATGCATGGTGGTCAAGAAAGCACACTCTTAACCATGATGATCCCTCTCTTTCACCATGGCATGATGCTGATGGGTATTCCTTATAGCGAGCCAAATTTAATGGCTTCTAGCACTGGTGGAAGTCCATATGGCGTGACGCACCTTGCTCATGCTGATGGACGTGCCCCAATTAGTCCTGAAGAACAACGTCTAGCGAAGGCCCAAGGAAAGAGACTTGCGCTAACTGCCTTAATGCTCCATAACAATAAAGAAAAGCATTAATTGCTCAACATGATTAAAAAAATTCTTGAAAAAAATCCTTATCAACTTTTAGCTACTGCAGCATTTGTGGGTTTATTTATTATCTGCGTTTGCTGGGAATGGTTTATCTCGCCACTAAGGCCAGGCGGTTCCTGGCTAATTTTAAAAGGGATACCACTACTATTTGCCATCCCAGGATTATGGAAAGGTAAGGTTTACACCATGCAATGGGCTTCCATGTTGATACTGCTATATATCACTGAAGGATTAGTTCGCATTCTAGAAACAGGCGCTAATTTTTGGCTTGCTCTTCTCGAGACTATGCTTGCAACCATTGGATTTATCTGTTTATTGATTTACTTGAAGCCGATAAAAAAAGAAGCAAAACTGTTAAAGAAACAGCGCGAAGCTCAGCAATGACTAACTCATTCATTAACGAAATAAAGAATATTCTTGATCAGAAATACGTTCTGATTGAGGAAGTAGATAAGGCACCCTATCAAACTGATTGGCGTAAGCGTTTTACTGGCAAAGCTCAAGCGGTAGTGCTTCCAGGTGCGAGTGATGAAGTTGCTCAGATCGTAAAACTATGTGCGGCGAACAACGTATCTATCGTTCCACAGGGTGGCCACACTGGCTTTTGTGGTGGTGCCACTCCCGACAACATTGGCAACCAAATCATCATGAACTTTAAGCGCATGAATCAGATAAGGGAAATCGATGTTGCCAATCAAACCATAACGCTTGAAGCCGGTTGTATTTTGCAAGCTGTACAAGAAGAAGCAGCTAATTATGGCTTTCTATTCCCACTCAGTCTTGGTGCCGAGGGAAGCTGCATGATTGGTGGCAACTTGGCAACCAATGCTGGTGGAACTAACGTATTGCGCTATGGCAATGCACGCGATTTGTGTTTGGGTCTCGAAGTTGTCACTGCTAGTGGTGATATTTGGGATGGCATGAAAGACTTGCGCAAAGATAACACTGGCTACGATCTGAGGGATTTGTTTGTTGGATCTGAGGGCACCCTGGGAATCATTACTGCTGCAGTCATGAAGCTTTACCCCCTGCCCATATCGCAATGGACCACCTTAGTTGCTACCGATAACATTGCCTCTACGATAGCGCTCCTCAATTTATTCCAAAAAAGAGCAACGTCATTGCTCACGGGTTTTGAGATGATGACGCAAGAGTCTTTGGATTTGAATGAAAAACACTTTCCGCAGATGGCCAACCCGCTTCAAGGTAACCTGCCTTATACAGTTTTAATTGAGCTGTCTGATCACGAAAGTGAGACTCATGTAAGGCAATTATTGGAGACTATCCTGGAGGAGGCTTTTGAGGCGCAGCTCATTAGTGACGCCGTGATCGCTAGCAATCTAAGTCAAGCAAATACATTTTGGCAGATGCGTGAACACATTACCCTTGCGCAAGCCGAAGAAGGCGCGAACCTGAAGCATGACATCACCATCCCCCTATCTTTCCTTGATTCCTTTATCAGTGAAACAGATCAATTAATGAGGGAAAGATTCCCTGGGGTCAGAATCATCAATTTTGGCCATTTGGGCGATGGAAACTTGCATTACAACATTGCCCCACCCCTTGGCATCGACCCTAGATTTTTTAACGAAACGAATGAAAAACCCATTCGTGAGCTGGTTTATGGGCAGGTTGAGCGATGCAAAGGCTCCATTTCCGCAGAGCATGGGGTTGGACAGCTCAAATTGGATGGATTAAGGGCTCACAAGGGTGAAGTCGCCCACGAACTCATGAAGACTCTTAAAAGAGCTCTAGACCCTCAAAATATCCTAAATCCCAATAAAGTTGTCTCCATATAGGTAAAAAGTCAGTTTTTTAATAAATATTTACTAAATATTTTGTAATTCGTGTCATCTCGCCCTCTTTTCCATACACTGTATGCTCATGGAGGTAGCAAATATGTCAACAAGACTTAAACATTGGGCCCGCGCAATTCAACAGATCGACTTGTCCAAAAGGACTCCTGAAGTCGCTATTGGTTACTTGGATAGCAAATATCATGATATTGCTTGGCGTTACATCCGCATCTTAGACTTTGAGCGCACTATCAGTTTCATGGCCAGCAATAACTTCCACCCAGAATAATATTAAGAAACCCTAAGTAATTGATTTATTTGAGGTTTTGGGATTTGTTAATCGATTGCTCCTGATGGGCTGATTTGTGCCATATCTGTTCCATAAAGCCTAAAAACATTATCTCGTTCTTAGGACCATCTTTTTAATTTCCCATCCTCATGGCGATTAATTTTTGAATGTTGCTGTAATGAAGAGCCATTTTTTTGATCAGTTTTTTCGAATGAATTGCAAAAAGCATTCAAAGAAAAATCCATCGAATGTGTCATAAACGCTTGTATCAGAAGCCATTAAATCGTAGCACCAAAGGATTGAAATTTAATTAATAATTAAGGAATTGCCATGAGCCAAAAGAAACTGATCAAAGATCTTTTTAAAAAACTAGATAAGCTTGAGGCAGACAGAGAGAAGCTCATTGATAAACTCACAAAGGCTTTGGAGAAATTAGAGAAAAACAGGCCGCTAAAAAAGCCCCTCCCGTAAGCAATGAGTAAGAAGGTAAAAATAAAGGATCACGAGAAAAGTTACGAGGAAGAGCTCAGGCTTTTACAAATTGAGCTCGTAAAGCTCCAGCGTCAAATTATTACTGGCAATCTGCGACTTCTGGTGATTATGGAAGGTCGAGATACCGCAGGAAAAGATGGCACAATCAAGCGCATAGTTGAGCATCTCAGTCCTCGTGAAACTCATGTTGTTGCATTAGGAAAACCTTCTTCACGCGAAGAGGGTGAATGGTATTTTCAGCGCTACATCGCTGAATTACCAACCGCCGGAGAATTTGTTGTCTTCAATCGGAGTTGGTACAACCGTGCTGGCATAGAAAAAGTCATGGGTTTCTGTACAGATGCCCAATACATGACGTCTGTGAATAAGCTTGAAGTTTTATTGATTGATTCGGGGATTCAGATCATTAAATACTATTTAGACATCGATAAGAAAGAGCAAGCTGCACGTCTTGAGAGTAGAAAAACTGACCCCCTTAAGCAATGGAAGATAAACCCAATTGATGAGCAGGCGCAAAAGGATTGGAAGGCCTATAGTAAAGCACGCGATGCAATGCTTCTAAAGACCAGCTCTACTTTAGCCCCTTGGACAGTAATCAACGCAAACAACAAGAAACTTACTCATCTCAACCTCATTCAGGATTTATTGTCTAGAGTAAGCTATCCAGGCAAGGATAGAAAACTATTACGCGCTCAACCGGACATCGTTATGCCATGTCCTCTCTTGGGCAAAAAACCACCTAAGCTTGCATCCTAGATTTAGTATTTAAAAAATTCCTGGGCTTCTTTAAGAAGGTCTCCTGGAAGTTCCTCTGGGATATAGTGTCCACATGGTACCGCCCCGGTAACATCTTTAGCAACTGCTCTCCAGTCATCCAACGGCTTAAAGCATTGGTTGACTAAGCCATGCTCGCCCCATAAAACTCGAAGAGGCATTTGTAGCTTTTCACCAGAAACTCTATCAGCACGATCATGAACTAAATCAATCGTAGCTGCAGCACGATAGTCCTCACACATGGCATGCATGCCGATTGGATTGCCCACACCTGCTAAATATTCCGCCCATTTCTCCGCTGAAAAAATTCCTGTGCCCGCATGACGACCCATATGATTTTTTAGCCAATACTCTGGGTTTGCGCCAATCATCGTTTCGGGAACGGGCTGGGGCTGAATGAGGAAAAACCAATGCCAGTAACCCTTGACAAATGCCATGGTCGTATTCTCATACATGGTTAATGTAGGTGAGATATCGAGCACCATTATGCGCAAAACGCTTTCTGGAAAGTCCATTGCTAATCAATGAGATACCCCTACCGCCCCGATCATGTCCGAGTAAGAAAAATTATTCATGTCCTAAGGAAGACTGCATCAAGGCATGTTGATCAGCAGCCATAGACCTTTTGGAGTAGCTTGAGTGGTCAGGCTTGCCATGCGGTTTGGATGATGCACCATAGCCACGAAGATCAGCCGCAACCACTGTATATATCTTCGCTAATTCAGGAGCAATTTGCTGCCAAATGGCTTTAGTTTGTGGAAACCCATGAAGCAACAATAAAGCGGGTCCCGATCCACCAACTAGACATGCAATTTCTATAGGCTCATCAGCAGAATCAACGGTAATCTGTTTTTCTTCAAATCCAGGAAAAATAATAGACATAAGAGACCTCAAAAAAAGAGTCTCCTCGGAGACTCTATACAGATATAAGTTATTTAAAAGTTACCGATTAGCCATTGCCTGAATTTCAGCAACCGTCACATAGCCCTTGTTTCTGGAATCAATGGCACTAAAGTGATCATAGATTCGAGGCATGCAACCTTTAGCTTCAGCTTGTGTTAATTTGCCGTCGTGATTGACATCGCATTTAGCAAACCGCTCCACTATCTCCCGATTGCGTGATGTCTCATCAGCAAAAGAAGTTAGCGGAGCTGCAAGCAGGAAGAAAGATGCTAGTAAAAAACTTTTAGGGATGCATGCCTTCATTTTTTGCTTTTACTTGCCTGTAGGTGTTGGATTGGAAGATGTTTCCATAGCTACACGCACAACCTTTTTGGCCATGGCAATAAAGGAATCAGATGATCCAGAAGCAGTTCTAAAAGACTCACCCTGCATCGTTACCAAACCTTCGTCTAAGAGTTGTTTTGATTGGCTATCAGTAATCTTGCTTTCAATTAACAATGCGGGAGTTTTGGAATTAACGCCGCCAGCATAAGCAGCCGCATTCATTGCCAAGCCAATCGGTGTGAAATTCCATGGCTGTAAGCTGTCGGCCGAGCTTTCAGCCCCGGTAATACCTACGGATACTCAGCTACGTCTGGGCCGGGCTGTGTGACGATACGAATATTGCCACGATTGTTCACAGCCTCAACCATCGAAGCTTGTAGTACTACTTTTGCTTTATTGATGACATCGGCACTAACTTCTCTAGTAGCATTTTGATTTAGATAGATTGGATCCAAGATCAACGCGGTATAGTTGCCGGGATTTACTCCTGAAATGCGATATCTCCATACGCGCGTATCGGATTCACTGGTAGCGGTAGGAATTAATAAATTGTAGTCAGGGCAGGAATCCTGATCTCGGCATAGATTGGGTGGCCAACTTTGGGGCATTGCTACATGCAGCTAGTACTAGTGCTGTAGTTTATGGAGGCAAACACTAGGGATAATTTATTCACATACATTCCGATCGGAGTTGGTTAATTAAGTGCTACTAGTTTTTACTGAATCATCATACTTACTTTGAAATTAATCTGCTGCCGGACAAGGAAGTGTTCCGCCGGGCTTTTTGTGAATTTGGGGCTTGCAGTCAGCAGAAACTGAAGATGCTGGAGTCGTGGCTGCAGAGCTATTTGAAGGTGCCTTAGGGTCAGCTTGTTTAGAGGTTGAAGCTACATCAGGTGTGATTGCGCTGATGGAGAAGATGAATTGCTTGTAACAACGTTAGATTTGGCGGGTGCCAGACCAACTGAAGCATAAAAAACTTTGTCTGATCCAGGGCACGGCATTAGGGAGCCTGTTTTAGGGTTAACAACATCTTTGCATTGAGGGTTTGCTTCAAGGCGTGCTTCTAACTTAGCGACGGAACATGCAGACATCGCCAAGACTGCAACAATCAAGATAAATGGCTTAAAAGTAATCATTGAGCCATTCTAAGGCAAAGTGTGAATTGATAAATCACCTGCTGCCACTCAATGGGGCAATGATGATTTAGCTGCCCGAAGTAAGCTCTAGCAAGCAGAGTGAGGATATTGGATAGAGGAGGTGGCCTGCCCAGCAGGAGTCGAACCTGCGACCTACGGCTTAGAAGGCCGTCGCTCTATCCAGCTGAGCTATGGGCAGATAAACGCTGAGTTTGTAACTAGTTTAAGAACTCAATAGAGAAAGTGGTCGGAGTACAAGGATTCGAACCTTGGACCCCCTGCTCCCAAAGCAGGTGCGCTACCAGGCTGCGCTACACTCCGACGGAATTGACATTCTACACCAAGAGCGCCTTTGTAGGCAAATCCTGTAAGATTCGTGTCATGGTTGCCTATTTTTCTAGCAAATTCACAAAGCATTTTCAGTCTGCAATTGCAGTCTTTTTTTGCTCATTTTTTGCTTGCTTGGCACCCACTGGGTTGGACTTTCTCATGGCATTTCGCATGCAAATCCGCAAAACCAGTCCATAAAAAAATATACAGCGACAACCCCAGAAAAAAGTTTTGACCATAGTTCAAATATCTGTCATCTATTAGATTCGTTAACCTTGGCCGGATGCATTCCAAGCTCGAATACCAATCTCGCCTATCTACAAATTTGTGCGCATGGAAAGTTTCAACATGCGCCCCATTCATTCCCTCAAATTAGTCTTGCGTCTTATCAATCGCGAGCACCCCCTACTCTCATCCTTTAAAACTTTCCGCTTACGAGCGCTTTCTTGTTTTAACTAATCGTCACCAGATTGACGTGTTTGGATGAATATGAATTACTGGCTTTACCCCGCACAATATTTTTATAGGCCTTTTAGCTTTTTTGCTAGCCACATCCCCTGTCTACGCACAAACTCAGGCACAGTCAATGCCAGAATTAGAGGTGACTGGAGTGCGTGAAGGTGGAGATGGATTTCTATCACCAAATAAAGTTCTTGCTGGCGATGAACTTCAAAATAAACTTTCAGGAACTTTGGGGGCAACATTAGCAAATGAATTAGGTGTCTCAGCAACTGGTTATGGTGCAGGCGGCGCTTCAAGGCCAGTAATACGTGGCTTGGAGGGCGCACGTGTTCAGATATTGCAGAATGGATTATCTGTTGGGAATGTCTTTAGCATCTCCCCTGACCATGCCGTAGCAAGTCCGATATAAAATGCGCATCAGATAGAAATCTTACGAGGCGCATCTGCACTCTTATATGGATCTGGTTCAAGCGGTGGTTTAGTGAATGTGGCGAATGATCGTATTGTTACTAGCATGCCAGATACCATTTCTGGCGCCTTAAATACAAGCTATGAAACTGTCAATCAAGGTAAGACGGCTAATATTGAACTCGATACACTCGCCGGACCCTTAGCGCTCCACTTTGATTCAGCTATCAGCAACTCAAATAACTACCGAATACTAGGCTTTGCCGAACAGGGGTGGACCAAATGCAAATTGGGCCATTAATCCTGGAGAGCCCGTAAATACTCCCTATAGCGGTAAGCTTCCCTTTTCTTTCAGCAACCAGAATAGTTTGGGCTTAGGCGCTAGTTATATTCGCTCAGATGGATATACTGGCGCCTCTTTAGAACGTATGAACCATAACTATGGCATTCCTGCCGTTGAGGGGTGGATTTATTCAGCAATCCCAAAATCGCTATGATTTTGCTCATCAAACAATTGATCCTTTTGATGGCTTTTCTTCGGTCAAGATCAATGCAGCCAATACCAATTATCAGCACACTGAATTTGCAAATAATGGAGTAGCTTCAACACAATGGAATAATATTGCAACTGAAGCGCGTATTGAATTAGCGCATAAAGAGCTATTTGGATCCAAAGGAATATTAGGATTTCAGGTAACCGGGTCAACTCTCAATGCAACCGACTTATCCACCAATAGTTATGCCGTTGTCCCTCAAGCGAAATCAAATTCCAGCGCTCTCTTTTGGGTTGAAGAAGGTCGTTACGGTCCTATGAAAACCAGCCTAGGAGCTCGTTACAACTACCTTACTTAGAATCCAAATTCAGGAACACAATTTCCCAGCGTGGATAGCCAACAATTTGTACCAACATCGTATAGTCCGCCTGGCTTACAAAGCCGCCAATTTAATCTGATGTCTTATTCAGCAGGTGGTTTGCTAGATATTGCTAAGGGATATGGTCTTGGGTTGACCTATACCGTTTCACAGAGAGCTCCTTCAGCTCAAGAGCTCTACTCCTATGGGCCGCATGACTCTACTGCGACATTTGATATTGGTAATGCTAATTTAAGTACGGAAACCTCACATAACCTAGAGCTCAGTTTTCAGAAAACGCTGGGCTTAGTTCGTAGTAAAGCCAGCATTTATCAAAATCAATTTAATAACTATATCTATGGATACTATACGGGCGCCTATAGTGAGGCTAATCAAAATTTCTCAGTTGTACAAGCATCACAAGCCAATGCCACTATACGAGGTGTTGAGGCTGATTTAAGTTACAACTGGAATCAAACTGGATTAGGGGGTCGTTTATTTGGTGACGCCTTCCAAGGTACATTTAATGCCGGCGGAAATCTTCCGCTTCAACCTGCTCCTCGCTTGGGGGCTGAATTTATTTATCAGCGTAATGGTTAGTTAACTGGTGCAACCTATGTATATAGCTTTCAACAAAACAAACTTGCCAGCTGGGAAATCGGACCAACACCAAGCTATAACCTCTTAAATGCCAACCTATCTTATACGGAGCGTATAGGAAGAGTGAATTGGACTGGGTATTTGATGCTAAAGAACTTGTTAAACGAGGAAATACGTTACGCTACCTCACCAATGGCAGTACGCTTATATGCACCTCAACCCGGAAGAAGTCTAATGGTTGGAGTCAGAGCAGCTTTTTAAAAAAGCAATTAAAAGTATGTGAGCAGCAGAAAGCCCAGCAATCCTGACCCCAGCATTACAAAAACAGGAGTTATTTTTGTACGCAAAATGAGGCACAAGGAAAATAATGCTAAACCAGCGGTGATTGGGCTGACGACAGAGGATTTGGCTACGGCATAAACGCCAGAGGCCATTAACCCAATCGAAATGGGCTCCAAGGCATTCTGAATGCTGCGTCGCCAAGGACTTTCACCAAAGCGATTCCATATGCGCCCCACATAGAGGCACAAAATACTAGATGGCAAAAAGAAGGAAAGCAAAACAACGCCTGCCCCAAGAATTCCGGCCACTTGAAATCCAATGACTAGGACCATCAGCATATTGGGGCCTGGGGCCACCTGGCCGATACTGTAAATATGAACAAATCGAAGATGATCAATGCCAAATTGATGCGCTAATAAAGTTTGCATTTCAGGCAAAACAGCTGTGCCTCCCCCTACAGCCAATAAAGAAAGCAAGCCAAAAGTCAGGGCCAAAGAAATCAATTGGGTCATTGACTGCCTCTAGGCCTATAAACATAGATAGCAATTGGAGCCATGATTAACAAGACAATTGGCAAGCTAAATTTGGCAATACTCATCAACACAAAGGTGATCAAAATAATTGCTAATGATTTCAGATGTTTCCACTGATCATCACCAATGCGATAGGTAATTGCGGCCAGTAAGCCACAGGCTGCTGCAGCTATACTTGCCAAAATATGGTTGGCTAGAGGATGATCGGTATTGGTGGTGTATGCAATTCCTATTACCAGCACAAATAAAGCGCCCGGCAGTATTAAGCCCATCGTGGCTATAAAAGCACCGAGAGCTCCTCGTAAATGATCACCAGCAAGCACTGCTAAATTGACAGAATTTAAGCCAGGCATTGTTTGGCTAATGGCTAAATATCCCATAAAATCATCAGATGAAAGCCATTTACGCTTCTCTACTAACAAAATGCGCTCGTAGGCAATAATCCCTCCGCCAAAGCTGACGGCTCCAATAATCAGAAACTGCACAAACAAATCAATCAAGCTAGTTTGTGCGGGTGATGAAGATTGATTTTCTAAGACATCACTCATTCGGGCTTACCGTAAACAAGGGCGGTTTTTGGTGCTGCCAATTTCTAACCAGTCAGCTAGTTCTATTTGTAAGTTCTTAAAGAATTTATCGGTACGTTTATGTGCTTTACTTTCAGATCGATTATGGTCGCTTACACGATAAGAAAAAGCAAGTTCCCCCACAATTGGATCGCCCACGCTCTTCATCCAGATCGCAATTTCGCAATGCGCTTGGACACCATCGCCAAAGGCTAAATTACCTAAAGGAAGGCATGCTTCTAAGATTTTATTGGTGCTGCCGCCAACAATGCGCAAAGGAAGTTTTTGATCAAAGGACAATTTGGTAAGTCCAGGGAAAAATTTAACGACACTACTTAATTTACGGTCAAATACCCGATACGGCGATCAAGCCCGTTTGGTTTAATTAAAGGCTTAAATTCTCGATTGGTGATCGATGGATGAAGTTTCATGAAATTCCCTCTGATTAATGAGAGATTATCACCAACCGGAGAACTTAGTAAATTTCTGGAACGTACGTCTCAGGTGGGAGAGGTCCACGGAGATAGTCAGGGTTGTGAACCCGAGCAGGAAGCGTGATTACAGGGTGTTTAATTTCTTTATAAGGTATCTGGCTTAACAAGTGAGCCATGCAGTTTAGGCGAGCTTTTTTCTTATCATTAGCTGCAACCACCCACCAAGGAGCCTCAGGAATATGAGTCTTTTTCAGCATTGTTTCTTTAGCCTTGGTATAGGCCCCCATAAACGTCTAGCCTCTAGATCCATGGGGCTCAATTTCCACTGTTTCAATGGGTCATGAATGCGCATCATAAAACGGTTGTACTGTTCATCATCTGAGATTGAAAACCAGTACTTAATTAAGATGATTCCCGATCGAACCATCATGCGCTCTAAAAATCAGGAACAGTTCTTAAAAACTCTTTGTATTCTTCGTTGGTGCAAAAACCCATCACCTTTTCAACGCCTGCACGGTTATACCAACTGCGGTCGAATAAAACGATCTCCCCACCTGCCGGAAGATGTGAAATGTATCTTTGAAAATACCATTCTGTTTTTTCGCGCTCGTTAGGAGCCGGGAGTGCCACTACTTTGCAAACGCGGGGATTTAAGCGCTGAGTAATGCGTTTAATTGCACCCCCCTTGCCCGCAGAATCACGACCTTCAAACAATACAGCAACCTTCATCTTGTTTTTTACAACCCAGTCCTGCAACTTAACTAGCTCACCCTGAAGTCTGAAAAGTTCTTTGAAGTAGATATTGCGTGGAATTTCAGATCCACTAGCTCCATCAGGAGAAAGGCGGTCATCATCAAGCTCCATTTCTAGCTCTTCGTCCATGCTATCAAGAATTTCTTCTTGAGCACGTCTATACCACTCCGCCATGGGCTTTATATTTTTTGCTCATGCAATTTAAAATCCGACAATATTTTGACTAGTTTACGCCTTAAATGATGACATTTTTATTACAAAGTCGCTTATAGGGTGTTTAACAGGATTTTGCTAACTTGCGCCTGGCTATGTACTGCTAGCCACTTACGATCGCTAGGATGGTTTGAGCCAGAGGCTGCAGATGGTAAAAACGTGAGTTGAACGATGAGATTTCGATGTTTGAGAATATTGCCCATAGACTCTAATAAACCCATATCTCCTACAAAAGCGGCTACCTCAGATCTTTTCCCTGTTTCCTTTGAAATATATCGAATTGCTAAGGAATATACGGGCATATGAGCTATTACTGCTGCCTCAAATAGGTTGGGCTTAAATGGATGCACAGCGCCACCTAGGGTCGACGCGGTGCCCTCTGGAAAGATGCAAATTGATTCCGTTTTTAAGACCTCACTCATCCCATTAACCACCTGCTGAGCATGACGAGAACTTGCGCGATTGATAAAAACAGTCCCAAGCTGCATTGCCATCCAGCCAAAAATTGGCCAAGATAGGACTTCTGATTTGGCCACAAACCGAATGGGGTTAGATGCGTTGACTGCATGGATATCTATCCATGAAATGTGATTGGCCGCTAAAAGATAGGGCTTATCTTTTAAGACTGAATGATTTACGACTAACAGTTCAATTCCAAAAATAAGCAATAAACGCTTCGACCATTTTTGGATATAGAGGTGTTTTTTATTGATATCGATATGGGGGAAAATTAAAAGAAGAAGCCACAGACCGTACAAAATATGCAGCAAGATTAAAAGCCACAATCCCATTTTAATCAATACAGGGGTTTGCTTTTGAGTAATTTGAGCCTTATCCATTCGTAAACAATATAAATCAATTAAAACAAATAATCTTCGTCATCAAACTGACTTAAAAGTGTCATCACACCTACACAGACGATGGGCTTAATACTGTTTCATGATGCATTACAGAGCCATCTGGGTTTCTAATGTACACCTAGGAACAACAGGGTGTCAGGCTAACTACCTTCTCGATTTTCTCAAACATAACGAAGCGGATAAGTTTATCTAGTTGGTGACATCATTGATGGATGGTGCCTTAAGAAATCATTTTACTGGCCTCAAGCCCATAATGACGTAGTTCAAAAGCTTTTGCGCAAAGCAAGAAAAGGTGCTGAAGTAATCTATGTTCCTGGCAACCATGATGAAAGTGCCCGTCAGTTCTTTGGCCTCTCCTTTGGGGATGTAAAGGTTGTAGAAGAAGTCATTCACACCACATTAGATGGAAGAAAGCTATGGGTAACCCATGGTGATCTATTTGATGGCGTAATGCAATACGCGAAATGGTTAGCCTATGTTGGAGATACCCTGTATTCATTCATCCTCTATGTAAACCGCTACTTCAATATGTTGCGCGTAAGGATGGGCTTGCAATATTGGTCTCTATCTCAGTATTTAAAACACCAAGTTAAGAATGCGGTGAGCTACATTGCTGACTTTGAACACATTATGGCAAGGGAAGCGCGTCTTCGTGGTTGTGATGGAGTGGTCTGTGGCCATATTCACAAAGCTGAAATTCGTGAAATCGACGGACTGCTCTACTGCAATGATGGTGATTGGGTCGAAAGCCTTACCGCCTTAGTTGAAACATATGCTGGTGAACTCAAAATTGTTCATTGGACACAAATCAAAGACGAACCAATTGAGGCGCCCGAACTTACTTTCCAACCCGCTATTGAATCACTTGTTAAAGAGGCTGTGCTAGGAAAATCATGATCATCACTGATGCTTGGGATCCGCAAGTAAATGGAGTTGTAAGAACTCTGAAGCAGACTCGTGCAGAGTTAATTGCCATGAGTCATCAGGTTGAGTTAATTACCCCTAATGGATTTAAATCCATCCCGTGCCCGACTTATCCTGATATTGCTTTATCTTTATTTCCAGGCAAAGAAGTTTCCAGAAGAATTAAAGAATTTACGCCAGATGCGATGCACATTGCTACAGAAGGTTCCCTAGGCTTATCGGCACGTTCATATGCCGTTAAAAACAAACTCCCCTTCTCTACCGCCTATCACACTCGTTTTCCAGAATATGTAAAAGCTCGAACCGGTATTCCATTGGCAATTACTTATGCCTTTATTCGATAGTTCCATGGACCTTCAATGGCTGTAATGGCTCCAATCTAGAGGTATAGATCTTGATATTTTTAAAATTCAAGAGTCGAAAGCCTTAAATACAGCTCATCCCATATTTTTATATGTTGGACGTGTCGCAGTTGAAAAAAACATTAACGCCTTTTTAGAAATCGATTTGCCTGGATCTAAATGGGTTGTAGGTGATGGTCCTGCTATGGCTGGTATCAAAGACAAATATCCTGAAGTCAATTATCTTGGCGTTCTTCAGCAGCATGAATTAGCGAAAGTCTACGCAGCAGCTGATGTGTTTGTATTTCCAAACAAGACCGATACCTTCGGATTAGTTCTGTTAGAAGCGATGGCATGCGGTACACCTGTGGCGGCCTGCCCAGTGACCGGCCCTATTAATGTGCTAGGAACCTCAAATGCAGGCGCCATGGATGAGGACTTACGAGTTGCTTGCATACAAGCCTTAAAAATTCCTCGAGAAGTAGCTCATGCACATGTGGAAAAGTTCTCATGGCGTGCGGCATCCGAGCAGTTTGTTAATCACCTCAAGCCAGTACCCACCACTGAAGTTCATGTGACTGCATTGGCTTAATTGGAGCTCTTTTGAATACTAAGTACCACATCGACCAAAACCTCCATAAGGGGAATCGTGGTTTAACTAGAGCCTGGCATGCTGCCAAGAATTCTTGGTGCGGACTAGTTTATGCATTTTTAGAAGAGAGTGCCTTTAGGCAAGAACTCACTTTATGCGCTTTATTGGCCCCTATTGCATTCTTTTTGCCAATTAGCCATTTCGAAAAAGCAGTGCTCACTTCATTACTGATCTTGGTATTGGTTGTAGAGCTCCTCAATTCTAATGTTGAGGCTGCAATTGATCGCATCTCCTTTGAGCATCATGACCTATCAAAGCGGGCAAAGGATTTTGGCTCGGCTGCTGTGATGTTAGCTCTTTTAATTACATTGTTGCTCTGGGGTTCTGTTTGCGTACCCATTGTCTTAAACATGTAATAAATCATCCCTAAGATCGGAAATATCAAGTTAAGGACAACTATGTCAGACATTCCAAACCCAATTGCTGCATTTGAGACTTTCTCCCCGAAGAAAGTGAAAAAGTTAAAGTCAAGCAAAGGCGATGCTTTAAAAAAGTTATCAAAAAAATAACCAAAAAACTTTTTGGAAAGAAATTTGCCACGAAATCACGTGCAGAGTTAAATGCACCAGATATTGCTCCTACTGCCCCAACTCTTGCAAAAGCCAAAAGACCAGCATTTCAGATTCGGCGGGCAACTAGTCCTAGCGAAGTAAAAGAAGCGCAACGTTTACGCTATAAAGTATTTGCTCAAGAGATGGGCGCAAACCTGCCTAAAAATGCAGAGTCCTTAGGCGTCGATGAGTTTGATGCATATTGCGATCATCTGCTCATAAGAGACCAAGATACCCTAAAGGTAGTTGATGCCTATCGGGTTCTGAGTTTGATCTATCCAAGCTTAATCATCTGCGTCCAAAGCTGGTAGAGTTAGGAAGATCATGTGTGCACCAAGACTATCGCTCGGGTGCAGTCATTATGGCTCTGTGAAGTGGTTTAGCTCAGTATATGCAAAAGAATGGCTAGGAAATCATGTTGAGTTGCGCAAGCATTCCAATGGCCGATGGTGGCCACTACGCGGCCAGTCTTTACAACTCATTAGGTAATGATCAAATGGCGCCAACAGAATTTCATGCTTTCCCACGTTTACCACTGCCGTTAGAGAAGTTAAACGGCGGCCTGGATGTAAGACCCTCCCCCATTGATTAAGGGGTTACCTTAAGTTGGGAGCAAAAATATGTAGCGCCCCTGCCTGGGATCCGGATTTCAACACTGCTGATTTATTGACCATGCTACGATTGTCAGAAATCAATCCACGCTACGCTAAACATTTCCTAGGAATGTAATCACTCTAGATGGTCCTGGAGATTATTTCAGGCTGACTTGATAAGAGCGGCCCATTCTTTCCCATTCGGTCGCTTCTTTCGTGAGGCTAAATTCAGTTAATGGGTGCTCTGCAGCCCACTCCTTAGAGAGGCTCACTAAATAGGAGCCATCATGCTCAGGTACCTTCACCTTAGGAAGATCAGTATCACTTCTTCCGCGGCAAAGTACTTGCGCTAAGCGTAAACAAAACAGCATACGCCAATCATGAAATCCCTGATTACTAGCTAGCTTACCAAGTTTACCGGTGTGCCCTATGAGAAGTGCCGCCAGTCTGGCTTGGTCATTTTTAGAGAAGCCTGGCATATCTGCATTACCTGCAATGTACGCAGAGTGTTTGTGATAACCATTATGAGAAATAGACAAACCAATTTCATGTAAGTTAGCTGCCCACTGCAATAAAGCTACGTTATCAGCGCGACTTTCTGATTCAGGTTTAGGCAGATGCTTCAAGAATTCAGCAGCAAGTTTGCCAACGCGATTTGCCTGCTCTCTATCAACCGCATATTTTTGCATAAATTGTTCAACAGTGACATAACGTATATCGTGGTGCTGTGAGCGTCCCAGGAGGTCATAAAGAACACCGGTTCGTAGAGCAGCATCCGTCACCTCCATTGCTTCGATACCAAGTTCGTCAAAGACAGCAAGCATGATAGCTAGGCCACCTGGCCAAACAGTGCGTCTATCGTCTTTTAGCCCGATTAACTCCACTTGATTTACGTGTTCGTATTTCAATAGATGCTTTTTGAGAGCCTTCAGCCCCTCTCTAGTAATGAGGCCGCTAGAGGCATTCACTCTACCCATTGTTAGACCGTCACCAAGGCCATTTAGGTCATTTGCACCTATCAATTCAGCTAATGCCCTAGCGGTGTACCTGATGAGCCTGTGGCTTGCTTCCAGCCGCTTTTGAGAGGCCCCCTGAGATAAAACCTGAATCTCACGTCTAGCGGCTAATTCAGCCTCCTTAAAGGCATGCGCATCATGGGAAAGAAACGCATGCTATGTGAGACACAACCGATATAAAGACTCTCCATCAGTTTAGGTTCATAGCCCTTGCCTATACGCATTCAAACCACGTTGGTAGGCGTCGTTCCCTAGCAATTTACTTTCTGTCAGGCCGCCAGCCAATCTGACTGATTCCCGAAGGGTATCAATCGGTCTTAATCGGGGGGCTCCCCTGAGGGAGTATTTACGGCCTGAGCAACCAGCATACGGAAGCTGTTGGAGCCTAAATCTACGGCGGCAACTAGATCTTCCGAATGAGAAGTGATGTCAACTGGTTGAGAGGCCAAAATGTTCCCTAATATGTATACACAGTGCGAATATGTCCATTTTATGAAAAATCCATGACATATTGATGAATACACAGCCCTACCTCTAAAACAAGGACCTAAGCGGCTAGGTTTTGTTCTGCACTAGAGCAGTCGATGTCTCCAAAACTGCAGTAGATGCAACAGTCCCCAGATTTTGGTTTCAAAATATTATTGTACACCGATAAAGATGCATAGAGGAGCCTAGAGGCACTGGCAGGCTCTTAGTGGTCTGGCAATAAGGGCAAGTAAGGTTGTATATCGATCTGCAATTGATGTATTCACAATTGGGATCTTGAACTGTATTTATTACAAGAATATGTCAAATGATTTAGGTGTCAGTCAGTGGTACTTGGACTCCAAAACGCTTGATTGACATACTCTTGATTTGCAATTTTTTCGATCAATTGATCCATTGCAACACCATCAACAGCAGATGTGGTTAAGACAGCCTGAATTTCTACATCATCTGCGCTTGGACATCATCATGTCAAAATACTGAGACTGCTGCTCTTTTGTCAGGTCCAAGGACTGAATGGTTTCCAGAAATCCCATTAAGACAGTAATTGGTGTTCGCATTTCATGTGATACATTTGCCACAAAGTCTCGACGCATAGTATCGGCTTTTTGCAGGTCCATGATATCTTGAATGAGTAATAAATGCCTTTTTTGACTAAATGGAAAAGCTTGCAGCATTAAGCTCAAATTACTATCCGGACCCATCCTCTCCAAAAGCAAAGGATCGTCAAAATTCCTCTTATTTAGGTATTGAATAAATTCCGGTCTTCGAATTAAGAAATTAATACGCTGCATGACATCACGCTTAAAGATAAGACCAAAGAAATGTTCAGCAATTTCATTGCACCATTCAATTTGATCATTTTCATCTAGCATCACAATCCCATTTGGTGAGGCTTGGAACGCAGCAATAAAGTGATCATGCTGCTCTTCAATGGATCGTATCTTTTGCTTAAGGTTACGAACAAGGCGTTGCAATCTAAAAAATACTTCTTCCCAAAAACCACTTGGCAAAGGCATTTTTTCTACTGAGTCAGCGAGTACAAATTTTCTTAGTCGAGCTAAATTGATATAGGAGTACACCAAAGGAACTGCCAAAATGATGATTCCAACGCTAATGGCCCACTCAACACCCCAGTTAGCAAGTGTGATGAAGGCTGCGATAAAGGCTAGGCAGACAATAAAGGAAAAACGAGAAAGCGCCGGGATCATAAGGCAATATTAGAACATCTTGAGAATTACCTAAAAAATGAACAAAAAATCGTTAAAAAGGCATCTAAGTTTCTGTTGAAGTCTTGGTAATACGGTACCCGCTTCCACGGACAGTCTCCATGAAACGATCACATTCAAATGGAGCCAAAGCCTGCCTTAAGCGCTTAATGTGAACGTCTACAGTACGCTCTTCTATATAAACTTCGTTCCCCCAAACTTTGTCCAATAAGCTGGATCGAGAATGAACCCTTTCTGGATTTGCCATAAAGTATTGCAGGAGACGAAATTCTGTTGGTCCCAAGGAAATAGATCTTGACTCAATTTCGGCCATACAGCCAATACGCGATGTGAACTAGAGTCTAATTACAGTGGCCCAACCGATAATGGCCCAATATCATCCGCAGGAGTTTGGCGAAGAAGCATAGCCCTTACCCGCGGCCACTAGTTCCTTGGATGAAAATGGCTTGGTAACGTAATCATCAGCCCCAGAATCCAAGCCCAGAATTTTGTCGGACTCCTCGCTTTTTGCAGTGAGCATCAAAATGGGCGATGATTTGGTCCGCTCATTCAGTCGCAATTCTTTTGCAAATTGCACTCCAGATTTACCTGGTAGCATCCAATCTAGTATTAAAAGGCTGGGTAAACGATCTTTCATCATATTTAATGCGAGATCAGTTTGCATTGCTTTTTCTACTTCATAGCCGGCATGAGTGAGATTAATAGCAATCAGCTCAGCTATTGATGGCTCATCTTCAACTATCAGTATGCGGTGAGTCATAGGGAATATTGAATGGTTTATTTATTGGCTTCGCGAACTAAGTCTTCGTGTGGAATATGGCGTACGTCAGAACCTTTGGCAATATAAATCACGAATTCAGCAATGTTCTTTGCGTGATCGCCAATGCGTTCTATTGCTTTGGCAATAGTTAACATATCTAGCCCTATGCTTATCGTATGTGGATCCACTGACATATAAGAAATGAGTTTGCGCACAAAACCTCTAAATTCTTCGTCAATTTGGCGATCCTCCGCAACAACTTCTGCAGCCGCAGTGGTATCTAGTCTTGCAAATGCATCTAAACTTCGACGCAATAAATTAATGACCATTTGACCCGAAAGACGAATTTCTGCAACGTTAATCTTGTAGGGAACATTAGAGTGTCGATGATGCGCTTGGTGCGCTTGGCTATAACGCTCTGCCTCATCGGCCTGCGCGCTCAAGATTGGTAATGACCTTAGAAACAGCCATAACAAGCCTTAAATCTTTTGCAGTAGGTTGACGTCTGGCAATAAGCTCAGTACAAGCGAGATCAATTTGAATCTCTAAATCATTTACTAGCTTTTCATTCTCAATGACTATATTGCAAGTATCCGTATCCATTGATGTAAAGGCCCGCATAGCTGTTGAAATCTGTGACTCAACTAAACCACCCATTTCTAGCAAACGACTAGAGAGTGAATTTAAATCTGTATCAAATTGTGATGAAAGGTGTTTATCTGGCATTTAATCTCTCCAATTAACCGAAGCGGCCGGTAATATAGTCTTCTGTTTCTTTGCGTTTAGGCTTAATGAAGATCTCATCAGTCTTGCCGTACTCAATAAAACTTCCGAGGTACATATAGGTAGGGTAATCCGATACGCGGGCCGCTTGTTGCATATTGTGTGTCACGATTGCAATGGTGTACTCATGCTTTAGTTCATTGATCAATTCTTCAATCTTTTGCCCGTGGAAATTGGATCTAAAGCCGATATAGGCCCATCTAGAAGAATAACTGATGGCTTCACGGCAACGCCACAAGCAATACAGAGGCGTTGCTGCAGAGATAAACCACTTTGATTTAATTTATCCTTAGCCTCGTTCCATAAGGCTGCTTTGTTAAGAGCCCACTCGACCCACTCATCCATTTTTGAGCGGGAAAGTTTTTCATAAAGTCGCACACCGAATGCGATATTTTTATAGATAGACATTGGGAATGGCGTAGGCTTTTGAAATACCATACCAATACGTGAACGCAGTAAATTTAAATCTTGTCCAGGGGCTAAAATATTTTGGCCGTAGAAGTTAATTTCACCTTCGGCACGTTGTCCTGGATACAAGTCATACATACGGTTCAATGTTCTGAGAAGAGTAGACTTTCCGCAGCCTGATGGGCCAATGAATGCAGTTACCTTACCCTGTTCAATATCAAGATTAATTTTCTTTAGAAAAAATTGAGATTTCTAACTTCAAGCGCATTGATTGCCTGCCCTGATTGTTGATTTGTTGAATCCACTCTACCCCCTTGACTATCAATCTGATTTAAGTCAAACATTGTTTTCATATTACTCATCATCCCTGCACCTTTTCACGGAATACCACACGTGCCAAAATATTCAAACCGAGAACGGCAAAGATAATAAGAAGAGCGCCACCCCATGCAAGCTCAACCCAATTGTCATATGGGCTCATTGCGAACTGGAAAATGACCGCTGGCAAATTTGCCATTGGTGCATTCATATTGGTTGAGAAAAATTGATTATTCAATGCGGTAAATAGCAAAGGCGCTGTCTCACCGCTAACGCGAGCCAAAGCTAGCAAAATACCAGTCATTACACCGCTTTGAGCAGCCCTCAGAGTGATCATGAAGGCGACTTTCCATTTTGGTGTGCCAATGCATATGCTGCTTCACGTAAGCTACCAGGAGCTAAGCGCAATATGTTCTCGGTAGTTCTAACCACCACGGGGATAGCAATTAAGGCTAAAGCAATGGTGCCTGCCCAGCCTGAAAAGTGCTTAGCTTAAGCTACTACAAATGCATATACAAACAAACCAATCACAATAGATGGAGCAGATAACATGATGTTGGTAACAAAGCGGGTGACTGCTGCAACGCGACTGCGATCGCCATATTCTGAAAGATACAACCCTGCTAGAACTCCTATCGGCGTACTGATCAAGGCGCAACTGCCCGCTAACAAAAGGCTGCCTACAATCGCGTTCGCGAGTCCACCACCCTCAGACCCCGGGGCAGGAGTACTGTGAGTAAAAAGATTCAAGTCAATCGCTGAAAAACCCTTGTTATAGCAAGGCACCCAAAATCCAAAACAAAAAAATCATACCAATAAGCATTGCACCCATCGATAGAGTTAAACCAATTTTGTTTGCACGCTTTCGTTTGGCAAAAATTGCCTGGTCTGTATTGGACGTATTGTTCATGTTTTCAATCCTTGCTTCTTCTCCATGCTGTTTAGCATCCATTTAGCGCATGCTAGAACAATAAAGGTAATAATGAAAAGCGCTAAACCAAGGGCGAATAATGAAGAAAGGTGATTACCCGCTTCTGCTTCTCCAAACTCGTTAGCAAGGGTTGATGCAATCGATGTGCCTGGGGAAAATAAAGAAGCTGAAAGGCGATGCGCATTACCAATCACAAAAGTTACAGCCATGGTTTCACCAAGCGCCCTACCTAACCCTAGCATTATCCCCTCAATCACACCTGCTTTGGTATATGGAAGTACAATATTCTTGACAACTTCCCAAGTTGTACAGCCAATGCCATAGGCGGATTCCTTGAGAACTGGTGGAACGATTTCAAACACATCTCGCATGACAGAGGCAATAAATGGAAGAATCATCATTGCCAAGATTAATCCGGCGCAAAGAGAATGCCAACACCATTAAAAGCGCCTGAGAATAGAATTCCTAATCCTGGGATTTGACTCAGAGTAGAGGCTAGAACGGGTTGAATGTACCCAGCAAAAAGGGGTGCAAAAATAAATAGACCAAACATACCGTAAATAATTGATGGTACAGCCGCCAATAGTTCGACAGCAGTACCAAGCGGTCTGCGCAATGGACCAGGACAAAGCTCTGTTAAAAATACAGCGATACCGAAGCCTTAAGGGGGTACTGCGATTAGCAATGCAATAAAGGAGGTAACTAAGGTGCCGTAGATGGCAATCAAACCACCAAACTCACCATTAACAACGTCCCACTCTTGCGAAAAGAAGAAGGCTAGGGCCGAAGTTTTGTAACGCAGGCCACGCATTCATGATTAAAGAAACTAGAATGCCTAACAATGCGATCAAAACTGATAAGGCAAAGAACTGTGTAATTCCATGGAACAAGAAATCTTGAACTCGCTGTAATTTAGCAATTTTCAGAGCCTGTGGCGTAGGTGCTGAATGAGACTGAGTGGTATCCATTGAGATAGGCTTATTAAATATTGAAACAGTCCCACAATACTGTGGAGCTGTTCATTAAAGAATGTTTTTGATTAGAAATACCAAACCTTATTTAGTTACTACTTTAGAAAATACATTCTTGCGAATGAAATCAGTCGTAGCATCCAGCACTGGAACGTAATCCAACTCTTCGGCCATTTTCTTGCCATCTTTGAATGCGAAATCAAAGAATTTAATTACCTCAGCAGCGTTGGCTTTGTTTTCAGGATTCTTGTAAATCAAGATGAATGATGCGCCAGTAATAGGCTATGATTTAGTACCCGATGCATTAGTAATAAAAGTACCCATACTAGGAATCTTTGCCCAATCAGTACCAGCGGCAGTAGCTGCAAAAGTTAGGTCATCTGGAGCTACAAAATTACCGTCTTTGTTTTTCAAAGAAATATAAGTCATTTTGTTTTTCTTCGTATAGGCATACTCAACATAACCTACTGAATTCTTAACACGCGTTACGTTAGCAGCAACACCTTCATTACCTTTTCCGCCAACTGTAGAAGCTGCTGGCCACTTTGCATAAATTGGGTACGGGAATGTGGCGCCAGCGCCTGTCATATCTACTGCAAATGCTGAAGGAGCAAGTGAAATAGCGCTAATAACTAGTGCCTTTTTTAAGAAAGATTTCATTTAATCGGTCCTTAACTATATTGAACGCAAATTGCGATATATGAAAGATACGATTTAACTATGACGGTTTAATAACATCAATGTCATAAATTAAATAATTCAATATAAACAATGGCTTACAAATTATTCGGTAGAAAAAATCTATTTGTATTTCGAATTTTTTAGGCTGTGGGAATGAGTTCGGCAATGCTCTTAGCTGCGCTCATCGCAACATTACCATCCTTAGTCTCAACCATTATTCTGAGCAAGGGCTCAGTGCCGGATGCTCTGATTAGCACCCTACCTATATCCTGTAGATTAGATTGCACTTTAGCAATTTGATTATTTAGCGCTTGATCTAACTTCCAGTCGTAGCCGGGTTTAAATTTCACATTTAAAAGCACCTGAGGGAAGAAGGTTACTTTCTCAAGCAATTGAGCAAGGCTCATTTTGTTTTGACTCATAGCAGCCAAAACCTGTAATGCTGCAATGGTGCCATCTCCAGTGGAATGTTGGTCTAAGCAAAGTAAATGTCCAGAACCCTCTCCCCCAATTAGCCACCCTTTTTGCTTAAGCATTTCCAGGACATAACGATCGCCGACATTGGCACGTTCAAATCCAATTCCTAAATCCTTAATAGCATTTTCAACTGCAAGATTGGTCATAAGCGTACCAACAGCGCCACCGATAGCTTGTTTTTTATCCAATCTATCTTTTACAAGTACGTATAACAGTTCATCTCCATTAAACAAGCGGCCTGAGGCGTCAACCATTTGGAGGCGATCGGCATCTCCGTCTAAGGCAATACCTATATCGGCAGTCTCCTCTTTTACCTTAGCAATGAGAGCCTGTGGAGCTGTGGCACCACATCCATCATTAATATTTCGTCCATCTGGATTAACGCCAATGGAAACCACTTCTGCACCCAATTCATGGAATACATGGGGAGCGATATGATAGGCAGCTCCATTAGCGCAGTCGACCACGATTTTTAATCCCTTGAGATTCAGACCCCCGGGGAAAGTAGACTTACAAAACTCAATATAGCGACCTGCAGCATCATCCAAGCGAAATGCCTTACCCAACTCTTTTGAGCTAACACAACCCATGGGTTTTTCTAATTGAGCCTCAATGGCCAACTCAAAATCATCAGAAAACTTATCGCCGTTGGCCGAAAAAAACTTAATACCGTTATCTTGATAAGGATTATGTGAAGCTGAAATAACCAAACCTGCAGATAATCGTAAGGTTTTCGTTAGATAGGCAACCCCTGGGGTCGGAATGGGGCCGCAGAGCATTACATCAACACCAGCAGCAGCAAAGCCAGCCTCAAGTGCTGCTTCCAATAAATAACCGGAAACCCGAGTATCTTTACCAATTAAAACCTGACAGCGCTCACCCGGTTTGCTATCTTTTGTTAACACCTTGCCTGCGGCATAACCTAGACGAGTCATGAATTCTGGAACAATGGGGAATTTCCCCACTTCGCCACGAATGCCATCAGTACCAAAGTATTGTTTTTTCATGGATGTGATTATAAAACCTAGACCCATTAGGGTTCCGCTTTATTTATTTTGCCAAGAATTTACTGCTTCCCATAGCTTTAAAGCATCAACAGTTTCAGCGACATCGTGGACGCGAATGATCTTGGTGCCACGATCAGCAGCCATGATGGCCGCTGCAACACTTAGGCGCCACACGCTCATTTGTATCCTTTCTAGTGACCTTGCCGATCATCGATTTTCTAGAAATCCCGGCTAAAACTGGATAACCTAATTGTGAGAAGACATCAAAATGAGCCAACATACTGAGATTGTGTTCAAGACTCTTGCCAAAGCCAAACCCCGGGTCGATTGCAATACGGCTTGAATGAGCGCCCTTGCAGATAAGATGAGTTGCCTGTTCTTTTAAGAATAAAGATACATCTGCAATAACATCTTGATACCCTGGATTGAATTGCATTGTGAGCGGGTCTCGTTGCATGTGCATTAAAACAATGCTGCATTCTTTGCTATCTAGAACGCCATCAACTGCACCCTCTTGCCTGAGAGCCCAAATATCATTTACACAATCAACGCCAGCAAACAAAGCTTGACGCATTGTTTCGGCTTTGTATGTATCAATGGATAAAGGTACGCCACAATTTTTTAATCCCTCAAAAAGAAAACGCCCACAACGCCAAATTGTGGGCAGATCAATCAAGCCTTGGTTTAGCATAAAAGACCGAAACTCATTAGCGATTAAGCGGTAGCAGGAGTATTACCAGTAGCAGGACCAGGTTGTGCAGCCGAATTACCAAACTGGGTTGCTGGAGGTGGCTTTGGCGAACGAGGTGGACGACCTTCCATAATGTCATTGATCTGCTCTGCATCAAGGGTTTCCCATTCAAGCAAAGCTGCAACCATGGCCTCAACCTTGTCGCGATTCTGTTCCAAGATTGATCTTGCTAATGCATATTGACTATCAATCAAGGTACGAATTTCAGCATCAACTTTTTGTTGAGTCAATTCAGAAACTGTCTTAGTACTATTGCGGCCAAAAATACTTTCTGATTCAGTATCAACATAAACCATCGTACCCAAACTATCACTCATACCGTAACGAGTAACCATATCTCGAGCCATCTTAGTGGCGCGCTCAAAATCATTCGATGCACCAGTGCTCATCGATTGCAAGAAAACTTCTTCTGCAGCACGACCGCCAAATAAGATGGCTAACTCCTCCAGCATGCGATCTTTGTACAGATTCACACGATCAAACTCTGGCAATTGCCAAGTCACACCCAAAGCCATGCCACGGGGCATGATGGTGACTTTATGAACAGGATCAGCCTTAGGAAGCACTTTAGCGACAACAGCATGACCTGACTCATGATAGGCAGTATTGCGACGTTCTTCTTCGCGCATTACAGCGGACTTACGCTCAGGACCCATATAGATCTTATCTTTGGCATCTTCAAAGTCTTTCATGTCAACGGAACGCTTGTTGCGACGTGTTGCAAATAGTGCAGCCTCATTCACTAGGTTCGCAAGATCAGCACCAGAGAAACCAGGCGTTCCGCGGGCCAAGACGGCGGCATTGACATCAGGATCAATTGGAACCTTGCGCATATGCACTTGCAAAATCTGCTCACGCCCACGAATATCAGGTAAACCAACATGTACTTGACGATCAAAACGACCAGGGCGCAATAAAGCTTTATCCAATACGTCTGAACGGTTCGTAGCAGCCACTACGATTACTCCGCTATTACTCTCGAATCCATCCATCTCAACCAACATTTGGTTGAGGGTTTGTTCGCGCTCATCATTACCACCGCCCATACCAGCACCACGATGGCGACCTACAGCATCAATCTCATCAATAAAAATGATGCAAGGAGAATTTTTCTTGGCGTTTTCAAACATATCACGCACACGTGATGCACCAACACCGACAAACATTTCTACGAAATCAGAACCGGAAATCGAGAAGAAAGGAACTTTTGCTTCACCTGCAATCGCACGGGCCAACAAGGTCTTACCTGTACCAGGAGGACCCACTAGCAACACACCGTGCGGAATACGGCCACCGAGTTTTTGAAATTTTTGTGGATCCTTTAAAAAATCTACTAACTCAAAAACTTCTTCCTTAGCTTCATCGCAACCAGCGACATCTGCAAAAGTAACTGTGTTGCTATTTTCATCAATGAGACGCGCTTTTGATTTTCCGAATGAGAATGCTCCGCCTTTGCCGCCACCTTGCATTTGGCGCATCATGAAAAACCAGAAACCAATAATAAGAAGTGTTGGTCCTAAATAGTACAAAGCAGAAGTGAGCATGTTGGGTTCGTCTTCTGCTTTACCAGAAACTTGAACACCATACTTCATCAAATCACCCACCATCCAAATATCTCCAGGAGAAATCAGAGAATATTTATTGCCATCCACAGGGGTAACAGTAAGGTTAGTGCGACCCTGGACATCTACACGCTTGATTTTTCCAGCCTTGGCATCATCCATGAATTGAGAATAGGTGACCTGAGTTTGCTCCTTCGGCTTATCAAATTGCTTGAATACCGTAAAAAGCACCAGGCCCACAATGAGCCACACACCGATTTTTTGGAACATATTACTGTTCAAAATGAGTCCTTTTCTGGATTAATCCAGGAGTTAAAGCGAATCGCTACCTAAGTATTTGATTCTACTACCAGCCTTTTTCAAGGGCTAATGACATATTTATTTAAAAAGCCCTATAAAATGGGGCTATTTGAGGTAATTCAACTCTATTTAGGGGGTTTTAGATTTCTACCCAATAGAAATCTCTCTGAAGATCGTGCTCGAGAAGCCTTGGGTTTTCGAGATGCAACTGTTTTAAAGACCTTTTTAAAGGATTCCACGATTTGGCTATAACCACTGCCGTTAAAGCATTTGATTAGTAAAGCTCCCTCAGGCTTAAGGTGTGCAACAGCAAAATCTAGGGCAATTTCAGCCAAAAAAGCCATCCTTGCCGCATCGGCTACACCAAACCCCGATAAATTAGGCGCCATATCAGAGAGAACCAAATCCACCTTACCTTCGGCATCCTCAGGTAAAAGTGCTTCAAGGGCGGTAAGCCCCTCTTCTTCACGAAAGTCACCCTGAATAAAGCTCACATCTGCAATATCTTCCATAGGCAAAATATCTATAGCAATGATTTGCCCATCCGGCTTGCCAGACTCAATCTTTGGATTACTTTTACCAAGCTCCGTTAAGCGATTACGGGCGTATTGCGACCAACTTCCAGGGGCGCTCCCGAGATCAATAATAGTCATCCCTGCTTTGATAAGGTGATCTTGCTCGTCTATTTCACTCAGTTTATAAACTGCTCTAGCGCGATAGCCCTCTTTTTGAGCCATTTTTACGTAAGGATCAGTTAAGTGATCCTGAAGCCAACTTTTATTAAATTTATTCTTTGCCAAAACTTACCCACTTTCGCCTTCCATTTTCCTAGTTTCTGCCACCTAAAGCAAAAGGAATTATGGAAAAACCCTCTAAATTCAGCCTAAAGAGCGAATTCTGGCATTGAATGCTCTATCATCAAGCCCATGACTGCACTAACAATTACCGCCGCGCAACGTAAATCTCTAAAAGCTGATGCCCATGACTTAAGTCCTGTGGTGATGATTGGCGGCGGGGATGGATTAACACCAGCTGTAATCAAAGAAGCCAAATTGGCAATTAAACATCACGGTTTAATCAAAATCCGAGTTTTTGGAGATGATCGAGAGGCACGCATCGCAATCTATGATGAACTTTGTGATTAATTAGATGCTGCACCTGTGCAGCACATTGGCAAGTTATTAATTCTTTGGAAACCTAAAGATGCAGTTGACGAAGCGCTTAGCAATCTAGGCCGCTCCAGCAAACAGACTAAAAAATCGTTACAAGCACCAAGGACAAAGCGTCAACCCAATCGAGCACCTACTAAAGCGGGGTATACGCACCAGTACTTCCGAAAGATCCGATATCGCCGATCTATCTGCATCTAACGCCCCTCCATTTGCATGCGCTGCCGCCGTCAAATCTTCTACACCTAGGAAAAGAGTATTACGTTCAGAAGCAACTGAGTCAAGAATCGGCTGGTCTTCTCCCGGCTATAGAAAAGCTGCTGCTGCACCAGCGCCTATAAAAAAACGCAAGGTCAAAATGAGCGGCACCAAGAAAAAATCTTTGGGCTATTAAATTTCAAGAAATGGAAAAACGCTGCTAGTCGGCGTTTTTTGTTGTCCGCCAGACTAGGAAAAGTCCAAGCAATGTTTGAATCATAAACACTATGCTTGAGACTGAATGAAGGCGATTAAACAATTCTGAATTGCTTGTTTCACGAACAGATAGCCCTAAAGATAGCGCTTGATCTCTAAGAGCATTCATCCAGGGAATCAGAATAAATGCAGCAGCTAATGTGCATGACAACATCGCAAGCAAGATCCAGCGAGTAAGGCGATATTGAGTTTTCTTTTGACTTACAAAATAATTGGCTGCCACCATCAATAAAGCGCTGATAAAGACGCCAAAATATGCAGTAAATTTAAAAAGGCTTGCCGCTACTATGCCGGCTACCTGTCTATCTCCTAGGCTTGAAAAGAGAACAGGAACAACCAGAAACCCAATGATGGTGAAGCTACCAACCCAGAGGCAAGAAGTCAGGCTAAAAAGTCTCTGGGCATACATGGGCAGATTAGATATAACGTACTGCTAATATCTCCACTTCGCGATTACCGCCAGGAGCCTGAACGGCAACTACATCACCCTCTTCCTTACTAATTAAAGCGCGAGCAATATGCGAGCTGATGGAAATTTTATTCAAGGCAATATCAGCCTCATCGTCACCTACGATTTGATAAGTGAACTTTGTGCCATCCTCAAGATCTTCGAGTTCAACGGTGGCGCCAAAAACGACGCGTCCAGATACATCAAGCGATGCTGGATCAATAATTTGAGCAGCAGAAAGTTTGCCCTCTAATTCTTGAATGCGACCCTCAATAAAACCTTGTTTTTCTTTTGCTGCATCATACTCAGCATTCTCGGAGAGGTCGCCTTGAGCTCGAGCCTCAGAAATGGCATTGATGACAGCAGGACGCTCAACATGCTTTAGGCGGTGCAACTTTTCTTTAAGAAGCTCTGCACCGCGCTTGGTAATCGGAATTGTGCTCATGCAACTAACCTAACTTAAATTCTTGCGCAAAATTACGCTTGTAAAAGCTAATTTTAGATTAAATAAGCGTCCGATGTAAATTTTGCAAGGAATAAACCTCAAGCGACTCCAGTTTTCCATTTTGCGAAGCCAGTAATCCGTCCATTATCGCGCGGGCTGCACTAATCGTTGTGTAATAAGTAACACCATTGGCTTGAGCACTCGTGCGAATCGATCTAGAGTCGGCAATGGCAGTACGAGTTTCATCAACGGTAGTAAAGACCAAGGAAATCTCACCGTTCTTAATAAAATCGACGATATGAGGACGGCCATCCTTCACCTTGTTAACTACTCTCACAGGCAAACCGGCTGCCTCAATTGCAGCCGCCGTGCCTTTAGTGGCCACCATTGGGAAGCCTAATTGATGGAGCAACTTGGCTACTTCAAGCGCTTTTGGCTTATCGCTGTCTTTAACGGTCAAAAGCACAGTACCGCTCTTAGGCAACTTAATGCCTGCGCCTAATTGCGATTTAAATAATGCTTCACCAAAGGTCTTACCTACTCCCATGACTTCACCAGTAGAGCGCATCTCGGGTCCGAGAATCGGATCAATGCCTGGGAATTTATTAAATGGGAATACTGCTTCTTTAACTGAGAAATATGCTGGTTTAACTTCTGCCTGAATACCCTGCTGCGCTAATGTTTGACCAATCATACAACGTGCAGCAATCTTCGCCAACTGCAAACCAGTTGCTTTAGATACAAAAGGAACAGTACGAGAAGCGCGAGGATTTACCTCAAGAACATAGATAACATCTTTGTCATCTACATTTTGAATAGCAAATTGGACATTCATCAAGCCAACTACATTCAAGCCTTTAGCCATGGCAGCAGTTTGATGCTTGATCTCTTCAACCGTTGACTCAGATAAAGAGTATGGGGGTAATGAACAAGCAGAATCGCCAGAGTGAACTCCAGCCTGCTCTATATGCTCCATAACGCCGCCAATAAATACAGTAGCGCCATCACTGATGCAATCTACGTCACATTCAATCGCATCATTTAGGAAGCGATCAAGAAGTACGGGAGAGTCGTGCGAGACCTTAACAGCCTCACGCATATATCGCTCCAGGTCGCGACCATCATGAACAATTTCCATCGCACGACCACCTAAAACATAGGAAGGACGAACTACCAATGGATAACCAATTTCTTCAGCGAGCTTAAGGGCTTCCTCTTCAGTGCGAGCTGTGCGGTTCGGCGGTTGGCGCAAACCAAGATCTTGCAGTAATTTTTGAAAGCGTTCTCTGTCCTCAGCGGCATCAATCATGTCTGGGGACGTACCAATAATCGGCACACCATTACGCTCTAGATCTAAAGCCAATTTCAATGGTGTTTGTCCACCATACTGAACAATTACACCTTTTGGCTTCTCTTTGGCGACAATCTCCAAAACATCTTCTAGAGTTAGCGGCTCAAAATACAAGCGATCAGAAGTGTCGTAGTAATCAGTAGAAATAGTCTCGGGATTACAGTTGACCATAATGGTTTCATAACCATCATCACGCATTGCTAAGGCAGCATGTACGCAACAATAATCAAACTCAATACCTTGGCCAATACGATTGGGTCCACCGCCTAGCACCATAATCTTTTCTTTATTGGTAGGCTGTGACTCACATTCACCATGCTCTGCTTCGTAGGTGGAATATAAGTAGGCGGTATTGGTTGAAAACTCAGCAGCGCAAGTATCAACCCGCTTATACACTGGAACTACTTTTAAGCGATGGCGTGCTGCGCGAACAGAGGCGGCATCAATCCCGAGCAATTTTGCTAGGCGACGATCTGAGAAACCTTTTTGTTTCACGAAACGCAACTCCGGCGCAGAAAGACTATCGATTTTGCGCTGCTTAAGCTCTGTCTCAATGGCAATGAGCTCTTCAATCTGCTCTAAGAACCAGGGGTCGACTTTAGTCTCATTGTAGATTTCATCAATACCCATACCCATTCGGAATGCGTCCGCCAAATACCAAATACGATCCGGGCCGGGCTCATTGATTTCATTGATGATGTCATCTAAATCTGTAGATACTTCATCCAGACCGTCAACACCAACCTCTAAACCGCGAAGTGCTTTTTGGAAAGATTCTTGAAAGGTACGGCCAATCGCCATTACCTCACCTACTGACTTCATTTGAGTTGTTAAACGAGAATCGGCTTGTGGGAATTTTTCGAAGGCAAAACGAGGTATCTTGGTAACAACATAGTCAATTGATGGCTCGAAAGAAGCTGGCGTAGCACCACCGGTAATGTCATTCTTTAATTCATCTAAGGTATACCCGACAGCTAATTTAGCGGCTATCTTGGCAATTGGAAAGCCTGTGGCCTTAGAGGCAAGAGCAGATGAACGTGATACTCGTGGATTCATTTCAATCACGATCATGCGTCCATCTACTAGGTTGATGGAAAACTGCACGTTTGAACCACCAGTATCTACACCAATTTCACGAAGCACTGCGATGGATGCGTTACGCATCAACTGATACTCTTTATCTGTCAAAGTTTGAGCAGGCGCAACAGTAATGGAATCGCCTGTATGCACGCCCATTGGATCAAGGTTTTCAATCGAGCAAACAATGATGCAGTTGTCATTGCGATCCCGCACCACTTCCATCTCAAATTCTTTCCAACCGAGGAGAGATTCTTCAATCAAAAGCTCGCGAGTAGGTGATAAATCGAGACCGCGCTTACAAATTTCTTCAAATTCCTCACGGTTGTAGGCTATACCACCGCCAAATCCACCCATGGTGAAAGATGGACGAATAACCACCGGAAATCCAGAACTGCCCGTTTCTTTTTGAATCCGCTGCTGAACCTCATGGGCCTCATCCATTGAATGGGCAATACCAGACTTAGCAGAACCCAGACCAATCTTGGTCATAGCATCTTTAAATTTTTGGCGGTCTTCAGCTTTATCAATCGCTTCAGGCGAGGCTCCGATCAGTTCGCAACCGTATTTCTCAAGCACACCATGACGATGGAGATCCAAAGCACAATTTAGTGCAGTTTGACCGCCCATCGTAGGCAAAATAGCATCTGGTTTTTCAGTAGCGATAATGCGCTCTACTACTTCCCAAGTAATTGGTTCAATATAGGTTACATTGGCCATCTCAGGGTCGGTCATGATGGTCGCAGGATTGCTGTTTACCAAAATAACTTTGTAACCTTCGTCACGCAAGGCTTTACAAGCCTGTGCACCTGAATAGTCAAATTCGCAGGCTTGTCCAATCACGATCGGACCTGCACCAATGATTAAGATACTCTGAATGTCGCTACGCTTAGGCATTATTTGCCCTCCTTCTTGCTGGCAGCATTCATTAGCTCCACAAAACGATCAAATAAATAGGCAATGTCATAAGGACCAGGAGAGGCCTCAGGATGTCCTTGGAAGCAAAGAGCAGGCTTATCTTTCCAAGCCATTCCTTGCAATGATCCATCAAACAAAGATACATGAGTGACATGAATATTGTCAGGCAATGTATTGGCATCAACAGCGAAACCATGATTCTGAGAAGTAATCGCTACACGACTAGTATCTAAATCCTTCACTGGATGATTGGCACCATGGTGACCAAATTTCATCTTCAATGTTTTAGCGCCAGCAGCCAGACCCATAATTTGATGGCCCAAACAGATGCCAAAGGTCGGGATACCTTTTTCAATAATCTCCTTTGCAGCAGCAATAGCGTAATCACAAGGACCAGGATCACCAGGACCATTCGAGAAAAATACGCCGTCTGGATTCATGGCCAATACTTCTGCTGCACTTGTTTGTGCAGGGACAACTGTCAATTGACAGCCCCGCTCAGTAAGCATCCGAAGAATGTTGCGTTTCACACCAAAGTCATAAGCAACTACTTTTTTAATGGGTTTGCTTGTGTCTAAGGATCTGTATGCTGGCTTGCCGTCAGGGCCGTGCAGATCCCACTCAGCTTCACGCCACTCGTATGGCTTTTGTGTAGTGACAACCTTAGCAAGATCTAGACCAGCCATTCCAGGAAATGCCTTGGCTAACTCAAGAGTCTTTTTGCCCAATGCCTCATGATCATCACCTACTTTGCCAGCAACAATGGCACCGGATTGGGCGCCCTTATCGCGAAGAATTCTGGTGAGCTTGCGAGTATCGATCCCTGCAATGCCTAAAACACCAGCTTTCGTGAGGTAGTCATCCAGCGAGCCCTCAGAACGAAAATTAGAAACACGTTTAGGCAAATCTTTGATCACTAAGCCAGCGGCATGAATTTGATCAGATTCTGCGTCTTGGCTATTAACACCGACATTTCCAATATGAGGATAGGTCAAGGTGACTATCTGACGGGAATAGCTAGGGTCAGTAATGATTTCCTGATAACCAGTCAATGCAGTGTTAAAAACGACTTCGCCGGTAGTTTCGCCAGGAGCGCCAATACTGAATCCGGGAAATAAGGTGCCGTCGGCAAGAGCCAACACGGCGGGGGAAAAAGAAGGAAGCAAGGGTGACAAATCATCTCCAGTCCCTGCTCCATCCGACGCTCAAAACCCCCAAAAAGACCAGCCCGGGGATGTATTTGCGGGAGGTGAGTGTCTTTAAGCGCTAGGGTATTTATTAAGTTTCGAACTCCGTAATCATACCATTTTTACTCGTAAACCCTTGAATACCCTATCAAATGAAGTCCTAAAAGGAAAAACTCCCCCAGTGGTTGGGCTGGAGGAGCAATTTATTCAAAGTTACTAGTTTTAAGGCTTTAGCGCTTTGCTCAATGATGGTCTTAATTTGAGCTAAAACAGTCTGGTCATCCATCGTACTGATGTCTCCCGGATTACGACCTTCAGCAACAGCCTGAAGGGCACGACGCACGATCTTGCCAGAACGTGTCTTTGGCAAAGCGGTGACCACGTATACCCATCCAGGACGAGCAATTGCACCAAGGGTACTATCAACGGTCTTCATGCATTCTGCTTCAAGTGTTGCTGTATTAGAAGCCTCTTTAGGAATTACAAAAGCAATTGCAGCTTGGCCTTTGAGTTTGTCCTCAATACCGACAACAGCAACCTCTGAAATATTTGGGTGACTAGAAATACTCTCCTCAATTTCACGAGTGCCTAGGCGGTGACCCGATACGTTAATCACGTCATCAGTCAGTACGCCTGAGGATAAAGAAGTAACCGTCTTTATCTTTAATACCCCAGTCAAAGGTGGAATAAATTAATTTGCCGGGAATGGTTTCCCAGTAAGTGCTAATAAAGCGCTTGTCATCACCCCAAACCGTTTGCATACAACCTGGAGGAAGTGGGCCTTCAATTGCAATCACGCCTTTTTGATCCGGACCTAGCTCCTCAGAAGTGGCGTCATCAAGCAATTTCATGTTGTAACCAAATGATGGAACCCCCGGAGATCCAAACTTATGAGGCATCACTTCGACACTACGTTGAATAGCAAGCATTGGCCAGCCAGTTTCAGTCTGCCAATAGTTATCGACGATTGGCTTTTTAA
The DNA here is from genome assembly GCF_900095205.1 of Polynucleobacter necessarius. Classification (NCBI taxonomy): domain Bacteria; kingdom Pseudomonadati; phylum Pseudomonadota; class Betaproteobacteria; order Burkholderiales; family Burkholderiaceae; genus Polynucleobacter; species Polynucleobacter necessarius. The sequence goes on along the minus strand of NZ_LT606951.1, from coordinate 951,348 downwards.
TAGCATCATGAATCCAACTAGCGGTTGGTTCATCTAAAGGCTCACCCGCCAAGAACAAAGCACGCAATTTTGAAAGGTCGTACTTCGTTAAGAATGCAGGATCTTGTTTCTTAAGCACTCAAACTGCTGTCGGTGCAGAGAACATCACTGAAACCTTGTATTTTTCAACGAGCTCCCACCAAATACCTGCGTCTAGGCGCAATGGCGTACCTTCGTACATGATGGTGGCCATACCATTAAGCAATGGTCCATAAATGATGTAGCTATGGCCAACGGCCCAACCAATGTCAGAGGTAGTGAACATGGTTTCACCAGCTTTGCCACAGAAGATGTGGTTCATGGTGGACATTAGTGCAACTGCATAGCCGCCAGATCGCACTGTACCCCTTTTGGTTTCCCAGTAGTGCCTGAGGCATAGAGAATGTAAGAAGGATGAGTAGCGTCAACCTACTCAACTGGCACTACATCGTTCAAATGTTTTTGACGCTCAGCTGCGCAATCCAAATCACGACCAGCTACCGTTGTGAATTCTGTTAAGCCACGATTCACGATTAATACTTTTTCTGGCTTGTACTCGGCAAGCGTAATGGCTTCATCTAGCAATGGCTTATATGGAACCGCTTTACCACCACGAGCACCAGCTTCAGCTGTAACAATAAGCTTTGGCTTCGCATCGTCGATCCGAGATGCCAAACTATATGAAGCAAAACCACCGAACACAACAGAGTGAATTGCGCCAACACGAGCGCACGCCAACATGGCGAAACAGGCTTCAGCAATCATCGGCATATAGATCAAGTACACGATCTCCTTTTTATATGCCGTTAGCTTTGTAAATTACTGCCATACGATTCACTTCTTCGTATAACTCTTTAAATGTGTAGGCTTTTTCTTGATTAGTTTCTGTTGAAACGGCAACCAAAGCGATTTGGTCAGGACGATCTTTTAAATGACGATCTACCGCGTTGTAGCAAAGATTAGTTAATCCGCCTTCAAACCACTTTGTAAATGGGGGGTTGTCGTAATTAAGCACCTTATCAAATGGTTTTTCCCAATGGATTAACTGTGCTTGCTCACCCCAAAATCCATCTGGGTCTTTAATTGAGCGTTCGTGGTGTGCTTTATAGGACATGGTCAACCTGATTTCTTTTAAAAAAGTTACTGGAATTACTGACTTTTGCTCGTCCCTCTACTACCCTTATTGCTACTCTGGACGGCAGAACTACCATTTTTCGCAAATTTTGCAAGTCCTGTCGATACGGATTTATGCTGAGACGCAGCATTTTTTTTATCAGAAGAATTACCCTTAGAAACCCCCTTTTCAGAGGATTTGCTTGTACTCGGTGCTGAACATTTAACCATATTGGCGCCCTTGCTTCCTTTTGCGGGTTTTGGGCACTTTGGCGTTGGTGGAGCTGGTTTTTCTAGACTTAAGCTAGCATTTTCAGCCATGGCAGTCGACACATCTTCGGGGCGTCGACTCGTTTTTGGAATCAAAACGGTTGAACCTGCGCGGATGCGCATTCCTTTAGGGATGTTATTAACCTCCCTAAGAGTATCTACAGCCACACTCAAAGTTTTGGCTGCCTGATCAACGCTTTCAGTTTTACTTACCTGAACAGCCGTCCAAGAAGATAAGGGTTTGGTGTATTGCTTCAGATTGTCTTGGAAAATTTCGGCATGTCCAAACGGCAGCAAGATTTGCTGATTGGCATTGCTCAAAATCACTGGCTTATTAAATGATGGATTCAGGCTATGAAATTCGTCTTCTGGGATTTCAGCTAACTTAATAACTAACGCAACGTCAATATCGCTGCCGACGTCCAAAGCAACAAAGTATGGGTGATTTTCAAGTTCCGGCAAGACTATCCCATAAGCCTTTGGATCCAACACAATTTGACGATAAGCCATCAACTTAGGGACATAGTTACGAGTCTCGCGCGGTAAAGTAAGGCTCTCATAATCAGTTGCTAAGCCTGCAGCTGCATTGCGTTTTTGGGCTTTGGAAATATTACCGGCACCCCAGTTATAAGCCGCTAAAGCCAATTCCCAGCTGCCAAACTGGTTGTATAAACGCTGCAAATAATCCAAAGCAGCATCGGTTGATTGCAAGACATCACGACGTTCATCCCTAAAAATATTTTGGGTGAGTCGAAAATCTTTACCTGTAGCCGGCATGAATTGCCATAGCCCCACTGCTTTTGCGCTTGATTTAGCATTCGTGACGAAAGCACTTTCAACAAATGGCAGAAGCGCAATTTCTGTTGGCATGTTCCGTGCGTTGACTTCTTGAACGATATAGAACAGATAGCGGGAGGAGCGCGCCATAGATCGATGAACGTAATCTGGGCGAGCACTTAGCCAGCGCACCTGTTCGATCTCTAATGGATTATTCATTGGCTCCATCTGAAATCCATCCCGAATACGTAGCCACAAGTTATCTGATGGCGCGTAGACTTTGCTTACGCTCTGATTTTTGAGATTAACTCGAGTAGCCTTAGAGGATTTCGGATTAGCTTTCGTTGGCGTATCAGAAGACCAATCTCCAGTACTTGCACATCCACTCAAAAGGGCAGCAATAACCACTGCTGCATACAGCATACGCATCAGAAACGATCTTTCCAGGCGCGTATCACTGCTAAGACATGCGCCGGTGTAGGCAATTCTGTTTGACCTGAAATCTCTTTAGCCATCGCAATGACTTCTGGTTGATCACATCGCATAAAAGGGTTTACTTGAAGCTCTTGTCCTATGGTCGTTGGTAGAGTTGGTCTACCCCGCTCCCTGAGTAACTTGGCTTCTTCCGCCCAAGACAGAAGATTTGGGTTATTAGGCTCGGCAGCTAATGCAAAGCGAATATTGGATAAGGTGTACTCATGTGTGCAGTAAACCAAGGTATTTTTTGGTAATAATGCAAATTTACCCAGGGACTGTGACATTTGTGTCGGCGTACCCTCAAATAGGCGGCCACATCCTGATGCAAATAAAGTGTCTCCACAGAAAAGCATTGGCTCAACTACATTGGCTTGCATATTTGCAAAGTAAACAATGTGACTTAAGGTATGCCCAGGAACTTCGAAAACTTTAAGGCTAATGCGAGGAGCGACTATTTCAATTTTGTCATCCTGCATCGCAATCACTGTACGACCTGGAATGTTATCCCCTGCCGGGCCATAGACAGGTATGTCAGCACCTAAAACTTGTTTTAAATTCTGAATACCGCCGGTGTGGTCTGCATGATGGTGGGTGATTAAAATTCCCTTGAGAGACAAATTATTTTCCCTCAAAAATTCTAGCGTTGGCACAGAGTCGCCTGGATCTACCACTAAAGCAGAGCTGCCATCGTGAATGCACCAGATATAGTTATCATCAAAAGCCGGTATGGGCCAAACTTGCAATAAAGTATTCTTATCCATATGCCGATGATACCAACCCCACCCATCCCCTCTCAGATGCCCGCACCCCCCTGGAGCTCATGGGAGAAATGGCTGCAATCGCCTCCTGGGCGCTATGTTTTGGCTTGGGAACAGGGCTGTTTTGATCAAATAGTTGCCGATGTGTTTGGTTTTCATGCGGTTCAAATTGGGTTCCCCCAATTGAATACATTGAATGAAAACCGCATGCCATTGCAGGCCCTCCTCATACATTCCAATGACAATCGTAGTCACGCAGCCCGTTTTAACTGGCATCTCATTCAAGGGGATAGCGCAGAACTGCCTTTTGCTAGCGAAAGTTTAGATTTAATTGTCTTGCCACACGTTTTAGAGTTCGCCACAGACCCCCATCAAATATTACGAGAAGTAGATCGGGTCTTGAGGCCTGAGGGGCGCCTGATTATTTCTGGCTTTAATCCCGCAAGCTTATGGGGCGCTCGACAGTATCTGAGTAGATTGATTGGAACCCCCTACCTCCCAAGAGATGGCCAATTTATCAGCCTGATTCGCATCAAAGACTGGCTAGAACTTCTGAACTTTTCATTGGATCGAGGACATTTTGGATGTTACAAGTTCCCGCTTCAAGGTGAGTCCGTCATGAGGAAAATGAACTTCCTTGAAAAAATGGGCAATCGCTGGTGGCCAATATTTGGCGCAGTCTTTTTAGTTTCTGCCATTAAACGCCAACAGGGAATGCGGATGGTTAGCGCGGCTACACTAGCTAGAATTCCGGCAATCAAGCAATTGAACCCCGCAACTGAACGAAGCAACCTCCAAAAACAACTGAAGCACAGCAATTCAGATTAAATTTATGCCCCATTCCAAACAGCCCCACATAGTTATTTATACCGATGGCGCCTGCAAAGGTAATCCGGGCCCTGGCGGCTGGGGTGCAGTACTTCGCTCGGGAGGTCTTGAAAAGCATATTCATGGCGGCGAAAAACTGACGACAAATAACCGAATGGAAATCTGCGCAGTGATTTTTGCCTTAAAAGCATTAAAACAGCGTAGTACCGTAGAACTCTGGACAGATTCTCAATACGTCCAAAAAGGGGTTACCGAATGGTTGGAAGGCTGGAAAAAGAGAGGCTGGAAAACGGCCAGCAAAGACCCAGTAAAAAATGCAGACCTATGGCAAGAACTGGATTCTCTTCTCCCAGACCATGAAATATCGTGGCATTGGGTGCGGGGACATAATGGACACCCTGGAAATAAGCTGGCAGATCAACTTGCCAATAAAGGGGCAGAGGAATTTTTACCCTAAGGATCAGGTTGCCTTATGAGCACCGATTTGGCCATCTTATGAGAGAATGATTCTGCTTCAAAAGGCCTAAAACAGTAAAAAACCTATATAAATCCTAGAAAAGAGACTGCGTCAAAAATAGAATCCTCATTCGACAAGGCGCTCGCCGAGCTTGTGCAATTCAAAAATGCTATCAAAGCCAGCTTATGTTCGCTTTGGCAAAAGCAGTCGCCCAGATTTGATGCGCTAAAGCGATTGGACTATCTGACCGTTAAATCGTTTGTTGTTCGATTTAAATGGCGAATCTTGTTATTGCTGATACTGCTGTATGTTAGGCGCCAAGGAGTTGGTTGCAAAAAACTTTATCTCCCAGGCGGGTTTAGAGACCAGCCTTGCAAATGCCAAGTCGGCACAAGCTGCGGCTAGAGCCGCTGAGGTCCAGTTATCGTTTGACTACATTCGCTCCCCCATTGACGGTCGAGCAGGCATTGTCAATGTCTTTCCTGGATCACTTGTACAAGCCAGCAATATTGTTTCAACTGCAACTAGCTCTACCGCCACTTCAAGTGTTGGCTCAATGGTCACCATTACTCAATTGAACCCTATTATGTTCAATTTGTGATTCCAGAGAAAGATATTCCCATCATGCTAGAAAACCAGCTTGATGGAGAAGCAATGACCGTCAAGGTGATGGTGGGCGAAAGCGGGAAAAAACCTATGAAGGAAAAGTCTTAGTGATCGATAACCAAGTAGACCCTTCTATTGCAGCTGTGCGTGTTAAAGCGCAGATTCCAAATGACGATAGAACCCTCCTGCCCGGCCCCGTTTGCTCGAGTGTCTCTAGTAGCGAATACGTTAAAAAATGCCCTAGCAGTCCCATCTCAAGCAGTCATTATTAATGCCCGCGGCAAGATGGTATTATGTGATCGATAAAGACGGTAAAGCAGTTTCTAAGCCGATTAAAGTTATTTATGAATACCAAGGATTAACTGTTGTCACAGGCATTGAATCTGGTGACCGTGTGGTGTTTGAAGGCAAGCAAAACTTGCGTCCAGGAAGTAAGGTTCGAGAAGCCAAAAATCCGACCTCATCTTCATCTACTGAGAAAAAATGACGCTCTCTGAGTTATGTATTCGGCGACCCGTAATGACGGTGTTGCTTTCTATAGCCACTGTCATAGCAGGAACTGTTGCTTATCTCAAAATTCCTGTTGCGGCTTTACCTAGCTTTAACTCACCAGTCATATCTGTAAGCGCTTCTTTGCCAGGCGCTTCACCAGAGAACATGGCATCTGCGGTTGCGTTGCCACTCGAAAAAGAATTTTCTACTATCGACGGTATTAACGTTATTAGTTCAATAAATTCATTGGGTAGCACTAGCATTACCCTTGAATTTAATAACGATAGAGATATTGATAAGGCGGCAGTTGATGTTCAGGCAGCATTGTTACGTGCACAGAAACGTCTGCCAATCGAAATGACCGTACCTCCGTCACATCGAAAAATTAATCCTTCTGATGCTCCGGTTTTGGTAGTGCGCATGAGCTCACCCTCTATCAGCCTCTCGGACATTAACCAGTACGCAGAAAATCTCGTTTCACCAAACCTATCAACCATTAGTGGTGTTGCACAAGTTCTGGTGTATGGTGCCAAGCGCTATGCCGTTCGTGTTCGAGTTCACCCTGATGCATTAGCCAATCGCAACCTTACTATTGATAATGTTGCCATTGCAGTGAATAAAGCAAACTTAAATAGTCCCGTTGGCGTACTGGATGGTCCTCGGCAGGCAATTACTATTTATGCGAATCCTCAATTAGTCAGACCTGAAGAATTTGCTAATTTAATTGTGAGCCAGAAGAATGGCTTGCCGATTTACTTAAAAGATGTTGCTGAGGTAATTGAAAGTTATGAGGATGTCAAAACTCTAGCCAGCTCCAATGGAGAGCGCTCTATTGCAGTTGCTGTTTTAAGGCAACCTGGGGCCAACACTGTTGAGGTAGTGAAAGCCGTTAAACAATTGCTACCGCAGCTACAAAAACAAATGCCTGAGTCGATCAGGCTGCAGCTTTTAAATGACCGCTCTCTTTCTATTATCGAAGCAATCCATGACGTCAATCTCACCTTAGCTTTAACGGTGTTGCTAGTGATACTGGTAATCTTTTTATTCTTGAAGCATATTTCGGCAACCATTATTCCATCGATTAGCCTACCTATTTCACTAATTGGTGCTTTTTTCTTGCCTTACTTTATGGGATGCAGTCTCGACAACATTTCCCTTCTGGGTATTACGTTGGCGGTTGGGTTGGTGGTGGATGATGCAATTGTCGTGCTCGAAAACATCATGCGTTATGTTGAGCAAGGCATGGATCCATTAAAAGCCTCGCTCAAAGGTAGTAAAGAAGTTGGCTTTACCATCATCTCCATCTCTTTGGTAGCAGTTTTTATTCCGCTCTTTTTTATGGCCGGTCCAATAGGCTTGCTCTTTAGAGAATTTGCGGTAGTTGTTTCACTATCTATTTTGGTATCTGCTGTTGTTTCCTTGACTGTAGTGCCGATGCTCTGTAGCCGTTTTCTACCAAAGCCAGGACAACATGCAAAAGAGTATGCAATCAATAAAAACTCGATCGCCTATTTTTGATTGGATGCTTAAAACCTATATTCATTATTTGGATTTAGCACTAAAGAATCGCAAGATTGTCTTATGGGGTGCTTTATCCACTTTTGTTATTACGGTGGTACTTTTTGTCAACAGCCCGAAAGGCTTCTTCCCCGAGGAAGATATTGGCCAAATTTTGGCCACCACAGAAGCTTCTGAAGATATATCTTTTAGAGCTATGCTGGCATTACAGGATCAAGCAGCCGAGTTGGTTAATACAGATCCCAATGTGGCGAGCTCTATTTCAGTGATTGGCGGCGGTGCTAGCTCAGGCTACAACACGGGTCGAATCTTTATCATTCTCAAACCCAAAAGTGATCGCGCCAAAATGGCAAAGATTATGGAAGGCTTGCGCACGAAGTTCAAAGACATTCCAGGCCTTCAAGTGTATATGCGGCCTGTCCAGAATTTGCAACTTGGGGGCAAAAGCAGTAAGAGTCGCCATCAATTTACTCTTCAGAGCGTAGGCTTTGAAGGGGTAAATGAATGGGCAGATAAGCTCATGCAAAAAATGCGTGCTGACCCCATATTCAGGGATGTCACCAGCGATTCGCAAATGAAGGGTCTAAATGTCAAAATCAATATCGATCGAGAAAAGGCTGCAAGTGCCGGCGTCAATATTGCCGATATTCGTACCGCGCTCTATTCTGCCTTTGGCGAGAAACAGGTATCCACAATTTATACACCGGTTAATACTTACTATGTCATTTTAGAAGCTGCTGTTGAAGACCGTCAGTATGAAGCTGATCTTAATAAAATCTTTGTGCGGGGTCGCGCTACCGATAAGCTGATTCCACTATCAAGTCTAGCTAGTTTTACGCGTACTGTTGGACCAACAGCGGTAAATCATCAAGGTCAAATTCCTGCCGTAACCCTTTCCTTCAATTTAGCTCCGGATGTTTTCTTGGGCGATGCTACAAAACAAATTGAAGAATTTACTAAAGCTATAGACCTCCCTTCGTCCATCATTACGAGTTATGGTGGAGATGCCGCTGTATTTAAAAGCAATCAATCTGGTCAGTTGATATTGATTTTCTCCGCCCTTGGGGTGATCTACATCTTGCTAGGCGTTTTATATGAGAGTTATATTCATCCGCTGACCATTTTGGCTGGCTTACCCTCTGCAGCAATTGGCGCAATCTTGGCATTACGCATATTTGGATTTAAACTAACTAACATCGTCTCTATTGGAATCCTGTTGCTCATAGGTATTGTAAAAAAGAATGCCATCTTGATGATTGACTTTGCTCTAGATGCACAACGCAATCAAGGGATGACTCCAGAAAAGGCGATTCGAGAAGCCTGTATCTTGCGTTTCCGCCCTATTATGATGACGACTTTCGCAGCTCTTATGGGCGCCCTTCCCATTGCATTTGGCTTAGGAGCTGGTGCTGAACTTCGCCAACCTCTAGGTATTAGCGTTGCTGGCGGTCTGATTTTTTCTCAATTCGCAACACTCATCATCACGCCGGTGATTTATCTTTACCTTGACAAATTTGCTGGTAATGGCCCAATGGATATTCCAGCTTCCGTCCTAGAAGGAACCTAATGCGTCAAGTCATTCTCGATACCGAAACAACAGGCTTAAACCCAGCCACCGGAGATCGAATTATTGAGATTGGTTGCGTGGAAATGGTTAGGCGTCGCCTCACCGATAGAACCTTTCATTACTACATCAATCCAGAGCGCGATATTGATGCAGGGGCATTTGCGGTTCATGGCCTTTCAAGAGAATTCTTATCCGATAAACCCATCTTCGCTAATATTATTGAGCAACTAATAGAGTTTGTGGATGGCGCTGAAGTCGTGATTCATAACGCAGCCTTCGACTTAGGATTTTTGGATAATGAATTCGCTTTATTGAAGCGTCCGCCATTCCGCAATCTTGCATCGAAGATTACCGATACGCTATTAGATGCTCGCCAAATGTTCCCTGGCAAGCGAAATTCTTTGGATGCTTTATGTGAACGTTTTTCGATTAGCAATAAACACCGTACTTTGCATAGCGCGTTATTGGATGCTCAATTACTTGCTGAAGTCTATGTAGCGATGACGAGAGGTCAAGAGGATCTCTCCATTGATCTAATTGATTACACCGTTGGTACCGACTCAACTGGTCATAGTAAAACCTTGCCACAGAATTTAAAAATTCTATCTGCCAGTGCTGACGATTTACTGTCTCATGAAAAAATTCTGGCAGAAATTGCGAAAGCAAGTAAAAAGGACCCCGTTTGGAGTTCCTTAAGTACCGCAAACTAGACTTCATTAGATTACTGCAGCAATCGCCTTACCTAGATTATCTGTTCTTACATCAGTAAATTTCTTTGACATTGCCTCAACACGTTCATCCTAATATGGCATTGTGATAGCAATACCGTTGGACTTGGTTGCTGATGTCAAATGCTTTTTTGGACGACTTTTCGCCAAATCAAAAGCGTACTGCAAAATTCGATCGACTCCCTGTCTAATGAAAATTGATTCCTGAATCACAAATTCACGATCAGTATCGGGAAACATTTTTCCGCCGACACTGGAATATTCACCTTCGGTATTTTCACGAACAACAAAGAAGTCAATATCGCCTGGCTTGCGATTAGCCAGAGGGCACGGGACACCAGGCAATAAGCGGACTGGGCGTAGATTGACGTACTGGTCAAAGCCTCCACGGAACTGAATCAAACTTCCCCACAAAGATACATGGTCTGGAAGAATATCTGGCATGCTAACAGCGCCAAAGAAGATGGCATCGTACTTTCATCAGAGTATCAAATCAATCATCGGGCATCATCTTGCCGTGCTTGAGATAGCAATCACATCTAGCAAAATCAAAATGATCAAACTGCATGCCGATATTAAATTTTCTGTTCGCAGCCTCAAGTGCACGAACACCTTCAGGCATTACCTCTTTACCAATACCATCTCCTGGAATAACGGTAATTTTTGGGTTCTTAAAAATCTTTTTGGTGTTCATAAATAGTCTGTCTCGTATTATTTTGAATTAAATCGAAATTTTACAAATGTCTAGCTAATAGCGCGGCGAATTTCATCGGGGGGTTTTTGCCACCCTTTTCAATTGATTTGCCGTCATAGTCAGACGTGCTCTCGATAGTCTCTGGAACCGCCTCAAGCATCCGAATATTATCTTTAGGGCAGATTGGGGCGCCATAACTGGCCCACTTTTTTAGCAGCGTGACTTCATAACCACATTGCCCACACTTTGCCTTGCTTCGACTTGCATTGCTAGGCCTTGGAGGCGGAAAAACAATCGCCTGATGGGGATAAGGGCCCAGTTCTTGGCTAATCATCATCAGTTTGACAGTGAGCTCTTCAGTAGCATGCGCCATTCTGGCGGGACCCTCTAGCCCCACCGTTTGAGCAATTCCTTTGAAATCCTCGCCATGACCACTAAAACAATCATCTACGGCATGACAGAGCTCATGGACCAAAATATCCAAAAGCTGAACAGGCTCGTCCAACTTTGGAGAGATAAAGATCTCATTGACACCGCCTCCTGAGCGCTCACGTGGCCAACATTGACCCAAAGTCGTTCGGGGGCTACTAGAGGCTGGAAAACCACAAGAAACTCTTACGGGAGGTATTGCGTAGCCAGCCTTTGAAAATACAGGCTCTAAGTGCCGAACTGCGTCTTCTAACCATGCTTCACGTACAGTATGTTGCTTCATTTTCTTACTTATTTTCAATCAAATTTCTCGGACTTAAATCTTAAATTGCGACCATACGCCACATAAGTAGAATGGTGAAATGAAAGATCTAGAAAGCCTCAGCGCCACACAAGCCATTAAAGCACTCGCCAAAAGAAAGATAAAGGCGACCAATCTATTGCTCTCCTGCCTCGACCGCATAGGTCAAAAAGAAAGCATCGTGAAGGCTTGGGGCTAGCCTAGGCAAAGAAAATGCCCTCTCTAGAGCTAGAGCCCTAGATAAAGGCGCTTTTCAGGGCATATTGCATGGGCTTCCGATCGGGGTAAAGGATCTATATGACACCTACGATCTACCCACTTCCTACGGGTCACCTATTTATGCAAATCATTACCCAAGTGCTGATGCAGTCTCTATAGCCCTGATGCGTCAAGCTGGAGGCATCATTCTTGGAAAAACAGTCACTACAGAATTTGCCACCTTCAAAAGCGGCATCACTTCTAACCCCCACCATCCTAAACATACGCCCGGCGAATCTTCTAGTGGTTCTGCAGCCGCTATTGCAGACTTTATGGTGCCCCCTAGCTACGGGCAGCTAAACAGCTGGCTCAATTATTCGACCAGCATCCTTTTAGCGGCATCGTTGGCTTTAAACCAAGCTTGGGTAAAGTAAGTATCGCTGGTATTAAAAGCCTTTCCATTACCCTTGATACCATGGGATGCTTCGGCAGAACCATCGAAGATGTTGGTTTAGGCGTTGCCGCAATGAGCGGTGATCATCGCCTTGCAAAAATTGAGACTTTGCAGAATAAACCCCGCATTGGTATCTGCAAAACATCCAATTGGTCGCTTGCGCACAAGGAAACAGCAACTGCACTTGCTGTTGCACGTCACGCAGCTGAAGCAATCTCCAAAGGAGTTGTTGGAGACCAAAAATTACCAAGGCTTGTGATGGACTTGCCCAAGCACAATCTCGCATCATGCTCTCTGAGATGTCTCGAAGTCTAGCGTTCGAGCATATTCACTACCCTAAGAAACTAAGTCCACAGCTCAGTAGACAAATGTGCGAAGGCGCAGAAATTACCTACGAACAATATGCCAAAGATTTGCAATTTACCAATAAGGCAAGAGCATCTGTTGCAGAATTATTTAGCAATGAGATCGACATCTTGATTGCTCCTAGCGCTATTGGCGAAGCCCCAAACATCAAGGATGGTACGGGAGATCCCATTTTTTGTAGAGGATGGGACTCTCTTAGGTTTGCCATGCATCAACCTGAATATGGGCTTTGGCCCTAATGGTTTACCGGTAGGCATACAGCTCATAGCGGGCCCAGGGAAAGATCATTTCTTACTCAGTGCTGCGAGAGCTTTTGCGCTTGCATTACCTGATCCCGTTTTGCGAGATCAGGCATAAAATTTACTTAATCGAGTGTAATGTTTGCAGCCTTAATGGCTTTACCCCAGCAAGGAATTTCTTTCTTCAGTAGCGCGTCGGTTTGCGCTGGATTGAGATAGCGCAGCTCTACTCCCACAGCATCTGAGCGCTCTTTAATTTCTGGCATGGCCAAACTCTGTTTTACTGAATTGGTCAACTTAGTGATGATGGGCGCAGGCGTGCCAGCAGGTGCATACAAAGCAACCCATGATTCCAATTGAAATGAGGGAAGACCAGCTTCAGCGGTAGTCGGCACGTTTGGCATACCAGGGTGACGGTTTTTACCAGTAACCACCAATCCCTTAAGCTTGTCACTTTGAACGTGCTGCATTACTGATGGAGGCGTACTGATAAATACTTGCGCTGCTTGCCCTGCTAAAACATTCTGAATCGCAGGACCAGAACCTTTATAAGGTACGTGAACCATATCTACACCGGTGGTCTGCTTAAAAATTTCTGTACCAATATGGGATACCGAGCCATTTCCTTGTGAGGCGTAATTTAACTCGCCAGGGTTAGCCTTCGCATAAGCAATCAGCTCCTTAAGATTGTTTACCGGCACGGAGAGATGAACAGCAATCACATTAGTAGAAACCGTTAACAAGGCTACAGGGGAAAAATCCTTAATAGGATCCCCAAGGTAATTTTTCAAATAAAGCGGGGTTGCCAACGTGATAACCGGAATATGAAATCAGCAAGGTGTAACCATCTGACTTTGCTTTAGCAACATACTGATAGGCGGTATTACCGCTCGCGCCTGGCTTGTTAGACTATGACTGGCTGATCAATCACCCGTGTTAAAGGCTCGCTTAATAGGCGCGCAGAGGTATCAACAAGTCCACCTGGAGGATTTGGCACAACCAAGGTAATCGGCCTATCCGGAAATGACTGTGCAGATGCAAATCCCACCAAGCCGACGCTTAATACCGCCAACACGTTACCTATCACTCTATTTTTATTCATCGTTGTCTCCAGATTTTTATTATTGAGGCTTATCTTTGCCCAATTTTTACGCTACCAAATACTGCTTGTGCTTCACGTGGCAAGCAGCGCCAATAACGCTCATTAGCTGTTACCGTTCCATCCAAAGCCGCAGCAGCTTCCCAAGCCCAACGTGGTTTATATAAAAAGGCTCTTGCCAAAGCAATTAAATCTGCATTACCCGCCTGCAAAATATCTTCGGCTTGCTGAGGGTCTGTAATTAAACCGACCGTCATGGTTGGCAAGCCTGACTCATCCTTAACAATTTTTGCAAACAGCACTTGATAGTTTGAACCAATAGCAATCTTTTGCTTTGGCGAAATACCTCCTGAGGAAATGTGAACAAAATCACATCCCATAGGTTTGAGTTTTTTAGCAAATTCTGCAGTCTCTTGAGGTGTCCACCCTCCTTCAATCCAATCACTAGCCGATATGCGGACGCCAAGCACGCCTTGATAAGCTGCTCTTACAGCTGCAAACAACTCTAAAGGAAAGCGAATTCTGTTTTCAAAAGATCCACCATATTCATCGGTGCGTTGATTTGCAATAGGCGATAGAAATTGATGCAAAAGATACCCATGAGCACCATGCAGTTCTATACCATCAACACCAACACGATCAGCGCGCTTTGCCGACGAAACAAAGTCTTCAATCAGTTGTTTCAACTCTTGCTTGCTTAATTCGTGGGGTAGACGCTCTCCTTCAAGCTGAGGTATTGCAGAGGGTGCCAAGGTCTCCCACCCACCCTTATCCTGAGCAAGCAATTGTCCGCCATCCCATAGAGTGGCGCTAGAGGTCTTACGCCCAGCATGAGCTAGTTGAATAAAAACCGGAGTTGCTGGGGCTAAGGCCCGCGCACGAGTCAGCTTGTCTTTGAGCGCTGCCTCGGTACGGTCATCCCCACAAACCAAGACAGGCAGGAGTAATTCTGGCCTCTGGATTGACCCCAGTAGCCTCAATGATGAAGAGCGCTGCCCCACTATTGAGTAAATTTCCCCAATGCATTAGATGCCAGTCTGTAGCTTCGCCGTTATTGGCCGAGTATTGACACATTGGGGCTACAACGATACGGTTGGCCAGCTCTAGAGGTCCACGCGGGGAATGAAGGGTGTAACTGGAGAATAAAAGACTCATGGATTGCCTTAAAAAGCCTAAAAATAGGTCAAAAATACGAAAATAGTCATAAAGCGATAGAATACTTAAAAAGCAGAATAAACGAGACAGAGAAGTTATGCAGGCCATCCAGCCAGGCGACTTTTTTACCCAAAACTTTAAATTACTCACCACAAGAGACTATGAACGCACCTCAAGCCTTTGAATTAAAAGAAGATATTGGCCACTATGTTGGCGGTAATGTGGTCAACCCAAAAGATGGTCGCTTCGCCGACGTGCACAATCCAACAAAAGGAATCGTTGCTCGTCGTGTTGCGCTTGCCAGCCGCAAAGAAGTTGATGCTGCAGTGGCAGTTACTCAAAAAGCATTTGAGACCTGAAGTCAAACAAGCCCGTTGCGTCGTGCGCGCATTCTCTTTAAGTACCTTGAGCTATTAAATGCCAATCGCGATGAATTAGCTGCCATTATTACCGCTGAACACGGCAAAGTATTTACTGATGCTCAAGGTGAAGTAACCCGTGGCATTGAAATTGTTGAGTTTGCAACAGGTATCCCAGAGTTACTCAAAGGCGACTATACAGAGCAAGTTTCTACAGATATTGGTAAACTGGGTCATGCGCCAACCCTTAGGAGTGGTAGCCGGTATTACTCCTTTTAACTTCCCAGTAATGGTGCCAATGTGGATGTTCCCAATGGCCATCGCTTGTGGCAATACCTTTATTTTGAAGCCAAGCCCAACAGATCCATCTGCATCCTTATTTATGGCCAAACTCCTTAAGGAAGCAGGATTACCAGATGGAGTATTCAACGTTATCCAAGGCGATAAAGAGGCAGTTGATGCATTGATTGAGAACCCCGATATCAAAGCAGTAAATTTTGTAGGTTCAACTCCAATTGCTAACTATACTTACGAGCGTTGCGCCCACTTTGGTAAGCGCTCCCAAGCATTGGGTGGCGCAAAGAATCATATGGTCATCATGCCGCCTGATGCCGATATTGATAAAGCCATTGATGCACTCGTAGGAGAGCCGCATATGGCTCTGCTGGCGAGCGCTGTATGGCGATTTCTGTAGCTGTATTGGTTGGTGATGTTGCAGATAAGATCATGCTTAAATTGATTGAATGTACCAAAACTCTCAAAGTTAAAATGGTATGGAGAGCTTGATGCCGAAACGGGCCCTATTGTCACTAAGGCAGCTCTTGAGCGCATTACTGGCTATATCGATAGAGCGGGTGTAGCTTTCGGCGCAAAGTTGCTTGTAGATGGTCGTGGACTGAAAGTTCCTGGCAACGAAAATGGCTTCTTTATTGGGGGGACCTTATTTGATAACGTCACTCCAGATATGAAGATTTATCTAGAAGAAATCTTTGGACCAGTTCTATCCTGCTTACGTGTTGCTAATTTTACAGACGCTTTAAACCTTGTAAATTCATGTGAGTTTGGCAATGGCGTAGCTTGCTTTACAAGCGATGGCAATATTTCCCGTGAATTTGCTCGCCGCGTTCAAGTTGGCATGGTGGGTATTAATGTACCTATTCCCGTGCCAATGGCTTGGCATGGATTTGGTGGTTGAAAAAAATCGATCTTTGGCGATATGCATGCATACGGCAAGGAAGGTGTCCGCTTCTATACCAAGCAAAAGAGCGTGATGCAGCGCTGGCCTGAAAGCATTGCTAAAGGGGCAGAGTTTGTTATGCCGACATCCAAATAATTTAGCAAGATCTTTACTAAACAAAATAGCGATCCGAAGATCGCTATTTTTTTGCCTAATACAAATAAAGACTAAGCTGGAATAAAGCAGCGCCGCTCGATTGCACGTACGTACAAGACGACGATAGAAACGAGAGCTAAATATACTAAGGCTGCTACTAAATATGCTTTAAAGAATTGGAAATTGGCTGCGGCTAATTCTTGAATTTATGCGAAAAATTCGGTGTACTGGATTAAGAAAGCGACAGAACTATCTTTTAAATTTGCAATTACTTGATTGGTTAGCGCTGGAATAGATAAGCGCATCACTTGTGGCAAAGTAATCAGGCAAAATATTTGCAAAGGTGCAAATCCTTGAGCGCTAGCAGCCTCTAGTTGTGTCTTGTCTAAACCGTTATAAGCAGTCTTCATATAGGCTGCGTTATAGGCAGCAACATTAAAGGCAAAGCCAATAAAAGGCTACTGTAAATGGAGATAAACGAATACCCCACTGCGGCAAGCCGTAGTACATTAAAAATAACAAAACAATCAGAGGCATCCCAATAAAGAAGGGGATGTATCCATTAATACATTTGCGTACGACGCCATATTTACTAAGAGTGAGATAAAAAAACTGCTACGCCCAAGACCAGTCCAGAAATACTAATGAGGCCGGCGAGCTCAATTGTCTTTAGCAAGCCAGCCAAGATTAATGGCATCTGCTCCGAAAGATCTCTCGCAAAGGAAGGCCAGGTGCTCATCAAACCTTTTCCTCGCTTCCAAAGAATGCTTGAATCTCTGGATCTGGATGTTTAGCAAGCATAGCAATACGATCATTTGCGCGAATAACGCCACGATCTAAGAACATCGCCGTATCGGATATATTGCGGGCCAAATTTAAATCATGGGTCACGCAAATCATAGAAATGCCCTCTCGCTATGCAAGCGATTAATTAAATCAGCTACATCTCTCGACATGACTGGATCTAAAGCTGAAGTGGGCTCATCCATTACAAGCACTGCGGGGTCCATCGCCAAGGCACGAGCAATTGCAACTCGTTGCTTCTGACTCCAGACAACTGAGAAGGATACTTGTCTTGATGTGAGGCCATATCCAAATGAGAGGGCTCTAAGAGCGCCCTCTCATTGGCCTCAGACTTACCCATGCCATGCAGTTCTCGCAAACCAAGTGAAACGTTATTTAGTGCTGTGAGATGACTATAGAGAGCAAATTGTTGAAACACAAATCCAATCTGCTTACGCAATTCTCGGACATTGACGTTAGAGTCAAGCACTTCGTTGCCTCTAAAGACAATTGACCCAGAGGTGGGCGCTCAACCAAGCGATTTAAACAACGCAACAGAGTAGATTTACCTGAGCCAGAGGCTCCCATTAATACCCTAACATCGCCCTCATTTAAATCCAGGTTGATATTAGATAAAATGGTTTGACCATCAAACTCTTTAACGAGATCTCGAACTTGTATTAACGCCACGCGTCATCCTCTCAGAAAAAAATTGAATGTGTGAATTTGAGTAGTGACATCATGCAGGATTAATCCTTGGAATTTGAAAGCGTTTACTCAAAATCTGTACGCCAAACAGGCAGATTCGATAAATGACGAAATACAAAACACCAACTGCAAGATAAATTTCTACACCTCGCAAGGTGGTAGATGTCAGGGTCATCGCCTGCTTCGTGATTTCTGGAATTCCAACGGTATAGGCAAATGGGGAGAATTTAAGGATTGAGGTAAACTCATTCACCATGCCGGGGGCAGAAAATCGCAGCATCTGAGGCAGCTCGATATACCAAAGCACCTGAATGCGACTCATACCCATGGCCTGCGCCGCAAGCACCTCTGATGGATCTACCGAATTAAATGCGCCCCGAAATACCTCAGCTAAAAGTGAGAATAGGAAGATGAAGTCGACGAAGGCTAGCGAGCACCAAACCAACCGCTAGCCCCGTTAAAGAACAAACGAGCGTAACAATAACTGTATAAGAAGCCCCTTGCCATAACAGAGCAAGAATATCCAAGAAAGTCACAGAAGATATACCTTCTTATACTAATGTATGTTACAGATACCGAATTAACTTACTTCATCCATTTATCAAGGATAGCCTTAATTTTTTCAGGGCCAAGTTCGTTGAGGTACTTATCAAAATCATCGCGCAATTTTGAACCTTTGGCAAAAGCGAACCCTAATTTATCAAATCCCTTAAAGACATAGCTACTCTGAATTGGGAGATTGAGTTTATTTTCATAATTCAGAAATACTGGCTCTTCGATGAATGCTAAATCTAGGTTTCCATTTTGCAAATCGGTGATAACTTCTGCGTATGAAGGATAGAGCTTTACCTTACTTAATGAGTAGTAACCTTTTGGCTCTAATTCATTCTTAATAAGGTCGTCGTATGCCATACCACGAGGATAACCAATCGAGTATTTTTTAACTGATTTAAATCGGTGATCTCAATATTTTTCTTCTTCATGCTTACAAGATGCCAAGCGTTGTCATAGTAAGGCTGAGAAAAATCCATTACCTCTTTACGTTTATCGGTGATAGATATTCCAGAGAAAGCAACGTCTGGCTTGACCGCTAGACACTGCCACGAGCATACCTGCCCAGTCATACGGAAGCAACCTTGAAAGTGCAAGCGCGAGACTGGCAATAGCCTTGAAAAATATCCATATCTACACCAACAATCTGACCTTTATCGTCAAACAACATTGGAGGAGAGGCTGGCGATACTGCCACCTTAATTTCTTTGGATTCAGGAGACTTAGAGCATGCCAGAATAGATAGCACTAGAATGGCGGTAGTCAAAACCAGAAATAAGCGTTTCATAGGTGATATTCCTATGATGTTGAGTTGTTTTCAGCCCAAAAATGGGCTCCCAAGCAAGTATAGGGGATTTAGGGGCAAGCTTTACTACTGAAGAGTATTTTTCAAGGCAGGAATCATGGGCATCGACAGCACATCAATCCCCTCCTCCCTCAAGGCCTCAGCTTCATCTAGGGTTGTCTGACCCCGAATGCTTCTCTCAGGAAATTCTTTGTAGTGAATTTTTCTAGCCTCATCAGCAAACGACTCACCGACATCCTCCGCTCGACCCATCAGCTCTCGCATTCCCTTTAAGAATGCAGCTTGAACTTGGGCTTCTAGCTGAGAATGATCACTACCGGTAAGCGCCACGACTCCCCCCGTCAAGCTTTCTGATTCAAGCCTTGGAGACGTCATTTCAGTTGAGCTGGACTTAGCGATGTGCGGGGCTGATGGCATACGGGTTATCTCCGTACTGTCACATACTGGACACGCCAAAATGCCTTTATCTTGCTGCGCAAGACAATCCTCTTCAGAGGCAAACCATCCTTCAAAGCGATGATCTAAGGGGCAGGCTAAGTTATAAACTTTCATAGAACGTATATAAGGGCAAAAGTGATAAATTCAACACCTCCATTTTAAACGGGTTTGGATATGGTCTATTCGATTGGAGTAGCCTTCACCAGTCCCCGGCGATATCGGTCAAGCCAGTAAGCTGAAATAGTCGTTTTCACATCAGTAATCTCATCAACCTCAACCCCATGCTATTAACTGCTCTAGAGGCGCAGCGAATACATCCAGAAATTCTTCTTCATCAAGATGGCTTTTGCCTGGGACCAAATCTTCTGCCAAGTAGATATCAATGAACTCGGTTGAGCACGATATGACTGGATGAATTCGCCTTATAAAACTCCATTTATTTGCCCTATAACCCGCGTCTCCTCCTCCAGTTCTCGTTGAGCACAAATCAAATGCTCTTCGTTGGGATCTAATTTTCCAGCAGGAATTTCAATACAAGTTTTTGCTATTGGGTAGCGATATTGACGCTCTAAGAGCACCCTACCATCGTTCAATATGGCGACTATAGCTTATACTGCGCCAGGGATGCGTTAAATATTCACGGATAGCCTCCTGACCATCGGGCATAGCCACTGTATCCCGCTTCATTTTTAGGAATATACCGCCATAAATGTCCTCTCCAGAGACGCGCTCCTCGCGCAGGTGATCATCACCAATTGGTAAATCTTCAAATGATTTTTCAAACATGAATATCGCTCAATTATTTAGTAAGAGTAAATAAGAAATCTTATAGAAATAAGATGTCAGTTTGGTTGCTTCTAAAACAATAAAGGCCCCTTTCGGAGCCTTTAGATAGCATTTAATGTCTGTTATGAACCAAGCAAAGTCCGACGCATAGCATCCAAGCAAAGACCCATTAAGCCTGCAGGAACTATGCCAATGACCAATACCAAAATACTATTCAGACTCAATATGCCTTTGGCAAAACCAGAGCCTGTTACGGTAATTTCATGCTCTGGCTCGTCAAAGTACATCACCTTTACCACTCTCAGGTAATAAAAAGCGCCAATCAAGGAAGCCATGACCGCGATTACCGCAAGGAAAGTGTGCTCAGAATCTACCAAAGCCTCTAATACGCCTAACTTAGCTGAAAATCCAACTGTTGGCGGAATACCTGCCAAAGAGAACATCATTACTAAGCCAATAAATGCAAACCAAGGATGCTTTTTATTGAGGCCTTTTAGGCCATCCAGGGTTTCGCAATCATAACCTTTGCGAGATAACACCATCAATAAACCGAAAGTACCCAATGTAGTTAATACATAGGTAATTGCGTAGAACATTGCAGCGCTAAATGCGTGGTCATCAAATACGGACAACATGCCTAATAGTACAAAACCCATTTGTGCAGTCGCAGAATAAGCAAGCATGCGCTTAATATTGGTTTGTGCGATGGCAGTTACGTTTCCAACCACTAGCGATAACACAGCCAATAAAACCAACATGGGTTGCCAGTCACCCAACAATGGTAACAAGGTGTTCACTAGCAAACGGAATAACAAAGCAAAGGCTGCTAACTTGGGTGCTGCAGCGATCATCAGAGTCACAGCAGTAGGTGCACCTTGATAGACATCAGGCACCCACATATGAAATGGCACTACACCCAACTTAAATGCCAAGCCAGCAACAATAAATACCAAACCAAAAGCCATGACTAAATGGTTAACGCGAGGATCAGCTACAGTTTTAAATATTTCAATTAGATCTAATGAGCCAGTTACCCCATAAAGCATGGACATGCCGTATAGCAAGAAACCAGAGGCTAAAGCACCCAAGATAAAGTATTTAATACCAGCTTCTACACTCTTTTCGCTATTGTGTCGCATTGCAACCAAGGCATAAGTTGGCAAAGCCATCAATTCAAGCCCAAGGTAAAGCGTTAGTAGATTTGCGCTGGAGATCAGCACAAACTGACCAAGCAAGGCGAGCAAAGCTAAGACGATAAAATCCGGACGGAATAAAGCACGATCCATCAAATATTGTTTGGAATAAATCAAGCTCACTAATACCGCTATGCATGAGCATATCTTCAATAAATTAGAAAATGGATCCTCCGACTGGAATAATCCATTCATCGCCACTAGCGCAGGGTCACCCATACGCCCAACAAATGCAAATACCAGGTATACCAACAAGATAATCGTGAAGAAATAAACAAAACTAACTCCACGTGGTGTATGGAAAACATTTTGCTCCACACCCGGGGTTGATACAACTCTCTCAGGAACATAAACACTTACAACCAACAGTAGGCAGGTTGCAATGAGTAAAACAAGTTCCGGCAGGATGGCGTATAGGTCGAATGCTTGCATTTGCGCTTACTCAGAGTTTGCTAACAGCAACATGCTGCAGCAGATTAATTACGGCTGGATGAATGATGTCGGTAAATGGCTTTGGATAAACACCCATGCCAATTACGCAGACGCTGAGAACTGCCATCATGAAATATTCACGACCGTTCAGGTCTTTCAATTCCTCAACATGAGTATTATTAATGGATCCAAAAAATACTCGCTTAACCATCCACAAGGAATATGCTGCACCAAGAATTAAAGCGGTTGAAGCTAAGATGCCAATAACAAAGTCGTAATCTACGGCAGCCAAAATTACCATAAATTCACCAACAAATCCTGAGGTAGCCGGCAATCCGCAGTTGGCCATTGCCATCAATACTGCAAACGCAGTAAAGGCGGGCATACGATGTACCACGCCGCCGTAATCTGCAATTTGACGAGTATGCATACGGTCATAAAGCACGCCAAT
The DNA here is from genome assembly GCF_900095205.1 of Polynucleobacter necessarius. Lineage (NCBI taxonomy): Bacteria > Pseudomonadati > Pseudomonadota > Betaproteobacteria > Burkholderiales > Burkholderiaceae > Polynucleobacter > Polynucleobacter necessarius. The sequence goes on along the minus strand of NZ_LT606951.1, from coordinate 928,964 downwards.
AGAAAGGAACATCGCACCTGCTACAAAGCCGTGCGAAATCATTTGCACAATGCCACCTTCTATGCCCAATGGACTAAAGAGGAAGAATCCTAGGGTCACAAAACCCATATGAGCTACAGAGGAGTAAGCAACGAGCTTTTTCATGTCCTTTTGGACTAAAGCCACTGCTCCAACATAAATCACGGCCACCAATGAGAGGAAGATGACAAATGGGCCTAAATATTGACTTGCGTCAGGCGCTATTGGGAGCGAGAAACGTAAGAAACCATAGGCACCGAGTTTCAACATAATGGCAGCCAACACTACTGAGCCGCCAGTTGGCGCTTCAACGTGCACGTCAGGCAACCAAGTATGCAACGGCCACATTGGTACCTTAACTGCAAATGCCATAAAGAATGCAGCAAATAATAAGATTTGCTCCACGATATCCAAGCGCGCATTTTGCCAAGCCAAGATATCAAAGGTATTGGTAACGTTATACAAATACAGCATGGCCACTAAAGTTAATAAGGAGCCTAGCAAGGTATATAAAAAGAATTTGAAGGCTGCATAAATTCGGTTATGCCCGCCCCATACACCAATAATAATGTACATTGGAATGAGCGTTGCCTCAAAAAATACATAAAACAGTAATGCATCAAGCGCACTAAATACACCGATCATCAACCCAGATAGGATCATGAATGAGGCCATGTATTGAGATACCTTGGTATCAATCACTTCCCAAGCAGCAATTACCACAATGATGTTGATAAAAGCAGTAAGTACGATGAACCAAACGGAGATGCCGTCTATACCTAAGTAATAGTTAATGTCGTAACGCGGTATCCAACTCAGTTTTTCTACAAACTGCATGCCAGGGTTGGCTATATCAAATTGCAGTACCAAAGGTAAAGTGGCAATAAAGCCGAGGACAGCACCAAATAGGGCTAACCAGCGAACTCCAGCAGTTGGCTTTTCAGACCCATAAAACAAAATAATGAGTCCAAAGACAATTGGGATCCAGATGGCGTAAGAAAGAATCATAGTGGCTACTTAAGTAACAAAGGCCTAACGAACAAAAGGCAGGTAAGCGTACAAAACCCAGGCTAACAAAAACGCTAATCCAGCAATCATTGCAAAGGCATAGTGATATAGGTAACCGGATTGCAAATGGCGAATAACTCCAGCAAAGCGTCCTACTGCATACGCGCTGCCGTTAACAAAGAATCCATCGATGACTTTTTGATCACCGCGATGCCACAAGAAACCGCCAATCCAAATAAGCCCTTTGGCAAATACAGCCTGATTGATTTCATCAAGATAGTATTTGTTATCAAAGAGTTTTTTAATGGGCGCAAACGCTTCTGCAACTTTTTCGGGCAACTTAGGAGCCCATAGATACCCAATGGCTGCAGTTAGCACCCCAAGAACTACCAACAGCAATACTGGTGATGTGAATGCATGTATTGCCATAGCAACTGAACCATGGAACTCTTCAGCCAACTCTTTCATAACTGGGTGGCGTGCTAAATCAATGAAGATAGAGTCGCCAAAATATGTGCCAAACAATAATGGTGTGATTGTGTAAAAACCAATAATCACGGATGGAATCGCCAAGAGAATAAGTGGCAATGTAACCACTAGTGGAGACTCATGTGGTTTCTCACCTGGAGCCAATCCATGGTGCGCATAATCGTCGCCCTGCTCTGCATGCTCATGGTGATCATGCGCATGTGCATCTAAATGGCCCCAACGGGCTTTGCCATGAAAGACGTAAAAATACAAACGGAATGAATACAAAGCAGTTACAAATACACTTGCCATCACAGCAAAGTAGGCAAAGCCAGATCCCGGAATATGGCTTGCAGCAACCGCTCCAATAATCGAATCTTTTGAATAAAAACCAGAGAAAAATGGCGTACCAATCAGCGCTAAATTACCCAATAACATCATCAAGCAAGTAATTGGCATGTATTTCCATAATCCACCCATCTTACGCATATCTTGTTCGTGGTGCATACCTAGAATGACGCTACCTGCAGCAAGGAACAATAATGCTTTAAAGAACGCATGCGTCATTAAATGGAAGATGGCCACTGGATACGCTGAGACCCCTAGAGCAACTGTCATGTATCCGAGTTGGGACAAAGTTGAATAAGCAACAACACGCTTGATATCGTTTTGCACAATGCCAAGAAAGCCCATGAAAAGTGCTGTGATTGAGCCAATTACCAAAATGAAACTCCGTGCATTATCTAATAGCTCAAACAATGGAGACATACGTGTCACCATAAAAATACCAGCGGTAACCATGGTTGCAGCGTGAATTAATGCTGAGATAGGTGTTGGACCTTCCATGGAGTCAGGCAACCAAACATGCAATGGGAACTGAGCTGACTTGCCCATAGCACCAATAAATAGGCAAATGCATGCAACGGTCATCAAGCTCCAATTAGTGCCCGGAAGGGTTTGAGCGGCCAATGCAGAATTCTGAGAAAAAATGACGTCGTATTGCATGGAACCTGTGCTAGCCAGTAGGATTCCAATACCTAAGATGAATCCAAAGTCACCAACACGATTGACCAAAAAGGCCTTCATATTGGCAAAGACAGCAGACTGTCGCTCAAAGTAAAAGCCAATCAATAAATAAGAGACGACACCTACTGCTTCCCAGCCAAAAAAGAGTTGAAGCAAGTTATTACTCATTACCAACATCAGCATGGCAAAGGTAAACAGTGAAATATAGGAGAAGAAACGGTTGTAACCTTCTTCGCCCTGCATATAACCAATCGTATAAATGTGAACCATCAGCGATACAAAAGTCACGACACACATCATGGTGGACGTAAGAGGATCTATTAAGAAACCAATATCTAAATTGAACTCACCTAACTGCATCCAGCGGTAAACGGTTCCATTGAAATAGAAGCCGTCCATTACCTGGACCAGGACACTACATGACAAAACAAATGCAATAGTTACACCCAAAATGGTGACAAACTGGCTAGCGCCTTGGCCTATACGATTGCCGCCTAATCTAGTACCAAAAAAACCAGCAATCATTGAGCCGACTAAAGGCGCCAAAGGAATGGCGCAGAGTACAGGAATATTTAATGTCAATTGCATGACTAGCCCTTTAGGTGGTCAAGGTCTTCGGCATTAATGGTGTCAACCTTGCGGAAGAGGACAACCAAGATCGCCAAACCAATGGCTGCTTCAGCAGCTGCCACAGTCAAAATAAAGAATACGAATACCTGACCAACCATATCTCCCAAGTAATGAGAGAAGGCAACAAAGTTCATGTTTACCGCAAGCAGCATCAATTCAATTGCCATTAACAATACGATGACATTCTTACGATTTAAGAAGATTCCAATAACACTTGTTGCAAATAATATTGCGCCAAGTACTAAGTAATGAGCAAGAGTGATATTTATTTCTTTTCTCCTCTTGCATCTTGTTTTGCAGCTATATCTGAACTCATTTTCACAATACGCATACGATCAGCAGCAATAACATTAACTTGTTCGTGAATATTTTGCGACTTGGAGTCTTTTCTATTACGTAAGGTCAAGGCAACAGCAGCAATAATTGCCACCAAAAGGATGACGCCAGCGACCTCAAATGCGTAGACGTAGTCTACAAAAATCAACATACCTAAAGCTTGAGTATTGTTTGCCATCATTTCTTCTGGCATGGGCTGGACAGGAGCATTTGTGCCAATAAAGCTACGAATAATCACAATAGATAACTCTAAGACGACTACAGCACCCATCAAAAAGGCAACCGGTAAAAACTTTTTAAAGTCACAGCGCAAATGCTCTAAATCCAAATCCAACATCATCACTACAAAGAGGAATAGCACCATTACAGCGCCAACATAAACCAAAATTAGAGCCAAGCTCAAGAACTCTGCCTTTAACAGCATCCAAAGACCAGATGCACAGAAGAAAGCTAATACCAGAAATAGTGCTGCATGAACTGGATTGCGGGCTGTAATCACATGTAAAGCAGAAATCCCTAGCAAGCCAGCGAAGCCGTAAAAGAAGACAGCAAATAATGTAGATGGATCGAATGTCATATTAGTTAAACTCGATTCGATTAACGGTAAGGTGCATCAATTGCACAGTTAGCAGCAATATCTTTTTCATACTTATCACCAACAGCCAAAAGCATTTCTTTAGTGAAATACAAATCGCCGCGCTTATCGCCAAAGTATTCAAAAATATTAGTCTCAACAATCGCATCGACTGGACAAGCTTCTTCACAAAAGCCACAGAAAATACACTTAGTTAAATCAATGTCGTAACGGCTTGTGCGACGAGTGCCATCATCACGCTCAGCGGTTTCAATATTGATTGCATAAGCTGGGCAAACAGCTTCGCAGAGCTTACAACCAATGCAACGCTCTTCGCCGTTTTCATAACGACGCAGCGCATGTAGTCCACGAAAGCGATTAGACAATGGCGTCTTTTCGTCCGGATATTGAACAGTAATCTTGGGTTTAAAGAGATAACGACCGGTAATTGACATACCAGTCAAGATGTCTTTGAGCATCAAGCTATCTAGGAATTGGGAAATTTTCTTAAACATGATTGATCAACTTATTTCCAAATATTCCATGGTGACACCACCCATGCGCCGATAACAACCATCCAGAATGCCGAGATGGGAATAAAAATTTTCCAGCCCAAACGCATAATTTGGTCATAGCGATAACGCGGCAATGTTGCGCGCAACCAAATTACACAAGAAAGCAAAAAGAAAGTTTTGCCAAATAACCAGAAAAATCCTGGGATATCACGCAAGATAGGCAAATCAACAATTGGTAGCCATCCACCTAAGAACATAATGGATGCAACTGCTGCAATCAAAATCATGTTTGCATATTCAGCCAAGAAGAACATCGCAAAAAACATTCCTGAATACTCAACCATATGGCCTGCAACAATCTCCGATTCACCCTCGACCACGTCAAATGGATGACGATTCGTTTCAGCAACACCAGAGATGAAATAGATCAAGAACATTGGTAGCAATGGCAACCAATTCCAAGAAAGGAAGTTTAAGCCGATGCTAGCAAAGTAGCCCTGCTCTTGAGAGGCAACGATCGTGCTCAAATTCAAAGAGCCTGATGTCAGCAAAACGGTGACGAGCGCAAAACCCATTGCAATTTCATAAGAAATCATTTGAGCTGATGCACGCATGGCACCCAAGAATGGATATTTAGAGTTTGAAGACCAACCAGCCAAAATGACACCATAGACACCAATAGATGAGATCGCCATGATGTAAAGAAGACCAGCATTAACGTCTGCAAGAACCATCTTTGCTTGAAAAGGAATAACGGCCCATGCAGCAAACGCAGGCATGATGACCATGATTGGTGCGATAAAGTAAAGTACCTTGCTCGCTTGGGCTGGAGAAATAATCTCCTTCATCAAGAGTTTTAATGCGTCTGCGATTGGCTGTAGTAAACCAAGTGGGCCTACATGATTTGGTCCAAGGCGGATGTGCATCCAACCAATGAGCTTTCTTTCCCAGAGTGTTAAGTAGGCCACACAACTAAACATTGGCAATACGATAATGACGATGCGCACCAATGCCCAAACCAATGGCCACAAAGAACCAAATATAGCTTCACCTTGGGTGGTAACGAGGTTCAAGAAATTATCCATCTCTTACCTTATGCCTTACTAACAGTTACTGGACCAAACATTGATCCTAATTTCGCACTAGCCATAGTACCAGCAGATATTCTGACGGCACCTGGCGCTAGATTTGCCTCTAATGATGCTGGCATATCAACAGATTGGTTATCTTGGGTAACCCGCACTGCATCACCCTCACTCAAACCTAATTCAGTGAATGTTTTTTGACTTAAACCAACTTGATTTCCACGCTTTGCATCACGGGTAAGTTGTAGGGCAGATGAACGACGAACAATTTGGTCGCCAGCGTAGATATTGACGTCAGACAAACGCTCGAGACCATTCAATGGAGCTAAATTTCCATTAGCAATAGTCGTACGACATACTTGATTGTCCAAGCGAGTGCAGTAACTCTCGTCCAAAGCTTCACCTAAGACTTCTTCAGGCATATTAAATAAGAAACCATCTAATCCCAACAGGCCACCGAGAACACGTAACACCTTCCATCCAGGACGTGAATCGCCAAGAGGCTTAACTGCGGGTTGTACTGTTTGGGCTCTACCCTCAAGATTTACAAATGTGGATACTGTTTCTGTAAATGGAGTAATCGGCAAGATAACGTCTGCAACTTCTAATAAATCGGCAGATTTATAGGCGCTCAATGCAATCACAGTGTTGGCATTCGCCAAAGCTACTCTAGCCTGTTTTGGGTTAGGCAAATCAGAATCCGGCTCAATATTCATTAAGATCACTGCGCGACGATCGCCCGAAAGTACAGAATCAATACCAACGCCGTTAGCCTTAACTAATGATGCACCTACCGCATTACCGCCCACGGGCAAGAAGCCTAATGTTGCGCCAGTCTGCTCAGCAATAAATTGCGCCATAACTTGCAAATCAGATGCATGATGATGCGATATTGCAGCAGAACCAAGTAAAACAGCGGAAGCCTGACCTGAGAGCAGACTATCAGCAATCTTTTGTGCCGCTGGTGACACCGGCAAGTTAAAAGTCCCAACTGGGGCGCTAACTGACTTCGCTTTAGCAACAGCAAGTGCAACTTCAGTTAGTGCATTAAGCCAAGCGCTTGGTGCAACTGAAATACCATTGCTAGCAATTAACCAATCATCGCCACCGGCATCAATACGCAATACTTGCAAACCACCACGTTTGCTTGCAGTGCGGATACGGGCTGCCAAGACTGGCTGATCCTTACGCAGGAAGCTACCGATAATCAAAGCACGATCAAGCTCACCAACCTTAGCAATCGGCATGCCCAACCAAGGTGCGCTGGCAGAAGCGTTTACATCTGTTTGGCGCAAACGTGTATCTACTTGATTGGAGCCTAAACTGCGAACCATCTTTTGCAGAAGATGTAATTCTTCCGTGCTAGAAATAGGATGAGCTAAGGTGCCAATAGACTCCGGCCCACTTTCTGATGCGATTGTTTTAAGTGAATGCGCAACGTAATCTAATGCAGACTGCCAATCAGTTTCTAGCCATTGGCCACCCTGCTTCACCATAGGTGTAGTTACGCGGTCCGCACTATTTAATCCTTCATAAGAGAAGCGATCACGATCGCTAATCCAACATTCATTAATTGCCTCATTCTCGAGAGCAACTACACGCATGACTTTATTGGCTTTAGTCTGAACGGTAGTATTTGAACCCAAACTGTCGTGCGGGCTTACTGAACGCTTACGACCTAATTCCCAAGTACGCGCAGCATAGCGGAAAGGCTTGCTAGTCAATGCGCCAACTGGGCACAAATCAATCATATTTCCAGATAACTCTGAGTCTACAGTTTGACCAACGAAGGTGGTGATCTCTGAATGCTCACCACGGTTAATCATTCCTAACTCCATTACGCCGGCAACTTCTTGACCAAAGCGCACACAACGAGTGCAGTGAATACAACGGGTCATCTCTTGCATAGAAATCAATGGACCAACATTCTTATGGAATACGACTCGCTTCTCTTCATCGTAACGAGAGTTGGACTTACCGTAACCCACAGCTAAATCTTGTAGCTGACACTCTCCACCTTGATCGCATATTGGGCAATCCAATGGATGGTTAATTAACAAGAACTCCATTACAGAACGTTGAGCTTCAACTGCTTTAGCAGAATGTGTAAACACCTTCATGCCTTGAGTTACCGGAGTAGCACAAGCAGGCAGAGGCTTAGGCGCTTTTTCTACCTCAACTAAACACATACGACAGTTAGCAGCGATGGATAATTTCTTGTGATAGCAGAAGTGAGGGACGTAGGTGCCAAGCTTATTCGCGGCATGCATCACCATCGAACCTTGCGGAACCTCTACTGCCTTACCATCTAATTCGATTTCTACCATGCTCACTTTTAGATATCCCGTGCTCTAGATCTTTATAAAGGTTTCGCAGAGTCTAAGCAGCGCTTATGTTCTACGTGATACGCAAACTCATCCATGTAATGCTTCAACATGCCACGTACGGGCATAGCAGCTGCATCACCTAACGCGCAAATCGTACGACCTTGAATATTGGCTGCTACATCATTTAGCAGATCCATATCCTCTGGACGTCCCTCACCATGCTCAATACGGTGAACAATGCGCCATAACCAACCAATACCTTCACGACATGGAGTGCATTGACCGCATGATTCTTCGTGATAGAAGTAAGACAGACGCTCTAATGCGCGAACCATACAACGCGTTTCATTCATCACAATCACAGCACCGGACCCCAACATGGAGCCTGCTTTAGCAATGCTGTCATAATCCATCGTTAGATCCATCATTTGTGCGCCAGGCACAACAGGCGATGAAGATCCGCCAGGAATAACTGCTTTCAAGGCTTTACCATCACGCATATCGCCAGCAAGCTTTAATAGCTCTGCAAATGGCGTACCCAATGGGATCTCATAATTTCCAGGATGAACTACATCACCAGAAATTGAGAATATCTTTGTGCCACCATTATTAGGCTTGCCAAGATCTAGATAAGCCTGTCCGCCAATTGCCAAGATAAATGGCACCGCAGCAAATGTTTCGGTATTGTTAATAGTTGTCGGTTTGCCGTACAAACCAAAACTTGCAGGAAATGGAGGCTTGAAGCGTGGCTGGCCTTTCTTTCCCTCTAAAGACTCAAGCAATGCAGTCTCTTCACCACATATATATGCGCCCCAACCTGGAGCGGCATGCAGCTGGAATGAGAAATCACTTCCTAGAATTTTATCGCCTAAATAGCCAGCTGCGCGAGCCTCTTCAAGAGCCTCTTCAAAACGTGAATACACTTCCCAAATTTCACCGTGGATATAGTTGTATCCAGTAGAGATGCCCATGGTGTATGCACCAATGATCATTCCCTCAATCAAGGCATGCGGGTTGTAACGCATGATGTCGCGGTCTTTAAAAGTACCTGGCTCACCTTCATCACTATTACAAACCAAATATTTTTGACCAGGAAATTGACGTGGCATAAAGCTCCACTTCAAACCTGTTGGAAATCCTGCGCCTCCACGGCCACGTAATGAGGATGCTTTTAATTCTGCAATGATGGAATCTGGTGCAACTTTATCGTTAATCAAACGACGTAATTGCTGATAGCCGCCACGGCTTTCGTAATCTTTTAAACGCCAGTTTTCACCATTCAATCCAGCAAGAATTAAAGGCTTGATATGGCGATCGTGCAGGCTGGTCATGCTGCTTTCCCTTCTGCACGGAGTTCATTTAACAAAGCATCAATCTTTTCTTTGCTCATAAAACTACATATGCGCTTGTCATTCACCAACATCACCGGTGAGTCACCGCACGCACCCATGCACTCACCCTCTTTTAGGGTAAAGGTACCGCATGGAGTGGTTTCGTTGTAGCCAATCCCAAGCGCTTCTTTTAAATAGGTTGCAGCTGTCTCACCATGGGTTAATTGACATGGCAAATTAGTACAGATTACCAATTTGTATTTACCAATTTTTTTGGTGTTGTACATGTTGTAGAAAGTAGCTATTTCATCAACAGCAATACTCGGCATCTCTAAAATTTGTGCAATGGTTTCGATCACCTCTGGGGAAACCCAGCCCACCTCTGTTTGCGCTGCGATCAAACAAGCCATCACTGCAGACTGTTTATGCTCTGGTGGGTACTTGGCGATATTGCGATGAATATCAGCTAAGGTCTTTTCGGATAGTTGAAGAGTAGTCATTAAATATTCCTTGGCACGCTGAATTAGCGGTCAATCTCCCCGAACACAATATCTTGGGTACCAATAATGGTTACCGCATCGGCCAACATATGCCCACGAGACATCTCATCCATTGCGGAAAGATGTACAAAACCAGGGGCGCGAATCTTCATGCGATAAGGCTTATTAGCACCATCTGAAATTAAGTAGATTCCAAACTCGCCCTTAGGATGTTCAACAGCTGAGTAAGCCTCACCATCAGGGACGTGAATGCCTTCAGTAAAGAGTTTGAAATGGTGAATCAATTCTTCCATATTGGTTTTCATATCGACGCGCTTCGGCGGAGAAACCTTATGGTTATCACTCATCACAGAACCTGGATTAGCCTTCAACCATGCTACGCACTGTTTAATGATGCGATTGGATTGACGCATCTCTTCCATGCGTACTAAATAGCGGTCGTAAGAATCTCCATTCATACCAACTGGAATATCAAAATCTAAACAGTCATAGACTTCGTAGGGTTGTTTCTTGCGCAAATCCCACTCGATACCAGAACCACGCAACATTGGGCCAGTAAAGCCAAGTTGTAATGCGCGCTCAGGAGTAACAATGCCGATATTGACTAGTCGCTGTTTCCAAATACGGTTATCCGTCAAGAGATTGCAATACTCATCAACATTGGCGTCAAAGCCATTCGTAAATTGCTCAATGAAGTCCAACAAAGTTCCACTTCGGTTTTCATTCAAACGCTTGATAGCGGATGCACTGCGAATTTTGTTCTTCGTGTACTGAGCCATTTGATCTGGCAAGTCACGATAGACGCCTCCTGGACGATAGTAAGCTGCGTGCATACGTGCACCAGATACTGCTTCATACATATCAAAAATATCTTCACGATCACGGAAGGCGTATAAAAAGACTGCCATTGCGCCAACGTCTAGCCCATGACAACCAATCCAGAGTAAATGATTCAATAGACGTGTTAACTCGTCATACATCACACGAATATATTGAGCACGCAAAGGAACATCAACCTGTAGTAACTTTTCAATAGCTAATACATAAGCATGTTCGTTAGACATCATTGAAACGTAATCCAAACGATCCATATAGGGAACGTTTTGAATCCAAGTACGTGTTTCAGCTAATTTTTCTGTCGCGCGGTGCAATAAACCAATATGGGGATCAGCGCGTTGAATCACTTCACCGTCGAGCTCAAGCACTAAGCGCAATACGCCGTGCGCAGCAGGATGCTGAGGACCAAAATTGAGGGTGTAATTCTTAATTTGAGCCATGACTTAAACCGGTCCTCCATACTGCTCTTCACGAACAATGCGTGGAGTAATTTCTCGAGCCTCAATCGTGACAGGCTGATAAACCACACGCTTCAACTCTGGGTCATAGCGCATTTCTACATTGCCACTGATCGGGAAATCTTTTCTAAATGGATGGCCAATAAAGCCGTAATCAGTCAGAATACGACGTAAACCATCATGACCTTCAAACAAGATGCCATAGAGGTCAAATGCTTCACGCTCGAACCAGTTAGCTGAATTCCATACTGGTGTAATTGATGCTACTAAAGGATAGCTATCGTCTGGTGCAAATACGCGTACACGCAGGCGCCAGTTGTGCTCAAGTGATAGCAGGTGACTCACAACACCAAAACGCTGACCACTCCAGGCGCCATCGCGGAAATCTTGATAGTCAACACCGCAGAGATCAATCAATTGCTCAAAGGCGAGCAATGGGTCATCACGCAATAGTATGGCTGACTCAAAATAGTTGTCTACATTGACAACAATGGTAACTTCACCCAGCGCAACTTCAATCGATTGAGCGCGCTTACCTAAAACTTTTTCTAAATTAGCGGCTAATTGAATTAGACGATCTGACATGATTTAAGCCTTCCTCGCAATAGTGCTGGTGCGGGCGATCTTGGATTGCAACTGAATGATTCCATAGATCAACGCCTCTGCAGTAGGAGGACAGCCAGGAACATAAATATCCACTGGCACAATACGATCACAACCGCGAACTACTGAATAAGAGTTATGGTAGTAGCCGCCACCATTCGCACATGAGCCCATTGAAATCACCCAGCGCGGCTCAGGCATTTGGTCATAAACCTTCCGCAAGGCAGGAGCCATTTTGTTGCACAAGGTACCAGCCACAATCATTAAATCTGATTGACGTGGTGATGGGCGGAAAACGACGCCAAAACGATCTAAGTCATAACGGGATGCGCCTGCATGCATCATCTCAACCGCGCAGCATGCAAGTCCGAAAGTCATGGGCCACAGGGAACCATTACGCGTCCAGTTAATCAACTGATCCGCAGTAGTAGTAACAAATCCTTCTTTGAGAACGCCTTCTAATGCCATATCTATCACTCCCAGTCGAGAGCGCCCTTTTTCCAGATATATACAAATCCCACAATGAATTCCAAGAGGAAAATCACCATAGAGGCGTAGCCAAGCCATCCGATGTCACGTAACGCCACACCCCATGGGAATAGGAATGCAGTTTCTAGGTCAAAAAGGATGAAGAGAATAGCAATTAGGTAGTAGCGCACGTCGAACTTCATACGCGCATCTTCGAAAGCTTCAAAACCGCACTCATAGGGAGACAGTTTTTCAGCGTCTGGCTTCGAAGGAGCCAAAATTTTTCCGAGGAACATGGGGACTAATCCCACCCCAATACCTACGAGGATGAAAAGCAGAACAGGAAAGTAATTAGCGAGATTCAAAATAGCCCTGTTTATCTAGTAATTCCTAAAAGCAGCAAATTATTAATTATTCCACTACATAAAGTATTGATTTAGAGCAAAAACCCTTAGCAATACTACTTTTTGGTGCCGACGGCGAGACTCGAACTCGCACAGCCTAAGCCACTACCCCCTCAAGATAGCGTGTCTACCAATTTCACCACGTCGGCATCTTGCAAAACCCATCAATTCTACTGCATTGCACAAGTGCACTACCCCAAAATCTGGGCAAAAAAACTGTAAAAACCTACTGTTTTACTTAGGAACTGCTGGTTTAGCCGGATCTTGTGCCGGCACTACAGGCGCAGCAGGAGTCACAACAGGTGCAACCGTCCCAGAAAGCACGCCAGGACTAACTTCTTTCTTATTGCCAATCCAAGTAATGCCAAGCGTGCAAACAAAGAAAACAGCAGCAAAAATAGCAGTTGCATGAGATAGAAAGTTAGCAGAACCACTAGCACCAAAGAGGCTGCCCGATGCTCCAGAACCAAAAGCAGCGCCCATGTCAGCACCCTTACCTTGCTGCAATAAAACCAAAAGAATCACAGCTAGGGCTGAAATTACCTGCAACACGATCAATAAAGTCTTAAACCATTCCACGGCTTATCTCCAAATAAAAAATCTATGCCTGGCAAATGGCTAAAAAGTCTTGAGGATTCAATGAAGCACCCCCAACCAATCCCCCATCAATATCAGGCATGGCAAATAATTCAACGGCATTGTCAGGCTTGACACTGCCGCCATACAAAATCCCTACATGAGAAGCTACATCCTCATTAAATTCAGCTAATTGCAGACGAATAGCGCGATGCATGTCTTGAGCTACTTGGGCACTAGCAACCTTACCAGTTCCAATCGCCCATACTGGCTCGTAAGCAATCAAACAATCCGCAAGTCGGTCTTGCAGTACACTCACTTGCTTTGCAATCTGAGCACAAACAATTTTTTCCGCTCTACCTGAATTTCTTTCATCTGCAGTTTCACCAACGCAAATTACTGGAGTCATACCGTTATCCAACACCTGAAGGGCTTTTGCAGCAACCGCTTCATCAACCTCTTGATGCATTTGTCGACGCTCAGAATGACCAACAATGACATAGGTGCATCCTACCTCTTTCAACATTGAAGCAGCGACCTCGCCGGTATAGGCGCCTGAGCTATGAGCCGAGGCATCTTGTGCACCTAGACTTAAAAATACCAAAGAATGTTCAGCAATCAAATTGGCACATTGCTGCAAGAAAGGAAACGGTGGGCATACCGCATATTTACGACCTGATGGCATCCCGCTCTCCATGCCACGTGCAACGGATTTAATCCAGTCTTGATTACTTGCAAGACTGCCATTCATTTTCCAGTTGCCGATAACGATGAGTGGTCGCATAGGTATTTATAAAATTTCTATACGGTTAAAACGATTTTGCCCACATGCTCAGATGACCCCATTAATGCGTGTGCATCAGCCGCCTGATCAAGCGTAAATGTTTTATAAATGACCGGTTTGAGTTTGCCGGCATTAAGTAAAGGCCAAACATGCTCAAAGAGTTGTTAGTAATTTGCTTCTTAAATGAGACTGGACGAGGACGTAGGGTTGAACCAGCAATCGTCAAACGTCGACGCAAAATCTGATTTGTACTTACTTCCGCTTTTGAGCCGCCTTGAATAGTGATGATCACGATGTGGCCGTCATCTGCTAAACAATCAATTTCTTTTTGGACATAAGCACCAGTAACCATATCCAGCACAACATTAACGCCTTTATCATCGGTTGCCTTCTTGATCTCTTCAACGAAATCTTGCGTCTTGTAATTAATTGCAAGATCAGCGCCCAAAGCAACACAAGCGGTGCACTTTTCATCAGTGCCGGCCGTTACAAGCACTTTGTGACCCAATGCCTTAGCAATCAAAATGGCAGTGACTCCGATTCCGCTAGAGCCACCTTGAACCAATAATGTTTCGCCTTCAGATAATTCACCTCGCATGAAAACGCTGCTCCACACAGTATAGAAAGTTTCCGGCAAGGCAGCCGCTTCTTGATCACTAAAGCCGCTTGGGTAAGGTAAGCACTGAGCAATGGGGGCGGTACACAATTCTGCGTATCCTCCGCCCTGAACCAAGGCACATACTTTATCTCCAAACTTTAGGCCAAATAGATTATCCGCATGGGATAAATCACCACCAACAATTTCGCCAGCCGTTTCAAGACCAGGAATATCTGATGCGCCCGCTGGCACTGGATAGTGACCTTTACGTTGCAAAACGTCAGGACGATTAATTCCAGCTGCTAAAACCTTAATCAAAATTTCACCTGATCCAACAGCTGGAGCTGCTGGATCAGGGCGATTGCTTGGCACCAGCATTTCTGGAGCGCCAAATTCTTTGATTTCAATTACGCGCATATATATTCCTGCCCATTGCTTTACTTAAACAGATTCGCCAGAAGTCGGCACCGCTTCAGCAGCAACTTTTGTAGCGCCCGCTAAAGGAGCAATTGTGCCACCCTCATCCGCCATAGCGGCTTTGAGTGACAAACGTAAACGACCACGCTCATCTGCAGCCAATAACTTCACGCGAACTATTTGGCCTTCTGCTAAATAATCTTTCACTTCTTTTACACGCTCACTAGAGATTTCAGAGATGTGCAAAAGACCGTCTTTTCCAGGGAGAATGTTTACTAAAGCACCGAATTCGAGCAATTTCACAACCGGACCTTCATAGATCTTGCCTACTTCAGTTTCTGCTGTAATACCTTCAATGCGCGCTTTAGCTTCAGCCTTACCTTCGGCGGAAGTAGAAGCAATCGTTACAGTGCCATCATCTTTAATATCGATGCTGCAACCTGTTTCTTTGGTTAGCGCTTGAATAGTTGCGCCGCCCTTACCAATCACTTCACGAATCTTGTCCGGATGGATCTTGAAAGAAACCATGCGTGGAGCATGAGCTGACAATTCCGCACGGACCGAACCCATCGCTTCTTGCATTTTGCTCAAGATATGTAAGCGGCCTTCTTTAGCTTGCGCTAAAGCAACTTGCATAATTTCTTTAGTAATGCCTTGAACCTTGATGTCCATCTGGAGTGCGGTAATGCCGTTAGCAGTACCCGCTACTTTGAAGTCCATGTCGCCTAAGTGATCTTCATCACCTAAGATATCGGTCAATACAGCAAAACGATTGCCATCTAGGATTAAGCCCATGGCAACACCAGCTACGTGCGCTTTAACTGGAACACCGGCATCCATCATTGCTAAACAGCCACCGCAAACAGAAGCCATTGAAGATGAACCATTAGATTCAGTAATTTCTGAAACTACGCGAATGCTGTAAGCAAAGTCTTCAGCGCTTGGCAATACTGGAATTAATGCACGCTTAGCTAGACGGCCATGACCGATTTCGCGACGCTTTGGGCTACCTACACGGCCAGTTTCGCCAGTAGCAAATGGAGGCATGTTGTAGTGAAACATGAAGCGATCGCGGTATTCACCTTCTAGCGCATCAATAATTTGTTCGTCACGTGCAGTGCCCAATGTAGCAACAACCAACGCTTGAGTTTCACCGCGAGTAAACAATGCAGAACCGTGTGTACGCGGTAATACTCCGTTACGAATCTCAATTGGACGAACAGTACGTGTATCACGACCATCAATACGTGGCTCACCGTTCAAAATTTGGCTACGAACAATCTTCGCCTCAATTTCAAACATGATGTCGCTAATAGCAACGGCATCAACATCACCCTCTTCAGATAACTTAGCCAATACTTCTTTAGAAATTTCTTTGAGCTTGTCTGAACGAGCACCCTTTTGGCGAATCTGATAAGCCTCACGCAATGGCGCTTCAGCCAATGCAGTTACCTTAGCGATAAATGGCTCATCTTTTGGTGCAGCAGTCCAATCCCACTCTGGTTTGCCAGCTTCACGAACTAAATCATTAATAGCGTTGATCGCTGTTTGCGTTTGGTCATGACCGTATACAACAGCACCTAGCATTACTTCTTCAGATAATTGATTGGCTTCTGATTCAACCATCAACACAGCAGCCTGAGTACCGGCAACGATTAAATCGAGCTCGCTAGTAGCTTGCTCTGTACGAGTTGGGTTCAAAAGGTATTGGCCGTTTGCGTAACCAACACGTGCAGCACCCACTGGACCAGCAAAAGGAATGCCTGAAACTGCCAAAGCTGCAGAAGCTGCGATCAATGCAGGAATATCAGACGGAACGTCAGGGTTGATCGACAACACATGCACCACTACTTGAACTTCGTTCAAGAAACCCTCTGGGAATAAAGGACGCAATGGGCGGTCAATCAGGCGGGAGATCAAAGTCTCACCCTCAGATGGACGACCTTCGCGACGGAAGAAGCCACCAGGGATCTTGCCTGCAGCGTATGTCTTCTCTAAGTAATCCACTGTGAGCGGGAAAAATGATTGGCCTGGCTTTGCAGACTTAGAAGCAACTACTGTACCCATTACTACTGTGTCGTCTACGTTAACGATTATAGCACCACCAGCTTGACGAGCAATCTCGCCTGTTTCCATAGTTACCTGATGATTGCCCCATTGAAAACTCTTTACTGCCTTTTTAAACATAATCATTCTGATCTTCTCCAAATTGTTCACGCAAAACTCACATGAGCATTGCGCTTGTCGTGGGATAAAACAGTGTCATGACAACACTGGAGCGATTTAGGATCACAAGGGATGCCCTTCCAGGGAGACTCTGAACTACACTCAGAAACCCATTGGAATGACACAATCCCCTACACAAATGATCTTGAAGCGCCCAAAAAACATGCCATCTGCTTAAGGCTAATTCTATAAAGAAACAATCCTAAGATAGATGGCATTGCATACCGATAAGAATTACTTACGGAGACCTAATTTCTCGATCAATGCGCGATAGCGGTCCAAACCTTTACCCTTGAGGTAACCCAAAAGGCGACGGCGACGTGAAACCATCTTCAACAAACCACGACGGCTGTGATGATCTTTAGCGTTAGCCTTGAAATGGGGAGTTAATTCATTGATACGTGCTGTGAGCAAAGAAACCTGAACTTCAGGACTGCCCGTATCGTTTGCGCTGCGCGCGTTTTCTTTGACGATTTCCGCCGTTTTAATATCAGCAACTGCCATTTTTAATACTCCTAACTTGCGAACACGTGAGCTTTCACCCAATTTGTGTTGTGCGATTAACAAAAAACAAAAAAGCTTTATAAATCAAGGCCATCGAATTGTATCAGAGCTAAGAGTCATATGGAGAAGAATCAATAAAGAGCCAATATCCTGTATTATCTGTTTTACAAGACTTTAAATAATTTCCATTTATAAACAACAACTTACAATATATGCCCTTAATTTTTCGCTCAATCATCATCACTCTTTTACTCGGATTTAACCTACTCCAACCGGCCTTTGCACAGTTTGGCAACTTTTTTGGGGATAGCAAAAGCGTTGACGAACAACGCCAAGAAATCCTAACCAAGAATCAAGCCACTTTGAAACAGCGCTATGAAGTGCAGCCAAAAGCCAGAGAGCTCGTTGAGAGATCAGCGGGTTATGCAACGTTCAGCAACTTTGGCATGAAAATCTTGATCGCTGGTGGTGGAACCGGAAGTGGCGTAGTTATCGACAAAGCTAGCAAGAAGCCCATATACCAGGAGTCCTGATGTATCAACTAACAGACTCAGGCCTTGCCGCTGAAATCACCCGCAAAGGCACTAAGTACTATAAAAATACCGAATTAAATAAATAATATCTAATGTGAATGGCTCTCGAAATTAGGGAGTCATTTGCGCATTGAGCTTAGTCTGACTAGGGTCGTGTAATTTATTCAACGCTGACAAATACGCTTTTGCTGATGCTGCAACGATGTCTGGGTCTGTACCAACACCATTCACAATTCGCCCATCTTTCGCTAAACGCACAGCCACCTCACCTTGAGACTGCGTGCCGGAAGTAATGGCATTCACCGAATACAGCAATTGCTCCGCACCACTCTTAGCTATCTCTTCGATAGCATTCAAGCTAGCATCAACTGGTCCATTACCTTCAGCCTCTGAGCTTATTTCTTTATCACCTATCCGAAAGGTGACACGTGACTTAGGACGTTCACCAGTTTCAGAATGCTGACTTAATGAAATAAATTTATAGTGCTCACCCTCTTCAGCAGCGGCTAAATCAGACATGATGGCAATAATATCCTCATCAAAAATCTCTGACTTTTGATCTGCCAGTGCTTTAAATCGAGCAAATGCCTCATTTAAATCAGCCTCAGCTTCAACAGCAATACCCAACTCTTGCAATCTTTGTTTAAAGGCGTTACGCCCAGATAATTTACCCAATACGATTTTGTTTGCCGACCAACCTACATCTTCAGCACGCATGATTTCGTAGGTATCACGGTTTTTTAAGATGCCGTCTTGATGTATTCCAGAAGTGTGAGCAAAAGCATTTGCACCAACTACTGCTTTATTGGGTTGAACAACAAAACCGGTAATTTGTGAAACGAATTTAGATGCAGGAACAATTTGGGTAGCATCAATACCGCACACCATATCAAAATAATCCTTACGGGTGCGCAAAGACATCACAATTTCTTCTAATGCAGTGTTGCCAGCTCGTTCACCCAAGCCGTTGATCGTGCATTCAATTTGACGGGCGCCACCAATTTTTACACCAGCCAAAGAGTTTGCAACAGCCATTCCTAAATCATTATGGCAATGCACAGACCAAATAGCCTTATCTGAATTGGGCACTCTAGTACGCAAGGTTTTAATAAACTCACCATACAACTCTGGAGTGGCATAGCCCACGGTATCGGGGATATTGATAGTAGAGACACCTTCATTAATAACTGCTTCAACCACTCTGCACAAGAAATCCATTTCTGAACGATAGCCATCTTCCGCGGAGAACTCGATATCTGACGCCAAGTTACGCGCAAAACAAATAGAGCGTTTAGCTTGCTCCAACACCTCTTCTGGAGACATCCGTAATTTCACGGCCATATGCAAAGGACTTGTTGCCAAGAAAGCATGGATACGTTTCGCTTTAGCGGACTGCAATGCATCGGCTGCACGAGTAATATCCTTATCATTTGCACGAGCCAACGAGCAGACGATTGAATCCTTAACTACAGCAGCAACAGCGGAAATAGCCTGAAAGTCACCTTCAGAACTAGCAGCAAAACCCGCCTCGATAACATCAACCTTAAGACGCTCTAATTGACGCGCAATACGAACTTTTTCGTCCTTGGTCATCGATGCGCCAGGCGATTGTTCGCCATCACGTAAGGTGGTGTCAAAAATGATTACTTTGTCGCTCATTACTACTCTCCAGTTTTAAATACTGCTGAACTTATATCTAGAAAAACTTATAAAACAAAAACCCCAGCAATTAACTGGGGCTGGTATGTGGCGGCTAATGAATCTTTATCTCATTAACTCAGGCCTTACCCGTCCCAAGCTTTAGGCTTAGTGCTAGCAGAAGAGGGCTGGTTAAAGTAACAAAATTGATCAACATGGATTAAATATACCCCAAAAATGGCAGTTTAGCTAAATCGTTTACCACTAAATTTTTCCCAAGCCCAAATAACGTAGCCAGAAATTGAGTACACCACGAATAGACCAAATAGAGTTAAAGGAGGATTTGAAGAAATCAAGACAAAAGTAAGGATCATTAGAACCATGACCCCAAATGGCACGCGATAACGAACGTCCAAGGCTTTGCCACTATAAAAACGGGCATTAGATACCATTGTTAGTCCAGCATAGACCGCAATAAAAAATGTTACCCAGGGGATAGCTGTATCTCGCACAGGTAGCTTATTGTCATCTGCCAGCCAGATAAAACCAGCCATTAAGGCGCCAGCAGCAGGACTAGGCAAACCTTGAAAAAACTTTTTATCGACAACACCCGTATTGACATTAAAACGCGCTAATCGCAGAGCCGCTCCCGCACAATAGGTAAATGCAGCTAACCAGCCCCACTTACCTAAATCTTTTAAGGCCCACTCATAAGCTACTAACGCAGGTGCAACCCCAAATGAAACCATATCGGCCAGCGAATCATACTGCTCGCCAAATGTACTCTGAGTATTCGTCATGCGAGCTACGCGACCATCCATGCCATCGAGCACCATCGACGCAAAAATAGCGATCGCCGCAACCTCAAACTGGTGGTTCATGGCATTCACAATTGCATAGAAGCCACAAAATAATGCTGCAGTAGTAAATGCATTGGGGAGTAGATAGATGCCCTTACTACGCAAGCGAGGCTTTTGCGGATGCAGCTCCTCTACTTCGTAATCAACTCCATCACCTAATTCTTCGACCCACTGGTCTTCAGATGTTGGCTTACGGATCTGCGCAAGTCGACTGCGATCGATGCGACCACGACGGCGAAATGTAGTCAAAGAATGTCCCAGTGAATATTATTTTGAATTAGTCTAAACCAGGCAAACGCGCCAAGGCTGTATTTGTTGCAAATACTTTATCACCAACGCTAACCAATGGCTCAGCAGTCAACGGTAAATATACATCCACTCTTGAACCAAAAAGTATGAATCCATATCGCTCACCTGCTTTGAGGCGATCGCCAACATGGATATAGCAAAGAATACGGCGCGCAATCAAACCTGCAACCTGAACTAGCGTTACCAACTGTCCATTAGCATCAATTACTACGGCATTACGTTCGTTTTCTGTAGATGCCTTGTCTAAATCTGCATTCACAAATTTACCTGGGAAATATTGGATTTCTTTGACCAAACCATTGACTGCGCTACGGTTGGAATGAACATTAAATACGTTCATGAATACGCTAATTTTTAGCGCCTCGCGTCCCGCATATGGATCGTTAGCAACTTCCACAACCACAATTCGACCATCAGCTGGAGAAAGAATAAAGTCGCGACCTAGAGCGGGTATGCGCTGAGGGTCACGAAAAAACTGCAGAACAAAGATAAAGATAATCCAGAGAGGCCATGACCATGCAATACCACCCAAGTAGTGGACAAGTAAAGTCACCACCCCCACTAACGCCAAATAGGGCCAACCTTCTTTCGCAATAATAGGGTGTGGATACATCATCTTTGTTCTGAGCCTTTTAATTAACTACTATTAGTTTGATGCTTAGTTCTTAGTTTGATCCACTAACTTGTTCTTAGCAATCCAAGGCATCATGGCACGCAACTTAGCACCAACCACTTCGATGTCATGTTCTGCATTCAAACGCCGTCGCGAGATCAATGTTGGAGCACCTGCCTTATTTTCAAGGATGAAGCTCTTCGCGTATTCACCAGTTTGAATGTCTTTCAAGCACTGACGCATTGCATTCTTTGTGTCTTCTGTAACAACACGTGGGCCAGCCACATACTCACCATATTCAGCATTATTAGAGATGGAGTAGTTCATATTAGCAATGCCGCCTTCGTAGATCAAGTCAACGATCAACTTGAGCTCATGTAAACACTCGAAGTAAGCCATCTCAGGAGCGTAACCAGCCTCAACCAAAGTCTCAAAACCAGCCTTAATAAGTTCAACAGCACCACCACAAAGAACAGCTTGCTCACCGAACAAGTCAGTTTCAGTTTCTTCACGGAAGTTGGTTTCGATGATGCCGGCACGACCACCGCCGTTTGCAGTTGCGTATGACAATGCAACATCGCGCGCTGAACCAGATTTGTCTTGGTAAACAGCGATCAAATGAGGAGCACCACCACCTTGAGCATAAGTACCACGCACTGTGTGGCCAGGCGCCTTCGGAGCGATCATGATCACGTCCAAATCTGCTCGTGGCTGAACTTGACCATAATGAACGTTAAAGCCATGGGCAAAAGCCAATGCGGCGCCCTGCTTGATATTGCCATGCACTGCTTTGTTGTATACGTCAGCGATTTGCTCATCAGGCAACAACATCATAACTACGTCTGCATCTTTAACTGCTTCGCCAACTTCTTTAACTGTCAAACCAGCATTCGCTGCCTTGCTCCAGGAAGCGCCATCTTTACGCAAACCAACAGTAACGTTAACACCAGAATCTTTAAGGTTCAATGCGTGTGCGTGACCTTGTGAACCATAACCAATGATGGTGACTTTCTTGCCCTTAATGAGGGACAAATCAGCGTCTTTATCGTAAAAAACTTTCATGCTCTTTCCTTGTATTGAAAATGTAAGTAATGCAGTAATGAGTTAAAAAATTAGACCTTGAGGATGCGCTCGCCACGTCCAATCCCAGAACCGCCCGAACGGACAGTCTCCAGGATTGAGGCGCGATCAATCGAATCAATAAAGGCATCCAGTTTGGCACCATCACCAGTTAACTCGATGGTGTAGCTCTTATCAGTCACATCAATGATGCGGCCGCGGAAGATATCGGTAGTACGCTTCAATTCTTCACGTTCTTTGCCCACAGCTCGCACTTTAATCATCATGAGCTCACGCTCAATATGCGGCCCTTCGCTCAAATCAAAGACTTTTACGACTTCTACTAAGCGGTTCAAGTGTTTTGTGATTTGCTCAATAACATCATCAGAACCAAAGGTAACGATCGTCATGCGAGAAAGGGATGGATCTTCAGTAGGAGCAACACTTAAAGTATCAATATTGTAACCACGGGCAGAAAAAAGACCTACAACTCGGGACAATGCACCCGGCTCGTTCTCAATTAGTACAGCAATAATATGACGCATTAAAGATCCTCGCTACCCAAAAGCATTTCAGTAATTCCCTTGCCCGCTTGAACCATCGGCCAAACGTTTTCTTCCGGGTCGGTCTGGAAATCCATAAATACAGTGCGATCTTTTAGGCGGATCGCCTCTCTGAGAGCACCTTCGACATCCGATTTCTTTTCTATCCGCATACCAACGTGACCATACGCTTCTGTCAACTTCACAAAGTCAGGCAATGAATCCATGTATGAGCTGGAATAGCGTTTGTTATAAGTGAGTTCTTGCCACTGACGAACCATTCCTAAGTAGCGATTGTTTAATGACACAATCTTTACAGGAGTATCGTATTGCTTGCAGGTTGATAACTCTTGAATGCACATCTGAATAGAGCCTTCACCAGTGATGGTGAAAACATCCTGCTCTGGAAATGCCTTCTTGATACCCATGGCATATGGCAAACCAACGCCCATCGTGCCAAGACCGCCAGAGTTAATCCAACGGCGAGGCTTATCGAACTTGTAGAACTGAGCTGCCCACATTTGGTGTTGCCCTACATCAGAACAAATAAAAGCATCACCACCAGTAAGCTCCCACAGCTTTTGAACAACATACTGTGGCTTCACAATTTGCGAAGCTTCGTCGTACTTCAAGCAATCTTTTTTACGCCACTCATTAATCTGATCCCACCATGCGGCAACTTTGTCACCATTCTTGCGAGGACCCGATGCTTTAAGTTGCGTGGTTATTTCAACCAAAACTTCTTTAAGATTGCCAACGATGGGCACATCTACTTTTACACGCTTGGAAATTACCGATGGATCAATATCAATATGAATGATCTTGCGTGGATGACTTGCAAAGTGTGATGTATTTCCGATCACACGGTCATCAAAACGTGCACCAATCGCAATCAACACATCACTGTGTTGCATCGCCATATTTGCTTCATAAGTTCCGTGCATTCCGAGCATGCCTAGGAACTGTGGACTTGTGCCTGGAAAGCCGCCCAAACCCATTAAAGTATTGGTAACGGGATAACCTAAAAGGTCAGCAAACTCTTTTAATTCTGGAGCAGCATCAGAAAGAATAACGCCACCACCGGTGTAGATGTATGGACGTTCTGCCTCCTGCAGTAATGCGACTGCCTTACGAATCTGACCGCTATGCCCTTTCAATACTGGATTGTATGAACGCATCTCGAGACTCTCTGGATATACAAAGGGGCCTTTAGCTGCTGAAACATCTTTCGGAATATCAATCAATACTGGGCCAGGGCGACCGGTCTGAGCGATATGAAACACTTTTTTCAATACCAATGGAAGGTCTTTGACATCCTTTACAAGGAAGTTGTGTTTCACAACTGGGCGGGTAATGCCAACTGTATCGGCCTCTTGAAAGGCATCTTCACCGATTGCATATGTCGGTACATTTCCGCTGATGATGACCATTGGAATGGAATCGGTATAAGCAGCAGCAATACCAGTTACAGCATTCGTTACGCCAGGACCAGATGTGACTAGTGCAACTCCAACCTTACCAGTTGCACGCGCATAGCCATCGGCTGCATGAACCGCTGCTTGTTCATGGCGAACCAAAATATGTTCAAACTTGTCTTGCTTAAAAATCTCGTCATAAATAAAGAGAACTGAACCGCCCGGGTAACCCCAAACATATTCAACACCCTCTTTGTGCAATGCCTGCACGAGCATTTCTGCGCCAATCATTTCTGGAGGCGCAATTTCGTTATTTGTATTTACTGAGTCTTTAATAGCTTTAGAAGCTAAAAATTCGGCGCTGCTTGTATTCATTTTCTTTCGTCCTTTGCAATTTTCGGCAAAAAATTGTTTGGTCTGTTCTGTCTCCTGCTTTTGGCCTGAGTTCGAACGGCGCTGCTACCGGAAAAAACCACTTCGAATGAGATTCTAGGTAGTAAGCCCTATATTCTATAGCAATCCCCTAAAATGGCTTAATTCCTACTGATTCAGGTCTAATCCATTGCATGGCATCAGCCCAAGAACTATCTGACTTTCTGAGTAGCGTCGAGCAGCGTGCGTTTAAGCAGACGGTATACGCCGTGCGCGACGATGATGCGGCGTTAGATATTGTTCAGGATGCCATGATCAAATTAACTGAAAAGTATGGGGATCGACCTGCTGCCGAGCTTCCTCTGGTATTCACCCGAATTTTGCAAAATCGAATACACGACTGGTTTAGAAGGCAAAAGGTTAGAAATACTTGGGTGACCCTGTTTTCTAATATGGGGAAAAGGGTGAAGAAGGCGATGATTTTGACCCTTTGGAGTCCCTATCAGCTCCGGATGACAGCGAAATACACCAAGATGGTGCTCAAAAACTTGAAAAAAATCAGCTTTTACAAGCTTTGGAGTCAGAAATATCTAAATTACCTGTACGTCAACAAGAAGCCTTCCTCATGCGTTGTTGGGATGAGCTAAATATTACTGAGACGGCCCAGGCGATGAGTTGTAGCGAAGGTAGCGTCAAAACCCATTGTTCTAGGGCCACCCAAACATTAGCTAAAGCATTGAAATTAAAAGGAATTACGCTGTGGAACACTTTGATGACTAATTTACCGAGACCCAAGTAGACCAATTTGGTCAGGCTAGTGCTGCCCTACTTCGTCAAAGTACCCAGCACATTCCTCAGCAGATCAAGGATCGCCTGTATGCAACCCGCATGAAAGCGATCGCCGCAAGAAAGCCTGAAAAAGTACGCATTCAAAAGCAAGTTTTGGCAGGAACCCGCTCGCAACTGGACTTCTGGTTCAAATGGAATATAGGATACCGTTGGTTGGATTGCTCCTCTTATCGCCCTTGTGTTTGGCCTTATCGGTATTGCGCAATGGCAAGATGATTCGCGAATTAACGATATCGCAGAGGTTGATGCAGCATTGCTTTCCGATGATGTACCTCCTGATGCTTACGCAGATAACGGATTTATGGCGTTTCTTAAAAACGGCCCTCTCTCCGAATCCGATAGCTCCACTGATCCAGTTCAAAGCAACTAAATAAAGTTCGTTTGATGCCGCGGACTACTAGAACGCACATTGCTATCAGCCTTACGCTGATAGTAGCTTGCTACACATCTCATTTATCACCAGCGTATTCTCAACCAGCGCCTACGGCTGCCCATGGCAAATCTACCGCCATACCTGAAAAGAAACCTGATGGGACATGGGAAAGTCTTAAACCCGTGCAACAAAAAATTCTGGCCCCACTAGAAAGCGATTGGGACTACATGCTGCCTGATAGTCGTAAAAATGGATTCAGGTCGCCAATATCTACCCCAAAATGAGGTTGCAAGACCAAGAACGCCTTCAATCTCGGATGACGGGTTGGTCAAATCTTTCGCAAAAAGATCATCGTATTGCGCGCGAAAACTATCTGAGTAGTCTTAAGTTCCCGGCCGAGAAAAAAGCTGAGGCTTGGAGTGCATATCAAAAATTGAGCGATGAACAAAAGAAAAAATTAGCCAAGATGGAGGTTAAGAAAAAGCCGAACGCTATAATGCTCCAACACTCCAGCAACATGCCATTAAGCAAAAGACTACCCCTACACCACCAGCCCCAAGACCTAGAGCCACTCCTGTGGAACCAACGCCTCCAGCTTCATCTAGCGCAGAGTCTCAATAAAGTATTAGCTTATGACGCCTGCTGAGCTCAATGTATTACCTTCGCCCAAATTTTGGCGCAGAGTGTCTTGCTGCCTCTACGAACAATTGGTCTTATTAGGTGTAATCGCACTTACTTTCCTAGTTCCCAATCTAATGCTTGGGATTCTGTTTGGTGCTGCCTTACCAAGTTGGCTTACTTTTCTATATCTCTATGCAGTTTTAGGCATTTACTTTGTTTGGTATTGGACAAAATCTGGCCAAACACTTGCAATGCAAACCTGGCGTGTTCAAATGATCGGTTGCGACGGATATCAGCCCACTAAAAAGCAGGCCTGCTGGCGATATATTTATGGCTCTCTTTGGCTAATACCCTGCGTCATCTTGCAATGGGCTTTTCATTTGGAGAAGTGGCAAATCATTGAAATGCTCTTTACGGTGGCACTATTTATTTGGCCGTTAAGCATTCATTTGGATCGACGAAACTCTTTATATCGACAAAGTCTGCCAGATCGATTTTCTGGAACTCGCTTAGTAGAGCTACCTAAAAAATCTAGCAACACTTTCCTAAGCTTCACGTAAACATTCAATTGCAGTAGCTTTTTGAATTCGTTTCTGAAAGCGATAGCCAGACGCAAAGCAGGCAATAACTCCAAAAGAAATACCCATCAATACTGCCTCACCAAAGGCATTAAATTGAATTTCCATTACATAACGTCCTAAAGCCCAAGCCGCAAATCCAGCCGCTAGGCCAGACAACATCCCTGTTATTACACCAATCATCAACAACTCAAGGTTAGCAATATTTCCTAGCGTATGTCGTGAAGCACCCAATGCCTTTAGTAAAGCGGTATTTCTAGAGCGCTCCTCTTGTGTGGCGGCAAGGGCCGACATCAAAACCAAAATGGCAGCAGTAATCGTAAACATCAAAAGCAAGCCTAATGCTGAGGAGAGTTTATTGAGAATGCCCTGAATTTGTTGCAAAGAAGCAGAAACATCCACAATCGTAATATTGGGATAAGTCTGGCTTAACTGAAAATCCAATATATCCTTCTTGGGTGGTTGGAAGTATGAAGTAATCCAAGACTGCGGTAATGAGTTCAATTGGGCGGCAGGCATAATGACAAAAAAGTTAACGCGCATAGACCCCCAATCTAGTTTTCGCAAAGAAGTAATCGGGGCGGTGATTTTTCCCCAGCAACTTCAAACGTTAATAAATCACCCATCTTTAATTTCAGGGTTTTGGCTATGCCTGTTTCCATCGAAATTTGGGGTGCGTCACCTTCAATCCATTTCCCAGAGAGAATTTGATTGCCTTCTGGCAATCGATCGGAATATGACAAATTAAACTCTCGATCTACTAAGCGTCTTGCATTCTCATCAGCATAATTATTGGGAGTAACTTCATTACCATTGATTTCAATTAAACGTCCCCGCACCATTGGAAAGAATTGGGGGGTTGAAACACCCGCATCGACTAGTGATTGTATAAGCCCCTGCTTTTGGTTGTCTTGAACATTGATCATGAAACGATTAGGTGCATCACTAGGGATATTGCCTTGCCATGCACTCAAGAAATCAGCCCGCAATAAAAGAATTAACAGCAAAGACATCAGCGCTATACCTAGGGCCGTAATTTGAATAATGACCAAGCCTGTTCTTCGGCCTTGGGAGAGTATTACAAAGCCCAATGCAAAACGCTGGGTACGTATGCTAGTGAGGAGTTTTAATAGCAACCATGAAACAGAAGCAAAAATGATGATTGCTCCAGCAAAACTAAGGCTAGTCCATAGAGCCAATTTCCCAATCGCGAGCCCCCGCAATCATGCTTAATACAATCGCTGTACCTAAACCGCAGATAGCAGTCCAAAGGGTGGATATATCGAGGTCATCGAATTCTTTTCTGATTAGTCTGATTAGGGAAACTTTGACTAATTTAAAAATAGCTGGGCCAACAAAACCAAAGAGCAAACACCACGACACCAATACACTCCATAAAACAGGCCAAAACGATACTTGCGGCAAATCAGACATCACTAGATTGTCCAACAGAAGGGTTAATATGTGTTGTCCAAGGTACCCCAACAATGCCCCCAAAAGTGCTGCAATAAGTCCCAAGGCTAAAAGTGTGATTCCCTCTCTTTTTAAGATGGTCACTGAACTAGCCCCTAAGCATTTAAGGACAGCGCAAGCATCAGCTTGTTTGCGGGTATAGCGGTGTGCTGACAATGCTATTGCCACCGCAGCAACCATTGCCGTTAACAGTGCAATTAAAGATAAAAATCGATCAGATCGCTCCAGCGTTTTGCGCATCATTGGTTGGGCATTTTCTAAAGCCTCAATGCGCACACCTTTAATTGCCCCAGCCTCAATAAATTGATTAGCCCATACTTCATAAGACTTTATTTGCTTATCTGAACCTACGAGAAGTAGTCGATAAGTGACTCTGCTTCCTAGACCAATCAGACCAGTTGATTCCAAATCAGCTATGGACATCATCACCCGAGGGGCAAAATTCATAAACCCCGCCCTACGATCTAGTTCTTGCTCCAAAATTCCGCCAATCACAAACGTTTTTTGGCCAAGCTTAATCTCATCACCCTCTTTGGCAAACAAACTCGCTAGCATTGCGGGATCCACCCAAACAGAGCCTTGCTGCGGTCCTGAGGTAAGTATTTGGCCCTGTGCGCTAGTCTGTACGCGCAATGCTCCACGCAAAGGATAATGAGCGCTTACCGCTTTGAGTGATGCTAATTTGCTATGTGAAGCGACGGTAGCCATGCTTGGGAAAACTACCGTTTGGGCTATTTGCAGATGACTGCTTTGCGCTTCTTCTAAAAACCGAGCTGGCAATGGCTGATCAGAGGCAATTAATAAATCAGATACTAAAAGTTGTCGAGCATCCAATGCAAATGCCCTCTGCATCCGATCCGCTAGAAAACTAACGCTAGATAGCGCAGAAATTGAAAGGGTTAAAGCAACAAATAGCCAAGCGAGCTCTCTCGAGCGCAAATCCCGCCTAATTAACCCAAAGAAACGAAAAATATTCTGAATCAAATTGCCTGAATTTGTCCGCCATCAACCCTCATGACGGCACCGGTAATAAAGGAAGCGTTTTGACTGGCTAAAAAAGCTGCTGTATCCTCATGTTCCTGAGGATCACTGCATCTTTCCATGGGGATTTGTTTCAAGCTATCCTTAACAACATCCTCATAAGAAATACCTTCACGTTTAGCACGGGCCTCATCAACTGCCTTAGGCGATCAGTAGCCACCCTTCCAGGCATGATGATATTCACCGTAACACCCCTCTGCTGCCACTTCCGCCGCAAGCGTCTTGGACCACGCCAAGAGTGCGGCACGCAATGTATTGGAGACAGCCAATTTTGATAGGAGCAATAGCACCAGATGTAGTGCTAGTAATAATGCGGCCCCATCTTCGTTGACGCATTCCAGGCAAAACGCGATCGGTAATGGCAATCAGCGAAATCACCATATCGTTAAAACTTTTTTGCCACAATGCGGGGTCTTGTCCAACTGCCGTTGTCGGAGGCAGACCGCCAGTATTGTTAATCAAAATACAATGGGTCCGAGCTCTTTTTCTACTTTTGAGACCAAACTATCAATCACTGATAAGTCGGTCAAATCCCAATTGAGCGCAATAGCTCTTCCACCCGCCGCCTCGATTAATCTAATCGATTGTTGCAAGCCATCTTCATTGCGACCAGTTACAGCAACGTTGACACCCTCTCTCGCCAAAGATACGGCCATCTCGCCTGCCCCAATCCACGGCTAGAAGCCAAGACCAAGGCAACCTTCCCCTGTATTCCTAAATTCATTTGATCTCCAACAACTTATATTTATATTTTTTAATCAAGCTGCAGTTTTTGCTTGGCAACAACCTCTTTATAGACGGTGTATTCCGCCTTAATTTCTTTTGCAAAGGCTTCAGAACCATTTACATTAATAATTGAACCGATATCTTCAATTCTTTTCTTCACGGCAGGGTCGGAAAACCACCTTTTTGAAGAGCCACATTGTATTTTTCGACAACATCTTTTAGTATACCAGCAGGCCCTAATAATCCATAGTAAGCCATACGATTGACAAGCGCTAAACCCACTTCAGCAAAAGTGGGGACATTAGGTAATTGGGCTAAGCGTTTTGGAGCAGCAGCAACGATTGGGACTAACTTGCCATCTTTTATAAACGGCAATGAAGATGGCAAGTTATCAAAAATCATAGATACTTGGCCTCCCACCGTATCTGCCAAAGCGGGACCAGCGCCACGATAAGGGATATGAACAATGAATACGCCAGTCAAACTCTTAAAGAGCTCGGTTTGCAGATGACCAATCCCACCAGTGCCAGAGCTTGAGTAGGAATATTTGCCAGGACTTTCTTTCAAAACCTGCATAAACGTTTTAAAATCCTTTGCTGGGAAGGATGGATTAACAGCGATGATGTTGGGAGTAGCTGCAATATTACTAATTGCAGTGATCAGTGACTGGGTCATATCCAATCTTCGGGTTAATAGCAGGATTAGCAGCCGTTGTGGATACGGTAGCCATACCAATGGTGTAACCATCTTTAGGAGCACGCATGACCTCTAGGGCACTAATGGAGCCTCTACCCACCCGCTTTGTTTTCAACGATTACTGGCTGAGCTAATTGGCGACCCAAAGCGTCGCCTACCGCTCGGGCAATGATGTCGGTACTTCCACCGGGTGCAAATGGGACAATTAAGTGAATTGGCTTCGCCGGAAAGTTTTAAGCATGAATATTTCCAAAGCTCGCAAGAGCCAGCGGCGCAAAAGTAGCTGCACATGCGACTCTCTTCAGAGCGACTTGAGATAAATACAATTTCATCGAATTACTGTCCTAGTGGTTTAGGCAAACTTCCAGCATATTGATAAAGTTGCGCCTCATATACTCCTTGAAGATTTCTGACAGCGCTTCTTGTTGACCTAATATCACAGCTTCAGGTGTATTGTCTTTGAGAGCCACACGCTTGGTGTAGCGATTTGCACCAATCAAGGGATTGCCATTCTTACCTCCGTACTCCACTGAAAGGAAAAACTCAACACTAACAACCGCCTCAGGTTTTGTTCGGTAATCGCCATAGAATTCATTGACTGGTGCCTGCAGGGTATAACAAGAAAAGAGGCTATTGCTGTCACCAACCGCTGCAGAAAAATATTGGCTTTGTTTAACCATTGACGCTCAGCGCTACCAATCATCTCTGAAGGAATCGTTGCATACACGTTGTAGAAGTCTTTCTCATACCGCGTATCGCCTAAGCGATAAACCAAAGATTTAGTATCGAATGGCGGTGCCACTGTAACAGAAGCAACCTTAAGCCAAAAATCTGTACGAGGCTTCAGAGGTGCGCCTGTTCGCTCAGGCATTACCACCCAACTCGTTGGCGTAACTGGGGCACGGGTTGGCAAAGAACAAGCTGTCAATAAACCAGCGGTGGCACATAAAAGTAAAAAGTTAATCATTTATTTGCTCCTGGCTAGCCTTGGGTACCATTCATGGGAAGAGTAATCTTCGCAGGTGGCTCGCCCCAGATTAGGCTCGATGGTGACTGGCTAGCGATACGACTTAATT
Source organism: Polynucleobacter necessarius (assembly GCF_900095205.1). NCBI lineage: Bacteria > Pseudomonadati > Pseudomonadota > Betaproteobacteria > Burkholderiales > Burkholderiaceae > Polynucleobacter > Polynucleobacter necessarius. Next base: position 896,497 of record NZ_LT606951.1, on the reverse strand, counting down.
CATTTAACTGTTCGCTAGTTTGTTTTAAGTTCTCGATCGTGTAATGCGTATCTCCCTGCATGCTGGTAATCGTCTGCCGCAGAGAAACAATGGCCCCAACCAATTCACGCATTAAGACATTTAATTCGTCTTTATCAGTCACTTTATTAATACGAGTCAATATCACATTCAACTGCTTCACTGAATCAATGAAGCCCTCATTACCCTTGCCATCTCCAGCCATTACAGTATTCAGATTATTAAGCAATGTATCTATTTTTTTCTGAGTACCATCGACATTCATATCATTCAGAGCGCCGATGAGTTTTTGAATGCCGGAGATGATTTCATCAGCCTGATTTGGCATTGAAGGGATAACTGGGTAATCCGGCTCCCACGAATACGGCAGTATCTGCGTATCAGCTGTGCTAGAGACAAAATCAAACTCAATGTAATTCACGCCCGTAATACCCATCGATTTCACACGAGCACGCAAATGGTTTCTCACAAATTCATTAATTTGGTCGGCATTTACTTTATCGCCAAAAATTTGCATCCTGCCTACGATTACTGACGACGATCATGAAACGGAATATCACTTTCGTAAATATCGCCTGATAAACCAATCGTCGTTACTTGACCAATATTGATGCCACGGAAGCGTACAGCAGCTCCGGCATTCAACCCTGTAACCGATTACTTGATATACGTTTCAACCATAAAAGATTTTTGGAAGATTTTTCCACCACCAAATATGAGAATCACAGCAATCAGCCCGCCAATTGCTGCGAGCACAAATACGCCTAAGCGGAAATAATTGGGATTTGAATTATTACTCATGCTGCGTCCTTGTTCATAATGCGATTGAAGAATTGATGAACCCGTTGATCTTTGCTGGTATCACGTAAAACTTTAGGGTCACCCTCAGCGATGATGCCCTTTGCGCCTTTATCCAACATAATGACTTTGTCGGCAATAGCGTAAATACTGGCAAGCTCATGCGAAACAATGACAAAAGTGATGCCTAAATTCTTTGATAAATCCAAAATAGTGCTATCGAGATCGGCAGATGTAATAGGATCTAAGCCTGCAGAAGGCTCATCTAAAAATAATATTTTTGGATCCAGAGCCATTGCCCTGGCAATCGCTGCACGTTTTTGCATGCCACCGCTAATTTCACTAGGCATATAGTTCTCATAAGGTAAGAACCCCACTAAATCCAATTTGCAACGGGCTAGCAGGTCCATTTGCGGCTGGGTCAACTGCGTATATTCCTGCATGAACAAAGTCACGTTATCTAGCAAATTCATGGAGCCAAATAATGCCCCTTGCTGATACATCACACCAAAGCTTGTCATGATCTTCTGGCGCTCTGCACCAAGCGCAGTGGTGATATTCTGCCCCTCAATAAGCACATCGCCTGATAGCGGCTGATAAAGCCCAAATAGATTTTTTAATAGACTAGACTTGCCGCAACCAGAGCCGCCTAAAATCACAAAAATTTCACCGTAATTCACGTTGAAATTAAGATTCTGCATAAGAACATTTGAGCCGTAACCCACAGTGAGGTTTTGAACTTCAATCGCGTATTGGGATTTTGCGGGCGTATTCATCAGAAACCTGTCTTATAGGAAATGAAGGCAAAAATTCCGTCGACCATCACGATTAAAACAATGCTGCTCACTACAGCGCATGTTGCTGAAATACCCACTGCTGCCGCACCATTACCAGTCTGCATACCCCGCAAACATCCAACCGCTGATACGACAACACCAAACAGCGTTGCCTTGATTAATCCTAAACCAATATCCTCAATATCTACCGCTGAAAGCATGCCGTTATAAAAATTAACGAACGGTATACCGTAAATCAGCATCGTCAACATCGAAGAAAAAATACTGACGATATCGGCATACAAGGTCAAAATAGGCGCAACTAAGATGCCTACCAGAACGCGTGGTACAACTAAAAACCGTATGGGGCTTAGACCACCAGATACCAATGCATCAACCTCACTATTGACGGTCATAGTTCCGATTTCTGCTGCAAACGCAGCAGATGAACGTCCTGTTAACAAAATAGCGGTAATTAAAGGCCCCATTTCTCACACAATTCCCAAAGCAGCCAGAGGTCCGACAAAGGAGACCGCTCCAAACTGCTGCATACCGATAGCTGCCTGGAAAGATAAGATGACGCCAATCAAAAAAGCGATTAGACCAACAATAGGTAAAGCAGCAATCCCCGCCTCTACCGCCGCATTCACAAAGTCACCCCAACGCACTTGTTTAGGATGCCGAAGAGACCAAAATAAATCCGACGCCAAATGACCTGTAAATGTAATTAAACCAACAGCATCATCAATTAAGTCTTGGAAGGCCATTCCAGCGCTAACCACAAAATTCCTTTTGGGTTTTTGTACTGGAACTGGAAATAAATTACTGATCGGATTGAATTCATTGAGCAATGGCTCATAACGAGAGTCCAAGCCAACAAGGTCAAACTTTGCACCCGATGATGTTTGCGCCTCTTCAACCTCTATCAAAAATGCAATACCGGCACCATCTAAACAAGTGACGTTTGATGCATCAAAAGTTAGAGACTTGCTTTTTCCGTCCCCTTATTTGAGCCATGCCTCCTGAGCATCTCGAATTTGAATCCAAACACCGCCCAAGGAATAAACATTGATATTGCCGCTAGCAAGCACTTTGGCATTATTGGCGTCGGGGGGCCTGTGACCAAACCGCCACTGGGGCGTTAGAAACAGCGGAAATGGCTTCAGAATTGCTCATAGACGAACTATAAGGTATCTATGTGAAAGTTATATAAAGCCTCAAAAAAAGAAAATGGCCTAATTTTCAAACTAGGTCCTCATATCAGGTGGTGCGGCTGGCAGGAATTGAACCCACGACCCCTTGGTTCGTAGCCAAGTACTCTATCCAGCTGAGCTACAGCCGCAACAGCCATAATTATGCCATGGAAGAGAAGAACTACATCACACCCGCAGGTCATGAGCGCATCAAATCAGAGCTCCTACAGCTCCTAAACCTTGATAGACCAGAGGTTGTCAAGGTTGTTCACTGGGCTGCCAGCAATGGCGACAGGTCGGAAAATGGGGACTACATTTATGGGAAAAAGCGCCTGCGGGAGATAGATAGACGGATTCGGTTTCTCAATAAACGCCTCGAATTTGCGGTTGTGGTTGATAACTCCGCAAGAAAATCCGGGGAAAATGACGCCGAACAGGTATTTTTTGGTGCCACTGTGACCTACTCGCCCTTAGAGGGTCCTGAAACTGACAAAAAAACCGTGATCACCATTGTTGGTGTTGATGAAGTGGACTTAAATAAAGGGCACGTCAGTTGGGTGTCGCCCGTAGCCAAGGCTCTCATAAAGTCCCGCATAGGCGATTGTGTATTTATACAAACCCCCAGTGGCCCTGCCGAAATCGAAATCTTAGATGTTCAATACTTGTAAAAAACTAAATTGCGCGAGTACGGGTCACTCTCATTACGTCGGGATTAGCGCGTAGACTGCGCATGACTTTAGAAAGATGTAAACGATCGTAGACCTGAATCGTAAAACGAATAGTGACTGAATCTTCTTTGTATCGATCTTCCATGGATACATTCATGATGTTGGAGTCAGCTGCAGTGACGCTACTTGCCACCCTAGCTAATACACCCTTACCTTGGCGCGTATCGATTGCTAAATCTAACTCAAACTCACGATTGAGCTCCTTACCCCACTCAACTTCAACCCATTTATCACTATCCTTCGAGAGCATTCGCAAAGCAATGGGGCAATCATTGGTGTGAACTTGTGGCCCTTCTCCCTTACCGAGATAGCCAATAATATTGTCGCCTGGAATGGGGTGACAACAAATTTGAAAGTGAATTGAATTGCCCTCACGACTATCAACCAATATAGCCTGTCGTTGATGATGGTGGGTTACGTCTTGATGAGGCGCGACCCAATCGGCAGCACCGAGACGCATCTGTTCAGACCCACCCTCATCATCAATTAAGATTTTGATGCGTATTGCCAACTCTTGGGGTGAACGTCTACCTAAGGCAATATTGACACACGCTTCTTCACGGGTTTTATCTCCCGTCCAATGCATCAATTTTTCCCATATCTCTGGACTGAGCAAGGCAGCATCAACGCCCTGTTGACGTAAAGCGTTCGCTAATAGACGCTCACCTAACTGCAGTGATTCTGAGTAATGTTTTGTTTTCAATGAATGACGAATGGAAGCGCGTGCTTTACCAGTACGCACAAATGCCAGCCATCCTGGGTTTGGCTGAGAGTTTGCAGAAGTAATTACTTCAACAATATCGCTATTTTTTAACTCACTACGTAAAGGTAGTTGCAAACCATTAATTTTGACCGCTACACAAGTATTATCAAGATCACTATGAATAGAATACGCAAAATCTAAAGCAGTCGCGCCTCTTGGCAATGCTCTTATCTGTCCTGTAGGGGTAAAGACATAGACAGCATCTGGGAACAAATCAATCTTGACGTGCTCTAAAAACTCCTGAGAATCACCACTACTATCTTGGATATCAATCAAGGACTGTAGCCATTGATGAGCGCGATTTTGTACCTCACTCATGTCTGGCGAGCCGTCTTTATATGCCCAGTGAGCAGCAACGCCAGCTTCCGCAACAGCATGCATATCTACTGTACGAATCTGAAACTCAACCGGAACCCCTGAAGGACCCAAGAGAGTCGTGTGTAAGGATTGATATCCGTTTAATTTTGGTATAGCTATGTAATCCTTAAACTTACCGGGCATTGGCTTATACAAAGAATGCAAAATACCAAGTGCGCGATAGCATTCATCAATTGAATGGACGGTTACCCTGAAAGCATAAACATCAAGCACTTGTGAAAAACTTAAATGCTTAGAACGCATCTTGTTGTAAATACTAAAGAGCGTTTTTTCACGACCACGAAGATCCACCTCTAAATTGGCTTTTGCAAAAACCATGCGGGAGGCCTGCAAAATCTTCTCAACCATTTCCTTGCGATTACCACGCGCCCGCTTGACCGCGCCTTCAATCACACGGAAACGCATTGGCACGAAATAGCGGAAACTGAGATCCTGCAGATCTCGATAAATCACATTCAAGCCAAGCCGGTGGGCAATAGGAGCGTAAATTTCTATCGTCTCTGCTGCTACCCGACGACGCTTCTCCATCGGCACAGCATCTAGAGTGCGCATATTATGCGTACGATCTGCTAGCTTTACCAAAATAACGCGTACATCACGCGCCATCGCCATAAACATCTTACGAAAGCTTTCTGCTTGGGCTTCTGCATGACTCTGGAACTCCAATTTATCGAGCTTAGTAAGTCCTTCAACTAGCTCTGCTACCTTGCTGCCGAACTTTTCTACCAAGTCGGATTTGGTGCAGCCAGTATCCTCAATCACATCATGCAGCAAGGCCGCCATAATGGATGGTGCATCCAAACGCCACGTAGCACATAACTCAGCTACCGCAACTGGATGGGTAATGTAAGGTTCGCCGCTGTGGCGATATTGACCTAGATGAGCAGCATCAGAAAACTGAAATGCTTTTTTGATTTGTGCTACTTCTTCAGGCTTTAGATATGAAAGTTTGGATAGTAAACCCTCAATTGATACAACCTGATGCTTGAGGGGTAAGTTGGGGGCCGAGGTTGGCCCAAATAAATGACGACTCGATTGCGCCAATAAGCTCGCAATGATAGATTTTTTACCGCCCTGAGATGAGTCAGACTTAATGTCCAACAATTGCGCCTGAGCTGAGTCAAGCGAAGCATCTTTAGACGAGATGCTTCCTACTTTATCCGATGTTTTGACTGTTCCTAAAGGAAGCTCCACACCGGAATCCCTGAATTAGAGTGGTACTTTGGTCAACATGTCACGGTCAGTTACGCCAGCAGCAACTTCACGCAATGCAACTACGGTTGCTTTATCTCTGGACTCAACACGTGGGGAGTGACCTTGAACCAGTTGGCGCGCACGATAAGTGGCAGCCAAAACCAATTCAAAACGATTTGGGATAGTTTTAAGACAATCTTCTACAGTAATACGGGCCATCCTGAACTCACTTAATTTAGCTTCAATACCTATAGGATAACTGATTAGACACCCAGACACTTCAAAAGCGCAGGGTTTTTGGCCATACTAGGTCCAGAACGCAGTCGGCTGGAGGCCAAAATATGCTTCAAATCCACCAAAGCCTGCTCGAAAGAATCATTCACCACAATATAGTCAGCTTCCTGAGCATGCTGCAACTCTATGTGTGCGGCCGCCAAACGGCGCTGGATGGTTGCTTCATCATCCTGCCCTCGCTTACGTAAGCGCTCTTCCAATGCCTCGATCGACGGCGGGAAGATAAAAATCCATTGCGCTGAAGGCGCTAATTTCCGAATCTGCTGTGCGCCCTGCCAATCGATCTCCAACATGACATCACTACTAGCCTTCATCTGCGACTCAATCCAAGGTCTTGATGTGCCATAAAAATGACCATGAACTTCAGCCCACTCTAAGAAATGTCCATCATCTCGCTCTTGTAAAAAATCTTCTTTTGCTAAAAAGCGATAGTCTTTTCCATTTACCTCACCAGGTCTCGGAGCGCGGGTTGTAGTAGATAAAGACAGCATTAACCCTGCATCATCTTTCAGCAAGGCATTCACCAAAGATGACTTACCTGCACCGGATGGCGCAACAATCATCAACATACTTCCTTGGTAAGATGGCGTCAAATTAGGGTTCGTCATAATGATTCTGAGTTATTCAAGATTTTGAACTTGCTCGCGCATTTGTTCAATAAAAAGCTTTAGCTCTAATGCTGCTTGAGTGCATTCCTCTGACACTGACTTCGAGCTGAGCGTGTTTGCTTCGCGATTGAGCTCTTGCATTAGAAAATCCAATCGCTTACCGACCGGCCCCTTGCCTGCAAGCGCTGAATCAACTGCTTGTAAATGGGTTTTTAAACGCGCGAACTCTTCAGCTACATCAATTCGAACCGCATACAAGACAATCTCTTGACGAATGCGCTCCATCAATTCTGTACCAGCTTTTGCTTGCTCTTGAGCAGCTAAAGCCTCTGCCAGACGTTCGGTCAATTTTTCTTGATACTGGGCTACATATTCTGGGACCTTGGGCTCGATCAAACTGACAACGCCACGCATTTTGCCGGTGATGCTAGTCAGGATGCCTACCAACGCCTTTCCCTCTGCGTAACGACTTTCCATGAGCGCAGATAAGGCAGCACGCCCAGCCTCAACCGTAACTGTGATCCAGCCATCTTCTTCACCACGAGGCTCGGAAACAACGCCTGGCCAACGAAGAACTTCAGAAATACTCAGTTCTTGAGCCTTAGGAAATGTTTCTTGAGCTTTTTCTTGTAGGGTATAAAGCGCATCAAGACAATCTCGATTGATGGCGCCTAGGGCATGGGGATTGCTTTTTGCAGCTCCAGCAGCTGCGCTATTCACCCGCCAAGCAGCCCGAAACTCTACTTTCCCGCGAGATAAGCTCTGCGAAGCCATTTCTCGCAAGGCAGGCTCAGCTCCACGACACTCGTCTGGAAGACGAAAACCCAAATCCAGAAAGCGGCTATTTACTGCCCGACATTCCACCTGCAGATCAGCAACTACACCCGCCCCCCAAAGGGACTTGGCGAGAAGCGCTGCCATAACCAGTCATGCTCGATATCATATGAACATTGTAGATTCTTTATTGACGCACAGACCAAATACAGCACAAACCTTTAGGACCCCCTTTTATGAGCGCTACCAACTCCGCCAAAATTACACGCCCAAGTGGACGTCAGCCCCAAGATTTACGTCCTGTGACAATTTCTCGCGCCTTTACCAAGCATGCGGAAGGTTCTGTATTGATTGCCTTTGGTGATACGAAGGTGCTTTGTACTGCAAGCATTCTAGATAAAGTACCCCCTCATAAAAAGGGTTCTGGCGAGGGATGGGTTACTGCTGAATACGGTATGCTGCCCCGCTCAACTCATACTCGTAGCGATCGGGAAGCTGCTCGCGGCAAACAATCTGGACGCACACAAGAGATTCAACGTCTCATCGGGCGTGCTATGCGCAGCGTCTTTGATTTAAAAGTTCTTGGTGAAAGAACTATTCACCTGGATTGCGATGTTTTACAAGCAGATGGAGGTACACGAACTGCCTCCATCACCGGTGCTTACGTTGCAGCCCGTGATGCTGTTAACCAACTTCTGCAAAGTGGCGCCCTCACCAAAGATCCAATCATAGATAGTGTTGCGGCTATCTCCGTAGGCATCTATCAAGGAACGCCAGCCCTAGATTTGGACTATCCAGAAGATTCTTCGTGCGATACGGACATGAATGTGGTGATGACGGGTAAAGGCGGGATGATTGAAGTACAAGGCACCGCTGAAGGCGCTACATTTTCTAGAGTCGAACTCAATGCCCTCTTAGATCTAGCTGAGCAAGGTATACGAGACTTAACCCAATTGCAAATAGATTCATTGAAGTAAGCATTCAGGCCATGCAAAAAATCGTTTTAGCATCCAATAATGCTGGCAAGGTAAGAGAATTCCAGGCGCTTTTAGCGCCCCTAGATTTTCAGGTAATCCCTCAAGGTGAATTGGGCATTCCATCTGCCGAGGAACCTCACCATACTTTTATTGAAAATGCACTGGCTAAGGCGCGTCATGCCAGCGCTGCAAGTAACTTACCAGCACTAGCCGATGATTCGGGAATCTGTGCCCATGCTTTAAATGGTCAACCAGGTGTTTTCTCGGCTCGTTATGCGGGGACATCTGGCGATGACTCTGCTAACAACCAAAAATTAATTCGGGAGCTCAGTGACAAAACGAATCGTGGTGCACATTATGTTTGCGCCCTAGTATTTGTAAGCAGCCCAAACGATCCTGAACCTATCGTTGTGCAAACCCGATGGTATGGTGAGATTATTGATCAAGCTCAGGGATCAAATGGATTTGGCTATGACCCTCACTTCTTTTTGCCTGAACAAAACCTGACAGCAGCTCAATTAGATCCTGCTGTGAAAAATTTAATCAGCCATCGAGGTCAAACATTACGTGAACTCATTACACAGTTGAAATCTCGTGCTGAACTCAAGCCCCAATAAGGTATCTTTGACCGCATTGCCTCCTCTGGCTTTGTATATCCATTTTCCTTGGTGTGAAAAGAAATGTCCCTACTGTGATTTCAACTCCCATCAAATTAAAGAGAGGGTTAGCAAGGGAGGGTTTGATGAGCAGCGCTATATCAATGCACTGATTGCTGACCTAGAAACTGAATTGCCCAATGTTTGGGGGCGACAAGTCCACAGTATTTTTATTGGCGGTGGCACTCCTAGCCTGCTCTCTGCTGAGGGCATGGATCAACTGCTTTGTGCCATCCGTGCTCGGGTGAACCTCGAACCGGATACTGAAATTACGATGGAGGCAAACCCAGGGTCTATCGAGGCTGATAAGTTTGCCGGCTTTGCAAAAGCAGGGATTAATAGAGTGTCAATTGGAGTTCAGAGCTTTCAAGATGAACAACTCAAAGCTTTAGGCCGCATCCATAATGGTGATGAAGCTAAGCGCGCCATTGAAATAGCAATGAAGCATTTCAAATCCGTAAACTTAGATTTGATGTATGGCCTACCCAAACAAACCCTTAAGGCAGCTAAAGCAGATGTTGAAACTGCACTGTCATTTAAAACGCCGCACTTGTCGTTTTACAACCTCACGCTTGAACCAAATACCTATTTCGCGAACTTCCCACCGCAACTACCAAGCGATGATGAAGTGGATGCGATCTTTGAACAGAATTTAGATCTTCTTACCAAGGCGGGTTATCAACGCTATGAAGTATCTGCTTATGCAAAGAAAAATCAAGAGTGCAAACACAATCTCAACTACTGGCGCTTTGGTGATTACATCGGCATCGGTGCAGGGGCCCACGGTAAGATTTCCTTTCCTGACAAAATTACCCGTCAAGTAAGAGAGCGACATCCTGAATCGTATATGCAGGCAATGGAAACTAAAGATAACGCCTTAATTGAATCGAGAGAAATTCCTGCTAAGGATCTTCCTTTTGAATTCATGCTCAATGCACTAAGACTCACCAATGGAGTAGCAACCAACACCTTTAGCGAGAGAACTGGCTTGCCTTTAAGTGCAATAAGCCAAGGCCTGTTAGAAGCAAGTAAAAAACAATTATTAGATGAAAATCCCAGTCAATTAAAAGTTACTCCGCTAGGACTACGCTACCTCAATAACCTACAAGAGATATTTTTAGACTAAAGGCTGAAAATTCACTGCCCTGTCCAGGTAGGCGACTCACCTTTCAAAAAAGAAGCCGCTCCATTTTTAAAGTCGGAACTTCCATAAGTTTGTTTAATCAAATCATCACATGCAGGCAGATTATTTTTTATCAGCCTTGCCATCACTAGCTTGCTTGATTTTTGCGTCATTGGCGCCAGCTTAGAAAGTCGCCGTGCGAGAATATGAGCCTCGCGACCTAGATGCTCCTGCTCATGAATTGCAAAGATATAACCCTGGGGCATTAACTCTTCCGCAGGAATCATTTCTGCGAGCAAAAGCATACGCTTCACAAAATTGATATTTAGGTGCGCTACAAGCCAAGCAATGTTGGCGGCCGATAAGCAATTACCTAGAGTTTTAGCAATCGGCACACCAAATTTTGCACCCGGCGCGGCCAATCGAAAATCACAGCAACTAGCGATCGCTAATCCACCACCTACCGCCATGCCATCAATTACTGCGACTGTAGGAATAGGTAAGGCTGCCAAAGGAGGGGTGAAGTAACTATCAATCGCCTCTTCGTATCGAACCCCATCGCTACCATCTTGAAAATTTGCAAATTGGGCAATATCACTACCAGACACAAATGATTTGCCACCCGCACCGCGCAAGATAGCTACTCACACAGTTGGATTGGTGGCTAAATCCTCACAAATCGACTTTAAGCTTTGATGCATGTCAACAGTCATTGCATTACGTGCAACTACATGATCAAAGGTAATGTGGGCAACACCCTCCAATTTCTCTAAAGAAACTTGAGCAACATTCCCCACTTTTGCATGATCACCCATGAAAATCTTATTCAGCTTTGATATTTAAGCTTTTCACTAAACGCTGATACTTTACAAGTTCACCCAGCCAAAAATAGATTAAACGCTGCAGGCGTTGCGGGACCCTCAGGCTGCAAACCTCTTGGGCATCTAATGTCTCCTTAATCTGTGGATCTGCCATGGCAGCCTTAACGGCTTGGTCAATCTTATTGACTACTGCGGGATCCAATCCTTTAAGGACCCATTACAGAGTACCAATTAGTTACATCAAAACCGATGATACCGACCTCATTAAAGGTTGGAACAGTCGGTAGGATAGATAACCGTTTGGGGGTTGAGATTGCTAAAGCCTTGAGACTGCCGTCTTTAATCTGCTGCAAGTTGGGCGGCAAGGCATCAAAATTCATCGTAATCTGCCCGCCAAGAAGATCAATGATGGCCTGACTGCTGTCCTTGGAACGTGATTCAACTGAATGCCGGCAATCTTTGTGAACAATGCCCCGCTAGGTGTTGAGTGCTACCTATTCCAGAAGAGCCGTATGTCATCTGCCCAGGATTGGCTTTAGCCAGCGAGATCAATTGAGCAACAGAGTTCATGGGCAATGAAGCCTTGACTACCAATACATTGGGCACATAACCCAAGTAAGTGATTGGCGTGAAATCCGTTGCGGGATTATAAGGAACGTTAGTTAAAACAAATGGTGCAATCGCATTAGAGTTCGAATAACCTACTAGCAAGGTGTAGCCGTCTGGATTGGCTTTGGCAATCTGATCAGCAGCAATGGTGCCGGCTGCGCCGGATTTATTTTCCACAATCACGCTTTGACCCAGCATCTCACCCATCTTGGGTGCAATGGCTCGAGCAACAATATCGGTTCCACCACCAGGTGCAAAATCTACTACCAGACGTATAGGTTTATTTGGATAGACTTGCTGACCTACTGCCATAGATGAACTTGTTGCCAAGGCAATCGCAAGCAAGCTGCGCACTGCCCATTGGGGTGTTTTAACCAACATAAGATCTCCAATATTATTTTAGTTGTGTTTCATACTATAACAAGGTAATTCTAAACATATAAAAATAATTGAGACAATGACTGACGAAAACACCCATAAACAACGCTTTGGATGGCACGCCTGCACGGTCATCCAAACCGCTACCCCTCTCCGGTGTGCGCGTTCTTGACGTGAGTCAAGTCATGGCAGGGGCCCTACTGTTGCATGCTCTTGGCTGACTTGGGGGCAGATGTCATCAAACTCGTGGGGCCATGGGCTTCAAGATGAAGGGTTCAGATAGCATGGGCTTTCTGAACATGAACCGAAATAAACGCAGTCTTACCTTAAATCTCAAAACCGAAGCTGGCAAAAAGGTATTTTTTGAGCTTGTGAAGACAGCAGATATCCTGGTTGAGAACTACCGTCCTGGCGTAATGAAAAAATTAGGTATTGATTACCCCTCATTGCAGGCAATTAATCCAGGTTTGGTCTACGCCAGCATTTCAGGGTTTGGTTAAACCGGTCCTTGGGGGCTGATCGACCAGGTTTTGATCTCATGGCTCAAGCCATGTCAGGTGTCATGAGCGCTACTGGATACCCCGATGGCCCTCCTGTTAAAGCTGGCGTTCCGGTAGCTGATATTGGTTGTGCACTATTTGCAGCCTATGGCATCTTGTCGGCCTATATTGGCAAGACTAAAACTGGCGAAGGGCAATTTATCGATGCCTCACTCTTTGATTCTGCACTGGCCTTCTCTATCTGGGATACCGCTCAGTACTTACTGGGGAGCCAGCGTGGAGCCCTGCAAACTTGGCACCGCTAATCATATGAGCGCCCCCTATCAAGCCATGAAATCCTCAGATGGTTATTTTGTGATGGGGCCACCAATCAAAAGCTATGGAAATTACTTTGCGACAAGATTGATCGCCCCGAATTATTTGACGACAACCGCTTTAAAACAAACCCCCTGCGCCTTGCAAACAGATCGGAGCTAGCAACAGAACTAAAAAAGATCTTTGTTACCAAAACAAGTGATGAATGGGTCGACATACTACTTACTGCAGGCATTCCAGCGGGTCCAATTAATACCTACCCTGAGGCATTTGACAGTGAGCACGGTCGCCATCGCAAAATGCGCATGGAAATTGATCATCCTATCGAGGGGAAGGTGCCTAATATTGGCTTTGCCGTCAAAATGAATGGCACACCTCAAAAGGTATATCGCCATCCTCCATTATTAGGCGAACATACAAGCGAACTTCTTGCAGAACTTGGCATTACTGGTGAAGAACTAAAGTCTATTGAGGCTGGCGGCGCTTTTACACCTTAAATCAAAAAGTATTATTGTTTGCAAATATGGCATAAGTTTAAAATTTATGTCATCGCATGCCACTAGAAAGATCGGAGCATATTCATGAATAAATCCAAGGCCAGTCAGGCCTTAATAAAAATGCTTTGCGATATTGAGAATCCTAATGAAATGCGATTCTTTCTAGATCAAATATTAACCGCTGGAGAAATCAACGATCTTCTTGATAGGATTAGGATATACCATATTCTTTCCTGTACTGAGACTCCTCAAAGGGAGTGCGCCAAATCTCTTAACGTGAGCATCTCTAAAGTAACCAGAGGATCAGCAAATTTACGAAAACCTAAATCCAAAGAATATTGGAGATCAAAATTTGATGATCCAAATTGAATTAACCATGGGAAGCACGAAATCGTTGGTGAACGTCATGCATTCTCTCAATCGTTTGGTCTAAGGCCTCCAAAGCTTCAGCGTTATCCAAAACCCCTCCCAACATTCCCAAAAAAAGTGCCGGGAATCCTGACCCCGCCACAATCATCTTGTTAAGCATAATATTTAACATGATCTGTGAATATACGGCTGTGTGCCCATACCTCCTGCCAACAACAACGATGGCAGCAATTTTATCTTTTAGAGGCCGATCGAGTGGGCGCAAATATCAATAGCCAACCCTTTCTAGAAATGCCTGAAATTTACTGTTTGTGCCAAACGCATGCATGACTGGCATATAAATTCCATCGGCAGATTGCATATCAGCAAGAATACTTGGCATATCGTCAGAAACTTTGCATGGAGAACATTGGCATGCGTTATCAGCATCACAGAATTCAATATGCATATCAGCCAAATGAATGAATCTTCCATTTAGGCCCTTACTTGCAAATTTATCCTGCAATACCGAGCAAATATGATTACTTAAGCCGCTTTTTCGTGACGATCCAACTAATACACAAATCCTCATAGCAATGACTCCATTTAAAAACTACATTTAATGAGTCCGCTATTATTTGGATGCTATAGGAATTCCACTACCAGAGAAATCATAAAAGCTTGCAAAACATTAGCTAGTTATGAAGATATGTATTCATAAAATTCTGTAGGATTTGAATTCCAAAATCAGTACCAATACTCTCCGGATGAAACTGTATACCTTCAATTTTTAATGCCTTATGCCCATTACATAGCCATCATCCTGAGATCTGGCAGTGATAGCAATTTCCTCAGGAAGGTTCTTATCTGAAACAACGATAGAGTGGTATCGCATCGCCACAAGCGTGCTATCAGAAAAGGATGTAAAGCATCCGCAACCATCGTAAGAAATATCGCTTGTTTTTCCATGCATTAGATTTTTAGCATATTCAATTTGACAGCCGTATTGAAGGCCAATAGCTTGATGCCCTAAGCAAACCCCCAAAACTGGCATTCGGCCGGCATTCAATCTCAATAAATTTCCATAGCCAGAGTCTGTGGGATGTCCAGGGCCTGGACCAAGCAAGAGAAAATCGCCTGAAGACTTCTCTACTGTTTGTACTAGTTGAATATCATCTTTGCGATATAGGTCCACCTCACATCCAATTGCCTGTAAATAACTTACCAGAATATGTACAAAGCTATCATAGGCATCCACAACAATTACACGACGTGGCATGAAATTTCCTCATTAGTAATAGCTTTAAATACTGACCCCATCTTATGCAAGGTTTCGATATATTCGCTTTCAACCTTAGAGTCGGAAACTATGCCAGCGGATGCACGCAATGTGAAAACCTGATTGCGTTTTATTGCAGTTCTTATGCTGTATTAATGTAGTTACATCCCAAACCAATGATGCCCAAGGCCCCTGCATAAAGCCCCTTCCCGCTATCTTCAATATTTGCGATCAGCTCAATTGCTCTAATTTTTGGAGTACCTGTCATAGTTCCCGCAGGAAATGAGGCTTGAATGACACCATACTTATCGATGCCTTCTCGCGCCAACAATTTTGCTGTTGAAATCATGTGATAAACGTGGGAATACTCTTCAATTGACATCAATTCAGATGCTCTGAGACTTTTGGGTACGGAAACTTTACATAAGTCATTTCGACACAAATCAACCAACATCATGTGCTCCGCAATTTCTTTGGGGTTTACACTAAATTCTTTTGCAACATCATCCTTAGTGGGTGTTACGAATTTCCCAAGTATCCCAGCAATGGGTCTCATCATGACATCTTGATCTCTCATGTAAAGGAATAATTCAGGGCTAGCGCCAATCACCTCAAAATTGCCCAAATTAAATAAATACATATAAGGAGATGGGCTCAAAAGTCTTAGTCTTGCATATACGTTAACTGCAGCTGCTTCTGATTGAATAGAAATTTTTTGACCAATTTGAATTTGATAAACATCGCCAACCTGCACATGTTCTAGCGCAACTTTTGCTTTTTTTAGATAGTCGTCCTTAAGAGTTTCCCTGCTAACTGAAAAGCCTGAATTGATAAACGTCTCAGGAGGCGTATCCCTTAGCGATAGACAGGACTTGATTTCATTAAAGCTAATGCATTTAGCACCACTAAACTCATACTCATGAAGTAATACTCGATCGTCTTCAAGCTCAATATATGTAGAATAGCGTGTTAAGCAGATATCTGAAACATATACCCTGTATATAGCCAGAAATATCCTCTATGAAATAGATGGCGTTGTAAGAAAATGCTCCGAAAGCTAGCACACCCTTTTCAACCATCTTAAATTCAATATCAAGTGTTCTTAAAAAAATCCCAAATTGCTTTTCGACAAGTAAGCCGATAACTCAATACCCCCGCGCTTGGTTCAAGCAAAAATTCACCCTTGAATATCAACTGAAGTTTTTCAAGTAACTGCTGATTTCCTGAGATACGAACGATATCGTCGATAACATCGATTTTGAACACTGGGTTAATCCCAATTAGCGAAACCTTCGTATCTATTGACTCAGGCCCCAAAGATTCAAACAGGAATAATTGCCTACTGTCGAATTTCTCTAATAAATTTAAATAGACGCCAAATGCGGTAGAACGAAGTCCCGAGAATGGATTTGCACCTTCTATTTCAACTAGAATCACTTTTTTTAATATTTGCATTGATATAACGTTACAACAATACAATAATCTTAAAAATAAATCAACTCAAAGGTGGATATTAAGGATATGTAATAGATGAAAAGATAGAAGGAAATCAGTTAGCCATCATGGCTAAAGCTGCGATCCACAGGAATGCCCATTTAAGACCGCAACTAAATCAAGAAAACTATTCCCCTGCTGTTATGGCTATCTCTTGAGCTGCAAACGGATCTTTGGCTGAGCTTGGCACCGGCTTTGCAGCAGCTTTAGCCTTGGTTCCAGGCATGAGCTCAAAGTCAGGCGTAAAGACTGTCAAGGTACTGCGAAGTTGATCAAATACTTTGCGATCACCGTCAAACTTCACCTTTCCGGCAGCGAGCAATTTATCAAAAGTTGTTTGCGCTCCCATAACTTGTTCAAGATCACTACGATTTAAAGTTACAGTTAAATTCGAATTTTTCACTTGCTGACCTTTGATATTTGTCAGCGCAGAGTTGCTCATTTCAATAACAAACTTCTCGCCATTATCTGGTGCTGATAGATTGGTGACGAAATTCATACCTACTGCTTTTTTACTATCCATACTGATCGCAAGTGCATTTAACCAAAGTTCAGTAGTCATTCCCTTGATCATGTCAGGACCATTGGATTTTGGTGATGCGCCTGAAGGCATGCCATGACGCAGTTCATAGGCAGCCCCCAAGAAACTGTTGCGCATACTAGGGCTTTCTTTTTGATAACCGATCTGCTCAAAAATATCGGCGAGCAAATCTTTGGTAGCAGTATTACTGGGTTGTGCATACACCAATTTATTCACAATCTCCATCGCCTCACGATACTTGCCCTGCTTGTATAACTCTTTACCCTTAGCCAGAATCTTGGCAGAACCTCCCATCATCTCCACATAAAGTGGTGCAGAGTCCTTTAGAGATAAAGGCGCAAGGGTTGCTGGATTGGCGTCCCAATAGCCCAGATAGCGGTTAATCACAGCACGGCTGTTGTGCTCTTCAGATCCATGATAACTATGGGCTGCCCATTGCTTCTTCAGACTCTCGGGCTGCTTATAAACGTTCTGAATTTCATTAATGGTGACTCCATTATTGGCCAAATGAAGCACCTCGTTATGTAAGTGTGCATAGCTATCTCGTTGAGTGCGCATCACTTCTTGAATACGTTCATTACCCCAGCGCGGCCATGTATGCGAAGCAAACATAACCTCACTCTCGGCACCATAACGATATAAAGCATTATTGATGTTTTTGGACCAAGCCAAAGAGTCGCGAACTAAAGCGCCACGTAGAGTATAAATATTATGGATCGTGCCCGTAATGTTTTCTGCAGCCCAAAAAGCCTTAAATTGCGGGAAACAGGTATTCATCTCCGCCGGTGCTTCAGTACCAGGAGTATTTTGGAGCTCCATCTCAACACCATCTATAGTTATTTTTTCATATAGCTGATTAATGTAAACATTTGGCTCTATCAAACCCAAATTACCAGCAGCGGTATTTTTACCAATGGATTGGTCAACATGTCCGAATGGGCTACGTGGCAATAGAACACCATACTGAAAATACATTCTACGAGTCATGGCATTACCCGCATAAACGTTTTCGGCAATCGCATGATCCACAAAGCCAACTGGCGCAATAATTTTTGCCTTGCCGCTTTTTACATCTGCCTCATCTACAACTCCTCGCACTCCGCCAAAATGGTCCCCATGAGAGTGGGAATAAACAACTGCAACTACTGGGTGCTTGCCTAATTTCTCATTTACCAACTCGAGGGCCGCACGACGAGCAGTTTCTTTGGCAGTTAATGGATCAAACACAATCCAACCCGTGCTCGTCTTCACAAAGCTGATATTGGCCAGATCAAAACCTCGCACTTGATAAATTTTTTCTGGTACTACCTCGTACAATCCATAGCCCATATTTAATATGGCTTGACGTTGTAACGATGGGTGAACACTATCAAAGTCCTTGCCTTACAACAAAAATTCATAGCTACCCATATCCCAAGCTATATTTCCAGCATCCGCCATGATGGTTTTATAAGCCGGTGCAGCAATGAAACCTTTTTTGATTCTTCGAAATCTCGCTTATCTTCAAAAGGAAGTGTTTTGCGGAGCCCATTTTGCAGTTCTACCGTATAACTTGAAGGCATCTTTCCTTTGGAGTCAAAGTGTTTGCCTTGCATGGCGCCTGGATCTGCCACCACTCCACCACCGCTAGCGGCGATTGTCAGACCAGCGGATGTCAATGAAATGAAAAGGGCTAATTTTTTAAAATTGGGTTTCATTGTGGACATCCTAAAAAATGAAAAGTACTATTGATTTATATATCTAATGATATGACTCGTTACCATCGTGGCAATTAGCTGTAGAGCTAATACTTTTACATAGACAAATATAGGCCTAACTTATGGCGCAGGCAAATTAACGACAAATTTAGCGCCACCACCCTCATTTTCCTCGAATCGGATACTGCCTCCATGACGAGTCACAATGTGTTTACAGAGCCATAGACCTAAACCCATTCCCGTATGTTTAGTACCCGTCAGAAGCTCAAACAATTGGGTTTGATTTTCTTTTGATATCCCATCAGCATTATCTGCTACCGACAACTCTACACAGGCAGGTAATTTTCTTGCAACAATCATGAGGTACTTGGGAGAATGGGTGGTAACTGCTAAGGCCTGAATAGCATTATTCACCAAATTAAGTAGCGCTTATTGAATCTCGCTGGTGTTTGCCTGAATGGTTAATTCTGAGTCAACTTGCAAAATCATTTGAATATTTTGCGCGGCGATCTCAGGTCTTGTGATGTTTATGACGACATCTAGCAATTCACCCAAGTCAACATTAGAGCAAGCAAGCTCTATCTCTAAGAATATCGCCCGTAAGGAGCGAATGATATTCGCCGCTCGTTCATTGTCCGAAAGCAAAGTTTCCAATATTTCCTTTTGAAGGGCTGGACTAAGCCCACCATCCAAAAGCTTTTTTTGCATAAATTGAATATTTAGGCTTGAAGCGCCCAATGGTTGATTTAACTCATGTGCAATAGAGGCGGATAAAGCACCAGTACTAGCAGTTTTATTGGCTCTTAATAGAGAGCCAATAGGGGTCTCACGTTCTTGCAGTAAAGCCTTAATTTCTTTGTTTTCGGTTCGAGACTGCGCATTGGCAAGTGTAATTTGTTTAGCCCAATAACCACCAATTGCAATATATGAAAGCGTATTCATTACCAACTGTGCAATCGTAAATAAGATTAGTATTTGCGGAATTTGTTCGACTTGTCGAATCGTAAATGTAGAGACAATCAGAATGGCTAAACGACCTAGAGCAAAAAATAATTCGGCTGAACTAGCATATTGCATGTATAAAAGCTGGCTTGATGGCTTACTCACCCTCTTTTGACAAATCTCTGAAATTTGCCATGTGTAAAAAACTCGCCAAGATGCACATGAAGGCTGTGCGTACTTCATAGCTTCCAGCATTACGCATCCATTCAAAAATAATCGCAAAAATAATAATCGAGATTGAGAAACTGATCTTCATAAATCGCGAAATGGGATGGTTCAGGGATTTACAAAATAAGGCCTGAAGTACAGCCGCTACAAAAAATAATGTGTTTGCAACAGTGAAATTAAATTCTGGCTTTAATATGTCATCGATGACGATAATGCCCGCACCAAAAATGATCAAACCAAGAACACTTATCAACAAGGAGCTCATCCAGTGTCGACTGGGCTTTACTGAATTTTTAGATCGATAGTAGTGATTAATACCAAAAAATAAGCCCATTTGGATAATGGCTAGAATGAAAAAATATAAGGCAATAAGCAACTTCATAGTTCTATCGTACTTCGACCGCACTCATTCTTTAACATCTTTCCACATGTATTGTCGACAAATTCGCTCTCATTTCCTTTTGATTGGCTTAATGCTATTTAACCCAAGCGTTACCCAAGCACAATCGGCGCTTTATAACGCCGCCAATAATTATCTGAAGAAAAGAGCGGACGCCTTTATGACAATTACGGGTTATTCATTAACGCCTGATGTCACAGCTGGCTCATTATCGATTCGTAATAATGATGGCGCCATTCTGATTTACAGATGATCTCCCTAGGCAGTGGCAATCGAATAAGTGCAGGCTTTCCACTTTATCTCGAGGGAACCCTGGCAGTGAATAGATACAACCCAACATTTTCCGATGGCATTGGAAACAGCTCAATTACCATACCAGTCCATTGGAATAGTATTACTAGGACAGGCGGCATTGGATGGGACTTCCCTATTACAAATGAATTGCGATTTAGACCAATTGCCAACGTCATGCTGGGTCACCTTGAAAGCGACCTATCTATCGCTTCCCGTGTCTTACAAAATCGCACTGGGGTGGATATGCAATTCTTAAACGGTGGCCGCATGAGCTCATATGGGCTTGGGCGGCTCCGTGATGATTGATTATGAAAACTATCAACCTGATCAGGAAATCGATATTGAGCTTAGATATACCAATATTCCGGTTAGAACATTTGACTCCTCTACAGCAGCACAAGATTCAGCAGATTCACAAAGTGTCGCCCTTTGGGCTCGCAGCAGAATTCCCACTCCAATTACGTTGTTATATCGACCATTAAGAGCTGTTTTTGAATTAGCCCACACCGAGTTTTTGGGTGATCTGCGCGAAGCATTGGGATTTGATTCTCTGTCTTCCATTGGTACTGGCATTGAGCTTGATAGAAGCGCCTCTGATTTAATTTTTAGTAGGCTACGCGTTGTATTTCGCTATCAATTTGGTCAAAACGTACATGGAATTTCTATTGTGGTTTAGCCGCTAGCTTTTAATTTAGAGAAATGCCGATTTTGTAGAGCTATAACAGTCACAAAATCCTAAATTTCTTACTCGTCAGATAGTGTCGAGTAAATCGGCAAACGCTCTGCGTTCCAGCGCAACATGCCGCCCAATAGGTTGGCTACTTTCTGAAAGCCTGCTTTTTCTAGTTTCATCGCTGCTTGAGCTGAACGAGCACCCGATCGACAAACAGCAATGGTTGAAAGAGACTTATCTAAATCTTTGCCTTTTTCAAGCAACTCTGCGAGCGGCATCAATTTCGACCCTTGAATATGCCCTAACACACCAACATACTCATCTGTCTCACGCACATCAATAATCTGAACTCCAACCAAATGCTCTTCCAGCCAATGGGGCTGCACTTCATAAAAACCTGCATAAGTCAGCGTTAAGGGTGCCCACTCATGCATTTTGAATGCTTGAGCTGCCTCTGGAACTTCCCCGCACTTTAAATTTGCGGGTACAGCAATATCGATTTTACTGGGATGTGCCAAGCCTAAGTTATTCATATACCCAGTAAAGTCACCAACACTGACATTATTCCCTAGCCGAGGATTAAATTGCTTTTCCTCGTGCACAGTAGATACGGTTGCACCTTTATAGTCATGAGCTGGATACAGCAGGCAATCATTCGGCAGCGTAAATATTTTTTTATGGACTGATTCAAACATATTTGCAGAACTACCCTGCTGAAAGTCTGTACGCCCACAACCACGAATTAATAAACAATCACCTGTAATGCCATGGATTGATCATCTAGAACAAAGGTGGAACATCCGTTTGTATGTCCAGGCGTTGAAAGAATTCTTAGAAAACGATCTCCAAATTGCACTGTGTATCCGCCATCATCAAACAAGATATCGCCACCTATAGCTCCTGAGCGCTTTGAAACCGCAATCTTGCAATGAAGGAGTTGTCGCAATAAAGATGCTCCAGTGACATGATCCGCATGGACATGAGTATCTACCACCCATCGCAAATGAAGATCAAGCTCATGAATCAGGGCCACATCTCCAGACACTTGCTCAAAAACTGGGTCAATCAATATCGCATCACGACTGATCGAGTCGCCAAGGAGATAGGTATAGGTAGAGGATGGGGAGTCAAATAACTGACGAAAAATGAGCATAATGCCTTTTATCTAAGTTGAGAATTTGACTGCCAATCAAAACTAGGACTTTAACCCTATTTATGGTGAACCATTACTCGCTCGGACAATGCAAATAGCACTCCAGTGGTAACGAAAACTAAGTGGATACCAATCATCCAGCCAAGGTCATCCTTGTTGGTAGTGGAAATTTCTAAAAAGGCTGCAAGTAAATTAATGCCAGACAAGGCAACAATAGATCCGATCAGTTTCAGCTTCAGACCAGCAAAATCTACCTTACCCATCCAAGTAGGTCTATCAGCACTATCCTTGGCGGCACCAATAATAGAAACAAAATTTTCATAGCCAGAAAAAATGATCAGTATTAGCAAGTTTACCAAGAGTATTTTATCAACAAGACCTAAAACGCTAGTTAAAAATTCTGCCTCGGATGCACTCCAAAAGCTCGCGCCGAAGTGTATAAATTCTTGCAAAAACTTACAGCTAATATAACGAGCGCAAGAACTAAAAATACATAAAAAATGGCCAATATCCATCGACTATTAAATATTAACTTTTCTAAGTTTTTTCTATGAGTTCAGAGTGATCTGGACGACCGGTGTTTGGCGCTTGACTCATTGACTATGTCCTTATTTGTAGAATTTTAAATATATCAGTATTTTTAACCTAATTTTATAAGTAAATCAGCTATTTAGGACGCCTAATCTCAAGAGGTCTATATTGCTGAATATAGGTATAGTTTATATAAACCCATCAGTCGACCTTATTGGACTTTTGCAGCGATAACCTTTACTTAAATAGGTAATAAACGATGCTTAAAAAGCTATTTTATTCAGCGCAATCCTCATGACATCTTCTTTAGGAATGGCGCAACAACTTGCTTCTTTGAATTCCCCCTCTAAGGATGAGTGCCATCGAAAAGACTCAACTGTTGAGATTCAAGCATGTGATTCCCAGAGATATCAATATGCTGACAAACAATTGAATGTGATTTATTCTGCTGCTATCAAAAACCTTGATGAAGACAGAAAAGCAAAGCTTCGTGACTCCCCAAAGAGAGTGGATTAAATTTCGTGATGCAAATTTTGCTCTTGTGCTCTCTTTAAATAATGATGCCGGCTCATATGGTGGAATTGTCTTTGGTAATTACAAGGCAAACTTTGTCGCCAATAGAGTGAAAGAGCTTGTCAATATATTTACACAGCCCTCTGGAAACATGCCCGATTGGTGGCCTGCATCAGCTCCCACATGGCGACAATTAAAAAAATAATCTAATTTGCATTGTTAGCCTAGAAACCAATTAATGGAGAATTACTTACTCTGATAGTTTTGCAATGAAAAGGTGTGAGGCAAATAGAATATGTTGGGCTCATTGAGCCATATCTCAGAATTTGAGATATAGATGGCGGAAAGAGGTGAGATTCGAACTCACGGAGGACTTTCATCCTCGCCAGTTTTCAAGACTGGTGCATTCAACCGCTCTGCCACTCTTCCTTATACATACATTGCGGATGTATTTAAGGGTCAGATTATAAAGAACTTTTGATTTGCCTCTCTAAATGCTTGGCAATAGCAAGGCTAGAGGTCAATCCGGGGGACTCAAAACCGTAAAGATTGTAAAGACCATGCAATCCATGGGTTTCAGGCCCATTGAAGCAAAAGTCGCCTGCCGGAGCGGTGGAGGGAACGATCTTAGCCCTCACTCCCGAGTAATCAGGTTGTAGTGTCCCATCCCTTTAATCCTGGCCAATAGCGTCTTACAGCCTCATAAAAGCCCTCGCCTCGCCTTGGATTGACCGTGTAATCAATTTGCTCTTCTCGATCGATATCCAACCATTCCACATCAGGTCCAAACTTGGCTTGACCCCCCATATCCAAGGTCAAATGAACACCTAAACCACCAGGCTCTGGTATGGGGTAAATGAGGTGTGCAAAAGGGGATTTACCTGCTAAAGAAAAGTAATTGCCTTTAGCAAAATAGGCCTGGGGAATAAACTTTTTGCAAGGTGTTGGATTTGGTTGACAACCGCAGGAGCACTCATAACCTGCGCAATTAATGAGTAACCTTGTCTCTATCCTCATGGCATCTGCACCGCCAATCTCCAACTCAAAACCATGTTGAGCATTCGCACTGATTGGCTTAGCGCTAATTAAGGGGGATTGATATGCCACCATTCCGCCAGCGTCCTCAAAACCGCCCAAGAGAAAAAGCATGAATCCATAACTATCTACTACCCCTGTGGTTGCTGACAAAATTGCAGCGACGCATTTCAAGCTTAGGCTCTAAATGAATAGCTTCATCGCCCGACATTAACTTGATCCCAGGAACGCCATTATTTTGTGCCTTAAACAAAATGGCATTGAGGTCATGAACCTGTGACTCATCAGCAGCAACAATCAGCTTTCCATAGGCCTGGGTCGCAACTTGATAGCTGCGGCAATATTCATAGAGGAGACGATTGCCTTCGACACAGAGTTTGGCTTTCAGTGAATCCTTGGGGTAATAAATACCCGCATGAATAACTTCGCTGTTACATGCGCTACTCACCGTACCAAAAGCGTTCTCGCGCTCGAGCAATATAGTGTCTCGGCCTTGAAGCGCCATTTCTCTGGCAACCGCTAGGCCAATTACACCAGCGCCAACGACTACACAATCTACCCGCCCCATTTATTAGTCCTCAGGCATTATTTATATTCAAATGTCATCAAACCGTAACATTTTCAATGATTTAGTGGGTTTAGGGACAGTTCTTGATAAAATCTATATATGTCTTCAAAACCCCCTGTACAGAAACTTCATTCCATATTTTGCGCCCAGGATATCGTTCTTGATACTGCTTATCAGGGCATCGATAGCAAGAACTGGAAATCCCTCTTTCGCCAAGCTAGGGAAGCGAATTTGGAGCAATTTATTGAGGATCTTTTTGCTGGCAAGCCAGTTAATAATTCAGAAAATCGCCCCGCACTACATTCAGCACTCAGAAACCTAGATAAAAAGCCGGTAATGGTTAACGGCAAAGATGTAATGCCTGAGGTAGCTGAAGTTTGGCGACGCATTGAGGGCTTGTGCAATAAATGGATTGGAGTTACCGATGTGATTCACATAGGCATCGGTGGATCAGATTTTGGACCTCACCTTGCCATTGAAGCACTTGCTCATGTACCCGATATTGATAGTCGCGGTATGCGCATGCACTTTCTTGCCAATATCGATACAGCAGAATTAAATCGGATTTTGCAGCGCGCTCATCCCAATAGCACCCGCATCATCATTGTTTCAAAGTCGTTTACCACGCTTGAAACTACCATGAACGCCAAAGCAGTCATGAAATGGCTTAAAGACAACGGACGCAACGATGTTCAGGTCTCACAGGCATTATTTGCAGTTACGGCCAATGTCCCTATGGCTCAAGAATTTGGTATTGCAAAGGACAATATTTACCCCTTTTGGGATTGGGTGGGAGGTCGCTACTCTGTATGGTCAGCGGTAGGATTACCAATTGCCCTGCAATATGGCTTTGATACCTTCAAAGAATTTTTGGCTGGCGCCCAATCCATGGATCAGCACTTTAAGTCGGCATCTATAGAAGAGAATTTTCCAGTAATCATGGCGCTATGTCTGCTTTACCAACAAAAGAAACATCATATTAAGTCTTATGCAGTCATTCCGTATGCAGATGCATTGAACTGGTTTCCAAAATGGTTGCAGCAGTTAGATATGGAAAGCAATGGCAAGAGCGTAGATCGAGATGGCATGCCAGTGAAGTTTTCTTGTCCAGTTGTTTTTGGTAGCTCAGGCAGTAATGCGCAACATTCTTATTTTCAACTATTGCACCAAGGCCTTGAAATTATTCCGATTGATTTCATAGCGATTCGTGAACCTATGAGCCATCTATCTGAAGCCAAATCGCATCACCGCATTTTGCTCTCAAACTGCTTAGCTCAAGCACAAGCTTTGGCAAATGGTAAGAAAACAGAAAACCCAAATAACACCTACCCAGGCAAACGCCCAAGTAATTTATTGATTCTTCCTAAACTCAATGCCTTTTACCTTGGCGCCTTACTAGCTCTATATGAGAATCGCACTGCTGCATTAGGCGCATTGTGGAATATCAATAGTTTTGATCAGCCTGGTGTGGAATTAGGAAAAGTTCTGGCTAAACCGATTGAAGCAGCCCTCAACAAAGGTTTAGTAGTTGAGGCTGATGCAAATATAGACGCCATTACTGCTCAACGTATTAACCTTTTTATTAAACCCTAGCTCATAGCGCTAACATCATCTTCAGAAGTTAGCTAAAGGAATACTCATGCAATTGTCCTCCTCAATATTTAAAGCGTACGATATCCGAGGAATCATTGATGAGACCCTAGACCCCTCTATCGCTAAATTGATTGGTCAAGCTTTTGGTACAGAAATGCGCGAGTTGGACGAAACAAACA
This sequence comes from Polynucleobacter necessarius, assembly GCF_900095205.1. Lineage (NCBI taxonomy): Bacteria > Pseudomonadati > Pseudomonadota > Betaproteobacteria > Burkholderiales > Burkholderiaceae > Polynucleobacter > Polynucleobacter necessarius. Next base: position 869,629 of record NZ_LT606951.1, on the reverse strand, counting down.
TCGTGATTGGTCGTGACGGACGTCTCTCTGGCCCCAGCTTAATTGAGGCATTGACCGAAGGCTTATTAAATACCGGCATCAACGTTATTGACTTAGGGATGGTCGCAACACCCATGGTCTACTTTGCGGCAAACCAAATCATTGATGGCAAAAAACCTCAATCTGGCATCATGATTACAGGTAGCCATAACCCCCCTAATTACAACGGCTTCAAAATGGTTCTGGGTGGCGCCGTAATTTATGGCGATCAAATTCAGGCATTACGCAAACGTATTGAAGCCAAAAAATTTGCTGCTGGACAAGGCACCAGAAGTAGCTTTGACGTTTTCCCAATGTACTTAGAGCGTATCGTAGGCGACGTGAAGTTGGCTTGCCCAATCAAGATTGCTGTTGATTGCGGCAATGGTGTTGGTGGGGCATTCGCTGGCAAGCTATTTAGAGCCTTAGGTTGTGAAGTGGAGGAACTCTTTTGCGAAGTTGATGGAAAGTTCCCAAATCACCACCCCGATCCCGCTCATTTAGAGAACCTTCAAGATCTCATCCAGAATCTTCAAACTACTGGTAATGAATTAGGCCTCGCTTTTGATGGAGATGCCGATCGCTTAGGCGTGGTGACGAAAGATGGTCAAGTTATTTTTCCAGACCGCCAAATGATGCTCTTTGCTAAAGATGTTCTCTCTCGCAATCCAGGCGCTCAAATTATCTATGACGTGAAATGCAGTCGTAACCTAGCCACTTGGGTAAAGCAACATGGTGGCGAGCCAGTGATGTGGAAGACGGGTCACTCTTTAGTCAAAGCCAAACTGAAAGAAACTGGCGCGCCATTGGCTGGTGAGATGAGCGGTCATATTTTCTTTAAAGATCGCTGGTTTGGATTTGATGATGGTCTTTATACAGGCGCACGTTTGCTAGAGATTCTTTCGAATGAGAAAGATCCCAATCAAACCCTCAATAGCTTACCAAATGCCACCTGTACGCCTGAGTTACAACTCCCTTGCTCTGAGGGTGAGCCCTTCGCAATACTTGAAACTATGAAGAAAAATGCAGTCTTCCCCAGTTCTGAGTCCATCAATACCATTGATGGCATTCGAGTCGAATACTCAGATGGCTTCGGTCTAGCACGACCCTCAAACACCACTCCGGTGGTTGTCATGCGCTTTGAGGCCGATAGCGAAGCGGCAATACAGCGCATCCAGTCAGAATTTAAAACAGCCTTATTAAACGCAAAGCCGGACGCAAAACTGCCTTATTAAGATGAAGATTCCATCAAAATTTGCCAAGGTTTTTCTATGGCCTTTATTGATATTGCTAGCGACTTTTCCTCCGCTATCTACTAGCGCGCCAAAAGAATCAATCTCAGACCCTCTCCGTGTCCAACTAGCATGGACCCATCAAAGTCAGTTTGCCGGTTTCTATATTGCGCAAGTACGCAAGCACTTTGAGAACGCAGGTTTACACGTCACCCTCATTGAAGGCGGTTCTGGCATTAACCCGATAATTGAACTTCAACAAGGTAAGGCTGATATTGCGGTTTCTTGACTTGGAAACGCCTGGAGTCACTCCACCGAAGGGAAAAATGTCACCAACGTGGCACAGATTTTTTCAGGCTCATCTCTCTCGGTAGTGTGCAGGATCAGCGCGGGAGTTTTTACTCCAAAAGATATGCCTGGAAAAAAAATTGGAGTTTGGAATTTGGGTGACGAAACAGTCGTCAAAGAAATGTTGGGTCAACTAAATATTCCTCAAAATTCTGTAGAAATTATTCAGCAATCCCCTAACGGACAAGACCTGATCGATGGAAAAGTAGCATGCGCCACTGCGATGAGCTACAACGAGCATTGGCAAATCTTAGATAAAGGCATCCCCTCTACCGATTTGATTGTCATCAACCCTGAAATGTTTGGCATACCACATATAGAAGATGGCTTATATGTCATGACTGACCGACTTAGCTCATCCATTTTTCGGGAACAACTCGTCAAACTGACTAAGGCGCTGAGAACCGGCTGGGTCGAAGCTAGAATTGCCCCCACTCTGGCCGTTGAAACTGTGGTGCGTATAGCCCCCAAGCTCAGCAAAGATCATCAGCAGCACATGTTGGAATCCGTGCTTGGAGTTATTCCATCAAATCCAGATCAATTTGGATTATTTGATTTGGGTCGCTATAAATCTGAAGTGAATCGCCTATTTTCACCAGGAAGATTAAACCCAACGCCCGAGCGCATATGGACATATGACATTTGGAATGAACTGAAGAAAGAAGATAAAAATACAACCCCACTAGCTCAGGCTACCAAGTTTTACGTCTCAAGTACAACGAGTATGCTGGCCTTTAAGATATTGGTCTATTTTGGCGTATTTACTTATGCTTTATTGGGTGCTTAGAAGCTATCAACCGAGGCTACGACCTTTGGGGCCGATTAATTCTTGCCTTCTTATCTGGAGTTGGCGGTGGCACATTGAGGGATCTGTTAATTGGCGAGGATAGGCTGCCTTTTTACTATGTAAAAGATTTAACTTATCCGCTGGGCATCCTTATTGTTGTATTAATTACCTCTCCAATTGTCGCCCTAAACCAAGATTCACATCAAAGCGAAATATTTAAGAAGACCAAAAAATATGCCGATATTCTTGGATTTACTGCGCTAGCCATTACTGGCGCAGCCATTTCGATTTCATCTAGCTTGCCATGGTTCTGGGCCCTAATATGTGCGGCATTAACTTGCGCTGGTGGCGGCATGCTCCGAGATATTGTTGTGAACCAAGAACCAAGCACCTTTAAAGGCATGATTTATGAGGAGGTGGCTGTTGTAGGTGCATTTTGCTTGGTGATTGGATTAATGATTGCCAATCACTTTGAATACACGCCAATACCCGTTTACCTCAGCCTGATATTTAGCATCATCCTCATCATTTGTCTTCGACTTGCGATTTATAAATATCATTTGCGCTATCCAAAAATACTAGGCGGGACTCACTCAGATAGTCACTAGGCTAAGCCTTTCCAAAGAATTTCAAAATCTTAGAAACAAGCGAGGTCTTTACTTGATCAGCCATGGCTTCTTGAGCCGATTGACTGAGTGTTTTTTGTCTATGAGCCGTTCTTTCCGCTAGAAGTGTAGAGATACGCTCTACTAATAGCGGATTATTAGACAGTATGGGGGCTAATTCTTCTTTTGTAATTTCAATTAAATGCGTGCTTAAGCTCGCATAAACGTTTGCCGATCTCGGCTCGCCCGTGAGCAAAGACATTTCGCCCAGGCAATCGCCGGGCCAGAGATGTGCCAAAGTAATTTTTTCACCCTTCTCGTTATGCGCCGTGACTTCTAAACTACCTTCTGCAATGATGTACATGCTATCGGCAAAATCACCCTGCTGAATAACCTGTTGGCCAGGGTTGAAATGTAAGGATTTAGTATTTTTACTAAGCCCCATTACCTCTCGTTCATCCAAAACTCGCAGAATGCCAAATGGATAGACATTGAGCAGTGATGAAAAATGACTAGTATGCAAAGAATCCACATTTTGCACAACCATCGAGGAATCAAAGGAAATTCCAGAGCTCTTTAAGAAACGTAGTGCATTTTTTAATATGAAATGTTTAGGCTCATCAAAATGACTATCAGCGCTGCATTCAAATCGTATCTTATAAGTGACGCTACCAATCAACACTTGAGAAACATAACAACTATGCCAGCCATTAAATTGTGGATGAGCTTTTCCAACATATTGCATGGCAGAATTTAAGACTTCCAATACACGATCAGAGTTATATTGCGAATCCACTGGGATAGTGACTTCTCGAATCGGCTGACGATCCTGTTGGGATAAATTTACAAAATTAATCCCAACAGGATCGATTATTGGTAATTCGATACTTTGCGCCATCTAGATTTTACAGCGTGACATAGCGACGATCCATTTCAATCACTCTTGCTATCAGAGTTGCGCTATTTTCTGGATACTCAATCACATCACCGATTGCCACTAGATGACCTGTTTGCAAGGTAATGCTTGCAATCACATCGACGATCATATCTCTGAATGCATAACCAATGGCCAAACCCAAAGCGCCTGATGCAGCCAAAAGAGTGCTAATTGACTGATCAAATAAAAGTATGAAGCCCAATAAACCGATCAATGCGTAGATCAGGATGGAACCAGCTTCAACAACGATGACAGGAATCTGCCCTTGCTTTTTTCGTACATTAAAACGCTTAATAGAAAACCTAAAGAGCTGGTCAAGCGTGAAGCCTAACAACAAAAACTGACTGGCCGCCAATAAATCAACCAGCTCAGGCAGCTTCTCAAGAGATAAATGGGTGGGTATCCATCCCCACGGCGTACCGAGAGCGTTATTTACCCATATTGCCAAAGCAATATTAAGGCCAATGAGAAGCCAAATTACCGTTTTAGATTTTGAGGAAAAAGTTTTCAACTTTGCACCTCTGAATAACAGTATTTAGCACGCCAAATAGCAGTGACCCTATCGGGGTATAGCTCCTCCCCAAGACTTCCGTTATACCTAGCAAGACCCCGTGATAAGTTTTGATTTTCGATATCAAGGTAATGTTTTAGGATGATGCACCCGTATCGAAGATTGGTTCTCACATCAAATAAAGAATCACGCGCATCACCAATGAGATCTTTACAAAAAGGCATCACCTGCATTAGGCCGCTAGCCGCCTACATGAGAAATCGCAAAACGATTAAAGCCGCTCTCTACCTCAATTAAAGCCAATACAAGGTCAGGATCAAGGCTATATCTAGTGGCTTCGTAATGAACCATGCGTAACCACTGTTGCCTGGTTTCCTCATTTGGAATGCGCTTGGCCAAGTTTTTGGATTGATAACTAATCCAATCCACCGCCTGCTTAGCAGAACGAAAGGAGCTGATAGAGCCTACTTCTGAGGTTAAGGACTGCCTCAACTCATAACGATTTGCCAAAGAAATATCTTCGTACTTTTGAGAGGCTGCATACACATGACATTGCGCACTGAATACTGCAAGAACGCAAAAGCTTAAAGCCAATTTTCTGAACGATGATAATTTCATCATTAGATCAATCTGTAACAATCTGCCCCATCTTGAAGATGGGCAAATACATAGCTACCAAAATAAAGCCAATCACTCCACCTAAGAAGCAAATCATGATTGGCTCCATCATTTGGGACATCTTATCCATTGAGGCATCAAATTCTTCCTCGTAGTAAGCGCTAATGGTATCTAGCATCTCGCTCATATTGCCAGTCTGCTCACCTACCGAAACCAACTGTGAGAATGCAATTGGGAACACTTTAATTTTTGCAAGCAATTGAGACAATGGCTCACCAGAAAATACTCCTCGTTTAGCAGCTTGAATGCCATCTTTAATGACCTCGTTTTTACTGGATTCAGCTGTAATATCCAAAGCTTCAATGACTGGAACGCCAGCATTAGTCAGGTTTCCATAAACCATGGCTACTTGCGCTACGTTTGAATGAAGAGCCATGTCACCAATTAACGGAAGACGCAAAATCAAAGCATGCCACTTTCGACGGATGGCTAAATTTCGCTTCAAGATCATCCTAAACCCAATAAAACTACCGAATATTGCTGCAGCAAGCAACCCGCCACCCAAGGGATCGCGCAAAAAGTTACTCATATTGACAATCATGAGTGTGGGGGGCAGGCAATTGCGAACCCATACTTCCAAACATCTTGGCAAATACCGGAACTACGAAAATCATCATGATGGCTAATACGATCGTTGCTACAGTCAACAATATGCAGGGATAAAGTAATGCTGACTGAATACTTTTGCGTATTTTGATTGTTTTTCGAATGCTCAAGACCAATTTATCTAAGAAGATATCTAAACTTCCGCTCAACTCACCTGCACGCACTAGATTGATATAAATAGAATCAAAAACATCAGGGTGCTTACCAAAAGCCTTGGATAAACTGGATCCAGCTTCAACGTCTTGATAGATCTCATTGATGGTTTTTTCAGCAAAGGGTCGTCAACCTGATCGCGCACCATTTCCAATGAAGGAAGGATCGCCAAACCAGAACGTAACATGGTCGCTATCTTCTTGGTGGCAATCATAATTTTGTCGAGCTTAACTTTTCTTGGAATGCTGAATTTAAAACTGATCTTTTTGGATTAAACAGTCTCTTTTTTCTCAGTCTCCCACCCCTTCTTATCAAGGTGAGTGATGATGCCATCTTCTTTTGGTTTGAATGCTGCCTCATCCCGCGTCAATGCGGTGATAGTCCCATTTAAATATTGGGTATTTTTAATGCCCTTCCAAATAAAATCTGGCATATATCAGCGCTATTAATGGAACACAAGATTGCGACGATACTCGTCGGAACGTTAAACGTCCATCACGCATCATTTCACGTCCAATTTCTTGGATATTACGGAACCCATCATCGGCAGCGATACTTTGCAGCTCAGTTGCAGCAGCATTATCAATAATGGCAGCGCGAAGCTTGTCGCTAATTTTTAAGACCTCATAAATACCCTGACGCCCTTTGTAACCAGTGTGATTACACTTCTCACAACCTTTGCCGTAGTAAAACTTAATCGAGGATGCCTCCTCCGCACTAAATCCAATGTCCATTAGGCTTAGCCTGATGATCGCCTAAATGCTCTTCTCTGCAATGGGTGCAAATTTTTCTGACGGCCGCTGTGCAATGACTAAAGTAAGAGCCGCTCCGATCAAATAACCTGGAATGCCCATGTTCACAAGACGAACGATGGTGCTGATAGCATCGTTTGCATGCAAGGTTGAAAGCACCAAATGGCCAGTCAGCGACGCTTTGATGGAGATATCTGCAGTATCTTTATTACGAATCTCACCTACCAAAATGACTTCAGGACCTTGGCGCAAAAAGGATCGTAAGGCCTGAGAAAAAGTCAGTCCAATATCATCTCTAATCTGAACCTGACCAATGCTCTCTACCGTAAATTCCACAGGATCTTCTGCTGTGAGGATATTAATGTCGGGTTTATTGAGTCGACGTAAAGCTCCATAAAGAGTGGTGGATTTACCTGAGCCGGTTGGGCCAGTTACTAAGACCATGCCTTGCGAAGCATCTATAACAGAGGTCACATCTTTGTATTCTTTTTCTGGGAAGCCCAATCTATCAAGATCAAATGAAACACCCTCTCGATCCAAGATACGCATAACAATGCGCTCACCATAGACCGTCGGAAGAACAGATACACGCAGATCTATATCGCGATTATTGGGAAGGGAAGTGACTATTGCGCCATCTTGAGGCAAACACCTTTCAGAAATATCCAGAGAAGCCATAATCTTGACGCGCGTTGTAATGGCCGAATAATTAGCAAACAGAAAATCTTTGTACTGTAACATTTCTTGCAAGACACCATCGATACGAAGTCGCAAAGTAGCGCAATCTTTGTAAAGTTCGATATGGATATCACTCGCATCCTTATTAACCGTATCAAAAATCATTGCCTTGACAAACAAAATAATCTGTCCGCCCTGATCATCGCTTTGGGCGGTAGGAGCGACAGCTTTATTTTTAGAAACTACAGCATCAGGAGTTGCAGTTTTATCGGCAAAGAGCAAGCCAGACTTCTTCTTGGTTTTTAGGCCGTCATTTAGCGCAATAGCAGTAGAGTTTTAACTTCCGCTTACCGGAGAGCTCAAGCGGAAATCTGTTGTGTCTTTAGCAGGAATTTTAGCTTTGACTGTATGAAGAAATTTCTCCATTTCGATTGGAGATACCACCGTTGCAATAATCTTTTTTCCTGTAATGAGCTTTGCGCTCGAAGTGCCTCTTAAGGCACTAGGCTCAGAGATAGCTACCTTTATCTCCGAGTCGCTCATGGCGAAGAGGATAAGGCGGTTATCCAAGACATAATTTCGCAGAATAACATCTACGAAGTGAGCTGCAATATTCTCAATAACAGGTTCAGGCGTCAAATCTAAATCCAAGTAATTGGAAAGACTTTCTTTAACGCTTTGATCACTTACAAATTTGGAATTAACCAGAATTTCATAAAGATGTCGGCCACTTTGACGACTCTCAAGTTCGGACTGCTTGTAATCAAGGGGGTTGACTAGACCGCGGTCTAGAGTAAACCGCGCCATTTCTTGCGATACATCTACTGTTGCAATCATTGCTAGTTGAGAACCTTAGGCGCTATAAAAACTAACAATTGGGTTTTGTTATCAACCTTCTTGTTGTATCTAAACAGAGCTCCCAAATATGGGATGTCTCCAAGTAGAGGTACCTTGATAGTTTTGTTTTCCTGAGTGTTGTCATAGATACCACCAATCACTGCGATAGTGCCATCCTTAATTAACAACTTACTTCTCACCTCTCGTTTATTGATCGATGGAGGCGAAGTAGTGTAATTTGGGGAATCTTTATTGACAACCATATTCAAATACAAGTTCCCATCCCCTACAACGCTTGGGGTAACGGTCAATTTGAGCGCCGCATCTTTAAATTCATAGATAATCTGATTGGTACCAACGCCCGGAACTGGGTATGGAATTTGGACGCCATCGATCACAACCGCTTCCTCGTTATCCATCGTAAAGACGTGCGGATTAGAAATAATCTTGAGCAGATCTAACTGCTCCAAGGCGGTTAACCTCAACTTTCAAGGCATTCGAAGTGGTCTGGTAAAGGTAGCCCAGACCAAAGGGGTTCGCCAAACCAGTCACTGGTTGATTGAATATGGAGCCAGTATCGGTTCCTAAGTTGAGTGCGCCTGGGTTACTGTTGATGCCATTGACATCGCCAGTAGAGCTTCGCCCGGTATTGCCCGTTGCACTGTTGGTATAGGCACCGAGCCTCACGCCCAACTCACGCTGCCAATCATCCGTTGCTTCAACGATGAATGCTTCGATCAACACTTCTTGCGTACGAATATCCAATTTAGAGATGAGTCTTGCTGCTAACTCCATCTCACTCTTGGTGCCTTTAATACTGACTGAGTTAATACGCTCATCAGTTGTAATTTCAATAATGCCGCCCGTGGACGGGCTGCGATTGCTCTCCGCCTGGTGGCTGTACCACCAAAAATAGCCTCTAACTGTGCCTTAACACGAGCGGGCCTGGTGTAATACAAGCGGAATATTTCGGTGTGCTGGGTGCTAACAATCCGTCTAGCCGCAATTTGTTTGCTGACTTCTTCTAAGCGTTTACGTTCGAATTCATCGCGGGCTAAGACAGTTTCTGGCTTTTGAATACGGATAATCCCAGCATCACTGTCAACGCTCTTGGATAAACCTTTAATGCGGAGAATGTTGTCTAAAGCTTTATCCCAAGGCACATTGGTAATCTTGACGGTAACCGTACCCTCTACTTCATCGCCAACTAAGATGTTTACACCGGATACCTGAGTCATCGCTTGTGCAAGCTCTCGAATATCGACATCCACAAAATTTAAGGTGACGTTAAAGGACTTCCATTTACCATCTTCAGACCGCTGTGACTCGTTGATGAAATTACGTCTCTGAGAATCTAATTCTGCATTCGGCTTCTTATCAATCTTTGGGCCAATTTCTAAAGTCTTTTGTGTTTTTGGCGCAAGATCGTTCATGATCTGCTGAGGATCTAAGCCCATCTTATCGCGCATTTGCGCATCTGATGGAGGCGGCATAGAACCATCAGACATACATGCTGATAATCCTAAAACTGCAAGCAATGCTATATAAGTCGCTACAGATCTGAGCGCAATCATCTTGCACCTCCAGACTTAGCGCCCTCTGCAGGGAATTGTCCAGATTGAGACTGCAAATACAGTCGAATCTTACCGTTGGGCTGACGCAAAATAATTCCATCCATATCTATATCAGCGATAACACCGCCCTGATTTCCTAAACGATCACCTACCCTCACTACAAAACTCTCTCTAAAATCCGTCCGAATCATTGCTGCCTTGGAAGCATTAGAAACAACTACACCTATTAATTACATAAGACTGAGGGTCAGCCATCAACAAAGGAGAATAACGGGGATCACGACCCCCTTCAATCATTCCACTAGAGGATTTAGAAAATGGATCACGATCATTCAGGCGATCACCCTCTGTTGGCGGAGGATCAACTAGCACTACTTGTTCATTCTTTAAAAGGCCCTTACCTGTATCAGATTTCGTAGCTGCATGAGCGCTACTCACTAATTGGGTCAAAGCGAGATCAAGGCTACGCTGAAATAGCGGAGTACTTGAAACTTTAGTTTGTAGCTTTTAAGGCAAACGATAGGTGGATAGCTGAGACTTGACTTGAACCAAGCCAGGAGTATTTTCGCTGACCAAGATGATTTGCTCTTTATCTATATTCACCGTCTTCTCAAAACCAGCCAACAATTTGCGATAACGCATATAACGGTTGTAATTCTCCGTTAGCTCAACTTTAAGCTTGATACGGTAAAACAATGGGGTCACATTGGCAGCGGCATTGGCATTTGGATTGGGTGCGACATTAGGCGCAACAGGAGGTGTATTAGGGGCACCAGGGGTAGCAGGCTGACCTGGGGGCATTGTTCTGCCACCAGCGTAAATAGCCTCCTCTTCATCAGTAGAGAGCGCGCTAATGACCAAGCCTTGCGAACTCGCCATTTGACTGAGGTGTTGATACATATCCTCAAGCTCAGATTCAACACTAAATAAGCGATTGAGCTCTAAATAGTTCATTTCCGCCTGAAGCAACTCTTCTTGCGCACGCTTGTTGGCTACATCTAAGTATTTAAGCTTGGCTTCCATCTCAGGAATAGCGGCAACTTTTTGTGCAATCTGCTCTCGCTCTGCCAAATAAGGGAAGAAAACAAAGACAATGTAAGCAACAAACAATAAGGCGGCCAATCCACCCCATAGAATCATCTTGGCTTGAGGGCCTTTGAGAGATGAATTTCTATTGAGCGCTCTCTTAAGAAGTGCGCCGAGATCGAGATTTTTAAGTTCAGAAAGGTTCATTTTATGGTCGTTGCGGCGGTGTCTTAGCTAAATTAGGGGCTGGGGCATCCAGCTTCAGTACGCACTTAATCTGAAACTGTTTGTATCCACCAACTGCGTTACGACTTCCGCTCGCTTGAGCGTTTGTGGAGCATTACTAATGGCCATAGTACTTAAGGACGCATGTGAAATCATTGGCAATCCCTGTAAACGATCCACCAAGTTGACGATCACTTGATCGCTGACCGCATCGCCCTTGATATTCAAAGTGCTTGGATTCTCAAATGTGAGGTCCGTAAACCAAACTCCGCCAGGTACTACCCCATTAACTGCGTTTAATAGAGCATAGGAAGTGACTTGATTCGACTTCAACTCACTGCTAGCTTGCAACATTTGGCTGTAACGTGATTTTTGCGCTGTCAGCTTAGTCAGAATGGATTCTTTTAATTTCACATCCTCCTCTAAGGTGAATTGCCTTTTAAAACTGAGGATCTGCAGTGCCAGAAGAGAATAATTGATTCAGAAGCGTGAAGATGATGAACGGTACTAGGGCTGCGCCCGTTGCTCTAATACCTATCTTAGATAGTATTTTTTCTTTTCCGCCTGTTTAACGCGATCTTTGTTTGGCAACAAGTTAACGCTATTAATCCCAGCAACCTACTTGTAGTAACCAAAGATATCCACTTTTCTAGTTGCCAAGCCAATGGCCGAACTAAATACAGAACTATTCTTCTCAGACACAGTTTTATCTTGCAGGTTAGCAGGTATAACTAAATCTAACAAAGGATTGAAAAGTTCAACGCGATAGCCATCGAGACAATTTCTCAACTGGATCAATAATTCAGCTGTATCGGATATTGGAGAAACAAGTAATACTTTTTCAATCAGGTTAGAACCCACTTTTGTTTCGTAAGCACGAAATGTTTGACGAATTTGTTCTGATAAACGGTCATATAAACGATCGCCCGCCTCACCAGGAGGTACGCCATTCTCAATGAGCGCCCTATCGGTTTCAGAGACATAAACATCATAGATAAACGGAGCATCATCCGTAATGATCAATACATAGTTTTCATGAGGGTCGACCTCAATTAATGCCGTTGTTTTTTGTGACCGCAATTGCTGGGTCTTGAGTGCATTTCGAATCGCAAAACAACGTACATCAACCACAACGGGATTTAGGCCTGCTTTAGTGGCGATTTGAACATAGTGATTAATCTCTGAAAGCTTGGAGGCGACAAACAACAGCTCCATCGTATTTTTAGATGCATTACGACGACTCACTTGCCAAAAGATGGAGTACTCTTCCAAGCTTTTCAGCAAGTTGAATAATGTTGCTCCACAAACTGTCGTATTCGATCGCACTTTCGATTTCTTCATCGCTCATTAACGGCAAAGTGACGGTGCGAATAATTGCGCTAGTAATTGGAATTAAAATAGCTGCATTCGGCGCCTCTAACTTTGCGCTCAATAATGAGCTCTTTTAACTTATTGACATACAACTCTTGATTTGCTTGAATGTCTGCTAGGCCAGCAGTTTCACCGATATATTTAGAACCAATTTTTTCCAACATCCATTTGCCGTTATCTTCAGATAACTAAGCAACTCGGATGAAATTTGGCGTGATATCTACCCCACTGACGTCCTCCTGCTTTACGGAGCACTTACTCAGCAGATCAATAAAGTACCGTAGCAGGGGTTGGAAGGGGTTATTCATTCAGCAGCCAAAAATTCTCAAAATATGTCAAAAGTATATAAAAAATGTCATAGTGCTTAATATACCTTTTTCCCGACAGGACTTATATTTCACGGGGGATTTTTGATTTCTGCAGACCTGATAAACTAAGCTTGGAGAGCTACTTGTTGAGGTAGTTCCGGGCTTCACAGTACCAATACCAACATATACATTTCCTCGCCCGTCCACCACTGGGGCTGTAGCTAACCCGTTTCCAAGAGTTGCTGAATTACCGCCCGCCTGACAGCTGTCAGCGACCTCAATTAAGCGACTGGTTCCATATAAAGGGCACGCCAAATCCTCCGGTTGGTAAGCAACAAAATAGACTTTTCCATTAGAAACCGCTGCCCGTCCAATGATTTTCTGGCAATCCGCTGCTGCGTTCACCCCAATTTTTGCATAAGCATCAGCATACCACGAGTTGTTGACTGAGCATTCACATTAGTGAAAGTACTTACAGTCTGGTTTGTCTGGGTGAGTGTAGTAAACGGAAAGTCGGGATCCATCACCCCAAAAATACGATTATTAATAGTTGGCACCCTGCGTTGTAACCTAATCTGGTCTCCAGAACCGAAGTAGTTAAATAAACGGTTCACTGAAGCGCCCAAGGCATTTGTACCCGTAGCACCGTGGATCCCAACTGGTTATAGGCCAGCCGGTCATTCGCCAAGGTAGCCTCTGATCTAAAAAGGACTCATACAAGGTAAACAGTCCGCTATGCGCATCAGATAAGCTCTGTTTGCTGAGGTTGTATTTCCAGAACTTTCCTTGCAAATCCGTGAAATAAACCAAGCCACCATGGTAATTAGCCAATGAAGTTCCATCGCCAGTTATCACAGTTAAATGAGCTGTAACGCCATTGGGAATATTGGAGGCACTATCACTCGCCACAGGGGTGACAGCCAATACATGCCCCCAGTAGAGGTGATAACAGATGAGCCTGTAGCATCGCAAGATGCGGTGGATTTCGAGCTATCTGGCTCTAGGTCTAGAACATAAACATATGAACCATAAGAACTTGCCGCCGTCGAACCAGTTGATGAAGCACCACCGGCAAAACCACCGCCAAAAGCAGCCACCCATCGCTGAGTGTTCATTCCCACCGCATAAGGCAACAACATGATTACTGGTCTTGACCAAGCCCCCCCAATTTTGAGTAGTCAAAATTGGTACAACTCGAGTTATAGGCAAATGTCGATTTTTTGCCGCTCGCATCCCAATAATTGATCACCTTATTTGAGGTGTCATTATTAATAGTGAATAAATGAGCTGGAGCATCTGGATTGGTGATATCAAGGGCGTAGTAACCATTGCCGCCCCAACCTAACCCGCCCATCAGTACCGTTTTCCAGGCGCCCTGCCCAGAAAAATAGACATCTTTGACGGTGATCGGACCATCAACGCTAAAAATACTGTTACTGGTGCCCGAACCTGAATTAAGACCTTTGGTGCCAGTCTCGTTTCTCAGCATTGGAATCACGGAGGGCGGAATAAATGCCCAGCGCTCATTAAATCTGTATCAAAGGCATGCAACATGCCATCATTGACGCCCACATATAACTGAGATCTGCGTGCCGAATTGTCATCGATAAAAGTGGAGTAATTATTCTGGAATCGGTAATAGGCCTCAGATTTACCAAAAGTAGTTACATCAAAACTCCATGGTGCATTAGGCACCCCAACTAGCACCATCTCTGAATGATAGGTATCACCCAATACTGAAGTGTGCACTACAGTAGTGGCAGAGCTATCCTCCCAAGAAGAATTCAGGCCTCTAGTGAAATTTATTAAATCCTGAGTAACCGTTGCATTTGAAGTAGCTGGGCAGTTGTACATCAAACTTTCAAGCTTGCCGCTATTTGCCAAGGTGACATTGTTATAAGAATTATCGAGCGGTAATCCAGACGACATACAGATCTGGTCATACCCTACTGTCTATATCGATCTACCGCCCCCTGAATAAGAATTGGCGCTAGCGGTTCTAGTCAACAATTTTGACTGAGCAGATGCTGAGGGCGTATTAGACGTTAACGCTCCACTAGCGTTTACATCATAGCGATTAATTTCGCCGATCCATTGCTTGTCTTTTTGATATTTGAATAGCGCTTGATAGATAGCGCCATCTCCAATCACGGGCGGCGCAAATGTTTGCCAAACATCTTGTCGAGTACTGCTTCCAGCAGGAAGCGAGGCCGTTTTGGTGGGCAAGGTTGGCGCTACTGCTAAGCCGCTAACACCTTTAAAACCAAATCCAAAAGCTATGGTTGGGTAGTTAGGATCATAGCCTAGCGAATAAACACCAGCACCCACAGTTGTTAGCGCATTAGTAACCTCTGCTTTCGACGCCCCGGCGCCGTAATAAATATAAAAGATGGCAGATTCATTGCATAGTAGATCGCCAAATTGGAATGTAAATGAAGCACCTAAATTGGTAGTCTTATTATTGACGGTTCCACCAATGCCTGCATAGTCCATGTGCGTATTAGCCAATACCGGCAAAGGAGTGGCTAGACATGCAACAGATGGATCCGGAGTAATGGAGTAGTGAAATCCGCCGTTATCACATGCATCAAAAACCTTCGGCGTATAAGCGCTTGCATAGGATGAAGCAGCGCCCACCATATCGGTATAAACCGTAGTCAGATTATTGAGCATATCCCAGTCCATAATGCGCCTATATCGGACATCATTCAATGTTCCACCAGAGATATTGGTAATAGTAACGAGCGCTTGAAAGAGATTAGGGTTTTGTGGGTCCACTAGTTGGCCCGTAAATGTGAGTAACCTCAAGAAGCGGAGTTTTGTTGGATCGGCCGGATCGCTTATCCACACGGTTGATTTAATACTGGTAGAGTCCACCACAAAACTTTTTACTGTAATGTTGCTTGAGATACCACCCGCGTCTACAGATGCATAACCCGAGATCACTTTATTGGTGATGGGTAAAACGCCGCTGGCACCCCATCCCTCCCACTTACTTTCTGAGGAGATTCCATCGTACCAACCAGCGGCATAGTTTGTACCGCCCCCAGAAATCGACCTTCCCCCGCCCCATTTATAAGCGGTTCCAACAGAGCCTGGTGGGCTGGAATTTAAGGTGTTCGCATTATTGGCTACTGTTCCAGAGCCGGTTGGTGTATTGAGGTGCCCTGCAGGATTGACGCCCAACGCAATGGTTTGATTTGCGACAGTAGCGCTGTTATGAATAATTCCATATATCGGGAACCCCTGCGCAAGAGATAACGAACACAGAGGAAGTATATTCACCAAAACAAATGAGAGGTTGATGAACTTAGATTGAAGTTTTGAAATTAACTTACTCATAATTTACGAGGTGTATTGCACCACCGCCTCCAATGCTGACCGGCCTGAATTAGATTGCCAAAATTGGGTGTTAATTGCGCCCCCAGTTAAAGGAACGTTGTAATTTCCTAATGCAGCAATCTTGACTGTGTAGGTAAATGTAGAAGCCCCATAGCCATTGCTTACACCAACTTCTGTACCAACACCCAATGAAGCAGTGCTTGCAAGTTTCTGAACAATGCAAGATGAGTAACTTGCCCTACCTGCTCTATCTTTAAATTTCGCACTTCTTGAATCGGCTTGCCCTTGCGGAATCGTATCTGCTAAGACAGTCTTGCCGCTCAGAGGGCCGCCAGTGGCAGCTAAATCATAGGCGGCTCCAACCCCATTAATCCAAGACCTTCCTGCAGAGGTAGAAAACCACTCAATCGCATTATCGAAACAGGTTTCACCGGCCTCGATCGAAATCAGTTTATTCGCAACAGCTGAAACCAGGTCTGATTGCATCGAGGCTAAATAAGAGATTCCCGCACCCATCACCATCAACACCAAAAGTAGAATCAGCGTCACTACCAGCGCAATGCCTGATTGCTCCGGCAATGAGCCCGAGAGCTTGGCTTGAGAAGTTTTCACCTTAAGGCACCAGGGAGACATTTTTTGCCCTTGTAATCACAGTGAAAGTTTTAGAGACGATGCGGGTCATGCCTTCTATTTTGCGCGGCGACTGCACTAATAAATATGCTTGGATAGTTTGATATTGACCATTAAAAGTACCACTAGACTTGGCGTTTAATCCTTGCACGGCAAAGGTAGTGACCCAATCAAGAATGGGCCCACCTAAGGATCCTCCATAGACTGGAGTTGAGCTAGCTAAGTCACAAAATGATGCAGGATTAGTACACCTTCGCCATTCACGCAACAATCGATTTCTAGTGGTGCCACTGCGGGAGTATAGGGACTTAAGTAATAACGAATTAATGCCCAATATAGCGCACCAGAACTATCGTAATCATCGTAGACAAAAATAATATTGCCTGGATTTGACGAGACGATATTGATGGCCTGATTGCCGGACATAACATTGGTATCGTTGTAGTCAAGGTACCCAGCCATACGCACATCAGCTTTAAATAAATCAATTGCTCTTAGAGCATTCCTGTCGACTTCAGTCTGCGCTGTAAGCACCTGATGTTGTTGTGAGAAAAAAGAATATCCAGCATAAGTCCCCGCAATCACAATTGAGGAGACAGCCAAAGCTACAAGCAACTCGACTAAGGTATAGCCCAACTCTAGAGAATGAGAAGTCTGCTTCATAACTGTCTCAACTTACGAGTGAAATAACTACTAATCGTGCCGCCGTTAGTAACCAAGCTCACATTCACAATCAGGCCCGTACCATCATTGCTGACATCTCTACCTGTCTGATTTCAAGGCCCGAAGTAGTATTGAGCGCCCCAATGTTTGCATTTAAATCATTGCACCAAAGCTGACGAGTGTCGTTAGTAGGATAGGAGCAAGTTGCTAAACTTCCCGAGTATTGTGAAGGCGTAACAAACGGATTTAAAATATCGGCACGCGACCGCATTCCCTCAGCGGCAATCGTTTCAATAATGCGATCTGCCATCAGATTGAGATACATTCTTTTTTCTGACTCAGCAATCACCTGTTGGGCCACGCCAAAAAAGAAGTACAAGCCACTAAAGCCTAAAGTAAAAATCACCATGGCCTCTACCAAGATAAAGCCTTTGGAGTGATTGTGAGATGGGAGCATTAGTCTTGTTCGATCCATAAGCCAGTAGACTGCTGCCATTTATACTTCTGCACAAAACCAGTAGCTTGATTCACCAACACCCGATATGCCCCATAAGCAGCACGATCACCATTGCAGTTTATCTCAACATCAATTGCACTTCCGCTACCC
Organism: Polynucleobacter necessarius; assembly: GCF_900095205.1. Classification (NCBI taxonomy): domain Bacteria; kingdom Pseudomonadati; phylum Pseudomonadota; class Betaproteobacteria; order Burkholderiales; family Burkholderiaceae; genus Polynucleobacter; species Polynucleobacter necessarius. The sequence goes on along the minus strand of NZ_LT606951.1, from coordinate 851,741 downwards.
TCCACGCCGGCTAAACCATTCGTCGTGAAGATGCCCCTGCCTGAAGTACAAATGGCACTCACTACTGAAGAGCTACCAGACAGAATATTAAAGTTAGCATCTTTAACAAGCGGGTTCTCAACGATATTACTAGTGAAGTTTGCTGATACAGCAGAAGCCGAAGATTGTGGAAACGTAGAGATTTGATAAGTCAGCTTAGTTGGAGAGTTGCATATCAACAGACCAGTGCCATTAATGGTTCGAACGCGTGTTTTTAAGAAATCAATATTCGATAGCAAGGCTGCGTAATCGGACTCTAAAGACCGTTTACCGCGCCAGTCACCAATCGAAGGAGATACAAAGGCTCCAACGATCATCAAAATCGCTACTACAACAATAATTTCTAAAAAACTAACGCCCCGTTCGTTCATGTGGCCTCAATTTGCCCAGACTGCACTAACTGTTGTAAAAAGGATTCCATCGTGATCATGCCCTCGCCGCGAACCATTTGCATGACACTAGGAATTTGAAACACTTTGTTTTCACGAATCAAATTGCGTACCGCAGGATTACAAGTCATCACCTCAAAGGCACCAATACGACCTGGGGCATCTTTGCGCTTCAGAAGTCGTTGGGTCATTACCAAGCGCAGGGATTGAGATAGCTGCGCGCCCTCACCTGGTCTTGTTGCTGCGGCGGAAAGACGTCGATGATCCGGTTAATCGTATTTGGCGCGCCACTCGTATGCAAAGTGCCAAACACCAAATGTCCTGTCTCAGCAGCAGTAAGCGCCAATTGAATAGTCTCTAGATCGCGTAACTCACCTACCCAAGATAACGTCTGGATCTTCACGTAAAGAGGCGCGTAATGCGGAAGAAAAAGATAAGGTATCTCTTTTCACCTCACATTGGGATACAACGCATTTTTGGTTTTGATGAATAAACTCAATCGGATCTTCAATCGTGATGATATGTTCATGACGAGTACGGTTAATTCGATCAATCATCGCCGCTAATGTAGTGGACTTACCGGAACCCGTTGGACCAGTGACCAAAATAAGCCCATTCTCAAGCCCATCACATCCCTAGCTACTGGCGGCAAACCAAGCACATCAAAGGCAGGAATTTGGGTTTCGATCTTGCGCATCACCGCAACCAAGCCGCGTGAGGTTTTAAAGAGGTTCACCCTGAAACGGACATCACCAGCCTCGACAGCCGGGTCAGCGTCGAGATGTTGCATGAAATCAATTTGCTGTTCTTTAGTAAGTTGCTGCTCGATAAATTCTTTCATTTCCGCCTGAGTCAAAATGTCCTCAGGAAAGGTCTGAATGATGCCATCTACCCGAATAGACACAGGCTCATTCTCATGGAAATGGAGATCCGATAATTTATGTGAGGCCACATATTTCAGCGCCTTTTCTAATATGCCCATATTCAGATCCTTGTCCTTTTAATATTTTTTAATAGCTAAACCAGTTAGGCGTACCGCACAACAAAATGTAGCCTCCCGCCAAAATGAGAAATGGCCCAAAAGGAAGCATTCTCTCTAGAGTGAGTTTTTCTTTTCGCAACAACATGACAACAGTAATTGTCAGCAAAGCAATGACGCTAGCAATGGCCAAAATAGGCATGATTGCAGCAAATCCGAACCAAGCACCGAAGACGGCCAGTAATTTAAAGTCACCACCGCCAAAACCGTCTCGCTTTCGAAGTAAGCGATACAGATAATTCACTGTCCAGGGCAATAGATAACCTCCACATGCACCGAGTACTGATTCAATAGGATCAACGGAAGTCAGATTGAAGACGCCCCCAATCAAACCCAATGCAAGCGCACTATAGGTAAGGTAATTTGGCAAGTAGTGCGTCTCAAGGTCAATAAAAAAGAGCGCGATCAATAAAGCCAAAAAGAGGCAATACAAGGGTGTTGCCCAACTCAATTGAAATTGAGTGTAGATCCATGCAAAACCAAGACCCGTAAACAGCTCTACTAAAAAATAACGAATGGAAATAGGAGCTGAGCAATAGCGACACCTCCCTTTTAGGCGCAACCAAGAGATCAGAGGGATATTGTCAGACCAAGGAATCGGCTGGTTACAGCAAGGCGTCATAGAACCGGGATGAATAAGACACTGTAAATTGGCGGCAATACTTTGCTGCTTTGTATGGCCTAGATAAGCGCCTTCATCCACATTTTCATCATCGCCAAATAATGCCCTCGGTAGACGATGAATCACCACATTCAAAAAACTACCGACAATCAAACCGAATAACAAAGCATACCAAAAGCCGATCTGCCCTAGTGCTAATAGGTGCTGAGGTGTATTGAAGGTATCAGCCATATTATTTGAGCACTCTAAAATTAGAATCCCGTCTTCACATTCTGTTGATTAATCGAATAAGTAATGGAGGAGTCACTGCGTGACTGAGCAAATGCAACATAATCATTGGAATTAGCTCCGGTACAAGCCCCGCCAGATCCTACGGTACCAGCGGTAATGTAGAAATAAACATTACTAGCACCAACTACTATTGGACCAGTGGTAGGGGTTGTAGAGCCTAAGAGATATTGATTGATGCTTGAACTCTGATCGCCAGTCCCAGAGGTAACGTAATAGCAATAATTCTCAGCAAAATAATTTTTTTCCATGAGATAAATGCTTTTGAGTGTATTTTGAGCATCTGCATTTTTTGCCGCACGAATATTACCGGAATACATGGGAACACCTACGGCCGCCAAAATTGCAATGATGGCAATCGTAATCAACAACTCCATGAGTTGTTCTGGATTGGAATTTGCTTCAGCCATGGCGATCTCTCATTGAAAAGAATGAGGCCCAAAAGCCCTGTTTACGCCTACACTTTAAGCTGTTATGAGATATGCAACAATGAAATGAAATCCCTCATTAGCTGGCATAGCAATCAAATTACCATCGTTATAGTCCGCGACAATCACATTACCATTTGCCCAGCGACCCCAAGAAACAATGCCCGCTAAATTACCGCCATCTAATTTGTTGCGCAGACCCAATTGAAAAGAGAACAGGAACGCTTGTTCCACTGACAACATATCCCGATGGAAGATTAATCTGTGTGACATAAGTATTAATTCCAGATCCGGCAGTTGCGATTGAATTTAAACCAGTAGCGTTAGCAGGATTTGGTGGTGATGGAATAGTCAGTGGATTTAAATCAATAGAAACATTATGTGGTGGCAGACAATCCGATTGGATTGGGCCAGTAGGCCAAACCTCTGCCTTCTGCAAGTAAAAGGCAAAACTACCCGTGAGAGCGGGGATATCCCATCACCCTTCGGCTTGTTATAGAGCTGAGATTCATAGGGGGCAAACGGCGAAATACCTGTTACTAAATAAGGTGATGGATTAATGACCATACCCATTAACAGTAGCAACGGAGAGCTCGGCATAGCTACTTGCTGATCTGCGCCCTTTGCAGGAGGATCGACTGCAACTGCAAGTGAAGGTATATCAGTAGTATTTCCTTTACCTTTAGGTTTGGCAGATTTCTGACCAGCTAAATGGATCGGGCAAAAAATTAGGCGGTTGGGTTAAACGCTTAGCTTGTGAATTGTCATCAGCGACATAAGCGAATTGATCCACGCCCAATGACTCAGTGCCTGCTTTATTTTTGATGGTTATCTGCCCTTCAAATACACCAGCATAAAGACCATCCTTTACAGGAGTCTTGTCGAGATTCAAGCAATTACCATCACAGTAGTTCAGGTTGTAGCCTGCACCGCGGATACCTACAGTAGCGACAACTGCATTGACCTGAAGATTGTCTTTATTTTCACGGCCAATAGGGCCTGTTACAGCGCGCACACCACCCTTTACCAAACTCAGGTTGGCCTTTTCTGATCCATCAGATCTACCGTTGAACTTGTATTCGTTAATCTTAAATTCTGTTTGAGCTCGTAATGCAATGATAGCAACGTCACTCATACGAATTTGTGCATTACTAGCAACGCCCGTAATAACGGAGTCACCAGATAGAACAGCCGTGCCTTTAGGCGCAGGAATGGTTTGGCCATTACGAGCAATCTTGACATCACCAATTGACATTAATAAACGCCCTGCTTCGGCATTATTTTGCGCATATGCATTCGTAAGCAGAGATGAAATCACGACTATTACTAATACTAATGCAAAGCATTTTGCTGCTTTTGAGAATCGTGAAAAGAATGGGTACATAAATAATTGACCCTGTAGATACGACATCAGTTTGAACTCCAATCGTAGCGCAGTTTTAATGCGCCTGTCCATTGCTGATATGAATACAGGGGCAAATTTAGAGGTATTGTTATAAAAAGTGCCCTCTAATCGTGCGCTTAACTCTTTAGTCAACTTATATTGCAATACGGCATTACCAGAAAGTAAATTATCGCTACGTCCAGCTTGATAAACGATATCGGGTGCCTGATAGTTGCTTCGCGCATAACCAATACTCAAGGTCACGCCCCACTTATCGGTAGGAACCATGCTTAACTGGACAGTACCGCCACCAATGTGACGAGCAAGATCGGGTCTATTAGAAGTATTAATTTGACTAGCGTAATTTGCGCCGACATCAACCACTGGTTTCCAGCGCGTGGTTGGAAATGCCTTGCGATAACCCAACAGTACCTACATTCAACGTGGAATCATATGCACTATATTGAGAGCCATAGTTCATACGAGTACTGCCACCGCCGAGCAATATGGACTGCGTTTCTTTTAATTGACGAACATACTCTGCTCCCACCACCAGTATTTGGTACGGGAACTTGATCGAGCTTTGCTAAGCTGCCAAAGGCAACTAATAAGTTTGGGCCGTCTGCATACTTAACACCAGTTGTTGCATTCGTTACATCTAAGTTATATCCACTAATTTGAGAATAGCGCTGCTGACTAGTATTTACATTTACAAAGCCGCTGACATTATTATCAATTGGAACTACTGCATTAACGCCTACGCTATCGTAGGTAAACACAGAATGTTGTGGCAATGCCGTTGGTGACAAAAAGACTGAGCCCCAGTAAGGCAAAATAATGTTATTGATAGCGGCTGCGGTATTTACGTTACTGTTGTAGCCAATTCCTGGCTCAATGTAAGCCCCATACACTGGCTTATACTGCCCCTCTTTTTTTTAATAGCATCAAGATAAATAGCAATGGTTGAGAGAACTCCGGCAGGAGGTTGACGTTTCTTTACCTCTTCAAATTCTTCTTTTGCTCTTTGATATTCACCTAAAGAAAAATATGCGCGAGCCAACTCTAGACGTACTAAATCGTTATTCGGATCCACCAGCAACACGCGCTCTAGAGAAAGTACCCCTAAAGAAACTCTCCCTGAATCTACCGCGGCAACACCATAGTAGTAATCAAACAAAGTTTCACCCATGAGTTCTGGACGTTGGTTATCCAATTCATATGCTTCTTTTGCTTTGCCTTTTTCAATCAAGACTTTCATTTCATCCGGCACTGCTGCCATCGAAAAATTTGCGCAGGTACAAAGCAAGACCAAACAGGTCATCTGCAAGAAATCTCGCAGTTTAAGACCTAGCGATCTTTTGTGAAATGGAATGAAAAAATTGGACACGCTTTAATTACTTAGTTTAGGTAAGGGTCTTTTAATACATTCTTATAACGCTGAATAAAGACAGTATGCAGTTGATCAAACTCTGCGCAGCGCGATGCCACCTTGAGAGTACATCGATGTAACTCATCTTTATCCATATGATAAGGGCCTATCATTTCTTGAAACAATTGAGCACGTTGGGCTAAATAGCCTGAATCAAATCCACTCAATCCGTAGAAGACGATTTCCTCGCCGCTTAGACGATAAACACCTTTATATTCATGTTGCTGCATGGCTAAGAATAAATCAGGTGGTAGACCCCTATCTGCAAAATAGGCAGGTAGTGTTTTCTCAAAGGTTTCAAGTTGCCGCCTTGCAGCAGGGTCATTTTTGATATCAATTTCTTTTAGTATTTGTCCATTATTGTCGCTAACGGTGATGCGCCCCCGATGAATGCCAATGGTATAAGCTGGTGCAGCACGAACTACACCGCTAGCAAGAACCAATATGCATGCGCTAGCGCATTGTCCGGTAACGAAAGTATGTGCATTTGCTTTGCGCAATAAGCGCCCCATTTCCATAGCAGCCACTCCATCACCACCCGCAGAATCCAGTAAGACAATCAAGCCCGCGGGGATGGGGTTGCCATTTACTTTGGGTAAAGCTTGCCTTAATGAAGCTAAAGTATTTTTAGATATAGGACCACGTATTCCAACCACTACAGCTCGATCACCCTTCTCATCAATAAGAGGATTCGATGGAACTGTAGATGCCGCTGGAGATGTGCTGATTAAACCTTTGCTGAATTCCGCCTGCAAGGAATAAGAGTAAGCGAATGTACCAAATGCTAACGTTGAATCATTTTTGGCATGAGCAAAATTTACTAAAGACAGCCCTGATAAAGCAAACATACCCAAACTAAGGGTAAATTGATAAAAATATTTTGTCACTCTAGCGCTCATGATGTGGCTATACCTAGGGGTATTGCATCCGATTGACGAACAGCATCAATCGTATTGGAGTCCCTAAAATCAAAACCACCATCCACGTTAGGAACGATGAGGCCGAAACTGGTCAACTCATGTATTGCAGCCTGAGCTTTGTGATGAGATTCACATTCTTGGGCAATTGAAGTCGCTAGAGAAATCTGCGGATTATTCGCTGCACTAATTAAGATGGTGCGTGCAGTATCAGATAGGCTGTTTAACATCACCTGGAAATCAACCTGAATTCCTTTTGGGAATACAGTACCTTCTGGCTGCGCCATCGTAAAAGTACGAGAAAAGGGTTGCTCGGTAGGTCGTGATCCCAATAAACGTGCGCAGGTTTGCCGGTTTGCGGCAGATTTGCGGCCACAACAATGATTGACCGAGCTGCGAGCAAATCAATTCCTGAATCACCTAACAACATCTTGAATGAATCTAATGTTTTAAATCTGTAGAGCTCCACCATCAATGGAGCAAACTGTGCAATTTGAGCTAACAATCCAGCAATTCTCTCCCCTGCGGTACTGTGTACTTTTTTCTCTTCCAACCCAAGTGAATCAAAGAAAACTTCGATTTGCCTAGAATAGCTAGCAAGCAAACGATCGCGACGATTATTATTCGGCGCCCTCAAGCGCAACAACTGAATGCTTTTGAGTGGGCAAAGTTACCCATCGTATCCATTAGAGAACTCGCAGCGATTGGGGGCCGGGATTCAATCGCAAGCCATTGCGCAGCCCCTTCTTGCACATTCTCACAAATTCTATTCATGAAGGGTAGGCCCCACCCCACTGTAAGCTACAGTCCGCTAGAGCGGATGAGCTAGGCCCAATCGCGCAAACCTCACCAACTTGACGCAGCTCAATAGCTTTACCTCCCTCGCGAGTGCGAATATCCAGCCAGGGCAAAGAATTTAGTGATAATTTTTTGGTTAAATAATCGGAGATAGGTCGATGCAGGATTTTTGAGTGTTGAGCCGGCATTACTGCTTTACGATATGCATCAGCTACATAAAGACTATCCACCCCCTCCTCAACCAATTCTGGATGAGAGGCAACACCAATACCAAGATCAATCTTGCCAGTCAACGAAGAAGGTTTTTTCTGCATAACGCTTCATCCATTCAGACATGAATTGAGCAAAATACGCAGCCCTATCAGCATCATCCAAATGAGCCTTAGGGTGACCAAACCAGGCCACTAAACTTCCATCAGGAGAAATAGAAAGTCTTCCATCCAAACTATCAAGCAATAATTCGGCTTGTTTTTGTAAATCTGCCAGAAAATGATTTCGGATTGAAGTGGATTCGAAGCTATTTACATTAGCAACAAAATCAGGAAGCGCCAAACTGACAGCAGATATTAAGCACCACTGATAACGTTCGCCTTTTTTGGATCCCGAGCCACTCTTTTAAGCTAGCGCCTTATGAATACCTGATTCTGCTTGATGACCATTACTCGCTTTCAGCAACCGTTCTGCAACAACAGCCGCCTTTGCGCGACTCACAACACCGAGCTTTTTAAACAATAAAATGCTGCTTAACCGTTCCTTGTTCAATCGCTAAGTCTGCTGCAATTTCTTTATTACTTTTACCTTCGGCCAACAGCCCAAGAATTTGCTGTTGGCGTTCAGATAAAGATAGGCTTTTATCAGGGCTATTTTTAAGGTGGCCATGATTGATTTCTAAAACGCCTATAGAGAAAGAATTAAATACACTCTCAAGTTTCTAGCGCTCACGCATACCTTGTTTAAAGGCTACAAATATTGGTCGCAGCACGTAACGAAGAACTGATTGATGGTCTGTCACGATATCTGCCTGAACTGTAATACCAGGATCAATCGTCTTATCTTCGTTGCTGCTTACAAAAGTTTGAGGCAAGCTAACAATAACCTTGAAGAAAGGCTGCTGCTTCTCATCTAAGGCGCTGTAAGAAGAAACCATCGAAACGGTGCCGTTAATCGTGCCATAGCGCATGAAGTCCGAAGGTGCCAATCTTCAGACGAGCTGCCTGTCCTTTTTTCACGAATCCAATGTCAGTTGGAGAAACACGCACTTCTGCATGCGTCTTGCCATCCAATGGAACGACATTCATCAAAGTTGCACCAGGAGGAACTACACCACCAATCGTACGGAATTTGAGGTCCTGCACTACCCCATCAACTGGAGACAGAACATCTACACGATCTAAGCGGTCACGTAATTTAGTGAGTTGTTCTTCAGTCTGTGCGAGTTCAGATGAAGAATTATTTAAATCATCCATATTAGTACGGCGGTAACGCAAAAGCTCTGCTTGCGCTTGGCTTAAATTTCGTTGCGCATCTAGGGCCGCGACACGAGTTGCCAGCTTTTCCTTTGCTAGATCGCTACGAATAGAACTGACTTCGCCCAAAATTTTGATTTCATTTTGTAATTGATTAATTTGATCTTTTGATGTCTTTAGGGCGAATTCCTGCTCTTTCACCATATCGCCATACTCCGCAGGGATCTTCGAAAAATCTGCTGGGCGATCGCTTAAAAGAGAGCGTAAACGCTCTACCCTAGCGTACAAGCCCCAATACTTGGCCGACAAAGTCTGATATTCAGCGCCAGCTTCAGTTGAATTCAACCGCATGAGTACCTGGCCTTCGGTTACTGACTGACCGTCCACAACGTCAATGGTTGCAATACGACCGCCATCAACGTGTTGAATAATCTTCACCGCCTGAATCGGCATGATTTGACCAGGCGCCACAGCCACTACATCTAACGTAGCAAATAGAGACCACAAAAAGAAAATGCCGATCGCATAGCAAGCTAACTTTACAGTCGTGCGCATATACGCAGGCGGGGCTGCTTCTTCAAGCAAGATTGCTTTGGCAACATAGTTGTCAGTGCGCCCACCCAAAATTATCTTCGCTTGATCTTCAGAATTGGTATCTGGTTGCGTACTCATAAGGTCAACTCGTTTTGTGATTAATTAATTAAAACTGCATTACGCAGAAGTAGACTGCTTCAAAAGGACGTCAGGGGGCCCTGCTGCTCTAAGGTAACCCTTGTCTAAAACTAATAAAGTGTCAGCTAAGCGAATATGACTTGGGCGATGGCTAATGAATATTACGGTTGCCTTGCCTTTAAGGGCTTGCAGAGTTTCCATAAACTTCTGATCGCCCTCATCATCCAAGCCTGCACCAGGCTCATCAAAGAGCATGATAGGAGCACGTGTTAAGTAGGCTCGAGCCAATATTAGATTTATATGGGGAAGTGAAATACTCACTCTTGGCAATTGGTTGATAGTTTGCTGGTAGATCTTGAGATGAGACCATCCCCATCTTTTCAGATGAAGCACTATTGATCTCGCGAATAGTACTGACCTTACTAGGCTCAATATCTAATAAATGTCCCTCATGCAAGAACATCGTCCGATTTGCCAAACGCAGGAAAGATGGTCTTTGTGAAACGATTACTAAAGTTACCTTACCTCGGATGGTCTCTAAGAATCTTAAGAAGACCGCGTCCCCTTCGAAATCCATTACAGAGGTGGCATCGTCAAACTAATATTAGGCTGGTTAGAGAGCGCTCTTACGATGGCGATTCGTTGACGATATCCTGGCGGCAATGAATCAGCAGCCATATCACCCACAATCGAATCCCAGCCACGAGGCATCTTAGAAACAAAGTCGCCTAAACCTAATGTTTTAGCTGTATTGAGTGCTCGTTCAACTCTAGCAGGATCAAATACGCTCGCGTTATCTAATAAAGAGCCCTCAAACATCACCGCCTTTTGCGGGAGATAGGCAACTTTTTCGGTAATGAGGTTGATATCGATCTCTTCAATAGATTGAGCATCAATAGAAATTACACCTGAATTAGGCGTTAGGATCCCGGCCATGAGCTGCAATAGAGTGCTGCGTCCAGAGCCACTGTCTCCTTTGATAACCAAACATTCTCCAGGAGCAACATCAAAAGAGAGGTCAGTGAATAAATTGGTTTTTAAGCCAGGGAAACCATAGGTGACGTTTTCAAACTTTAGACCAGCTGGTTTAAGTGGGCGCTCAACTGCAATTGGCATTAAATCCATCGAACGAGGCTCTACCACCAAACCTGGCTGCTTCAAGATCGTTGCTAATTCATCCCTCAAGACTTCATCCTGCTGATACTTGGCCCACATGCCACCCAATCTTTGGAGAGGAGACAAAGAGCGCATGCCCAACAAAATACAAGCAGCTAACTCACCATTTGTTAAATGCCCCGCAATAACCAACCAAGCGCCAAGAGCCACTGCCATCATGTTCATCAATGGTGAAAAAATAGCGCCAATACCAGAGGACATGTCTAAGGCATAAGTCACCTTGGACATAATTCGCGCACAACCCTCTTGAAGACGCTCATATCTGCGGAGCATCAATGACTCCATAGTCATTGACTTAAGCGTATGGACATTACCCAGCGTTTCATTTAAGAAATTTGCCCGCCTAAGGTCCGCTTGTTTTTGCTCCTTAATTAACTCTGGATCATTGCGTCCATTTCTCCAGGTAATAAAAATAAACACGCAATAGCCAGTAAACAATAAAAGGCCAACCCACGGGCTAAGGATAAAAACAATGAACACGTACAACAAGGTAAACGGTAAATCCATCAACTGTTGAAACGTTTGTCCTGAATAGTGGTATTTAAGTGTGGAAACTGATTTAAAGCCATCCATCACAGCGCCTGTGCCCTTGCGCTCAAACTCATGCAATGGCTCGGCTAAGGTTCTTTCAGCCACTGCAATTAATGCGCGATGTTCAAAACGCGCAGAGATCCATACAGTAGTAAATGAACGCAGCGCACGAATAATCGATTCAACCGCTACAGCAAGGCCTACTGCCACCGTTACAATTCCTAAAGTATCTAATGACTGATTGGGCAAAATACGGTCATATAACTGCAACATTAACAATGGAAATGCCAAGGCTAATAAGTTAATGACAATACTTGCGGCAATGATCGTAGTGCGCTCAGCATCTAATGGAGAAAGCAGTCCCACTACTCGTTGAGCATCAGTTGGATGACACATCTGCTTCAAACGAATGATCAGGTTATGAATATCATAAGTAAAAGTAGCCCACTCCCTATTACATACATTCTTAAACTGACGATACTGCGTGAGAAATAGTGGCGCCCAATAAGTAGGATTTAATTTAGCAATCAAAATCTTTGATTGCTCCTTTGCCAGACTAACCGCGTCACTTGAATGACCTTTAATCTCTCCACGAGAGCCCCAAATCTTACGCTGCACTGCCAGCACATCATTCTTTACGACTTGATAAAGGGCTGTACCTGCACGCAACAAAAAGTCGTAGATATAACCTAATGCGCCCAAAAGATTACCTAAAAGCTGCACCAGCTTTTCATATAGATCTTTTAGGGATTGAATAAATTTATTCATAACTCAAGAAACCTTTTCAATTCCGCTCTAGGGTTTTGTTGCATAATTGGCATCGGCATTGCCTGTGGCGTATTGGGAGCCGTATCACCAGAAATTGCTGCAGGCGCTTTAGGAGGCGGGCGGAGATCAAAATCCACTCCAGGAGACTGCAGAGGACTTTGATTGAGCGATGGGCCTACACCGCCCTTAGCCCCCCTTCTTCTCGTAAGCAGGTTGACCAGCAGCATTTACACCCACCGCTGTCTTCTTAGCAAAAACAGAATCAACCTTCTCTTGTTGCTCGACCCAGCGTGCATCAGCCTTTGGAAGACGTCCACCACCTAGGCAGGGATCGTTATCCAATGTGGTACCGCCACCGATTGCTTTGAAAAGATCGACAGAAGCTCGTAGTTGGTCATTACGAGCAGCGATGGCAGAGTCTTCAGCTATGAGAACAGTACGTTGAATTTCATAAAGCTGCACATAATCCATGCCACCTCTTTCAACCACCTTAGCACTCATCTCTGCAAGACGTTGCGCACGAACGCGAGAGTCATTTAAAGCATCGTATTGCTTAGCCGTCAAATTCACACCAGACAAACTATCCTCTACGTCACGTAAAGACGATAGGACTGCATTTGCGTAAGCCTTTAATAGCTCTACATTCTTTGCGCTTGCAACTTGTATTTCTGCACGCCTCTTACCGCCATCAAATACATTTTGTAAAATATTGGCTATGATATTGTAGAACAAGCTTTGAGGCATTGTTAATTGAGATAACAGGAAAGAACCATAACCAGCGCCACCCGTCAGTGCAAAGGTAGGCAATAAATTGGCCCGAGCAGCATACAAGTCAGCCTTTGCAGCCTCCAATGCAGCCTCCGCTCTTCTGACATCGGGACGACGACAGAGCAAATCAGATGGCAAGCCTGGAGAAACAACAGGGATCTTAATTTTTTCAATCGAACGTGCTTGCAACTTCAATGTAGAAGGAGTTCTACCAACTAGGGCTGCTAGACGATTGAAGGCACGTTCTCGTTGCAGTTTTAAAGCAGTAACAGAAGCTTCGGTATTGGTTTGCAAAATCAACTGTTGTGACAAATCAATAATCGTGGCATCACCACGATCTACCCGTTTTTGCAGACCTTTGCCAACAGTGCGGATGGCTTCTAAGTTGCGCTCACCTACAGAGCAACACGCTCATCCAATGATGTCACCAAGAAATAGGTTGTAGCAGTGTCACCAACCAGGCTCAAGGCAACTGCTTGTCGGTTGTACTCACTGGCCAACACTTGCGAGAATACAGATTGCGTATTAAAGCCTTTTCTCCCCCAGAGGTCGACCTCATAGTTGGCTAGAAAACCAACCTGCCATACAGGTTGGCTATACCACTGTGAGGTGCTAGATGCATATCCAGGGCCGAGGGCAGGAGCTTGATTGCGGTAGGGACCCGCCAACATCGATTGTTGGCGATTCATTTGCCTTAACTACATCAGCCTGTGCTCGAGTTTGGGCAACCCTAGCAACGGCAACACGCAAGTCGTAGTTGTTCGTTAGAGCGGCATCAATCAGACCATCGAGCTCTTCACTCTCAAAGTCTTGCCGCCAAAGCTCTTTTAGGGCGTGGCAATTGCTGTTCAACAGCGCACGAAATGCATCAGACATCCAATCCACCGAACATATTCAGGTCCATCAGGCGCATCACCACTCCTTCGTAATTGGAGTGGTGCATCCTGCAAATACCAATGCAGCGCAAGCAACGGCGAGAGGTAAACGGGCAAAACGCAACCGAGGCACAACACGGCGGCTAGGTCGAGTCACAGCGTAACTTTGGTTATATGTAAAGAAATGAGAAAAATAAGCTTAAATTTTGTAAATAAAATCAATATGCATTATGAATCAAGGCTCTAGCTAAATAGCCCTGAAACAGCAAAAATGTCTTTCATAATATGAAAAATATTGCTTTTTAGCACTCTTTTTAGCATTTCCCCCTACGAAATGGCGCCAACAGAAAAAGGCAACAGAGAAATCGAATAACTTGATGAAAATGAGCAAAATCTGGGCTTTTGTTCATAATGAACAATTAATTGAAATACGAATGCTTTCTAATAAGAAAACACCAAAAAAATTGACCCCTGAATGTTTCGCAAAATAATCAAAGACCATGACTGAACATATTGACAAAAAACTGATGTCGCACCTGTTGCAAATTGGAGCACCTCTCAGTAGCGAGAAAGACATCGACCAACTTTTGGAAAATATTTTGCAATCAGCCATGGAGATGACCTATGCTGATGGTGGCTCCGTTTATCGCATTACAGAAGAAAAAACTCTGAAGTTTGAGATTTTGCATACCAAGAGCAAAGGCGCACACCTTGGCGGCAAAAGCCCAATTCCTGCAAACCTTTCACCCCTTGCCTTTTATAAAGAGGATGGCAGCCCCGAATTATCTCGAGTAGTTTGTGCTACGCAGTCCATAAAAACCAAACCATCAATATCGCCGATGCCTACGATTCCACGGAGTTTGATTTTTCAGGTACAAAAAAGTTTGACAGCGCAAATCAATATCGCTCGCAATCTTTCCTCACCATCCCCATGAAAAACCATGAGTCGGAAATTATTGGCGTGATGCAATTAATTAATGCCAGCGATCCCGAAACTGGCAAGATCATTCCCTTTTCTAAAACCAATCAAGAAATTGTTGCGGCCCTGGCATCCCAAGCCGCTGTCGCCATTAACCAATCGCTTATTAATGAACCGATTAGAAGAGCTGTTTGAGTCTTTTATTAGTCTGATTAATCACGCGATCGACGATAAATCACCCTATACCAGCGGTCACTGCAACCGTGTGCCAGAGTTAACCTTAATGCTTGCCGATGCGGTGAATCGTTGTAAGGCAGGCCCACTTGCAGAATTTAATATGACCGAAGCCGATCGCAAAGAATTAAAAATTGCTGGTCTGCTACACGACTGCGGAAAAATTACCACTCCGGTTCACGTAGTGGATAAAGCAACCAAGCTTGAAAAAATATTTGACCGTATTACTCTTGTTAAAACAAGGGCTGGACAGGTTTTACAAAACTTTGATCTTGAGGTTGCCAGAGGCCATCTTTCCGCTGAACAAGCCGCTGAAAGAAAAGCTCAATTGATTGATGACTATGCATTTATTGAGCGCTGCAATGTCGGTGGCGAATTCATGAAAGATGCTGATATTGAACGAGTAAAAAATATTGCAACTCTCTACCAATGGCGTGATATAGAAGGCAATGTCGTGCTTTTTTAAACGATGAAGAGATCAAGAACCTTACGATTCGTGCGGGCACTTTAAATGATGAAGAACGCCAAATTATTAATCACCATATTGATTTAACGATCAGCATGTTAGAGCAATTGCCATGGCCAAAACACCTGAAAAATGTGACCGAGTATGTAGGTGGACCCCATGAAAAGATGGATGGCAAAGGCTATCCTAAAGGCCTCACTAGAGAGCAGATGTCGGCACCAGCAAGATGTATGGGTATTGCAGATATTTTTGAAGCCCTCACCGCCCATGATCGCCCATACAAAAAAGGCAAAACACTGAGCGAATCTTTAGAGATATTAGGCAAAATAAAACTGGGTGCCCACGTTGATCCTGATTTATTTGACGTCTTTATCTGGGAAAAGGTCTATGAAGAATATGCCCAGAAATTTTTAGACCCTAAACAGGTTGACGAAGTAGACGTCACCAAAATTCCTGGCTACAACCCTCCTCCTGAAAACTATCAACAGGTCAAGGGTTTAAATCCTTAATAGGTTTTTGAAAATGTTTGGGTACGGCAGTACTGCTAGTACTATTGCCTTAGTACTGTCTGGTCGTAGTGACTCTACGAATCTCTGTCACCGCTAATTGGGCGATATCTCGTAATTTATCCAGCTTACCATCATTGAGATCAACCAATAATTCAACTTGGGCATAAGACGAAAGCATAAATCGATCACCATTCTCGACGCTGCGATGCATTACGCCAAACTCCACTCGACTACGCTCATCACTCGTCAGGCGTGAGACTAAATTTTTAGTCGCCCAAATACTGCCATGACGCGCAAAATCACTCAATCTTGAGGCGCGATTAATAGTATCGCCTAGTACAGCAAATTCAACATGGTTCGCTGATTGGAAACTACCAAGCCACTCCTGCCCTTCATGTAGACCAATGTTCAACTGCAACTCATTTAACCAATTTTTACGCAATTGCCAATCCGCACTAATCTTTCGCATCGCATGATGAAGTTCGTCAGCACAAGCAATGGCATTAAACAAGTAATTGGTTTCTGGCTGAGGGAAAAAATAGTAAACCACCCCGTCACCAGCATGTTTGCCATGGGTGCCCGTGTACTTGCGCAAAATCGGGCTCATGGTCGACCAAATCTGATTAATCAACTCAAAGTATTCATCTGGAGGCAATTCAGAGCATATGCGGACGGAGTTTTGCAGATCCGCAACGAGAACTGCCAATGGTGTCATCACCGGTAGACGCTTGCTGAGCAAACTTTGAATCACCTGATCGCGCTTACCCAAGAACGCGAGCAAACCATCTTCTCGATCCTCAAATGCCGTATGAATAACCAAGATTCCCTCGCGGAAATACACTGCATACACCCTGTACAGCATCGGCAAGCAGTTTGGACCAGTACGAATCAAGTCCAACTCAGTAATTGCAGATGAAGGTTGTTGTTCCTGCGACTTTGTCTGAAATTTCAAATCTACAAATAAATCCATTAAATCAGGATCAGCAGACATGACCACCTTGGTCAGAGAATCTTTCCCCATCCTCGCGCTGGCTAAGTGCAACTGTAAATTTGCTAAGGCACGTTGATCGCTGAGGCTAAGTTTTGATTCAGGACGCGAGAACAACTCAAAAAGGGTTCTCTCAGAACTTTGTGCAGGAGGAGTGGTAAAACAAAATAATTCGGTTCGTGCCGCTTCACTCAACCAGGTAAGCTCAAGGTTGTAGTTGAGCATGTAAGCTGGTTGCTCTAAACGATCCAAAGAAAGCATCATTCCAGAACTAGACTGCATGGTCTGTTTTTTGGGGGGGCGCAGAAGCGGTTTTACGAAATGCGGGCGCTTTTACTGCAGCAACTTGGACAGATTCAGCACTGCGAACAGGCTCTAAGTCATCACCAAAATCACCCACACCCAGCAGCGCGTCGGTAGAGGCTAACTCTTGGGCGATTAAATTCATGGAAAGGCCTTTGGCCTTTAACGCTTGAACTGTCTGAATGCGATCAACTGCATCATCAGGGAAGTAACCCAATAAGCGAGCCGCCCCCCAGCCGTATCACCAGCTGGGCAGAATGCCTAGCTGTATGTAGTTATTGAGAGTCGCTCTGGAGATGCCAGTTTGCTCCAGCAGCTCCTTACTTGAAATCATTTAGTCAGGTGTCCAATCATTTTTTCAATTCCCAAGCCAAAAAACGGAGGCCGGGGGATCATTTATACAGCCATACAAATGATTTAGACACGTAAATCTACAAAAACTATCTAATTTGTTGCAATTGGACAATAATTTAGACAGCTGTTTAGGAGTTAACTACTAGAAAATCTCCAGTAACTTCATAAAGTCCTCTTCGGGGACGGAGCGACTAAACAAATACCCCTGCCCTAATGCACAACCCACATCCAAGAGGGCCTGACGCTGCTCTTCAGTTTCGACACCTTCAGCAATCGTATATAAGCCAAGACCTGCACCCATAGTGCCCATGGCTCGCACCAAAGCTTCATCAGACTTGCTATGAGTGATTTGTCGTGTAAAGGAGAAATCGATCTTCAAATAGTTGAAATTGAAGTTTCTCAAAGCAGAAAGTGAGGAATAACCAGTTCCAAAGTTATCAATTGCGAACTTAAAGCCCACTTTGTGTAGCAAGGCAATCTTCTGCGCAACACGAGCGTTTTGATTCATCATCGTGTGCTCCGTCACCTCAAGAATAATCTGGCTACTGGATAAGCCGCGCTCTTGCAGGTAATCAATCCAATCTAGAGCGGAATGTTTATTTGAGTTGAATTGACTGCCAGAAACGTTAATGCCAATGCTGATGTCTTTATTGGCACTCGGCAAGTCCTGCAAGAACTGACAGACTTGCTTAAATACCCAATCGCCAATTTCAATAATCAAACCAGAATCTTCTGCAACCTCAATAAAGTTCACAGGCAAACTGAGTTGGCCATTTTCTTTCTTCCAACGCAATAGCGCCTCGGCGTGCAATATTTTCCCCGCGGCCAAGTCCACGATGGGCTGATAGTGCAAATAGAACTGATTATTTTTCAATGCATTTCTGAGTTCTGAGATCACCCGCATCTTTTGGTCGGCAACCTCTTGCAAGGATTGGGTGAAATAATGAAAACCATTTCTGCCCTGAGTCTTGACGGCATACATAGCCTGATCGGCCTTCATTAATAAGCCTTTGGTGCTTGTAGCATCTTGCGAGTAAAAAGCAATTCCTATTGATGCGGATACATGAAAAACCTTACCCTCAATTTCAATCGGCTCAGCAAGTCGATCTGTAATACTCATAAGCACTTTATCCAAATTCCTTGGATGCTCCAGATCATTCAAAATAATAGTGAATTCATCACCACCAATGCGGGCCACGGTATCGGACCCTCTTACCTCAGCCTTGAAGCGCTCTGACACTCGTCGCAATATCTCATCACCCACATCATGACCCGAGGTGTCGTTAATGTCTTTAAAGTGATCCAAATCAACGAACAACAATGCGCGAAATTATTCTTACTGCGATCTGAACGCTTAATGGACTCGTCTACACGATCTAAAAATAAACGGCGGTTTGGTAGCCCCCAGTTAGAGAATCATAATTGGCCTGACGCGTAATAATTTCACGATATTTTTTCTGATCAGATACTTGAGATATCAGACCAACTTGTTGACGAATATTTCCTCTGTCATCTAATGCAGAGAAAAGCGATAAGAAGCCTAAGTAATTCGTGCCATCGCTACATTTAATGCCAACCTGCCCCTCCCAATGACCAACGGAGTCTAAAGCGGGCAATAAATCAGAGTAGGTACTGGCATTATCCACCTTTGCCAGAAGAGACTGTAGGTTGAGGCCAGCAATTTGATTTTTACTATAGCCCGTAATCCCTTTGAATACATCATTGACTAATATGAATTCATTTTGAGGGTTGGTGATGAACACAGCTTCCCCAATTGCCTGATAAACCGAAGAAGTGCTCTTTAATAAATCTTCATTTTTCTTTCTATCGGTTAAATCAATTCCATAAATTGCAAATTTATCCCCTGCACTCACTGAGCCCCAGCTAATGTATTTTTTCTCACCGTTTTTACACACAATCCAGGACTCAACTGGAACCATCGGAGTGTGCAGATGTCTCGCCTCATGAACGCGCTCATCCCATAACCGCTCAATCTCTTGTCGATATGCTGGATCGGGATATGCAAGGCTCCACCAATCATCACTTCTCTCTAAGTCACTGGCGGTATAGCCAGTTAAATTAGTATAAGCATCGTTTACCAAACCCATCGACCGCTTATCAACATCCAAAATTGCCATAGATACCGGAATACGCTCAACAATTTCTTTAAAGCGCCCTTCAGCTTTGACTAAATCTAGGTTTTTAGCTTGATTATTTTCAATCAGCAAGCTGATCATTAGACTCAAGAAACATACCAAACTCAGAAATACCCAAATACTAATTGGCGATGGGTCATTCATCATGCTGTGATTAAAAAAGCCATGACCATCGTAGGCGCCCAAGATAGACTGCACCACTGTCAATGCCAGTACCAGCATGGCTCCGTGACGTCCATATCTCAGCGCAGCAATCAACAATATGGGAAGAATCAAATACCCTCGATTTTCAAAGTTCAACGCTTCAAACTGAGTATTCAACCAACCAAATAAGACGCCCTGCCCAAACAAAAACACTAGGCCAAAGAAGGTGATCACCTCATATAACTTCGGCGTCTTTAGCCAGTCCTTTGGAAATCTTCTCCACACCAGCAGAACGGGAGTAAAGAATGCAGCACCAAAAAAAATCACCAATAAACCATGTATAAAAGACCGATTGAAACTGTCCGGGCTCGGCACGGCCTGATTGGTAAATGATGGTGGCGTCGATTAGACCGCTGGACAAACCCAAAATGGTAGAAACCAAAATGAGGGAGGCAATATCCACCAATGAAGATAAGTTGCGATTAAATGGGAACACCTTAGACAGCAAATAGGCAGAAAGAATGCAGCTCGAAGCACTGCCTAATGCCAACATCAAGGCGGTAAATAACCCAAAACCACCAAACATTTCTCCGACTACTGCAGCAACAAAAACATAAGGCCAGTAGGAAATGCCAAAATTTAGGAGTAGCGCTAGGACCAATGCCAGCAGGAACCCAAATCAGACTAGCGCCAGAATCTCCAGCAAAATTTCGCAGAATATAGCCCGCTATATAGGCGTACAAGACTGACCAAATCAGAACCTGTAAAGTTCTTAAAGATTTAAACTCGGGAGATTGAAAGAGTGTTTTAAGGAAGTTCATCTATAATTAAAATCTGGATTCCGAGTCTGTGCTTACAGTACTCCAACACCCCCTAAAGGCATTTCCAGAAATGCCCTACTTTGCTGCAAAACCAATAAAACCAAGCCCCAAAGCCTCAGGGTTGCTTATCGGGTTAAGATTCAGCATGATTGCATCGTCCTCCACCCCCATTCAATTTGATTACCCCCAGCAAGACTCGACTGGCCTAACCTGTACAGCTCAAGCTTGGGCTAAAACCCCACTGCCTCTAACAGCCTTGGAAAAGCCCCAAGTCCTAAAGAAAATCAAGACATTGTTGCTTGAAAAAAATGCCGCATTAGTTGCCCACTATTATGTAAACGCAGACATTCAGGATCTAGCTCTGGAAACTGGTGGGTGCGTTGCTGACTCCCTCGAAATGGCCCGCTTTGGAAAAAATCATCCTGCAAAAAACTTGATTGTTGCTGGCGTCAGCTTTATGGGCGAGACCGCAAAAATACTAAGCCCTGAAAAGCGGGTATTTATGCCAGACTTAGATGCGACTTGCTCTCTAGATCTAGGTTGCAATGCCGCAGACTTTGCTACTTTTCGAGCAGCACACCCCGACCGGATGGTAATAGTCTATGCCAACACTAGTGCAGCCGTAAAAGCACAAGCCGATTGGATGGTGACGAGCTCCTGTGCCTTAGCCATTGTTCACCAACTCAAAGTAGAAGGTAAGAAGATCTTATGGGCCCCTGACCGGCATTTGGGTCGCTATATACAGGAGCAAACTGGGACGGATATGTTGCTTTGGAATGGCGTCTGCATTGTTCACGATGAGTTCAAGGCAATAGAGCTAGAAATCCTAAAGGCACAGCATCCAAACGCCATGATCTTGGTGCATCCAGAGTCCCCGCAAGCTGTGGTGAACCTTGCTGATGTGGTGGGCTCGACTTCTGCCATGATCAAGGCCGTAGTTGAGGGTAGCGCAACCGAATATATCGTGGCAACAGATAATGGCATCTTGCATCGCATGCGGCAACTTGCCCCAAGTAAAACATTAATTGAAGCCCCGACCGCTGGTAATAGTGCGACTTGTAAAAGTTGTGCGCATTGTCCTTGGATGGCCATGAATGGACTCGCAGGCATTCTCAATTGCTTGGAAAATGATTTTGGTGAGGTCTTCGTTGACGAGACCATTCGTTCACAAGCTTTAGGATGTATCGACCGCATGCTGGACTTTACAAAAAACCATCCTGACCTGCTTGCTAAGGCACAGCATGGCTTTGTCAAAAATATTGGCTCAGCCTAATCTACAAAAGCAGATAAGAAATATCCTATGTTTGAATTCAATGAAACCTTAGAGCAAGCCCGTCAACGCAATATTCATGATGCACTTCTAGAGGATATTGGCACTGGCGATTGGACTGCAATGCTAGTGCCAAAAAAAAATGTTCAAGCGCAACTCATTATTCGCCAAGCGGCCGTTCTATGCGGTGTTGACTGGTTCGAAGGCACCCTTAAGAAACTAGACCCTCAGGCAAAGATTATTTGGCATTACATTGAAGGTGACATGATGAAGCCTGATACTACCGTGTGTGATATCCAGGTAGATTCTCAAGTCCTTCTCTCGGCAGAGCGCACCTGTATTAACTTTTTGCAAACGCTCTCTTGGACAGCTACTATTACCCGTCAACATGTAGATGCCATAGCGGGTGCTAGCCCAAACCCTAAGGGATGCGCAGTATTGGATACACGCAAGACTCTCCCTGGCTTAAGACAAGCTCAGAAATATGCAGTGCGAGTTGGGTCTGGACAAAATCAACGTTTAGCTTTGTGGCATGGAATTCTCATTAAAGAAAATCATATTGCTGCTGCAGGAAGTGTTTCTGCCGCCTTAAAGAATGCTCTGGCTCTGAACGCTGGAGTAGATATTCAGATCGAAGTAGAAAATTTTCATGAACTGGAAGAAGCTTTAGCAGCTGGCGCCAAAAGCATTTTGATTGATAACTTCAATGCTGATCAAATGAAGCAGGCAGTAGCATTTACTGCAGGCCGCGCACTATTAGAGGCATCGGGGGGCATTAATCTGGATCAAATGCGCGCCATTGCGGCTACTGGAGTAGATCGAATTTCCCTTGGAAAATTAACAAAAGATGTGAATGCTGTCGATTTCTCAATGAGAATTCTTGGATAAAACGTTCAATCTTTAGATCTCTAAGCCTCTTGAGGGGTGTCTACACCCTCCGCTTGCGGCGTCAAAATAGTTGGATAAGAAACAGCCCAAGCGCCCGGATAATCGCGACTGTAATGCAAACCTCTACTTTCACGACGCATTAATGCCGAACGCACAATGAGTTCCGCACATTCCAGCAGATTTCTTAACTCAATTAGATCGCGTGTTACTTTAAAGTTGGCGTAATACTCTTGCACTTCGTAACGCAGCAATTTAATACGATGTAATGCGCGCTCGAGTCTGCGATTGGTCCGTACGATACCTACATAATTCCACATCAACGACCGCAACTCATCCCAGTTATGCGCAATGACAACCTGCTCATCCGCATCTTCAACCTGACTTTCATCCCACAAAGGTAGAGAATGAATGACTGGAGTTTTGAGTGAGGATATATCTTCAGCCGCCGCTTTGCCAATCACGATACACTCTAATAATGAGTTACTTGCCAAACGATTAGCGCCATGTAAACCGGTATGGGTTGCCTCACCGACAGCATACAGGCCCGGCAAATCGGTGCGTCCCTTTAGATCCGTTACCACACCTCCACAGGTGTAATGTGCAGCAGGCACAACCGGAATAGCCTCCTTAGTAATATCCAAACCCAGACTGAGGCAACGCGCGTAGATCATTGGAAAGTGCTCTTTAATAACCGCTTCGCCAAGGTGAGTGGCATCTAAATGCACGTAGTCCAATCCATGCTTTTTCATTTCAAAGTCGATGGCGCGCGCCACAATATCACGTGGTGCTAGTTCATGACGATCGTCATGCTCCGGCATAAAGCGCGTACCATCTGGCAGCTTTAATAGACCGCCCTCACCCCGCATTGCTTCTGTAATTAAGAAGGTACGATCACTCGGGTGATATAAGCAGGTCGGATGAAACTGAATAAATTCCATATTGCCAACTCGACACCCTGCACGCCAAGCTATCGCGATTCCATCACCAGTAGCAGTGTCAGGATTGCTGGTGTAACGATAGACCTTACCCACACCACCAGTAGCAAGAACAACCGACTTCGCCTGAATGGTTTCAACCTTGTTCTTTTTAATGTCTAAGGCATACACGCCATAACATCGATTGGGCTTACCACGTTGGGCCTTAGCATCCAATTGGCGATTAGTAATGAGATCCAGCGCAATCCAATGCTCCAAGATTTGAATGTTCTTGTGTGATCTAGCTTTATCCAGCAATACCTCATGGATTGCTTTACCAGTGGCATCTGCCGCATGGGCAATCCGGCGATGACTATGGCCACCCTCACGAGCCAGGTGAAGACCCATGGGACCAGCCTCATCCTCAGTAAAAGGTACACCTTGCTCAACCAACCAACGAATTGCTTCAGCACTTTCTTCCGCTATGTAGCGGGCTGTAGATTCAACCACCAGACCTGCACCAGCATCCAAGGTATCGGTCACATGAGAATCGATACTGTCATGCTCCTTATCAACTACCCCCACAATGCCACCCTGTGCCCAAGCTGTAGCTGCCTCACCTAGGCCACGTTTAGCCATCAAGATTACCGGCTGAGTCTCGGCCATATGCAAAGCGACCGTTAAGCCCGCTAAGCCAGCCCCAATGATGAGAACTGGTAAGTCCGCTTTTGCTTGTGCTGGTGTAGGTATTGAACTGACCATGAATCAGTCATTCTAAAGGGCAAATGAAAATGATGAGATCTATGCAAAAAGACCCCTTTAAGGGGCCTTTCTATTGACTACATTTGCATCCGGATCGAGATTTAGATATTTGCCATTACCTTTGGCCCGTTAGGAGCATTGGTGCCATAGCCCATCACCTCTGCAGCCTGACCCGCCTTTAGCCAACCTAACCGCTCAGTACTTAAATTCTGGAATCTTGCCAAATGGATCTAAGGCAGGGTTAGTGATCAAGTTAGCAGCGGCCTCATAGAGTATGCAAATGGAATAAAGATCACACCCCTTGGCGTGCCATCGTCCTTTCGGACATGAATGCCAACCTCACCACGACGGGACTGGACAGCAATGACATCACCAGCAGAGACACCTAGCTGAGTCATATCTTCTCCATTCATCGATACCGTAGCCATTGGCTCAATCGCATCCAGTACGGGTGCTCTTCGAGTCATGCTACCTGTATGCCAATGCTCTAGCTGACGTCCCGTGATGAGGACAAATGGATATTCAGAATCAGGGCGCTCATTCGCGGGAATAATACCTGCTGGAACGAGTTTTACTTTGCCATCAGGGGTAGCAAACTGATCATCAAATACGATAGGTCGACCGGGATCCTCTAATGAGAGACATGGGTATGTCACGCTAAATTCTTTTTCAAGCCGCTCCCATGTAATACCCTTAATCGCACCATGTATAGCCTGACGCATCTCGTCATAAACCTCGGCAACACCCGCATCCGGACCTTGATAATTCCAGTTCAAACCCATGCGTTTAGCAATTTCCTGAATAATCCACAAATCTGCTTTTGCATCTCCAGGAGGTTCAATCGCTTTCTTGCCCATTTGCACCATGGGTCAGTATTACTTGCGGCTCCAACCTTCTCAGGCCAAGCGCTTGCCGGTAATACGACGTCTGCAAGCAGTGCAGTTGCAGTCATAAAGATATCCTGAACTACTAAATGCTCCAAGGAAGCCAAAGCATGTCGAGCGTGATTCAAATCAGGATCGCTCATAGCTGGATTTTCACCCTCAACATACATTCCGCGAATCTTGTCAGGATCGCTATCTGGTGCAGCGATCTTATGCATGATTTCAACTATGGTGTAGCCGGGCTTTTTATCGAGCGGCGTATTCCACAGAACTTTTCAAACCAAGCATGGGCTTCTGGATTATCAACACGCTGGTAATTTGGGAACATCATCGGAATCAAGCCAGCATCACTCGCGTCCTGCACATTATTTTGACCACGCAGCGGATGCAATCCTGAGCCTGGCTTACCAATTTGGCCAGTGATACTCACCAAAGCAATCAGACAGCGAGCATTGTCAGTGCCATGAACGTGTTGGCTAACGCCCATTCCCCATAAAATCATTGCAGACTTAGCAGTAGCAAATTCACGGGCAACTTCGCGCAAAGTCTCAGAAGGAATACCACAAATCGAGGCCATTGCTTCAGGGCTGTAACCCTTAATGTTTTCTTTTAAGGCATCAAAGTTGTTAGCACGATGCTGAATAAAGTCTTTATCGGCTAAACCCTCTTCGATGATGGTGTAGATCATCGCATTGAGCATCGCCACGTCTGTATCAGGTTTAAATTGCATCGTACGCCATGCATGCTTACTGATATCAGTCATGCGAGGATCACAGAGCACAATCTTTGCGCCGCGCTTGGCCGCATTCTTAAACCAGGTAGCAGCTACAGGATGGTTTGCAGTAGGGTTTGAGCCAATCAACATGATCAAGCTGGAATGCTCTACATCGTTCACTTGATTACTCACCGCACCAGAGCCCACACCCTCTAATAAGGCTGCCACAGAGGAGGCATGACAAAGTCGCGTGCAGTGGTCTACGTTATTACTTCCAAAGCCAGTACGAACTAGTTTTTGGAATAAATAAGCCTCTTTCATTGCTGCCTTTTGCAGAACCAAAGCCAGCCAGCACTTTTAAGCCATGCTGATCTTTTAATTTCTTTAGTCCGCCACCAGCAATATCCAACGCCTCTTCCCAAGTAGCTTCGCGGAAAATGTGAGACCAGTCTTGCTTACCCTTAAGCATAGATTCGTCTTTTGGTACGCCAGATTTACGAATCAATGGTTTAGTTAAGCGCTGTGGGTTATGGATGTAATCCATACCAAAACGGTCCTTAACGCAGAGACGATTGTGATTGGCCGGACCATCACGACCTTCAACACTCACAATCTTTTCATCTTTGACGTTATATGTAATTTGACAACCTACTCCGCAGAACGGACAAACAGAATCAACCTTGCGGTCGACTGTTTGCGATCCAATTAAACCCTTCGGCATAAGAGCGCCTGTTGGGCATGCTTATACGCATTCGCCGCAGGCTACACAAGTGCTATCGCCCATAGGATCATTGAAATCAAATACGATCTCACTATGTGCTCCGCGCATAGCGTAACCAATGACATCATTGACTTGCTCTTCACGGCAAGCACGAACGCAACGATTACATTGAATGCAAGCGCCTAAGTTGACAGCCATCGCTGGATGAGAAATATCGCTTGATACCGCTTCTCGACGTAAAGTTTTTAACTCAGGGCGCACTGTTACATCCAAACGAGCGGCCCAAGTACTGAGTTCGCCTGTTGGTTCTTCTGCTCTTCCTCTTTGCTATCACCAACCCACTTAAAGCCCTCATCAGGCATATGAGAGAGCAACATCTCCAGCACAAGCTTTTGACTCTTGATGGCACGTTCACTGTTGGCTTTTACTTCCATGCCAGGTGTAGCATTTCTACAGCAACTAGGAGCTAAAGTACGCTCACCATTAATTTCTACTACGCATGCACGGCAATTTCCATCTGGACGGTAGCCATCTTTAAAACAGAGATGCGGAATACCAATACCATGGCGTTTTGTAGCCTTAAGTATTGTTTCGCCTTTATACGAAATGATGGTTTGACCGTCAAGCTTGAACTCAACAATTTTTAATTCAAGTTCTTTAGGATTAGTTGGTGCGTTCATATCTGTCTCGTTCTTCCCTGATCTTTTTTAGGTGACTTCCTTATGCAACTTCTTGAGGGAAATATTTATGAATACAGCGAATTGGGTTTGGCGCAGCCTGACCTAAGCCGCAAATAGAGGCATCGACCATCACAGTCGCTAAATCCTCAAGTGTGGTCTGATCCCATGATTGGGCTTGCATCGACTTGGCGGCCTTACCGGTACCAACGCGGCATGGGGTGCATTGACCACAACTTTCATGCTCGAAAAAATGCATCGCATTTAAAGCCATATCACGCGCTTTGTCTTGATCGCTAAATACCATTACCGCACAGCAGAACCAATGAAACAACCATAGGGCTGCAAAGTATCAAAGTCGAGTGGAATGTCATTCATTGTGGCCGGTAAGATTCCGCCAGATGCACCGCCAGGTAAGTAACCATAGAACTGATGACCTTCTTGCATACCGCCACAATACTCATCAATCAATTCTTGAATAGTGATACCCGCAGGTGCTAATTTAGCGCCTGGTTTTTTACGCGCCCACTGACACTAAAGCTTCGCAAACCTTTGCGATCATGGCGACCATAAGAGCTAAACCATTCTGGCCCACGTTGAATGATGTCTCGCACCCAATAGAGAGTTTCAAAGTTATGCTCGAGTGTGGGTCTACCAAATAAACCGACTTGCGCAATATAAGGTGGACGCATCCGTGGTTCACCGCGCTTGCCTTCAATACTCTCAATCATGGCAGATTCTTCGCCACAGATATAAGCTCCTGCGCCACGACGTAATTCAATCTTAGGAATCGGAAATGGCGGATTTGCTTGGAGTTTTGCTAGCTCTTTTTCTAGCAGCTCACGGCACCCGTTGATACTCATCTCGCAAATAAATATAACAAGCCTCAATACCGACAACATTAGCCGCAATTAATAGCCCCTCTAAAAATCGATGTGGATCACGCTCTGTAAGTACGGTCTTTAAATGTTCCCGGCTCACCTTCATCGATGTTCACTGCCATCAACTTAAGAGCTGTCTAGTCTTTCACAATGCGCCATTTGCGACCTGCTGGGAAACCAGCACCGCCTAAGCCTCGGAGCCCTGAGCTTTCCATGGCCTTGATAATGCTTTCAGCACCTCTAGCGCCGTCATGGATTTCTTTGGCCAAGGCGTAACCACCTTGCGCACGATATGCTTCATACTCAACATAGTCTGGGGATAGAGCTTGATTTTGCCCTTACGGGGAGACACCCTGCTCCGCCAACGACGCAGGATCAAAGTTAGCGTCATCT
Source organism: Polynucleobacter necessarius (assembly GCF_900095205.1). Lineage (NCBI taxonomy): Bacteria > Pseudomonadati > Pseudomonadota > Betaproteobacteria > Burkholderiales > Burkholderiaceae > Polynucleobacter > Polynucleobacter necessarius. The sequence continues at coordinate 823,153 of NZ_LT606951.1, read as the reverse complement.
TTTGCTAGAGGCTGAGTAGTGAGTTTGTTATTCACTGCTGCCTGAACTTTGTCAGTGGTAGCAAAAAGTACGGAGTACTGGCACTACTGCAACCGGAGCCTGCTCACAACGGCCGACACAAGGCGCTACAATAACTTTGATGTTGGGGTTGCCCAATACGGTAGGAAGTTTTGATAAAAGGTTTTGCGCGCCAGCCAGTTCACATGTAGTATCATCACACACTCTGATCGTGATATCCGCCACAGGATCATTGCCGCGAACTACTTCAAAGTGATGATAAAAGGTAGCGACCTCATACACCTCTGCCATTGACAAATTCATTTCTTTTGCAAGCGCGACGAAATGACGATCATGTAATGCGCGGTATTCATCGTTGAGCTTATGTAGATTTTCAATCAACAAATCACGGCGATGCGGCGCACTTCCAATGAGTTGGCGAACCTCAGCAACTGAGGTATCATCTGGTTGTCGACCTTTTAACTTGCTCTTGCGACGAATAGTCTCCCTGAGATCATCAGCAGTAGCAACTGCAACCGCCTTAACTTCTCCGGAAGGTTTTGGGTGATTCATAGTTTTTAGTCTCCAATTTTTTTGTTGTTTTCAATACACGCAGCAGCGCAGCTCTTTTGGAGCAAATACGCAAAAACACACATGATTTTGGGTTATTTCAATCCCCAAGTCCTTGACGGCGCTCAAGGGATTAAAACTAGGGTAAACCCTAGTCTAAAGCACCGATGGGGATGGTCTATCGCCAGGCGGGAGTTGAATAGTCTAGTTTGCGTTCGTACACACGGGCTTTGTAACAATCTTGGTAGCCTTTGCTACCAATCTGCCAGCCAATAGAGGTGCAGTCATCTTGCGCTGCAGATTCAATAGAGCCACAGGCCGAGAGACCCATGGTCACCATCAAGGTGGAAATGAGGGCAAAAGGAATATTTATTAACTTCATAAACGCAGTCTACTTGATTTTGATTTCAACATCGAGGGGGAGCTCCCTCCTTGCTGGCATCCACCGTCTTTACATCCCCTAACAAAATCCGATCCTTCAAGCTGGGATCACCTTTAACCATCATGTCATAGGCAATTTTGGCTCGATTTTTGCCAACTCTTTTAATTCGGCCTCGCTAACCTCTATCGCCGCAATTAATTCGTTATGTAATTGCTCATTGCCCGCCTCACCATCTGGAAGCATAACCAAGCGCTGACTCAATTTAATTCGACCAACATACTGAGCATAGGCCCCTAAGCCAAACCGAACTCTCGGATCAGAGAGACTGGGTACTGGCACTGGCTCACCTGGATTTAACTTGAAACCAGCATCTTTCAAAATGGCGGTGTCAGCCCTCACCCGAGCTAATTCTTGCTTATCTTGAACGGGATCATAAGTTCCATTGATTTGAAGATTGGCATTTGGGCGTTTCTCAAGATAAGCGCCAAACTTTTCCAAGTTGTCTTGATCTTGGGGCAAGAATACGGCTTCCCCTAAAACGGCATTGACCCCTTCATTGCCACTAATACCAACTAATGCAGCCAATGCTCTAAATGGCGCAGTAGCAATATTCGTTAATCACATTACTAATGGCCTGCCAAACCAATCCAGATGCACTGAACTCAGGCGAGCCTACATTTCCGGCGATCTTAATCGTGACATCAATCGTATCGTCGGAATCCTCTAGCAAAGCAATAGCCAAACCTAATGGTAATTTTTTGCCTTTAAAGTCTGGAACCTCATCACCTAACTTCACTTGCTTGATGATGATTTGATTGCTTCCGTTGAGATCGTCATCTTTTGAGCGGTAATTTAAATTCAGACTTAGCCGACCTCCCACGATTTGATATCCAGCAAATGTCATCACGGCAGGATTAAAAGCAGTTAGCGGAAGATTGCGGAAATTTACGGCAACGTCATGATTACAACGAGGGTCATCAAAGGATGCTCGGCCTTTCGCTCTCAGGCTACCTGTGCCCGCCACAACACCATCAGCTGCCACAGTCGCAGATCGATCGGGCATATTACTGACGCCAAGTAAGGTGGCATTAAATTTTTTAATGTCGACCTTTAAGTTAGGCTTCATAGCTAAGTCACTAAAAAACACTTCACCATTTTTTAAATTGATTGAGGGATATTAAGAGCGAATGGTGCTTTCTGTTTGGGCGGACTGATCGGCGCTGTAGTAGCTCCATCGGCAGCAGCAGGCGAGGAAAATAATCTTCTGAAATTGGAGGAGCCCTCTTCATTAATTTCAAACTGAAGGTTTGGTTAATCAACAATACATTCATCTACTATCAAGCTCCTACCTTTTGCAGAATCTGTCTTGACCATTTGAAACTCGAAATTTCGGAAATCAGCCGACTTCCCAGGCAATGAGTGGCGACTTTTTACCGTTCTCTGTAATCACTAAGTCTGCCCATTGCGCACTTCCAGAGATGACGTTGCCCTCACCCCCCGCCTTAATCAAGAGATTGGCGTTGTGATTTGTCCACTCATCCCCGTCAGCTCTTTATTTGCGGGCAATAAAAGGATAAAGGGTACTGTTGCTAACTGATGAATTTCTAGCTTGCCTTCTAAAAGCTGAGAAGTTGTATTAAATGTCCAATGGGAGAGGATGTCACCTTCATCGAGCTTGACGTTGATCTGCGCCCCCAATATTCCAGGCTCAGGCCTTATCTAAGCCACCTGATAAGGCCACATGCTGAAATGCCAGTGTTTTATTGATCCCAGGAATGACAGTTTGCAAGCTACCTAAACTAAAGCTGTATTGACCTCGGACACCAGTAACGACTCCATTTTTATCGTAGTTAGCGACATCTAATAGTTCAATAGAAAAAGGCTTTAACTCCTTTTTCGTGTATTTGATCGTCTAATTTGTGCTGACGGTCAATGGCTCTTAATCCAAATCCGATTTCTTTGGCGAGACTTTCAAATAACAAGACTTCATCTGGTCCAAAAGCATGGGGCTCTTTGGAGTAAATTAAAAGCGATCCAAAAGGCATTTCACTATCTTGTATCGGACAACCTAAAGCGAAGTTGAACGGATTCCAAATGAACGCGCCAGCTCCTTCCATGAAGTAAATCCAACGTCTTCTTCAGTATCAACCACTACGCATGGCTTGCTACTACGAATCGAGGTGCCTGCTGGACCCATACTACTTACATTTTGATCGGACCACAACTAACAGCAATGTTATCTATCGACATAAGCAAGTGCTGATCCCGCTCCGCCAGCCACACTGACAGTCTTATTCTCATCATGCTCCGCTTTACCAACCCAAGCCAACACATAAGGGCCTTGGAGCGGCAATGGCACCGCAGACCTCCTGAATGAGCAGGTCTTGAGAGTCTGCTCGCGCTAAAGCAGCAGCTGCTTCTGATAATGCAGATAAGGCCCAGCCATGTTTATCAATAGCGATTTTTGCTGCAACTTCTACTGCATCTACTGTATTTATTATTTTTGAAGGCATCGGTTCATTATCCTTCGAATAGCCAACTTCTCACTGCGTAATAAAAAATAATCATTGAAATGAAGCTCTTATTTATTAAGAGTATATATTGCTTGCAAGTGGCAGATTATCAAATGGTAAGACTATCCAGGAAATGCTATGCAAGAAGATATCGAAAAGATTTATGCCAAGTTAGTCAACCTGGAAACCGAGATCCAAAACTTACGCGAAGGCTATATCATTATCAGCGAGCGCTACACGGTGGCCATCTCCAGCCTGAAGTCTCTTACCGCTAGTGCATTAGAAGCAGCAAAGCGCGCTGCAGTGGCAGCAAAAAATCACTATTAGCGGCGCGTAAATCCGCATTAGCAGCCAAGCTGGCCGCTACCGAATCAGTAGTTGAAGCAGCAGAAGCGGCAGCCCATAGAATTGCAATGCCCTTCATTTCGTACCCCACGATTTTCTAAGGCTGAGTAATTCTGAAAAATATCCGTATACACACGCTGGCTGCAAAATAAGTCCATAGGCAAGCACGTAGAATAAAAACCCTAATCTATTCTGTCGAATCTTCAAGCGCTCTTCTAAGAACACGGCCCTTCCAATACGATACATTTGCCAGTTAAGCAAAAATGCCATCGGCAAAAGAGAGAGTCATAGGTCCCACTATCGAAAACTTTCCAAAGCAAGCCAGAATCAGCCCAGGAATAAAACCAAAGGTATACGCGATATCCATCAATGGGAACATGGTGTTCCACCAGATATATAAAGTAGTTAGCCTTGGCTTAAATAAAATCATCGGGCATTCTTTAAATGCCTCCATTAAGCCGCGAGACCATCTTCGCCTTTGTTTTATAAATTGCTCTAGCATATTTGGGCAATTCGTAAAGGCCATCGCGTCTTGAGCGTATCCCACCCTATATCCCGCCGATAGGAACTTCCAGGTCAACACGATGTCTTCGCCCACTTTTTCAGGCCATCCACCCATTTCAACCAAAGCCTTGCGATCATATAAAGAGAATGCGCCTTGGGCGACTAAAGTCCCACCATGAAACAAAGACTGAATTCGTTTAACGGTTCCGATGCCTAAAAAATAATCCCACTCCTGTGCTTTAGTAATCCAATTTTCTCTGGAGTTCCGAATTAGTATGCTTCCTGCTACAGCCCTGGTATCTAAGGGGTCAGCCCAATAGCGACTCACTAAGTTTTTGATGCCATCACGATGAAGGTAGCAATCCGCATCAACAGAGATGACGATATCCGTTTTACATTTCTCAAGACCAAGATTGAGTGCTGCTGCTTTTCCACCATTATGTTGAAGATAGATTAGCTCCAAGTTTGGATGCTTCTTTTCAATTTCTCTCACTACATCAACAGTAAGGTCATAAGAGCCATCACTTATCAAAATAATGCGCATTGGTGATGAATAACTCTGATTAAAAAGACTGGTCAGTGTTGAGGTAATAGCAAATATCTCGTTGTATGCTGCTATGAGAACAGAAACTGGCGGATATCTTTGATCATCAAGTTCAGGCGGGCGAACATCAAATACATTCGCCATAAAGACAAACGCATTCATAAAGCCGGGGACAATCGCAATAAAGGTGATTAAGAAATAGGCTGGAACTACTCCTATTTCGTTACTAAGCTCTGAGTACCATGGGCTGGGAATACCAAAAAGAAACACCCATCCATGACAAAGAAAAAAGCAGGGATACTACAAATTTGGCCTTAGTAGCGAGGTACAGAAAAGCCTTAGGTAAATTATTGACCTCTTAGGATAACTCTTACTTCAGCTATAACGACTCATAGCAAGTTATTTGAAAATAATAAAAAAGTCCTTGCAACCTAATGGCTTACAAGAACTCTGAACTACTTGGCGGAAGGGGCGGGATTCGAACCCGCGGTAGGCTATTAACCTACGCACGCTTTCCAGGCGTGTGACTTAAACCGCTCATCCACCCTTCCGGAACCAGTAATTGTACGATTGCCGAAAGGGTTTGCCCCAAAAGCGATTAAAACGGACTTATAGAGACTCTTTGAGTTGATCCAAAATCGCTGGATTTTCCAAAGTCGAGGTGTCCTGAGTCACTTCTTCACCTTTAGCAATCACGCGTAGCAAGCGACGCATGATCTTGCCAGAGCGAGTTTTCGGTAAGTTATCACCAAACCGCACGTCCTTAGGTTTAGCAATCGGGCCGATCTCTTTGCCTACCCAGTTACGTAGCTCGGTAGCAACCTTCTTCGCCTCTTCACCTGTTGGGCGTCCACCCTTCAGAACCACGAATACGCAAATAGCTTCACCAGTCAGATCATCGGGACGACCTACTACTGCAGCTTCTGCAACTAATGGGTTGGCAACTAAGCAAGATTCAATTTCCATGGTTCCCATGCGGTGACCAGAAACGTTTAACACGTCATCGATACGACCGGTGATGGTGAAGTAGCCAGTATCTTTGTTTCGGATTGCGCCGTCACCAGCAAGATACAAAGTGCCACCCAATTCATCTGGGAAATAAGACTTCACAAAACGATCTGGATCATTCCAAATGGTACGAATCATTGAAGGCCATGGACGCTTCACAACCAAGATACCACCTTGGCCATTTGGCACGTCTGCACCAGCTTCATCAACGATCGCCGCCTGAATACCGGGCAATGGCAATGTGCATGAACCAGGGATCATTGGGGTGGCGCCTGGCAATGGTGAAATCATATGACCACCCGTTTCGGTTTGCCAGAAAGTATCTGCGATTGGGCAACGTGAGCCGCCAACATTTTCGTAGTACCACATCCATGCTTCTGGATTAATTGGCTCACCTACTGAACCCAAGAGACGTAGTGAGGACAAGTCATAGCTCTTTGGATGTACTGATTCATCATTGCTGGAAGCTTTGATCAAAGAACGAATGGCAGTTGGTGCTGTATAGAAAATCGTTGCCTTGTGCTTTTGGATCACGTCCCAGAAACGGCCCGCATTTGGGAAGGTTGGTACACCCTCAAACACAATCTCAGTGGCGTCAACTGCTAGCGGGCCATAAGTAATATAAGAGTGACCCGTTACCCAACCAATGTCCGCAGTACACCAGAACACATCGTTAGGTTTAATGTCAAATGTCCACTTCATAGTGAGAATGGCCCACAAGAGATAGCCACCAGTCGAGTGTTGTACACCCTTTGGCTTACCAGTTGAACCGGATGTGTACAGAATAAACAATGGGTGCTCAGCGCTTACCCACTCTGGCTCGCAAGCAGTAGCTTCATTAGCCACAATCTCTTGCATCCAAACGTCACGGCCTGGCTGCATAGTGATGTCAGTACCAGTACGCTTGCTCACGATCACATGCTTCACCTTGAGGCATTCGCCAGTAGAAAGCGCTTCATCGCAGATTGCCTTGAGTGGCAATGCTTTACCGCCACGGAACTGGCCGTCAGCAGTAATCACAGCAACTGCACCAACGTCCATAATGCGATCACGCAATGCTTGAGCAGAGAAACCACCAAACACAACTGAGTGAATCGCGCCGATACGAGCACAGGCTTGCATGGCAACAATACCTTCAATGGTCATTGCCATATAAATAATGACGCTGTCACCAGACTTAACGCCCATTTTGCGAAGCGCGTTTGCCATTTTGCAAACACGCTCGAGCATCTCTTTATAAGTTACCTTAGTAACCGTGCCGTTATCTGCTTCAAAAATGATGGCAGTCTTATCGCCTAAGCCAGCTTCAACTTGACGGTCTAAACAGTTATAAGAAGCATTGGTTGTGCCATCTTCGAACCACTTGTAGAAAGGCGCTTTAGATTCATCTAAAACTTTAGTAAATGGCTTCTTCCAATAGATGTTCTCTTTAGCAAGACGACCCCAGAAACCATCGTAATCTGCATTAGCTTCAGCACAAAGCTTGTTATAGGCGTCCATGCCTGGAATTGCCGCACCCTTTACAAAGTCTGCAGGCGGGTTAAATATGCGGTTTTCTTGCTTTAATGATTCCATGCTTCACAGCCCTCTATCAAATAATCAATAATCTAAAATCCAACTACAAGTGCGAGAAAATGTCGCAGAATGACAGGTTTACACCCTCAAGACCTTAGAAGATAAGTGAAAACACTTGGGATTTGCTCTATGGCAAACCCTTAAAATAGGAGAAACCTTACTAATAATATGGAAATAACCGTAAAACCATGACAAATATCAAACAAAACGACCTGATTCAAAGCGTTGCGGATGCCTTTCAATTCATCTCTTACTACCACCCCAAGGACTTTATTACCGCCATGGGCAAGGCTTATGAGCTAGAACAGGGTCATGGCGCCAAGGATGCCATTGCTCAAATTCTGACCAATAGCCGGATGTGTGCCGAAGGCCGTCGCCCACTTTGCCAAGATACGGGCATTGCAGTGGTGTTTCTCAAAATTGGTATGAATGTGCAATGGCCTGATGCCACGATGAGCGTCACGGATATGGTCAACGAAGGTGTGCGCCGCGCTTACCTTAATCCCGACAATATATTGCGCGCCTCTGTATTAGCCGATCCCGCTGGTAAACGTAAAAACACCGGCGATAACACTCCTGCCGTGATCCATTATGAAATCGTTCCCGGCGATGATGTTGAAGTCATTTGCGCTGCCAAGGGTGGCGGCTCCGAAAACAAAGCCAAAATGGTGATGCTCAATCCATCCGATTCGATCGTGGACTGGGTTCTCAAAACAGTACCGACTATGGGTGCTGGTTGGTGCCCTCCTGGCATTCTCGGCATTGGTATTGGTGGCACCCCTGAAAAAGCCATGTTGATGGCAAAAGAGTCCTTGATGGGTCCAGTAGACATTCAGGAATTAATTGCTCGTGGAGCAAAGACTCGCGCTGAAGAGTTGCGTCTAGAGATCTATGACAAAGTAAACAAACTGGGTATTGGTGCACAAGGTCTTGGCGGTCTTGCAACCGTCTTGGATATCAAAATCATGGAATACCCAACGCACGCAGCCTCATTACCAGTTGCCATGATTCCTAACTGTGCTGCCACACGTCATGTGCATTTCCATTTACATGGTGACGGTCCTGCAAAATTAGAGGCTCCTTCCCTCTCTGATTGGCCGGACGTTACTTGGACTCCAGGCGTTCAGAAATCCAAGCGCATCAATTTAGATACCCTGACCGCAGAAGAAGTGACCAGTTGGAAACCAGGCGAGACCCTTTTGTTAAACGGTAAGATTTTGACTGGTCGCGATGCCGCCCATAAACGTATTCAGGGCATGCTCGCCAAAGGCGAAGAATTGCCAGTAAGCTTTAAGAATCGTGTGATTTATTACGTAGGTCCTGTAGATCCAGTGCGCGATGAAGTTGTCGGTCCTGCAGGTCCAACTACATCAACCCGTATGGATAAGTTCACAGAAATGATGCTTTCGAAAACTGGTTTGATCTCCATGATTGGCAAAGCTGAGCGTGGACCTGAAGCAATTGAGGCTATCAAGAAACATAAATCAGCCTATTTAATGGCTGTTGGTGGAGCCGCTTATTTAGTGTCCAAAGCAATCCAAACCTCTAAAGTGGTTGGCTTTGCAGATTTAGGCATGGAAGCTATTTATGAGTTCGATGTAAAAGATATGCCCGTTACTGTTGCTGTAAATTCAGAGGGTGTCTCTATGCATCATGAAGGGCCACGTGATTGGCAAGCTAAGATTGCTGGAATCCCCCGGTCAAGATTGCCTAATTCATCAGCGGTAACTGAGTAAGCATTGGCACTCATTGGGGTATTTGATTCTGGCGTTGGAGGCTTGTCCATTTTGGATGAGGCTCTGCGCCAGCTTCCCCAGCACGACTATATCTATCTCGCCGATTCAGCAAACGCTCCTTATGGAGAAAAATCGAGCGATTGGATCGCTGCGCGCAGTCTTGTCTTATGCAGGCATTTGGCAAGCAAAGGCTGTGATGCAATTGTGGTTGCTTGCAATACTGCAACGGCTGAAGCTATTCAACAAATACGAAGTGAGCTCGCTATTCCGATTATTGGTGTTGAGCCTGGAATTAAGCCAGCCTCAATGCAATCGCAAAATCATATCGTGGGTGTGCTCGCTACTGAAGCCACTCTAAAGAGTGACAAATTTAACGCTTTGCTAGCTACCTTACCCAAGGATTGCCAGTTCATTAAGCAAGCTGGTGTAGGGCTAGTGCCCTTAATAGAATCCGGCAAAGCTGATAGCACAGAAACCCTAGAGCTATTAGCCAATCACCTTGAGCCCATTCAAATCGCTGGGGCAGATACCTTAGTGCTTGGCTGCACTCATTTTCCATTTTTAAGAAAAGCAATCCGTAAATTACTTGGTGAATCGATTACGCTGATCGATACCAGCGATGCAGTAGTCAGACAACTCAAGAGGCAACTTGAAGCGCTTCATCATCAGACTCCCATCAAGAATTGCGGGGCAGTTGTATTGGTGAGTAGTAAGAATGCAGACACTCTTTTGTCGAGCGCACAAGATTTAATGTCTACGGATTTAGATCAACATACAGCACGCGCGTTAGGTGATGTGCAATGAGCGCGCTTCTTAAAAAATTAGACGCCCATCTTCCGTTCAATAAATCCGAACGCATCATTATTTGTATCGTTGTATTACTGCATGCACTACCTGCCTTGGAGTTTTTACACTTGAGCTCCAAGCCAACTCCCCTAGACGAGGAGCGTGTGCCGGTGAATTTTGTAAATCCACAGACAGTGAACAAGCCTCAGCAACCCCCTGCCGCCACTCCACCCAAACCAAAGGAAGAGAAAAAGGTAGCAAAAGAAAAGCCTGCTGAAAAACCAAGCCCCAACCGAACTCCGCAAGTACAGCAAACACCACCAGCACAGAACCCAGCCGCAAAATAAATTAGAATCCCAGCCGCAAAATGCCGCTGTAGCGCCTGCAACCAGCGGTGGTGCTAGCGGAACCCCGATTCAGACTGACATTGGTAAACTCGTAGTTGTCTATCAACCAGATGCCGATGCTTACTACCCTTCATTTTCAAAACGCTCTGGGGAGCAAGGTACGGTTGTCGTGCGATTAATTATTGATGAAACTGGTAGCGTCGAAGATGTGGCCTTATTGCAGTCAAGCACTTTTCCACGATTTGATCGCGCCGCCACTGAAATCGGCAAACGCTATCGCTTTAAACTTTTTTAGTAAATGGCTCACCCCAAAAAATTTCGACCAATCTTTTAATCAAATTTAACCTCAAGAATTAATCATTATGAATACTCCATTTGGCATAGCAACTCTCTGGCTTGAGGGCGACCTGATTACGCGATTTGTAGCAATTGCCCTACTCATCTGCTCGATCGTCACATGGGTTGATTTTGCTGACAAGGTTTTGGGATTTACGCAATCTTCGCAAGCTGAAACCTAAGCTCGAGCAATTCTGGCGTGCCACCTCATTTGATCAAGGATTACAGGTATTTAGCAATCACGCATCCAATCCTTATTACCAAATTGCTAAATCGGCAACTAAGGCGTCAGCCCATCATCAAAATCAATCTACCGATCATCGCGAGTTACTTCAAACCCTAAACTATTCAGAGTGGATGGCTCGAAGTGTTAAAAATAGTATTGATGGTATCGCCGCCGGTCTTCAGAAAGGTTTAACCTTCTTGGGATCAACAGGTGCTACCTCACCATTTATTGGCCTCTTTGGAACTGTATGGGGCATCTATCACACCCTCATCTCGATTAGTAGTTCAGAGGTAGCACACAGATTGATCAGGTTGCTGGTCCGATTGGCGAAGTACTCATCATGACTGCTTTGGGTTTAGCGGTCGCTATCCCAGCAGTGCTTGGCTTCAACACTATTAATCGCGCAAATAAATTATTTGTTGCCGACCTCAATCGTTTTGGTAATGACCTACTCGCCTACTTTGTCACTGGTGCCCGTGTGAATTCTGGGGAATAACCATGTCTTTTCATATTCAAGACGACCAAAACGACGATAGCATCATGGCGGAAATTAACATGACGCCGATGGTAGACGTCATGTTAGTGTTATTGATTATTTTCATCATCACTCTGCCAGTGATTCAACAGGCTGTAAAGGTTGAACTACCGAAAGCTAATAGCGTTCGCAACGAAGTAAAGCCAGAGTCAGTGCAACTCTCAATTGACGCCAATGGTCAAATATTTTGGAATAGCACCGCCATTGATTTAAAACTTTTGATGGCTATGCTGAGAAAGCGGCTCAAAAAGATCCTCAACCAGAGATCAATCTACGCGCTGATAAATCTGTGAAGTATGAATATGTTGCCCAAGTCCTTGCCGCATCTCGCCGCGCGGGCTTGACCAAACTGGGCTTTGTGACTGAACCCAATTAATATTTAGTTTGCCTTAGCGGGTAGGCAAGCTTCTTCACTTGCCTGAGTTCCATTACCGAGATGGCTTCCTAAGATTCCACCTTGAATAGTCTCTACCTTTTTTAACTTCCCAGTAGTTTGATTAAGTGTAATGAGGGTTGAGACTGTACCCGCGGGATAAGAAACACCACTCAGTAATTCTGGCTCAAACTGAGCATCTATCAATATGACAATGTTGGGGGGAGCAAACCGAATAGCTTTCACCGCTTGAGTTCCACTACCGTCAGAACGGTCTAAATCCCTACCATCAAGAAAGACCTTTGCTTTCGCTGATTTGCTGGCGGGCACCAGCTTCATTTCATACTCTTCGATAAAGTCTTTTTCTACCCGCTTACATTCAAATACCAATACTTCGTTTGCCAACAAGGTTTGATGAAAAGCAAACAGAGTGACTATTGTTAGTAAGCGAAGTTTCATTAATGATGTGCTACAAAAACTATGAATGATTAATTGACTCAGATTGGGAACATCCTTCCCTAGCGACGCAAAGACAAACAGTCCAACTATTGAAGTGTACTAATTAATGCTAGAAAATTCTCTTCACTCAATGGCTTTCCGTAGAGATAACCCTGATAGAAAGAGCAACCCTCGGACAAAAGGTAATCTCGTTGCTCGATGGTTTCAACCCCTTCCGCAACAACATCTAACTTCAAGGTTTGAGCCAAAGAGAGTATCGAACGGATAATCGCTCGATCACCCTCATCCCACGCAATATCAAGCACAAAGCTCTTATCGATTTTGAGTTCATCTAGTGGTAAGCGCTTTAAATAGCTCAAGGATGAATATCCAGTACCAAAGTCATCCATAGAAAACTTCACGCCTAGATCTCTCAACACGTTCATGGTGGAAATAACAGAATCCACATCTTCAAGCAATAGACTCTCAGTCAATTCCAACTTTAAGAGTTTTGGATTAATGCGAGCGTCGCTCACGGCGGCTTTCACCATATCGACAAAATTTTCTGTTCTAAATTGTTTGGCGCTAATATTGACTGACAGTGCCAAATCCTTAGTACTGTCATTTTCCGACCAGCGCTTCAATTGGGCGCATGCCCCCTTTAGAGCCCACTCGCCAATGGAAGTGATGAGTCCCACCTCTTCGGCAACAGGAATAAAAACATCGGGCGGAATAACTTCTAAATCTAGCGGACTCCAACGCAGTAAAGCCTCTGCACCCACCACTCATCCATTTTTATCAACTTGGGGTTGATACATCAAGCTCAATTCCCTTATCCATGGCTCGCTTCAAGCTAGCCTTCCATAGTTATTTTTTCGGTGAACTGAATATGCGCAGTATCATCAAAGGATGGCGTTCCTACCCGCTGCCTTTGATTGATAGAGCGCGCCAAGTCGGCTTGTTTTAGCAACTCATTAGTGCCTTGAGTTTTATCTGAAAACAAAGTGATGCCGATACTGGCAGTCATTGTATGGAGAATTCCATTCAAATTCACTGGCTCAGAAATACTTTTGTGTAACTTTTCTGCAATCAGGTTAAGGGCATGCATTGCATTTTCAGCATTAGATCCCAAATCAGGAATGAGGACAATGAATTCATCGCCCCCAAGTCTCGTTGCGGTATCCATTTCACGTAAGTTGCTTCGCAAGCTTTGTGCCATGGCCATCAACACTTAATCACCCCTGTCATGACCGCGAGTGTCATTGATAGATTTGAAGCGATCAATGTCAATGATGAGGATTGCTCCGTATACATGGTTGCGAGTTGCAGCAATCCTCGTCTGATTTAATCGATCCAATAAGAGACGTCGATTGGGTAAATTCGTCAAAGGATCATAGTAGGCAAGCTCTAAGATCCTGCGTTCGGCTTTCTGGGGTCGCTAGCATTGAAATAAATACCAATATAGTGAGTGTGAGTGCCACCGAGGCCTTTAACCGCTGAAATGGAAAGCCAAACTGGCAGGGTTCGCTCCTCCTTGTTTCTATTCCAAACGCCACCTTTTCCAGGAACCCCTCAGTTACCACTGCCTCCCATAAATTACGGTAAAAGGCTTCATCATGATATTCAGGGGATTTAAAAAGTGAAGTATTTTTTCCAACCAATTCATCAGCAGAGTAGCCAGAAATTTTTTCAAATGCAGAATTCACGCGCAATATATTGCCACGCTGGTCCGTCACAATCATGCCGTCACACTAGATTGAAAAGCAGCCGAAGCAATTCGTAGCTCTTCTTCTGCATGCTTTCTGGAGGTAATGTCTTCAGAGAAAATAATTAAGCCACCAACTTTGCCATCGGCATTCATGGAAGGTATTTCAGGAAAATTCCTTAGTTGACGCTTTAAGAGGCGATGTTGGGCACCCATCTCATGACTCATTAAAGATTCTTCTTATTCCGAAAGCAAGGTGAGAGTCGTAGTCTGATTATGTAAGGCGCAAACAGCAGGCTCAAAGGGGGCAAATCTCACCATAGGAATAAAAGCCGAATATGGTTGTCTTTGTACCCAAGATGGCTTGAATTGCCTCGATTTCCTCGCCGGCGATTTGATCCATGACGAGGCGTCTTCCCACGCGACTCACTACCAAACAGAGAGGCTCATTTTTACTAGCATCATGGTGAAGAGTTTGGGTAAGACCCGCAGAAGCATCAATTAATGAATCGATATCCGTCTTCATGAGCTTACATACACTTCCTTGCGGGACATCTCCAGCAAAATTTAACTCTGCTCTTCCCTGTTAATACCCAATAACGTCCGAACATAAGAGCTTCCAGATACCCCATCCGTTATGGATAGCAGAAAACGCAACCGCTACCTGGAAGGTCTTTGGATAACTCCCCTAAATATTTGGTATAGACCTCTAGAGCAGGTCGGTGATCAATCTCATAAACGACATTTTCAACAGATCGAGTAACTCTACGCTCTGGACCAAACTCTCGCCAACCCATAGAAAATCCATAAGTGACATTGAGGTCACCATAAAACCCGACTAATGCCACTTGATGCTGCTGCACTGGACCATTCACCATTACCCATGAACTATGAAAGCGATCAGCATCTCCAGCCAATCCACCGGTAACAGGAACACCGGGAACATTTAACCTTCTAGTCTGCTCTGAACCGCTAATGGATAAGCCGTCAGAGAGTGCAAATAAATGTTTCGGTTTAGGCTCTGCAAACGCATTGGCTAAACGTGTCACTGCCGAGTCCACGTCTGCCTTGTCTTCTATCAGGGCACTTTTTACTAAGACGCGTGTTGCTGAAAAAGAAATAGCCGACAAAATGATGTCTTGATCGGAAACATGATCGCCGCAAATATTTCCAGAAGATGAGCAGCCTATGATTTCCGCAATAGGGAAAAGGCTCTAATTTCCTCATAACATTGGGGATCATGAAAAAAGGGGTGCTCAGCACAAACAAAAACCAAGTTGACGCTGGGGTCGGTGAATAGGTGACTATCCCACCCTTTGATTCAGTCCAGCGATAGGTCTCTACATGCATTGTTCTATTTTATACAACGAAAGTGGTTTAAACGCCATATGTTGTATCCCTATAGAGGGACCCGAATTATTCGGCAAGCGCGAAATAAGGGAATAAGAATGGTGCCCGAGGCCGGAATCGAACCGGCACGACTTTTTTGAGTCGGCAGATTTTAAATCTGCTGTGTCTACCGATTTCACCACTCGGGCTCGCACAAACAAATAAAGCCGTGCTAAATAAATCAAGACAAGCGAAATTTTAGCACGCAAGCACCCCATACACCCCTAGAGCCCTCCCCACCCTACCGCCCAAGGCTTGTCCCCCTAAAGCAACTAAAATATTCTGATGAAAACGCCAAGAAATCGAACCGGGGTAAGCAAGCTATTGGAGGGTCTGCTTTTGGGTATTTTTACTGAGTATCTTGGCAGCCATAGCGTTAGGCCTTACCTACATGTATTTCGCCCAATCCAATATTTCTGGCAAGCGAATAATTAAAAGTTTAGGTGAATCAGTCGTCATCACATTTGACGAGACCGACATTCCCCATATCAAAGCAAAAAGTTAGGCAGATGCATACTTTGCCTTGGGCTATCTTCATGCTACCGAGCGTTCTTGGCAAATGAAAATGAATCGCCGCATTGCTAGCGGACGACTTTCTGAAATCCTAGGCAATGACACAGTCAAGATTGATCCGTTTGTACGCACGCTTGGCATTAAACGCGCCGCTGAAGAACGTCAATTCGATCGCTATCCAGTTTCGGCTAAACGCCTACTGCAAGCTTATGCTGATGGGGTAAATGCTGGTAATTCACAATTAGGATGGGCTTTGCCGGTTGAATATTTTTTAACTGGCTCTAAACCTTGGGCACTGGTCACCGACCGATAGCGTCGCCTGGATGCTCATGATGGCTTATGACCTTGGAGGCAATTGGCAAAGAGAATTGCAAAGACTTGAGTTATCCAAGTTTCTCACCACAAAGCAAGTCTGGGAGATGTATCCACCTTATGGCACAGATGAGCCAGTCAGCAATGTAGATTTTGCAAAAATGTATCGAGAGATGAGCGTCTTCCCTTCTTCACCCAAGCCTGTAGAAGGCAAACCACAAAACTTGCCGGCTACTGAACTAGGTAAACTGATGCAAATGGGAGGTAATAATGGCATCGGATCGAATAATTGGGCTCTCAGCGGCAAACTCACTACCACTGGGAAGCCTTTACTAGCGAATGATCCCCATTTAGGACTTTCTGTGCCTGCCATTTGGTACTTCGCCCATCTAGAGGCGCCAGATTTAAATGCAATGGGCGGAACGCTTCCTGGAATTCCAGCAGTAGTGTTGGGTAGAACAGATAAATTTGCCTGGAGCTTTGCCAATACCGGACCCGATGTTCAGGATTTATACATAGAACAAATCGATGCAAAAAATCCCGGGATGCACAGAGGGCCAGATGGCCCCCTGCCCTTTAAGGTACGACAAGAAATCATTGACATCAAAGGTTCGCCATCATTTACTTTTTTGGTAAAAAAACGCATCATGGTCCAGTCATTTCAGATTCTTATGCACGAGCCAAGCGAGCTATAGATACCGATCGGTATGCGCTAGCTTTGCGTTAGACCGCACTAGACATAGAGAATCAATCTGTTGCTGGTCTATTAGAGATTAATCGCTCGGAAGACCTGACTGAATTTAAATAGGCGATTCGAAAAAATTACGCGCCCATGCAAAATGTGGTGATGGCAGATATGGATGGCAACATTGCTTTTCAAGCTGCAGGTGTAGCCCCCAAAAGAATCTTGCATCAGGGCTTATATGGGGTAGCTCCAACACCTGGCTGGGATAGGCAATACGACTGGAATGGCTACGTGCCTTTTGAACAGCTACCGTCGAGCAACAATCCTGAGCAAGGCTGGTTGGCAACTGCAAATCAAAAAATCATCGCAGCAAATGATCCTAACCCCCTGACGGGAGCCTGGGACTTACCTGCTCGTTACGACCGTATAGTAGAGCTCATCAAGGCAAAAAATATACACTCCGTCGATGATATGAAAAAAATGCAAGGCGATACTTTATCCCTCGCCTCAACGCCTCTATTGGAGCTATTCAAGGCGAGTCAATCAACTCATCCTCTAGCATCTCAGGCCATGGAGATGATGAAAAACTTTGAGGGAGACATGAAAGTATCTAGTTCTGGTGCACTTATTTTCAATGCATGGGCTGATCAATTAACGCGCAATCTTTTTTCAAGATTGGGTTATTTATTTTCCGATAATTATGGCGTACGTAATTACCGAGCCCCACTCTTGCTCCAGATAAAAAATCCGAATAGCCCTTGGTGCGATGATCCTAAAACGCAAGCCGTGGAATCGTGTCAGGACTCGTCAAACAAAGCCCTTGATAAAGCCCTGGACTACCTCAGTAAAGAATATGGAAATGACCCAAACACTTGGGCTTGGGGCAAGGCGCATATCGCCATTTTGGAACACCGCCCCTTTAGCAAAGTTCCCCTCATTGGCGGCTTATTTAATATTAAGACCCCCTTCCGAGCGACAGCTTTTCTATCAACGTAGGCAGATTAGAACTTTTGCAATCTAAGAACCCGTACAAGACCTTACAAGCCCCGAGCTTACATACCGTATACGATCTTTCCGACCTGGAAAATTCTTTCTTTATCTATCAAACAGGCCAATCCGGCTGGATACAAAGTAAGTTTTATCGCAATATGAATGTTCTTTGGGCTAATAATGAATATCTTCCTTTAAAAATGAAGCCTGAAAAGGTTAATCGGCAGCTTGAATTAATCAATAAGTAGAACTCAGCAAAATAGATAAAAATTTCAATCTATTTGCTGATGGTTGGTAAAATAGAAGTGTTTTGAAACGCAATCTCTAGAGGCTATTCGCATGAAAAAAATTTCTCTTCTCTTGGCATTAAGCGCAACACTTTTTGGCTCAAATAATGCATTTGCAGAATGGCAAGAAATTGGCCAAAACGATCAATCTTCTGTTTTTGTAGATACTGATACGCTTCAAACTCAGGGCAATTTGGCACAAATCATGTCTATGCTCAACTTTAAAAAACCTGGTTTAGACCCACAAAGCAAAGAGAATGTGAATTCTATTGTTGGTCTCAATGAATACGATTGCAGCACTGGAAAATATCGCCCCATTGAATTCAAAGTATTCACTGAAACTCGTGGCAGAGGCAAAGTGGTCGTTGACCAAAAAACTCCTGATAGCGTATTTGTATCCATCCCAAATGGTGCATGGGCTGCGGGAGTATTCAATGTTGCGTGTCGCACCAAATAAAAAAGTCTTCTGGTTGTAAAGACTGTTTTTTATTCAGCCACCCACCCTCATTTCTCTTGGCATACTCACCGGGTGTGCCGCACCATTGGCTGTATTTAGCAGTTCGAGCACAGCCCCGCAGCAAGTAGTGTTGGTGCAGTTGCTGTAGCCAACCCTGCTACATCTATCAGCTTAGCCTCTACCGCCACAACCAGAAAATCTCCTTTGGAGCATGCTGCCTCAGCGGCCACAAAAAAAGAATGTAGTTTCTTTAATGTCATTAACTCAAAACCCATTTGCATCGAAATAGTAATGCCGCCCATTACTGACAAAAGCGAACCTCTATTGGGGTCAGCAGATAAAGAGATGGGCTCCATCAAGTAATAACCATCAAAAGCTTTATGCCCTTTAAGGCCATAACAGTCTAAAATTGACACTTGTAAGCAATATTTTGGTGATTTAAATGTCCGCGGAAAATTACTACCTCACTCTCACTTGTCCAAACAAACCAGGCATTGTTGCTACCGTTTCCACGTACATCTATGAAGCTGGCGGTGATATTGAAGAGGCACAGCAATTTGATGACAAGGCCTCTAAACGTTTTTATGCGCGTCAGCTTCAGCTGACCTGCTCAGGCCAATACCTTGCGGGCTGGTTTTCTAGAGATTGCCAAACGCTTTGATCGCACCTGGGAGTTACGCGCAGTAAAGGATCTCAAACGAGTATTAATCATGGCCTCTAAATTAGATCATTGCTTGGTAGATCTTCTTTATCGTTGGCGCATTGGCGAGCTACCCATGATTATTTGTGGAATTGTCTCCAATCATCCTCGTGACGTCTATGCCAGCATCGACTTTGCCGATATTCCTTTTTATCATTTACCTGTTACCCCTGATACCAAACCCGCTCAAGAGGCTAGATTGCTAGAGATCATCGCTGAATCCAAGGTGGATATGGTGATCTTGGCACGCTACATGCAAATTTTGTCTGATGACTTATCTTCCAAGCTTTCTGGGCGATGCGTCAACGTACGCCACTCATTTTTGCCTAGCTTTAAAGGCGCAAAACCATATCATCAGGCTCATGCTCTCGCGGCATCAAACTTATTGGTGCTACAGCCCACTTTGTTACTAGCGATTTAGATGAGGGTCCAATTATTGCGCAAGACGTTACTCGCGTAACCCATGGCGACACACCAGATGATTTAGTACGTAAGGGTCGCGACTTAGAGCGAACTGTACTTTCTAGAGCCTTACGTTATTACCTGCATGATCGCGTCCTTATCAACGGAGCAACTTCGGTAGTCTTCTCGGATTAAAGAGCAATAAAGTCAAATTAAGGTCTAACCCCTGGGGACTCCAAGGGTAGACCTCTAGCGCGCCACATCAGAAAGAGCTCCAGCTGAGCCATCTCTGGCGAACCATATTCAAATTGTTGTGCTCTGACTCCGCTCATACAATTACGCAACCGCCTTTGTAATGCTCCCAGTGTTTGCCACTCCAGGCGATAAATTGGATAGGCATTAGGATGGCCTTAAGGATAAGGCTGCCTCCTAACTTTAAGCCCGCTCTATCTTCATGACATTGTGCGCAAGATAAATTGAGTTGTCCCATGCGCTCATTAAATATACGTCGGTCTTTTTGCAAGCATGGTCCATTTACTGAGCTTTGAGTGATAGCGATAGGTAAGCCTTTTGACTGAAAGGCAATAAAACTTGTTAGCGCCAAAAGATCCTTGCTCTCATAGGCTAAGGCAGGAGCAGATTGGGCATTGACGCGACATTGATTAATTTGACCTTCTAGAGTCTGCAACTTACCGTTTATCACCTTTGGGAATTGCGTGGCTACACCACGCATCGATTTTTTGGCATCAGCATGACAGGTGCTGCAGGATTTATTTTGTGGCCCCAACTTTTGCTGCCACAGCGCTTCCCCATCACCAACCCAAAACATCGCGGGATTTAATAATGGATCGTCTTGCATCGCTTTATTCTCAGCAGACATCAACTCATAGCTTGATTGCTGGGTAGGACCAGCTACCGCAATGGAGAGGCTACAGATTAAATAGGCAGTTCCTAGATATAGGAAGGCTCGTCTTTTCACGAAACAGAAATACTAGCCTGGTTGACTGCTTCATAGCCATTATCCCCAACCCACCTAAACCCAAGCGTGCCGGACTCCACTGCCACAGCATTGAAAATGATTAAAGGGTTGGCTCCAATGCCTGAGAATAAATCAGCTTTAAATACTTCTACAGAGTTGTAGTTACAGGTAAAGGCTCGAATGATGTCACGCGGAATAAGCTTGCCATCTTCTGTATAGCGAAAGCCCGAGTCCATATCATGCTGTGCGATAGCTCGAATCTCGATAATGGAATCTTTTTTTGCCGTTGCAGGCATGGTGATGGAAGTACGAGAAGCTTTACTCATACTAACTCCGTACAGGCTGAAAGGGTCACCAAGGTTTCTGCTGAGCCCTGCCAAAAACTACCATTACTCATTTGAGCAATGGCCCATACTATCTGACTATCAGCCAAGCGAACTCGAGTAGTGATATTTGCTGTGCCAGATCGTGGAGTCAGGTAAGCGGTAAAAAATATTAGGCAAGGGATTGCCCTCTGCGATGACATGAATCGCCTTGACATAATCATTCGCAGTCATTGGACTATCCACACTCACTTTCAACACCACTAAATTGCCGTTCTCAACTGGCGGTGGAATAACCAGATTAACGCGACCCTCTTGCACTTTCGCTCCGCCAGTAATTTTTTTGATTGCTTCTACGGCGTCTTCTTTTTTAGCAAAGGCTGCGATTGGGTTAAAGCAAAAACCTAAAGCCAAAAACCCAAGCCCACGGACCTGTTTAAACCAGTCTCGACGGTGAGTTTGAATCATTTTTTTCATCTCTTTTTCAATCGCCATTTTGAGCATTCAAAGTCAATAAGAAAGCTATTACATCTTCAATCTCTTGGCCGCTTAATATAGTTTGCCCTACAAATTTGGGTGCAACCCGATTTAAATGGCTGGTTTGGTAATAGGCTGGCATGATAGTTTGAGAGTTAAAGTGTGCTGCGTTCACAATGCGCGCCCTCAATTGAGGCGCATCTAAGCGAGCAACGCTGGCTTTTAATTCACGCGCTAAATTACCCTGAAATCGCTCTTCTGGAAATGGTCCGCTATGACACAACAAACATAATCCAGTCTGACGACTAACGACAATTGCCCTGCCGCGAGTTGGATTACCTGGTTCAGCAGAGAGGGATTCAACAATTGAACCCCCTGAATTACCTGAGCATTTCCAGCATTAAGCGAGAAGATTGCCAGCAATAAAAATGCTACAGCAACCTTCTTTCTCATTGGTAGAAATTATGCGGAAAGCCAGTTCTTATACCAACTTGATGCCGCTATTTTTCAGGGGTACCGTGCGCAAACGCTTGCTTGTTGCTCGATAGAATGCATTCAAAACAGCTGGTGCAGCTACCCCGCAATCGTTGGGCTCTCCAACCCCACCCCAATCTTTACCGCCACCTTGAACGATGATGGTTTCCACTGGAGGCATCTGATAAAGACGAATAGAGTTAAAGGTGTCAAAGTTCTTCTGAACTACGGCGCCATTTTCAATCGTAATTTCCTCTTCGAATAAAGCTGATAGACCGTAAACAAAAGAACCGGAAACTTGGCGTGCAACTTGCGCAGGATTTACAACATAACCAGGATCAGTTGCAGCAACAATACGATGAATCTTCACTTCATTGCCATTTTTAACCGAAATCTCGCAAGCCGCGGCAACGTAGCCTCCAAAAGAGCGTATTTGCGCTACTCCACGATATACACCAGATGCAGCCGGCTTGGTCCAACCGATACCATCGGCCACTGCATTCAACACCGCAATGGCTCGCGGATACTCTGCCATATGCTTGCGACGAAACTCCCCCGCATCTACACCAGTAGCCTCAGCCAATTCATCCATGAACGTTTCAACAAAGATTGCATTTTGGTTTACATTCACACCGCGCCAAAAACCGGGAGGCACATGAGTATTGCGCATGGCGTGATCAATATTTAAATTCGGGAAACTATAAGTAATACCGTGCTCACCAGTTGGGTCAACACCCTGAAATGCCAACGGATCTTTGCCCTTAAATGACGCCACAACTGCTGGACGAACTGCAGCCAAAATGGACTGACCAGATAGACGCATATTGACGCCAGTAACATTTTTCTTGTCGTCAATAGCAGCGCTCATCTTGCACATCATGACTGGATGGTAACGACCCTGCGTCATACCTTCTTCACGAGTCCAAATTAACTTGATCGGAGTCCCAGGCATCTGCTTAGCAATATTGACTACCTGTGTTGTGTAATCCTGGAAAGCGCCACGATGCCCAAAGCCACCACCAAGATTAACTTTATAGACATTGCACTTATCCGCAGGAAGTCCTGACGCTTCAATCACTGCGGCCAAAGACGCTTCGCCATCTTGTGTTGGCACCCAAGCTTCATAAGTAGCTTCAATCGTTTTAGATGCAGAAGAAAAAGCAGCCTTTACATCACCATTGGTATTGTGAACAAAGGTATCGTTCGCATTTAAACCTTCTTCTAACATCTTTTTAATTGAAGCACTTGAGACGTTAGCGTTCGCGCCATCATCCCAAGTGATGCTGACTTGGTCCATGGCAGTTTTTGCTTGCCAAAAGGTTTCTGCAACTACACCGCTCCAGCAGAATTCCCAACTGGAACCACCTTCTTAACGCCTTTCATACTCAATGCTTTAGTGGCATCGTAGCTCGACACTTTACCGCCAAATACAGGAGACTGCTTAATATTAGCGACCAACATGCCTGGCATCTTCAAGTCAATGGCATAAACTTGTCTACCCGTTACTTTGTCAGCTACTCCGTCAATACGATCAACTGATTTGCCAATCAACTTCCATTCTTTTGGATCTTTTAATGGCGGATCTTTGGGCACCTCTAGCTGTGATGCAGCTACCGATACTTTACCGAAGGTAGTTTTTTTACCGGTAAGCGTGTGGGTAATCACACTATTTTCAGCAACACACTCTGACGCAGGAACATTCCATTGATTTGCAGCAGCTTGAATGAGCATCATACGTGCGGAAGCGTCGCCCTTACGAACATATAACTCAGATGTCCGAATACCGCGACTACCGCCGGTGGAGTAGCTACCCCATACCTTGCTACGCCTTAAGTTCTCAGCAGGAGACGGATAGTCATAAAAAACTTTTTCCAATCGCACTGCGATTCTTCGGCAACCAATTGCGCTAAACCGGTAATGGTTCCCTGCCCCATTTCTGAGCGGACGACACGGATGATCACATCATCATTCGGCTTTACAACAACCCATACTCCAATCTCAGGGGTCGCTAGTGGCGTCATGGCAGTAGTACCAGTACCGATTGCAGCGTTTGCTGTAGATAATTAGAGCGAGGTCAAAGCCAATAGCCAAACCAGTAGCAATAGCACTAGAGTCAATAACAAAATGACGGCGGGAGGTATTTGTTTTCATAGTCATCGTTATCTTCTTAAGCCTTGCTAGCAGCATGAATCGCTACGCGCACTTGTTGGAAAGTGCCACAACGGCAAATATTGGTGATGGATTCATCAATTTGCGCATCGGTAGACTTCGGATTATTTCTCAGTAACGCTGTAGTGGCCATCACCATCCCAGATTGACAGTAGCCACACTGAGGCACTTGATTGTCAACCCAAGCTTTTTGCACTTTGGAGAGCTGACCGCTTTTTTCGAGACTTTCAATCGTCTCGATTTTTTAACCCGCCACTGCGGATACAGGCAATGCACAGCTGCGCGTAGCCTGTCCGTTCAATAGAACAGTCATGCACCACACTGACCGACTCCATAGCCATACTTAGTTCCAGTGAGACCCACTTGTTCACGGATTACCCAAAGTAATGGGGTTTCTGGATCAACATCCACCTTGTATTTTTTGCCATTGACATTTAACTCAGCCATGTGTGCTCTCCTATTCAGTCATTTATTCTTTTAGGATCTAATTAACCCTATTTATAATGTGATCATATTAACCAAGAATTTACTTATTGCAATGCAACATAAATCAAGGCACTGTAAGATCAAAACATAATTTACGGGCTAGTACAAATCCTTCTTTTTCAGAGGAGCCTCGGCGAGCTGGCCTCTAAATTCATTTTGCCTACCCTACCAGGACCTGTGATCGGCCTGATTCTCATGGTGTTATGGCTCGTTTTGCGCAAAGGCATTAATACTGAGTTAGCCATGGTTGCCGATGGATTTAGCCAATACCTTGGACTCCTCTTTGTTCCGGCAGCAGTCGGGGTGGTCTTATTTCTATCGCAGCTTAAGGCAAATGCATTGGCAATAATTAGCGCCCTCATTGGTAGCGTCATTCTTACCATTGCCTCTAGTGCATTGGTTGCGCGCTTCTTGAGTCAGAAAGCACCTCATGAGTGAGAAGCACTCGATTGTTGAGATTTGGGTCTATCTTTCTGGGAGCCCACTATTTGCCCTATTCATTACTCTTGCAGCCTATCAAATCGGCCTTAGCATCTATAAATCGACTCGGCAAAACCCATTAGCCAATCCTGTAGCGATAGCGATTCTCATTGTTGCGACCACGATTCAGTTGATTGAGATGCCTTATTCAACCTATTTTGAAGGCGCTCAATTCATTCACTTTCTTCTAGGGTCGGCAACAGTGTCTCTTGCAATCCCTATCTATCGAGGTCTTAGCAGCCTAAAAGGCAGATCTCTTCCACTGATAGCCTCACTATGTACTGGTGGTCTCGTATCGATTATTAGTGCAGTAGGTATTGCTACCCTTCTAGGT
This sequence comes from Polynucleobacter necessarius, assembly GCF_900095205.1. Lineage (NCBI taxonomy): Bacteria > Pseudomonadati > Pseudomonadota > Betaproteobacteria > Burkholderiales > Burkholderiaceae > Polynucleobacter > Polynucleobacter necessarius. The sequence continues at coordinate 797,776 of NZ_LT606951.1, read as the reverse complement.
GCAGATGCGAGCATCACTGGAGCGATGTATCCAAAATCTGTGACGGCACCGATAGCCATGGGTATTGCTGAGCGCATCGGCGTGTCACCTACACTAGCTGCAATTTTTGCAGTCGGCACCGGCATATTAGGCGCCATCCTTGCGCCTTTTATTCTGAATGCCTTAAAAATGAAAGCTTGGTGACAAAGAGGTTTTGCCATTGGAATCGGCGCTCATGGCATAGGTACTTCACGCGCATTTAGCATTTATCCTGAAGCAGGAACCTATGCCAGTCTGGCAATGGGCATGAATGGCGTTGTAAGCGCGGTAGCCATTCCGGTGCTCTACCATCTATTGAATAAGTGAATTACCATACATTAACCATAAGAGACAAAATACAAGCACCAAATAAATATTCCAGATCCAGTCAAATTAACTCAAGAATTAATCCGTTTTAATACGATTAACCCCCAGGAAATGAAGATGAGTTATGCAACTATCCAACCGGATTGTTGGAGTCGGCGAACTTTGAGTGCCTCAACGTGGACTTTGCCCCAAGACGCAGAAGCATTGTCGCGCGCATACCAGGAGCCCCCCAACACCACGAACATTTGCTTTACAGGGCATGTAGATGTAGTTCCATTGGGTGATCGCCCATGGGATCATGATCCTTTCTCAGGCGTCATTCAGGATGGCAAATTATTTGGACGTGGCTCTAGTGATATGAAAAGTGGTATTGCCGCTTTTATCGTAGCAGCAATGAAAACAGCCAATTTAGCTCAGGGCAAAAACGGCATCAGCATGATTATTACTGCTGGTGAGGAAACCGGTTGTGAGGGCGCCTTCTATATTGCCCAACAAAAAGAAGTAATTGATTTTATTGGCAAGGTTGGTTACTTTGTCGTTGCAGAACCAACTGCTAATGAACCAATCACATTGGTCACAAAGGTGCTTATTGACTCCGCGCTAAGGCTGAGGGTATTACTGCTCATGGCTCTATGCCTGAACGGGGTGATAACGCTTTTACAAACTTGCCAAAGGTGCCCTACTGCTTGAGAAATTTCAGTTTGACACTCCACCTCATGACCTTATGGGCCAAGGCACATTGAATATAGGTACAGCTAAAGCAGGATTAAATATTAATTCTGTTCCCGACGCCGCTGAAATGACCTTAGATATTCGCTCCGTACCGGGACAAAGCCATCAGCATATTTTTGGCTGCCTTTGCAAAACACTCGACCCAAACATTAAGCTAGAAACCATCATGGATGTTGAGGGAATCTATACCCCGCCAGATCATCCATGGATTCAAACAGTCTATGCTTTTTGCGAAGAAATTAATGGCGTAAAGGCTCTGCTCCAAAATCCATCTCTTACTTTACGGATGCATCTGCTCTCAAAGGTTTGATTGGGGAGCCCCAACTGTAGTGCTTGGACCTGGACAACCAGAAATGGCGCATCAAACCAATGAATTTTGCTTTACCGACAAAATTACCCAAGCTACAGCCTTATTTAAAAAGCTTATCATAGATTGGCAGAACAATAATTCACATTAAAAGGCAGATGCAAAATGAAAATTGAGAACACTCCATTCAAGGAAATGGACGCCGATACTTATGTAGCTAACATGGATGCCTATTGGCTTCCGTATACGCCCAATCGCTACTTTAAAAATAAACCCAAAATTATGGTTGCGGCCAAAGGGATTTATTACACCGATGACCATGGTCGTAAATTATTCGATAGCGCATCCGGACTATGGACCTCTCCTTTAGGTCATGGTGATCCACGCATTATTGATGCCATTCAAAAGCAATATCACAAGATGGATTATGTTCCCGCCTTTCAAATGGCAGGACCAGAAACGTTTCGTCTAGCAGAAAGGATCGTCAAGAGTACGCCCCTCCTGGTTTAAATAAAGTATTTTTTGTTAACTCGGGCTCAGAGGCAGTCGACACTTCTCTGAAGATTGCACTTGCTTATCATCGTGCGAAAGGCGAAGCAAGTCGTACTCGCTTTATCGGCAGAGAGCGTGCGTATCATGGTGGATGCGTAGGCGGAATCTCAGTCGGCGGGGAATCCCAACAAACCGCAAATCATTTGTGGCTCCATGATGATGCCGGGAGTAGACCACCTTCCCCATACATTAAATTTGTCACAAATGGCTTTCTCAAAAGGAATGCCAACTTGGGGCGCTCATTTAGCAGATGAATTAGAGCGTATTGTTTTGTTGCATGATGCTAGTAATATTGCAGCCGTCATTCTCGAGGCCCGTTCAAGGGTCTACTGGTGTGATCGTGCCACCAGTTAGTTACTTGCAAAAAATTCGAGAAATTTGTGACAAACATGGCATCCTGCTCATTTTTGATGAGGGCATTACAGGCTTTGGACGTTTAGCTTCCAATTTTGGCGCGGATCGTTTTGGGGTCAAACCCGACATGATCGCGTTTGCAAAAACAATTACGAATGGCGTTATCCCGATGGGTGGCGTCATTGCTCGTGAAGATATTTACAACACCATTGTTGGGGCTGGCGGCCAAGAGCAGGTGATTGAGTTTTTCCATGGATTTACTTACTCAGGACATCCAATTGCTACAGCAGCTGCACATGCCTGCCTAGACATTTTTGAGTCCGATGGCATCATAGAAAAGACCAAGGTATTGGAAAAGGTATTTGAGGACGGCGTTCATTCATACAAAGGAATGCCAGGCATATTAGATATTCGCAACTGTGGCTTAGCAGCAGTTATTGATTTAGAGCCGATTGCTGGAAAACCAGGTCTGCGGGGTATGCAAGTTCTTGAAAGCTGTATTGAGAATGGCATCCTAGTTCAAATTACTGGGGACACCATTGCAATGGGCCCTCCATTTGTAGCCACACCAACTGAGCTTGAATCCTTTATTGACACCTTTGGCAAAGTTCTAAAGAAGGCTTTCTGATTTTGGTAAGCAATCGCGTTGCGCACTTTGATGAACAACTTCGTGTTCGTAGCGAACGACTCTACTCCTCTCTATTAGAGCTGGCTCAAATTGGGGCCACTCCTAAAGGAGGAGTTTGTCGACGCCCTGACTGATCTTGATAAGCAAGGCCGTCAATGGGTCATTAATAAAGCGTTAAGTCTTGGTCTCACTGTAGTGACCGACCAAATTGGCAACACCTTCATGCGCCGCGAGGGCAAGAACCCTAACCTGCCACCCATCATGACAGGCAGTCATATAGACACCCAACCAACTGGCGGTAAATACGATGGTAATTACGGCGTACTGGCAGGCCTAGAAGTCATTGAAACTCTTAATGATCATCAAATTGAAACTGAAGCGCCCATTGAAGTTGTGTTCTGGACCAATGAAGAAGGTTCACGGTTTACCCCAGTCATGATGGGATCTGGAGTTTTTTCTGGGGCCATTAGCCAAGAACTAGCTTATGCAGCCAAAGATATCGATGGTAAAAATGTTAAAGACGAGCCTTACTCGCATTGGTTTTTTAGGTACACAGAAACCTGGTGACCATCCCTGCGGCGCTTATTTTGAAGCGCACATCGAGCAAGGACCCATACTGGAATATCAAGACAAGATCATTGGTGTAGTTCCAGCGGTGATGGGTCTGCGTTGGTTTGATTGCACCGTCCACGGTTTTGAAGCACATGCCGGCCCAACTCCCATGGAGATTCGGGTTGATGCTCTACAAAATTCCCTAAGCATTATGCAAAAAGTAGTTGATGTCGCCAATCAATATGCTCCGCATGGAAGAGGCACAGTGGGTATGGTGCAAGTATTTCCGAATAACAGAAACGTCATCCCAGGGCGAGTACAGTTCTCGATTGATATCCGCCATATAGACGCCGCTATATTAAATCAGATGACTGCTAAAGCTTAAAGAATGTATTGAGGCAATCGCTACTAATAATTCAATCAAGATCGACTTACAAGAAGTATCTTATTTCCCTCCGTGCAATTTTGATGAGGGATGTATCCAAACTATCCGTAAAGCAGCCCAAGATTTAGGATATTCCCAAATGGATGCGGTTTCTGGAGCTGGGCATGATGCCATTTATATGAAAAGCCTTGCTCCAACCGGAATGATTTTCATCCCTTGTAAGGATGGAGTTAGTCACAATGAAATTGAAGATGCAAAAGCTGATCATTTGGAGGCTGGTGCAAATGTTCTTCTCCAATCCATTCTGGCTTATGCCAAACGATCTAAATAAATAACTGACTTGAGATGACTGATAAAAAAATTGGTGGCAAATGGGTAATTGCACGCTTTCAGCACGAAACCAATACCTTCACACCCATCCCCACTCCCTTAGAAGCCTTTAATCCCCTCTGGGGTGCAGATGCCTATAAAGATCAAGAAAATGCCAGGACTGCAATGGGTGCATTTATTGCTATCGCCAAGCAGGAGGCCGTTGAAATTATTACCCCCGTTTGTGCATTCTCCAATCCAAGCGGTACAGTCTGTGCAAAAGCCTATGATCGCATTTGCGATAGCATCGTCGCGGCAGTAGAGCAAGGATGCGATGCAATCCTCTTGGATCTACATGGAGCAATGGTCTCTGAACGCGTCGTTGATGGTGAAGGTAACTTGCTGCGAAGAATTAAATCGGTTGCTCCCAATACTCCAAGTGGCACTCGATTTACACGGTAACGTGACGCCAGCCATGATTGACAACAGCGATGTCATGGTGAGTTTCAAAACCTATCCGCATATTGATATCTATGAAACTGGCTTACATGCGGGTAATTTATTGCGTGATTCTCTCAAAGGGGATGTCAAACCCTTGTTGGTTTACCGGCAAATCCCCCTGCTTTCTCATACCCTGAGAAGCAATACCAACGAAGGCGCAATGAAAGCTGTAGTGGATACAGCTATTGTCATGGAATCCAAACCCGGCATTTTAGGCATCTCTATTATGGCGGGCTTTAGTTTGGCGGACTTTAAGGATGCAGGCGTGTCAGTCATCGTGGTTGCCGATGCAAGCAATCCTTCTTTCATTGCTACAGCAAATGAATTAGCGGATAAACTAGAAGCCATGATTTTGACTCAAGCAGATGGATTCATATACGAAAGTACGCCACTGGAACTCTCTTTACAAAGAGCTGCTGAGATGGCCAAGTTTCCCGGAGATGGTCCAGTGTTACTGCTTGACCATAGTGATAATGTGATGTCAGGCGGCTCTTGTGATACGACTGACATATTAGAGTCTGCATTGAACTATGGCTTAAGTAATATTGCTGCAGGCCCTATAGCCGATCCATCAACAGTGCAAAAACTCATTGCTATCGGCAAGGATAAAGAGGTAACCATTGAACTTGGAAATAAGTCTGGCTGGACTTATCGAGGCGTAACAAAACATCCCTTCAAATTGACTGGATCTGTAAAAGTGATCAGCGATGGCAAGGTCAAAGTAACTGACCCGATCTTTAATGGATCGATCTTAAAGATGGGGCCTAGTGTTCTATTCCAAACTCCAAACGCTGAGATTGTTATCAGCTCCGAACGTGTAGAGCCATACGATATTGCAGTGATGACCGTTCTAGGCATCGACTTAGCCAGCAAGTCCTATGTATTGCTCAAGTCTCGCATGTATTGTCGACCTGCATTCTTTCCGCTAAGCAAGGGCTATGTAGAGTGCGACTCGGATCAGGGTGGCCCCACTAGTTCAAATTACGCTTGGTTTGATATCAAGCGCATTAGACGCCCAATCTTTCCTCTGAATAACATGACTGCCCTCATAGCAGTCATCACAATCCTGATATCCCGATGGCCTCTATTTTTACCGCTCAAGAGCTGATTGCGCTCATCATCTTTTGCGCTGCCATGAGCTTTTCTCCTGGTCCCAATACGATGCTGACAACTGCTATCGCTGCAAACGAGGGATTTCGTTGCGCCATACCTTTTACCCTATCGGTGCCATTTGGCTGGTTATTCATTATGTTGGCATGCGGCTTTGGCCTTGGGGCGTTGGTGACGGAAATACCTAGCCTGCGGATTGCTATTAAATTACTTGGCTGTGCATATTTAATTTGGCTTGCTTTTAAACTATGTCAAAGTAAGAAGTTGCAAGAAATTGATTCCGCACGTCTTAATATGACCTTTTTAAAGGGTGTAGCGCTTCAGTTTTTAAATATTAAGGTGTGGTTGTTAGCGATTACGGCGACGGGCTCTTGGATTCTATACTCCAGTGGACAGCCTAGCTCCAATCCAAGCGCAAGACTCGTATTCGCTTGTGTAATAGTGATGCTCTTCGCATTTACCAGCAATCTAACTTATGCAATCGCAGGCTCTCTTTTCAGAGAATGGCTTGGGACTGGCCGACGACTAGTAATTTTTAACTACTTACTAGCCTTTTTATTGGTAGTTACTGCTCTTTGGACTTTAAGTATTTAACTTAAAGTGGCACGCCACAAAATGACCAGGAAAAACTTCCTCTAAGCGAGGCTCCTCCACTTTGCAACGCTCTTTGGCATAGATGCAGCGCGTATGAAAATGGTACCCACTAGGGCGATTGATGTGGCTTGGGATATCTCCACCCAAGACAATTTGTTTACGCTGCTTGGTAGGATCTGGAATAGGTACTGCCGATAACAATGCCTCAGTATAAGGATGGGATAGACGGCTAAACAACTCTGCGGTTTCTGCCAACTCGACAATACGACCTAAATACATTACTGCAATTCTGTGGCTGATATGCTTCACCACCGCTAGATCATGCGCAATGAATAAATAAGACACGCCAATTTCTTTTTGAAGATCGCCCAATAAGTTAATAACCTGCGCTTGAACGGAAACATCCAATGCTGAAACGGGCTCATCACACATAATCAACTTTGGCCTGACTGATAAGGCGCAAGCGATACCTAAGCGCTGCCTCTAGCCACCAGAAAACTCATGGGGATAACGCAACATTTGATCAGGACGAAGCCCCACCAATGCGAATAGATCACTTACGCGTTCACGACCTTCAGCCTGCGTTAGTTTCTCAAAATTTCGCCAAGGGCTCTGAAACAATATCAGCGGCGCGCATGCGGGGATTTAAAGAGGAATAAGGGTCTTGGAAAACCGCCTGTATCTCTTTACGAAATGGGCGCATTTCAGCACGAGAAAGCTGATCAATACGCTCTCCGTTCCAGATAATTTCGCCTGCAGTAGGATCCATTAAGCGCAGAATTGTTCGGCCAACAGTCGATTTGCCACAACCGCTCTCCCCTACCAAGCCTAATGTCTCGCCTTCATGGATAGAAAAACTGACCCCATCAACAGCATAAACATGGCCTGTTACCCTGCCCAACATCCCCTTGCGAATGGGATAGTGCTTACACAAGTTCTTTAGCTCTAAGAGCACTTTTTTACTCTTACTCATGTTTAGCCTCTACTGCTGAGACTGGATTCCAGCATGCTGCTCAGTGATCATTGCCATAATTTTTTAGATCGGGAGATTCCAGAGGGCAACGCTCAGTAGCTGATGAGCAACGCGGCGCAAAAGCGCATCCGCGAATCTCGGTCTTCATTGAAGGAACCATGCCAGGAATCTCTACCAGACGTTTAGAGCTCTCATCATCTAAACGTGGCATTGAATTTAAAAGTCCCAATGTATAGGAATGCAATGGATTGGCGAATAAATCAAAAACACTCGCCTCTTCCACCTTTCGTCCAGCATACATCACCACTACGCGTTGCGCCATTTCAGCAACAACCCCGAGGTCATGGGTAATTAAAATAATGGCTGCACGAGTACGATCTCGCAACTCACGCATGAGGTTCAAAATCTGTGCCTGAATAGTAACGTCCAAAGCAGTAGTCGGTTCATCCGCAATCAATATCTCGGGATCGCAGGCTAATGCCATGGCAATCATGATTCGTTGCCGCATGCCACCAGAAAGCTGATGAGGATATTCATCAATGCGTCTATCTGGCTCAGGAATATTAACGAGCCTTAATAATTCTAATATTCGAGTGCGCGCCTCATCTTTAGTGCAATGGCGATGAAGCTCAAGCACTTCGCTAATTTGTCTACCGATAGTCAACACTGGGTTTAGTGAAGCCATGGGCTCCTGAAAGATCATGGAGATCTTATCCCCACGAATATCTCACATCTCTGCATCCGAGAGCGACAACAGGTCTTTGCCATGAAAAAGAATTGAGCCTGAAACAATTTTTCCTGATGGCGAAGGAATGAGTCGTAACAAAGATAAGGATGTGACGCTCTTACCGCAGCCCGATTCTCCAACAATTGCCAGTGTTTCACCTTGGGAAACTGAAAATGAAACGCCATCTACTGAGCGCACTACACCATCACGCGTATAAAATTAAGTACGCAGATCTTTCACTTCTAAAATTGATTTTGCAGTGTTTTGAGTCATTGCTTACATCCTCCTAGAAAGTCGAGGATCTAATGCATCACGCAAACCATCACCCAAGTAATTTACAGCCAACACTGTTGCTGAGAGAAAAATGGATGGAAATAAAATCAGGTAACCGGCAATCTGGAACAAGGTTCTAGATTCAGCCATGATGTTTCCCCAACTCGGAATATTAGCTGGTGTTCCAGCGCCAATAAACGACAGAATCGCTTCGGGTAATCATTGCAGAGGCGCAAATATACGTTGCCTGCACTAGCAATGGCGCAGCAATATTGGGCAAAATATGGCGCACTAAAGTTTTTGGCAATGGAGTACAAGATGCAGCGGCGGCCTCGACATAGGGCTAACCTAATACAAGACTGCGCACTAAGCGTACTACCCGTGGAACCTCTGCCAGAGTAATGGCAATGATGACGTTTTCAATACTAGCCTTAGTTAATGCCATCAAGGCTATTGCAAGCAGGATTGAGGGAACGGACATTAATCCATCCATAATTCGCAAACTCCGAAAAATTAACTGAGATTACGATCGCTGAACAAGCTAAGTGGGCAAAGATTGTGAAGGCCTCCAATATCAAGATTAATTAATTACTATTTTTATTAAAAAGAAGACTTCTCTATGTTGATTTCCCCTCCATTTGGTGATGGCCGCGCTCCAGTTCTGGCTAGAAATACAGTTGCAAGTTCTCAACCATTGGCTACTCAAGCCGGAATAGAAGTCCTTCAATATGGCGGCAATGCTGTTGACGCTGCACTCGCTACAGCTATCACGCTGACTGTAGTTGAACCTACGATGAATGGCTTGGGTGGAAATGGCTTTGCAATTCTTTGGGATGGGGAAAAACTCCATGGCTTAAATGCCTCTGGTCGCGCCCCAGCAGCATGGGCCCCAGATTATTTTTCTGGCAAGTCTTCCATGGATTTAATTGGTTGGAATACCGTCACTATTCCTGGCATGGTGGTTGGATGGGTTGAACTCTCCAGAAAGTTCGGCAAATTGCCTTTTGCTCAATTATTTAAACGCGCAATTGATTATGCTGAAAATGGTTTCCTAGTATCCCCTGTCATAGCACGCCAATGGCGCAAGGCCATTCCGATTCTGAAAAATCAACCGGGTTTTTCTGATTCATTTTTAATTGACGGTAAAGCTCCTCAAGCAGGTCAAATCTGGAAGTACCCAGCGCAGGCTAAGACGCTAAAAGAGATTGCTGCTACTGAAGGTGTATCTTTTTACACAGGATCACTAGCGAAAAGCATGGTGGAGTTTTCTCAAGCCACCGGTGGTTGCTTCACTATGCAAGATTTTGCTGATAACCAATCAGAATGGGTTGAACCGCTTGCGTTTGATTACGGGGATTACACTCTCCATGAAATTCCACCCAATGGCGCTCAGGAATTGCGGCGCAAATAGCATTGGGAATTTTGCAAGCAGCAAATGTGAAGCAATACCCAGCTAATTCTGCACAACGAATCCATTTACAGATAGAAGAGCTATGCGCATGGCATTTGCAGATGCCTACACGTACGTATCTGATGCAAGCTCGATGAAAATGCCCCCAGACTCTCTTTTGAATCGGAAATATTTAGCCCATCGCGCAGCAATGATTGATCACCAAAAAGCTGGCAGTTATTGCCCAGGGGATCCTCACTCGGGAGGCACGGTCTATCTCTGCGCCGCAGATGAATCGAGCATGATGATTTCTTATATTCAATCTAATTTCAAAGGCTTTGGTTCTGGAGTTGTTGCTCCCGGCGGAATTGCTTTTCATAACCGAGGCATGAGCTTTAGATTAGAAGGGGGCCATACCAATCGAGTTGCTCCAGGTAAGCGCCCTTTTCACACCATTCTTCCCGCATTCCTTACTAAAGATAGTAAGCCGGTCATGGCATTTGGTGTGATGAGTGGAAATATGCAGCCCCAAGGCCATATTTAGTTTGTGATGCGTTTTATAGATAAGTGCTTGAACCCTCCTCTGATGCGCCGCGTTGGCGTATTGATGATTTAGGAAAACTCACAGTTGAAGCCTCAATGCCGGCGAGCGTTGTAGAAGGATTGAGAGCCCTGGATCACGAGGTGGCCGTACAACCTGTAAGTAGCCTAGATTTTAGTAGCGCGCAAGCAATTGCTAAATTAAATGATGACGCCAACTCAGCATATATTGCGGGTAGCGATCATCGCAGGGACGGCTTGGCTGCTGGTTTCTGAGTTAAGAATTGCTATTTGGCAGGCAGTTGATATAAAAGCGCTTGATCTCTTGATCGCAACTCACCTCCCTGGGCTCAATCGGTCGTTGTAGCGAAATGCCTTCGATTGTTTTACACCTACTAAGGGCAACATATACCTGTCCTGAAGCAAATGCGCCTGATGAAAGATCGATCTTCACTTTATCAAGTGTCTTTCCTTGGCTCTTATGAATAGTGACTGCCCAAGCAAGCATTAAGGGAATCTGCACATAGGTACCGATGATGCTGGGAGAAATTTTTCCCGACATCATGTCGTGATCATAACGATAAGACTCCCACTGATGACCCACCACTTCAACTGTATTAGCATAAGGGCCGTTTTGCACCATCACCTTTACCTTGTCTGGCAACAGCTCGCGGACAACGCCGATCGTGCCATTCACCCAGCGCTTAGGAAAACCTGGATCAGTTGCCGTAAACATGACTTTGGCACCAACCTTTAGCACCAAATTATTCGGCGAAGGTAAATTGCATTCATCAATATTAAATTTACCTGTCATTTTACCAACGTAGACCTTACCCTCGGTATCAATAGCACGCAGTCCTGCGCCGTTGATTTGATCTGCTCGTGCGTTAGTCGTTGTCAGAGTAATAGTCTGCTCGTCAGCTGCGGCACCCTGTTGATAACATTGCGCATTCAGAATATCAATGGCTTCATCCACGTCGTGATTAATGCGAATTCGATTGAGCAGACTCGCAAAGCGCTCATCCTTTTGACGAAATATTTTGGAAAGCTCCACCCTCGTGACCTCTTTACGATGAAGAGCCATTGCGCAAAAGAAATACGGGCCTTCATATCCGCGATCAGATAGAACCTGCATATCTGAACTAGAAACCACGGGAGGCAATTGAAATAAGTCCCCAACAAACATCACCTGAATACCACCAAAGGGTTTGCCCTTTTGAGGTCCATTCTCACGTAAGAATAAATCCATGGCGTCGACTACATCTGCGCGAACCATGGATATCTCATCAATGATCAACAATCGAATATCTTTGTAGAGGCGCTTATCTCGTAGTGGCTTGATATCCTCCTCAGGAAAGATTAAGCGCGGTGGCAAACGAAAAAAAGAATGGATCGTTACTCCTTTTACTTGCAATGCTGCTACACCTGTAGGCGCAACTACTACGACATTGCCCGGAATAGTTTCTCGGAGATAGCCAATTAAAGTGGTTTTACCTGTACCCGCTTTACCGCTAACGAAAATATAAGGATCGTGACGCTCAATAGCCTCGATAACCGCCTGATAGTCAGGGGTGATTTCTATTTCAGAAGAATCTACAACGGGACTAGTCATTCCCTATTGTTTCACACGGCATCTGCAACACGTCGAAATCCGATATAAACCACAGCGATATCACCGGGCTTAGACTCCACATCTGACTCCTGCTGACGTTCAGGGCCATACCACCAATGAGGCAACTACGGGTGATATATCCACCATTACGCTCAGTGGCAGTCTATTCCCAGACATTACCACCCATGTCATGCATACCATTCGCGCCCGGCCTAGTACTTCCAGTCATCACATGACCTGTACCTCGATTCAAAGCACCTGCTGGAGCCAAACCCTTGTAGTCACCACAACCCACTAAGGCAGTGCGAAACAGTTGGAGTGCTGTCACCAGGATAGGGGTAAGCGGCTGACCCTGCACATATCCCACTGGAGGCTTTACTCTTTGCTCTAAGAATGCGGCATTAGTCCACTCAGCATCTATTGGTAAACGCTTTCCGAAATAACGACAGATTGACTCAGCCTCTTTTTGATTTAAATGTACCGCTGGCTCACCATCTTGAGCAGGCACTCCGTAAGGGGTCCGCCAAGTCCAGCCAGGCTTTTGTACAAATCCGGACTCATATGACAAATCCACCACCTTTCTTTTCAGCAGCACTCACAAAACCTGTTGAGGCGGCAAATGCTTTGACATCAGCAATGTTCATCTTGGTTTGATCCCAGATAAATGACCAATCTGTACCTTTGGAATAGATGAACTAGGTGCGCCCTGACTCGGAGCAGGTCGGAGCATAAAAAATAGAGCGATCACACTAAGAACTAAACCAAAAAGAATTTGGTAGATATCAAATTTTTCACTTTGATTGCTCCAATAAAAAAGTCCCTTAAAGGAGCTTTTTAATAATTATTTTGGGGCGAACGACGGGGCTCGAACCCGCGACAACCAGAATCACAATCTGGGACTCTACCAACTGAGCTACGTCCGCCATTGTAGAGGTGACATTATAGCTTTTTGCTCAAAAACCTGTCAAAAACACACTTCTAGGCGCCCTCGATGTCAAAAGCAGCCCAATCCCCCAAGGGTTAAGCTGGCGTTTAGGAAAAAATCAGCGATTGCTGCTTTACTTTGAACCTTGGCCAAAGCATGGTGATCTGAGAGGCGTTGGCGCCAATATCGAGCCCCCGCCCTACCGTGAGCCAGACCCAATATATGCCTTGTAAAAGCACCAATATAAAAAGGTTTTTTCTTAGCCTGACATTCATCAAACCAAGCTTGGACTTGCTTTACTAAAGCAATTTGAATGCGTTGCCATTCTGTTTCGCTAAAAAGATAGCCTGCCGCTTCACCGCTGGTATTAATCAAGTCATCCCAACCCAAAAGCATGGCTGGAAAATGATAAGCGGCTCTTCCCACCATAAAACCATCAAATTGATCCCAATGACCTGCAATTTGTTCATTGGTTTCAAGACCGCCATTGAGAAGTACTTTTAAATTGGGGAATTGCTTCTGCGCATCCAATCTTAGTTTGGCTGCAACCTCATAATGCAATGGTGGTTTACTGCGATTCTCTTTGGGTGATAGCCCCTTCAGCACAGCGTTACGCGCATGAATAGTAACTTGACCTGCTCCAGCATCCGCAACCGCAAGAATAAAATGGAGTGCAAATTGGTAATCTGATTCAGAGTTTGACGCATCCATAGAATCCAAACCAAGACGATGCTTTACTGATATCGGAATATCCACTGCGCTTTTCATTGACCTGACGCAGTCGGCAACTAAAGCTGGTTCCGCCATTAAGCAAGCACCAAACGCACCACGCTGCACCCTCTCAGAAGGACATCCGCAATTTAGATCGATTTCATCGTAGCCCCATTGCTGGGCCAACTCAGCAGCCTTTGCTAAATCTGCTGGCTCTGATCCCCCTAACTGAAGTACGACGGGATGTTGATCTTGTGAGAAATCTAAGTGACGAGGAACATCACCATGAATCAAGGCGCCTGTAGTTACCATCTCGGTATAGAGAACGACCTCTTTCGTTAGAGTGCGATGAAATGATCGGCAATGACGATCTGTCCATTCCATCATGGGAGCAACGGCTAATCTCTTCTTGCTTTTAGTTTCCACGGGCACTTCATTTGAATGATTAATTACCGCATTTTAGTTTGTTTTGTAGCTTACTAATTCGTCTCAAACCTTGTGATACTTAAACATTGCTGATAATCAGTTGTCACCGCCAAATCTACGCCCCTGTCTAGCACTCTTGTACTTAAGCCAGGCCATTGCCCTAATGACTGACCCACCTGGAATGTGACTCCCCATGATTAAACCCAATGAGCCATGATCGTGATCAGTCCCGTTACTATGGTTACTACGTAAGCGTCTTCCAAATTCCGTCATTACCGCCAATGTATAAGGCTGATTTTTACCCTCCATGTCTTGGGCGAATGCTGCCAAACTATTGCTCAGGTTTTTGATTTGTCCATTCATTCTTCCTGGTTGATTTTCATGGGTGTCCCAACCAGACTGATCTACCCATGCATATTGCAGACCTACATTAGCATCTATCAATCTAACAACAGACCGCAAGCCAACGCCTGGATCTGCGTTAGGGTAAGGAATTTTTCCTGAACTATCATACGACAATGCTTTTCCATTGCCCCTTCCGAGAGTTTGATTAATGAAATCTAAATTACTGAGGTGATCTTTAATCCATGGTGATGCAATTGAATTTCCATCGGCATTACATAATGCGCTAAGCGCATTGAATCCATTCACTCCATTTGGCAATGCAATGCCTCCCTGAATATCTCTAACTGCGATCGCTCGATGAGCGCCCTGCATAGATCTTGGTGAATTATTGTTGCCTGCAAATAATGGGATGGAATTTGCTGCCTGAAAGCGAGTTTTGTCAACAACTTGTCTAGCCATCCAGCCCAAGTCGTCAGGCAGGGAGTTCAAAGATTTAACACCCCTCTCCATTATTTCTTGTGCCTCAAAGTGAGAGCGGGTCTCATCAGTAATTCCTAAAGCATTCCACACTATCAACTTTCGGTCCATAAAAAGACTTGCTAGTGGTGATGCTTCAGGGTGCCAATAAAAGGTAGCATTTTCTGATTCAACTTTTCCGCTGCTAGCCTCAATTGTAAATCGCATTTCAGGCGGTCTTGCGGCGATGAAATTTTCATCATTAAGTGGCGACAACATAGCCAATCCATCAGCCCCTCCACGCAAAAAGACGACAATAAATGGATGTGACATCCGTGGTGCCATCAATACGCCATTCGATTTTTTTTGAACCTGCGCGGATCCAAGGTCACTAATGCCGGCAATAGAACTAGCAATACCAATCTTTAAAAAATCTCGCCGATTCAGATAATCAAAATTCATGCTCGCTCTCCAGCAGAAAAATCTGGATCAATTGCCTCAGTTTGGAAGGATGGTGCGCAAGCCAAATATCCCACCATTTTTCTTGCCAACTTAATATCGCTTAGGCGCTCAGAGCCCTCCAGTTTTGCGAGCGCAGGAGTGCTTAGGTTAGTCGAGAACTTTTGTTATTGAGGTAATACAACATGCATGGGTGGGTGGAAGTAACCTCTAAAAATTGCCGAAAATTACCAAAAGCAAATTTTCGAATGACCTGATTTTCCCAATGAGGCAAAAAGGCCCCAACATTTTGATCGTATCCATAAACCGAGAAATGATCCCTCCAAAAACCAATCCACTCCTCTTCCCAGTAACCTTTTGACTGGATTACTCTTAATAGTGTGGCAGCCTGAATTTCTTTTCTCGGACGAGATCTTTCTGGAGGCGGAATCAGCTCATCCTTACCTGTATATTGAAACAAGGTAGGAATACTAGCGTTTAATAAACTAAGCGGCTTTAGCTCATCGACAGCAGGATATTCTCTACCATCTCTGAGCTTTCCTGCGACATAGCGCTCTCGGAGAAGCACTTGACTTAAATCCACATTCAATTGCAGTGCCTTTAGCTAGCTGACGTTAAAAAACAATCAATCGTGGTGAATGAGCTTCTCAAATCCTAACTCCAATTACCCACCAAAACAAGATCGCCAATAAAAAGAAACCCCATCATTTCTGATGAGGGCTCTGTGTTAAATCATTGTTATTAACGGTGCTTAGCTAACTTTGCCTCTAACTCAACAGCAAGGTCCAATACGCCCATGTAACCAGACTTCAAATGATTTGGCAGGTCAGGATCACCAACCATTGCCCCCAATATTTCAACGAGACTAAAGATGATTCCCTTGGCAGCTCCAACTGCAATCGTATTATTTTCTACCGCTTCGTCAATATGGTTGACTGCATCCAAGAAATAATCGTGGCTCGGCAACCCATCTGGCCCTAAGGCTTCTTTAATTTCTTTGCTCACAATAAGCCTCCTATCTATTACAGCATCTGATCCACTTTATAGAAAAACTTGCGTGCATAAGCAAGAATTTCTTTATCACTTGGGTGATCAACAGTTTCTACACCAACAATTTTTTCAGCAATTTGCCCATCATGATGATGGGCACGCTTAATAAGTTCCAGCTTTGCAGATCCAGGACCCAAGATCAAGATTTCTTTTGATTCTTTTACCGCCTGAATTACGGAGTGCAGATACTTGGAATCTAGAGCCAGTTTTCCGCTGCCCACTTCTCCACCCTTGTGATGTAAATGAGAATGTGTAGTTTTGCTTTTAATGACTTCGGCTTCACTAGCATCAGCACTCAAAAACATGACATGAGCCTTTTGATGGTCGATCCAAATAACTGCATGATTTAATGACGTATTAATCCCCATTATTAATAATGACTACTTTGTTAAGAATACTCCTCCCTAGCAAAGGAGGCTTTAGCAAGCTTGATTTAAGTCAAATTGATCCATTGAGTATTAAATTCGTATACTGAGCCAATCCACATTCAGCTTACTAAGCCTATGTCTCCTAATAAGTACTTCCCTATTCGATATATTCCTTTTGGCCTTTGTGTCATAGGCACAACTCTAAGCTACACAGTTTTAGATGATCAGCCAAAGGCTGGGCGATTCTTATTGTTATTTGGCTTTCTTACCTTAGTTGGTATTTACGACCTTCTTCAAACCAAAACATCCATCCTTCGCAACTACCCTGTTATCGGTCATTTACGATTCATGCTGGAATTTATTCGTCCTGAAATTCGACAATACTTTATTGAGGGCGATAACGATGAGGCGCCTTTTTCAAAGGAGCAGCGTACCTTGGTATATTCCCGCGCCAAGGCAGTTCCAGACGAAATTCCATTTGGCACAACCCTAGATGTGATGGCGCCAGGGTATCAATGGATAAATCAATCATTAGCACCCACACATCTACCTAGTCATGACTTTCGTATTGAGATAGGCAGTAAAGACTGCAAACAACAATATTCAGCAAGTATTTTTAATATCTCCGCAATGAGCTTTGGCTCGCTCAGCGCCAACGCCATCCTGGCTTTAAATCTGGGTGCCAAAAAAGGTGGATTTGCTCACGATACGGGCGAAGGATCGATTTCTAAATATCACCGCATTCATGGTGGAGATTTAATTTGGGAAATTGGCTCCGGTTATTTCGGCTGTCGTAATTCAGATGGCAGTTTTAACGCCGAAAAATATACTCAGAATGCTTTAGATCCGCAAGTAAAAATGATTGAGCTTAAATTAAGCCAAGGAGCTAAGCCAGGACATGGCGGGATCTTGCCTGGTTCTAAAGTGACAGCGGAGATTGCTGCCGCCCGGGGCGTTAAGGAGGGTGAGGTCTGTATTTCCCCAGCTTTTCATAACGCCTTCTCAACCCCACTTGAATTGCTCTACTTTTTGAAGAAGTTGCGGGATCTTGCTGATGGAAAACCTGTCGGATTTAAATTCTGCGTTGGCCATCCATGGGAGTGGTTTGGAATTGTCAAAGCCATGCTAGAAACAGGCGTCTATCCAGACTTTATCGTGGTGGACGGCTCCGAAGGCGGCACCGGTGCTTCCCCCGTTGAATTCACAAACCATGTGGGAACCCCTTTACAGGAAGGCTTACGCTTGGTTCACAATACGTTGATGGGCGTCAATTTGCGCGATCAAATTAAGATTGGCTGTGCCGGAAAAATCATTAGCGCATTTGATATGGCAGTTGCTTTTGCTCTTGGAGCAGATTGGTGTAATAGTGCTCGAGGATTTATGTTCTCCATTGGTTGCATCCAAGCCCAAACCTGTAATACCGGAAACTGTCCTACTGGAGTGACAACTCAAAATGCATTGCGCCAGAAAGCTTTAGTGGTTTCCAATAAAGCTGAGCGCGTTTATAACTTTCACAACGAAACACTGAGGACGCTAAAAGAATTAGTTGAGGCCGCAGGCTTAAACCACCCCGGTGAAATTGATGCACCTCATATCATTCGTCGCATCAACCAACACGAAGTTCGTTTGTTATCTACCCTCTTACCGGAGATGCCTGCAGGCCTTTTACTGGAAGCAGAGCATATTGACCCTAGCCTGAATTTACCAAAGGTATTTGAACTTTATTGGCGCCGCTCTCAGGCACAAAGCTTCAAGATACTGCCAATCTAATCTTTAAATTTCAAAACTCAAGGCTAGGCGGCTATTAAAAAACCTAGATTCACCAGTAATAGGATCTAATGAAGGCAATCTCTTTAGCCAGTAATTGCAATGGCTTAGTGAAATCTAAGTCATATTCTTGATAGGGAGTAAGAACTGGGTAAATCTGATCATTCTTAATTGGAATTCCCAATGAGTTCAGGTGACATCGTAGTTGGTGTTTTTTGCCACTACCCAGGCGTTAAACGATATTTACCCCAATCCTCACCAACCCCGACAAGCTCAATGAAGGTATCTGAGTTAGGATCTCCTTCCACCTCTTTCATCTGCAGGAAATGCTCGGATTCCTTTAAACGACTGCAATAAGTCAGCGGTAATTTTTCTACCAGCTCTTTTCTGTAGGGTGCAATAGCTTCGTAGACTTTTTCTACCGCCCTATCTCTAAATAAGTTTTGATACTGCGCACGCTCCGTGGGATTGATAGAAAAAATCACAAGCCCAGCAGTGTTACGATCGATCCGATGTATTGGGCTTAAGGTCGCTATGCCAGTCTTTTTCTTAAGTCGATTAAGTAGTGTTTGGTGCAAGTAAAGTCCAGATGGCGTTGCTGGCAAAAAATGAGATTTATCTGCAACCAAAATATGGCTATCTTGATAAAGAATCTCTTCTTCAAAAGGAATTTCTGGCTCGCGCTCTAGCGCCTGAAATATAACAAGTGAGATCAGGTCGGTAGGCGTCATTAGCTGATAGAGACTGGCCATTTCTGTCCATTACAAGACCCTCGTCGAAGCGCTTGACCCACTTGCTGGTCTCAATATGAGGAAATTGAGCAATAAAAAACATCAACAAGTTTGCATGAGTTTGGTCGGCAGGCAAAAAGACCTACGAGGCAGAAACTCCTTCTGAGTTAATTTGCATAACCATCAAACCCCATACATTGGAGTCTGCTATTTTAAGCTGATCTTTTTTCTACTTAGCTTGACCAAAGACTGGACTAAGCTTTTCTAGAAAGCGGGGATTAAAGTAAGTATGTGCTGGTAATTCTTTTGCTTTTGACTAGCGTAGTCACTAGTTAATTAAGCTGCTATCAAGATATCGCCTATCTCCATTTTTTCCACCAGATAAAGGGCAAAAGATAAACGGGCTCACCTGCTTCTTGCAAAATCTCAAGAGCACCATCATTCGTTTTGTTTGCTTGATATTTACCGGGGTTTAAAGGCTTGCAACCTTTATCGGTACCGTCATTGCAGCGCATACGAACGATAATATTCCGGGTGACATAAACGTACATAATTCCTCCTAAAAGGTATGTCCAAATAACTTCAGCTTTTGCACTTTCATTGGGCTTAGCTATAACTTATTCCTTCTAAGCCACCTTAAAGCTCCCAAATGCACGTTTTTTGACCTCAAAATACCCTTTTTGGACGTTTGATTTGCTTACGCATTATATTTGTGCGCCGCAATACGGTGCGAATAATCCTAACTTCTAGACTTTGGCTTATGTCTATACACGCCGCCCTGCACCTCATTGCCGAAGCCATATTCCTTCTTATTCATTAAAAGTTGAGCCCGAGGATCACTTCATCAACTGGCAACAAGATCCATTTGCAAACTATCAAGCTCGCTTAGTGTTTCCTGAAAAAACAACGCGCTTTAAGGTGACTGTTGATTTGGTTACGGAAATGGCGGTTTATAACCCCTTCGACTTCTTTCTAGAACCAGATGCAGAAAACTATCCATTCACTTACAGCTATGGTCTTAAAAAGAGTTGCGCCCTTACTTAGGGAAAAAACGTACCGATGGGTTAAATAAATATTTCAAAACGGTAGATATCGCAGAAAAATGCGCACGATCGATTTTTTGGTTGCCCTAAACCAAAAAATTCATCACGATATTGATTACACCATTCGCATGGAACCTGGAGTGCAAACTCCAGAAGAGACTCTAAAGATACGAAGTGACTCATGCCGTGACTCAGCGTGGCTGATGGTTAATCTACTCCGCCTTTGTGGACTAGCATCACGCTTTGTATCGGGCTATCTCATACAGCTAAAGCCAGATGTGAAAGCATTGGATGGCCCAAGCGGCACCGAAGTTGACTTCACGGATCTACATACCTGGTGTGAAGTGTATTTACCTGGCGCAGGATGGATTGGCCTAGATCCCACCTCTGGACTCTTTGCTGGTGAGGGGCATATTCCAGTTGCCTGTACTCCAGAACCTTCGGGAGCGGCGCCTATTGAAGGTGGCGTTGATGAATGTGAAGTGAAGTTCTCTCACAGCATGGAAGTCACTCGCATCTATGAAGCACCGCGAGTAACCAAACTTTATACAGAGGAACAGTGGCAGGCCATTGTGGATCTTGGCCACAAGGTTGACGAACAACTTGTTGCCGGCGACGTTAGATTAACAATGGGTGGTGAACCTACTTTTGTATCCGTGAATGGTCGCGACGAACGCGAATGGAATGTGGATGCACTCGGTCCAACCAAACGAGGGTATGCAACGGATTTAGTAGAAAGACTACGCAAAGAATATGGCGATGGAGGCTTTTTACATTTTGGCCAAGGAAAGTGGTATCCAGGCGAACAACTCCCTCGCTGGGCTCTATCAATCTACTGGAGGGCTGATGGGCAGCCCATTTGGAAAAATCCTAACTTGTTTGCGGATGAGCGAAAGTCTGCTAACTACACCAGTAAAGATGCCGAAAAATTTGTCTACACACTCTCAAAAAAATTGGGGTTAGCAAATAAATTTATTAAGCTCGCTTATGAAGATGTGTTTTATTACCTCTGGCGTGAATCCAAATTCCCAGTCAATGTTGATCCATTTAAGCCTAATTTGGATGATGAGATGGAACGTACCCGCCTAAAGGGGGTGTTTACTCAAAAACTGGATTCTGTCATTGGATATGTCCTCCCCATTGAAGCAGATCAAGGACAAAATTACTTTGATACCAACTGGAAAACTGGTCCTTGGCTATATAGAGATGATCGCCTCTATCTTCTACCAGGCGATTCGCCCATGGGCTACCGCTTACCTCTAGATTCCCTCCCTTGGACAAGTAAGGCTGATTACCCCTACTTGATTGAACAAGATCCCTTTGCACCAAGACCAGCGCTGAGTACACATTCATCGGTCGTTCATCAACAAAGGCCAAGTAAGAATGAATTCCCAAGCGCCGGCAAGACAACAAATACCAACAAAACTATTTGGAGCCAGTCACAGGAAGTGAAGCATCCACAGCGCCAAAATCTGCAGCATAGATCACTAGAACAGCAATGTGCGTTGAGACCTCGGGACCCAATGCGCTCAAATGGCCCTAAAGCAGAAAACGAACATGGCGGTAAGTCTGGTGTGCTTTATGTATTTATGCCCCCACTTGCCCGTCTAGAGGACTATCTCAATTTATTAAATGCAGTGGAAGCAACTACAGAAGAATTGAAGTTCCAAATCGTTTTAGAGGGATACCCTCCACCTCGTGATCCAAGGTTAAAGCTTTTACAAGTAACACCTGACCCAGGTGTCATCGAGGTGAATATTCATCCCGCACACAACTGGGATGAATTGGTTGCACATACTGAGTTCTTATATCAAGCCGCTTTTGAAGCTCGCCTCTCGGCAGAAAAGTTTATGGCTGATGGTCGTCATACTGGTACAGGTGGAGGCAACCATTTTGTCATGGGTGGCGCTACGCCGATTGATAGCCCCTTCTTACGTAGGCCCGAGCTGCTGGCAAGTTTAATTTTGTATTGGCACAACCATCCAAGCCTTAGCTACTTATTTAGTGGCATGTTCATTGGTCCAACTAGCCAAGCACCTCGAGTTGATGAAGCTCGCAATGACCAAGTCTACGAATTAGAAATTGCTCTCAAAGAAATTCGGGAGAATCGAAAGAAGTATGGTCAGAGCATGCCACCATGGCTAGTTGACAGAACCCTGCGCAATATTTTGATTGACGTCACCGGCAATACACACCGCAGTGAATTTTGTATCGACAAATGTACCCCCCTGACAGTCAAACAGGCAGGCTTGGTTTATTAAAGTTGCGGGCTTTTGAAATGCCACCGCACGCTCAAATGAGTATTGTTCAACAATTATTAATTCGGGCGTTAATAGCGCACCCCTGGGATGAACCTTATAATGCCCCAATGACTCGCTGGGACACTGAACTTCATGATCGTTGCCTCTTGCCCACTTTCATCAAGATGGATTTTGATGATGTAATTGAAGAAATGCAAAAACATGGTTACGACTTTAAACCTGAATGGTTTGCGCCTCGCCTAGAGTTCCGCTTCCCATTGATTGGTCAAGTTCAGGCGATGGGTACAGAGATCACTTTGCGTAATGCTTTAGAGCCCTGGCATGTGATGGGTGAAGAAAATGCCGCAGGTGGCACTGGCTCGCTATGTTGATTCATCTTTAGAGCGTATTGAAGTCCGCGTAACCGGACTAAACCAAAGCCGATACACCATTACCTGTAATGGCGAGCCTTTACCTCTTCAACCTACAGGCGTTGCTGGCACTCGTTACAAGGCCTGGAATCCGCCGTCAGCCTGCATCCCAGTATTGGCATCCATGTCCCACTCATATTTGATGTGATTGATACTTGGATGAAACGCTCAGTAGGTGGTTGTCAATATCACGTCGCCCCACCCGGGCGGTCGCAATTACGATAACTTCCCTATCAATGCTTACGAGGCTGAAAGTAGACGTCTCTCACGCTTTTTCCGTATGGGTCATACCCCAGGAACTATTGAGGACATTCAGGCGAATATTGATCTGCCGGGCAGTAGGGAATTCCCGTTTACGCTAGATATGCGGCGATGAGACAATAGCTTGTGGAACCTTCTCAAGCCAACCCATTAAAAGCTACAGCCAATCCTTCTCTTGCAGAAGAAATTGCTCGCCTTTCTCCTAAGGCGGGCATGGGTCACTTCGATGAGTTACGCGGCAACTCAAATTCTTTGTTGCCCCAGTGGAAAACATTTTTCAATGCTCTTGGCACATCAGGATTAAGCGATCTCGATCAGCGCACCCAAGAACTCAATAGGCAAATTCGAGATAACGGAATTACCTATAAACGTCTATGCAGATGAATTTGGTCCTCAGCGGCCATGCTCTGTAGATTTGTTCCCGCTCATCATTAGCCCAGAATCTTGGCAAGAAATTCAAGCTGGAGTATTGCAACGAGCCAAATTATTAGAAGCCATCATGGCCGATATTTATGGATCTCAAAATTTACTAAAAGAAGGGTTTATTCCGCCTGCCTTAATTCATGGACACCCAGGATATTTACGATCCATGCATGGTGTAAAACTCAACAGCAATAAGCATCTGTATATTATGGCTTTTGACTTAGCTAGAGCACCTAATGGCTCATGGTCAGTGTTATTGCAGCGGACTCAAGCCCCTTCTAGCTTAGGTTGCTTGTTAGAAAACCGCAATCTAATTGCGAGGCAGTTTCCGCAAGCTTATGAGCAAATGCATATCGCCCCCTTAGCGAATGCTTATAGAGGGCTGATAGATGCCTTAAAGCTTGAGAGCCCAGCAGGTATGAACGCCCCATTGCTCTTCTCACTCCTGGACCATATAACGAAACCTATTTCGAGCATGCTTATTTGGCTCGCTATCTTGGATTGACCTTGGTAGAGGGAGGAGATTTAACAGTTCGCGATCAGCGTTTGTTCTTAAAAACCGTTCGCGGATTAGAGCCTGTTCATATCCTTCTAAAGCGTTTAGATGATGAGTTCTTAGACCCACTTGAGCTTCGCTCTGATTCCACACTGGGAATACCAGGATTATTACAGGCCATCCGAGCAGGCAATGTCATATTGGCGAACGCACCAGGATCAGCTTTTTTAGAATTCCCTGCTTTGCTAGGCTTCTTACCCGCAATTAGTGAAAGATTGCTGAATGAAAAAATTCAGCTTCCAGCAATGGATACTTGGTGGTGCGGAGAACGTACCGCTTTAGAGGCTGCCATCCCAAATTTAAGTCATAGCGCTATCAAGCCTACCTACCCTCCTAATTCGGGTCACCAAAGATATGAGTCTGTTTTAGGTGGTGAATTAAGCCAAGCTCAATTGGATGAATGGGTTGGACGCATTACTCGTCAGCCAGATGAGCACACCGTTCAAACCTATATCCCTTTAGCTCAGATGCCGACCTGGCTCAATGCATTTAACCTCAATGACCCAAGCTTAATTGAGCCCCATTCTTATATGTTGCGTGTATTTGCACTAAGCGATGGTCCCAATAGTTGGCAGGTCTTGCCGGGGGTCTCTTGCGCGAATTGCAGACGCTAACTCTGGTATTGCTTCTATGCAAAGAGGGGGTAGTAGTGCAGATGTGTGGGTGCAAAATACTCCATCTACTCAAGACCAGGGACAACAGAAACATCAGTCCATACAAACCCCTGAAAAGTTAATCCGCAAACGCTTGGTTACCAGCAGAGCTGCGGAAAATTTGTATTGGTTTGGCCGCTATACGGAGCGGAGTGAAAATATTCTGCGTTTAGCCAAACTGTATCTTGAAAAAATTAATAGCGAATATACCCCCTCTCGCCCACTTTGGACATGGCTAGAAAATCTCTGTCACTTCTATGGGCTTGTTCCTGAGGGTGTACCAAGTAACTTTGATCAAGAAGATACTCGTCATCGTATATTTGAGCGCACTTTAATTCATTCACTCAATGCAAGTGAAAATGTGACCAGCATTGGGTTTAACCTCAATGCAATGAAGCCGTACCGCCTCCAATGTGAGAGAGCGTTTATCCACAGAGCAATGGAGCACCATCAATCATTGCATTGAACAATTTCAAGCCGATTGTCATAAAGCCAATATGTTTCAGGACTTCTCCTCATCCTTGGCCATTGATGCCTTAAATGGTGCAAGCAGTTGTTTAGCTGCCATCACCGGCGCCCAAACCGATCGAATGACGCGCGATGATGGCTGGCAACTGCTTTCAATTGGCAGGCATATAGAAAGACTTGCTTTTCTAACGACTATTTTAGATTCAGCGATTCTTGCTGGGCTTCTGAATAATCCGAATGGGGATAGCTCGGGCTATATTGCCCTACTAAATTTATTTGATAGCACAATCATATTCCATGCACAGCATCAACAAAGTCGAGAAATGGCGCCTTTAGTGAGCTTATTGGTTATGGATGATGAAAACCCTCGCTCACTTGCGTGGGCAAGCAAGGCTCTTCGGGCGCGACTTTATAAGCTTGCAGGTACCGAACGAGATAAACCAAATGAACTAACTCGTAGCGTCATCAACATGCTAGATTATGACCTCTACGATTTATCCAGCACAGATAACTCTGGCAATTTCTCAAATCTCAGAAATTGTTTACGCAACTGCTCCCAATCAGCTTGGAACGTATCAGATGAAATTAGCGCGCGCTATTTCAATTTGATTCACTCCAACGAATACAGCATTCAAATGCAATAAGCACATCATGCTACTTGAGATCACCCACGATACCCATTATGCATACGACCCCAATGTCGAGATTGCCCAGCATTTTGCCCACCTTAAACCTGCAGATACCGAAACACAGAAAGTCCTCAATTCTGAAATTTCTGTTGATCCTAGGCCTGCATGGAGTGAGGAAAATAAAGATAGCTACGGCAATGTATGCACTTTCTTTTCCTTACAAAGTAGGCATAATGAATCGTTAATTACCGCAAAGTCATTAATAGAAACTTCTAGTATTGATTACGGGCCAAAACCTCTAGATACCCCTGCCTGGGAATTGGTACGAGAATATTTTCGCTATCACTCGAATACCAAGTGGGACGCTGCTTCAGAATTTCTATTTACTTCATCTTTCATTACCTTGCGCCCTGAGTTCGCAGAATTTGCCCGTGCAAACTTTACCTCTGGGCGACCCCTCTTGGATGCCGCAATTGATTTGATGAAGCACATTTATAGCGAGTTTCATTATGTCAGCAAGAGTACAGATATTGGAACTCCAGCATTAGAAGCGCTAAAGAAGAGACAAGGTATATGCCAGGACTTTGCACATATTCTGATCGCTTCTTTGCGTAGCATTGGTTTGCCTGCAAAATATATCAGCGGATATATTCTTACCAATCCACCCCCGGGCCAAGCAAGGCTTATTGGTGGCGATGCCTCGCATGCCTGGGTGTCTGTTTATGTGCCTACCCTAGATGAAAATGGACAGCTCTATCCGAAGGCATTTGATGTGACCTAGATCCTACTAATAATCGCTGGGGCTACGGCACCCCAGGCGAGGACTATGTGCATCTAGCCCAAGGACGTGACTACTCAGACGTGTCGCCGATACGCGGAGTGATTCATGGCGGCAGACCATACACTCGATGTAGCGGTCACAGCGCTTCCTATCAATTCTTAGTATTTGATCTTGCTGAAATAGAAAAACCGCCCGGAGGCGGTCTTTATCTATCAGCAATTTTTTCTTTTTATTAATCTGCGTAGATGCCTGCAGATTTAATAATTGGAGTCCACAAATCAATCTGTGTCTTCAGATGTTTTTTCAAACCCTCAGGCGTTACGTTAGCTTGTGAGGGAATTTCTACACCCAACTCAGCCATGTGTTGCTTATACAGTGGGTCTTGAATAGCCCCTTGTAAAGCCTTGGCCAATTTATCCATTTCTGGCTTAGGTGTTCCCTTTGGAGCATAAACGCCATGCCAAACCTTTACTTCAAAGTTCTTTAAGCCCCTGCTCATTAAGGTAGGAATTTTATCGAAGGCTTTGATACGTTGCGTGGTTGTTATGCCACAAGAGGCTTAACAGCATTGGTTGCCAACTGACCTGAAAGATTGGTTGTCTGGTCACACATTAACTGAACTTGACCACCAATCAAATCTGTCAAAGCTGGTGCAGTGCCTTTATAGGGAATAGTCGTCAAATCTAATTGAATGCGGCTCATAACGAGCAAGCCACATAAATGACTAGCAGATCCTACACCAGCATTAGCATAAGCAATCTTGCTGACGTTTGCTTTCATGTACGGGAGGAGTTCTTGATAGTTCTTAGGTGGCAAATCTTTATTACCAACTAATAACATTGGCACGTCAGCAACCTGACCCACATACTCATAGTCATTTAATGGATCAAAGCCCAGGTTCTTATATAAAGCTGGGGCAGTAGACATGCCAATATGATGAATCAGTAATGTATACCCATCATTCTTGGAATTAATCACTCGCTTAGCAGCAATTGTTCCACCAGCGCCAGGGCTGTTATCCACAATCACTTGACCCTTGAGTTGTTTACCCATGGCCAGAGCTAGCTCACGCGCTACTTTGTCAGTTGGCCCACCAGCAGAAAATGGCACTACTAAGGTAATTGGGCGATCCTCAGAAAAATCTGCAGCTTTGACAGCAGAAATGCTGACACCGAATGCACACAGCATAATTGCTGCAATGCGGAAAATTGATTGAGACATTTTCACAGGATTCCGAGCCTTTCGTGATTAAACAAGTGAAACGATAGTTTAGAGAATTTGCGCCATAAATGTTACAAATTCCAAAAATAACCTGCTATTTTTTATAGCCTACTAAATGCGGCAGCCATTGCATTATTCACTGGAGGCGCTGAATGTCTTGCCTCTTAAGGCTTTCTAGCATCCGATGTTAGACTCTCTAGGATTTTTTTGCTCAGCTTTAGACCCTGGCCTTGGGCGCCTCATCAGTTAAACGCATAGTTAACGCTATACGCTTACGCTTTTCATCGATCTCCAATACTTTCACCTTCACTACTTGTCCGGCTTTCACAACGGTATGAGAGTCCTTCACAAAGGTATTTGATAGAGCTGAAATATGCACCAAACCATCCTGACGAACGCCGATATCAACAAATGCGCCAACGGCCGCTACGTTTGTAACAACGCCCTCAAGAATCATATCTGTTTTCAGGTCGCTGATTTTTTCTACGCCTTCTTTAAATGTAGCAGTGGTAAATTCTGGACGCGGATCACGTCCGGGTTTCTCTAACTCTTTAATAATGTCAGTAACAGTGGGTAAACCGAATTGACTGTCGACATACTTTTCTGGCGCGAGTGATTTAAGTAAGCCCGCATCCCCAATCACCTCTTTCACCCCTTTTTTAATGTCCTTCAAAATCTTCTCAACCAAAGGATAGGACTCAGGATGAACCGCAGGTGCATCTAATGGATCATCCCCATTCATGATGCGCAAAAAGCCAACAGCTTGTTCATATGTTTTATCACCCAAACGCGGCACACTCTTTAACTCTGTTCTGGATTTAAATGCACCCTTACTATCTCGGTAGGCGACGAGATACCCTCAGCCACAGTCGAACTGAGTCCTGATACCCTAGCTAACAAGGGCGCAGAGGCAGCATTTACATCGACACCAACAGCGTTCACGCAATCCTCTGCCACCGCGCGACAAGAGACTTCGCCAATTGCGTTTGCATCACGTCATGCTGGTACTGACCGACGCCAATCGACTTAGGATCAATCTTCACCAACTCCGCTAATAGATCTTGCAATCTTCTCGCAATAGAAACTGCGCCTCGTAAGGAGACATCCATTCCTGGCAACTCTTTTGAGACATATTCCGAAGCAGAATAAACAGAAGCGCCCGCTTCTGAAACAACGATCTTAGTAAGCTGAAGCTCCAGCTTTGCTTTAATAAGATCCTGCGCTAATTTATCGGTTTCACGAGAGGCGGTACCGTTACCAATCGATATCAAAGTTGCATGATGTTTCTCGGCCAATTTGGCTAAAGCAAACAATGAACCAGCCCAATCATTTTTGGGTTGATGAGGATAAATCACATCGGTGTCGACTACTTTGCCAGTCGCATCCACCACTGCCACTTTGACTCCTGTACGCATACCTGGATCCAGACCAATGGTAACTCTGGGGTCCTGCTGGAGCAGCCAATAAAAGGTCCTTAAGATTGCGTGCAAAGACATTATTCGCCTCAGTTTCTGAGCGCTCACGCATAGCAGTCATCAACTCTAACTCAAGGTGTAGGGAACACTTAACGCGCCATGTCCAGCGTACGGTGTCGGCTAACCATGCATCAGCAGGATGGCCTTCATTTTTAATCTTGAAATGCTTGGCGATGCGGTTTTCACATGGATTATGTGGGGCATCACATTTAGGCTTTTCTTCTTCACTATCTAAACGCAGGACAACCATCAATATCTGCTCGCGCCCCCTAAATAAAGCTAAGGCACGGTGAGAAGGAATGGCTTTAATTGGTTCTGAGTAATCAAAGTAATCGGCGAACTTTTCACCCTCTTGCTCCTTGCCGGCAATTACTTTGGATTCAACCACTCCATGATCTTGCAAGCATTCCCGCAAAGACCGAACCAAAGTTGCATCTTCAGCAAAGCGCTCCATCAAGATCTGACGAGCACCTTCCAGAGCAGCCTTAGTATCAGGAACACCAGCATTATCTGTGCCATCCACCTGAAATGCCTCTTTGAGATATTTGACGGCCTCTACTTCGGGATCGAGATTGAGATTATTGAGCAAGTCATTTGCTAGCGGCTCTAATCCAGCCTCCAACGCGATTTGCGCTTTGGTTCTACGCTTTGGCTTGTAAGGAAGGTAGAGATCCTCTAGGCGAGTCTTATTCTCTGCCAACATAATTGCCCTTGAGCAAGTCTGGCGTCATCTTGCCCTGCTCTTCTATTGAAGTAACAATGGTTTTACAACGGTCTTCTAATTCTCGGAGGTAGCTAAGGCGCTCTTCTAACAAGCGTAACTGTGCATCATCCAAACCCCCAGCGACTTCTTTACGATAGCGCGCAATAAAGGGTACGGTTGCACCCTCATCCATCAGGGCTATTGCAGCGGCTACTTGAGCAGGTTTAGCAGAAAGTTCTTGAGCAAGTCGTTGTTCAATAGATGGCAGCATAAAGTTAGGGATTTACTTATATTTTAGAGTTTTGATTTCAATGAAGAACAAAAGCCACCCGGAGGTGACTTTTGGTTTGTAACTTGAGTTACTTACTCGCGTGAAGCTTTTTTACGCTCTTGCTCTTTGAGATAGCGCTTGCGTATACGAATACTCTTTGGAGTTACTTCAACCAACTCATCATCATCAATAAACTCAACCGCGTATTCTAAGTTCATAGCAATTGGAGTAACCAAGCGAACTGCTTCGTCAGTACCAGATGCGCGAACGTTGGTTAATTGCTTGCCCTTAATTGGGTTCACAACTAAGTCGTTATCGCGGCTATGAATACCAATAACCATACCTTCATACAAAGGATCGCCAGGACTTACAAACATGCGGCCTCGGTCTTGCAACTTCCATAATGCGTAAGCTACTGCCTCACCATCATCTTGACTAATCAATACGCCGTTATGGCGCTCACCCAAGATACCATCTTTAGCTGGCGCATAAGAATCAAACGTGTGACTCATCAAACCATTACCGCGAGTCATGGTCATGAAATCTCCTTGGAAGCCGATCAGGCCACGCGCAGGAATACGATACTCAAGACGTGTGCGACCTTTGCCATCGCTCACCATATCAAGTAATTCACCCTTACGCTTACCCAAATCCTCCATGACGGCGCCTTGAGTTGTATCTTCCACGTCAACTGTTAAATTCTCGTACGGCTCCATCTTCACACCATCTTCCTCGTGGAAAACAACGCGTGGACGAGAAACTGCTAATTCATAACCTTCACGACGCATAGTTTCTACCAAAATAGTCAAATGCAATTCGCCACGACCAGACACTTCAAACACTGTGTCATCGTCAGTTTCTTTTACACGCAAAGCCATATTCGACTTTAGTTCGCGGTCAAGACGTTCACGAATCTGGCGGCTAGTAACAAACTTGCCTTCACGACCAGCCAACGGGCTAGTGTTCACCATGAAGTTCATGGTTAAAGTAGGCTCATCAATCTTGAGCATTGGCAATGCCTCAGGAACGTCTGGAGCACAGATCGTTGTACCAATCGCTAAATCTTCAATGCCGTTTACCAATACGATGTCGCCAGCTTGTGCTTCGTCAACGATTTCGCGCTCTAAGCCACGGAACTTCAATACCTGGTTAATGCGGCCTTTACGTTGAACGCCATCAGGGCCATCCATAAACATAACGTCCATCAAAGGCTTCACAGTTCCGCAATTTACACGACCTACGCCGATCTTACCGACGTAAGTGCTGTATTCAATCGAGGTAATTTGTAATTGCAATGGCCCTTCTGGATTGTCGTCACGAACTGGCACGTGCTTCAACACTGTGTCAAACAATGGGCGCATATCGCCTTCACGTACATCGTCGGTCAAATCTGCATAACCGTTCAAGCCAGATGCATACACCACAGGGAAGTCCAGCTGCTCTTCAGTAGCGCCTAATTTGTCAAACAACTCAAAGGTTGCATTGATTACGTAATCGGTACGTGTGCCTGGGCGGTCAACCTTGTTAATCACCACAATTGGCTTCAGACCTAAAGCCAGGGCCTTCTTGGTCACGAAGCGGGTTTGTGGCATTGGGCCTTCAACCGCGTCAACCAAAAGCAAAACACCGTCAACCATCGAGAGCACACGCTCTACTTCACCGCCGAAGTCAGCATGTCCTGGGGTGTCGACAATATTGATATGAGTGCCGTCATACTCCACCGCACAGTTTTTGGACAAAATAGTAATGCCGCGCTCTTTTTCCAAGTCATTTGAATCCATGACGCGTTCGGTTATTTTTTCATTGGAGCGGAATGTGCCAGATTGGCGTAAGAGTTGGTCAACCAAAGTGGTTTTACCGTGGTCAACGTGGGCGATGATGGCAATGTTACGAAGTGCGCGTTTAGTCATGTGAAGCTTCTAAAGTTAAAGGTAAGTAAAGGGTTAATTAATGAGCCTGCGAAATCACGCGCTTAGGATGTAAAACCCCAGAACGCCAATCGGCAGTGCCTATAAAGTTGTGAGGAGCAGCTGTAGCACGATAAATACGCACTAAAGCTTCAACGGATGGTAAGTTGAGTGGAACTCGTTGCCCCATCTCCAAACGCTTTGCTTGCTGCTCATCAACCGTGAGGTGAGGTAACGTTTGTAAGAGCGCGTCAACCGGCAAAATATAGTTAGCGCTATTTTGCAAACCACTTTGAATGGATTCAATCGTAAAGGACTGCTCTAGATTGAGGTGCCCCACTTCAGTACGTCGCAGCCCCACGAGGTGAGCGCCGCATCCAAGAGCATTGCCTAAATCTTCTGCCAAAACACGAATATAAGTTCCCTTGCTACAGCTAACTTCTAAAGAAGCTTCTGGCCAAGTAACATCAGTCCAGCAAATAGAATGAATCGTGATATCACGTGGAGCACGTTCTAATTCAACACCAGCACGAGCATACTCATACAATGGCTTACCGTCGCGCTTAAGCGCAGAATACATTGGAGGTACTTGTGAAATTGCACCAGTAAATTTTGGAAGCAAGGCCTCTAATGCAAGTTGAATTTCAGCATCGGATGTAAATGCTGGTAGAGGTAATTCTTCAATGGTGACACCTTCTGCATCACCAGTATCAGTACGCGATCCAAATCTCACGCGCGCAATATAAGTTTTGTTAGCCTCAAGCAAGTCTTGCGAATACTTGGTTGCCTCACCTAAGCAGATTGGCAATAATCCAGTGGCCATAGGATCTAGAGTTCCGGTATGACCAGCCTTATCTGCGTTGAAAGCACGTTTAACAGCAGTTACTGCACCCTGCGAGCTCATCCCAGCAGGTTTATCAAGAAGCACTACGCCGTCAATTCGTATAGACATGAGAATTACTTAGTCTCGTCTTTGTGATCGCTCTCTACAGCCTGGTCGATCAATCGAAACATTTCTATGCCGTGCTCAACTGAGCTGTCATAGTGAAAATGCAAAGTAGGAACAGTGTGAATATGCAAACGCTTAAACAATAGTGAATGTAAATAACCTGCTTTTTCCTGAAGCGCCTTTAAAGCATGTTCAGGTTCTGCACCCAAAACAGTAAAGAACACCTTAGCATGAGCTAAATCGGGAGTGAGCTCGATACTTTGCAAAGTAATCAAGCCCAAACTCGGACTACGTAATTCACGAGGGATAAGCTCGGCTAGGTCTCGCTGAATTTGATCGGCAAGCCTCTGGTTACGATGCGGACTAGTCTTGTGCATATCGATTAGAGTGAACGAGCAACTTCAGTGACTTCGAACACTTCAAGCTGATCGCCTTCTTTGATGTCGTTATAACCTTTTAATGACAAACCACACTCAACACCGGCACGAACTTCTTTAGCGTCATCTTTAAAGCGCTTAAGGGAATCCAACTCACCAGTCCAAATAACGACGTTGTCACGCAAGAGGCGAACACTAGATGTGCGCTTAACGATACCGTCCACTACCAAGCAACCTGCAATGGCGCCAACTTTAGACACCAAGAAGACTTGACGAATCTCTACAAGGCCAGTGATCTCCTCTTTCTTATCTGGAGTCAACATACCGCTCAGAGCTAATTTCACTTCATCAACCGCGTTATAAATAATGTTGTGATATCGGATATCAACACCATTTTTCTCGGCCAACTCTCGTGCTGCTGCAGCAGCACGAGAGTTAAAGCCAATCACGACTGCTTTAGATGCAACCGCTAAGTTCACATCAGTTTCAGTAATGCCACCTACAGCAGCATGAACGATCTGAACCTTCACTTCTGGTGTAGAGAGTTTCATGAGCGACTGAGATAATGCCTCTTGAGAGCCTTGTACGTCTGCCTTGATAATCAGTGGCAACAATTTAGCTTCAATTGCTCCCTCACCCATGTTTTCCATCATGGTTTCAAGCTTGACTGCTTGCCGTTTAGCAAGCTTCACATCGCGGAACTTGCGTTGGCGGAACAAAGCGATTTCACGTGCTTTACGCTCATCAGGAACAACTTGTACTGCCTCACCAGCTGCAGGTACTTCTGATAAACCTTGAATCTCTACAGGTATAGATGGGCCAGCTTCATTACAAGGCTTACCGTTCTCGTCCATCATGGCGCGCACGCGTCCAAATGTAGAGCCAGCCAACAACATATCACCACGCTTAAGCGTGCCAGACTGAACCAATACAGTGGCAACTGGTCCCTTACCTTTATCCAAACGGGCTTCAATCACTAAACCTTGAGCAGGAGCATCTTTCGGTGCTTTCAATTCCAAGATTTCAGCTTGCAAGAGAACGTTCTCTAGCAAAGCATCGATGCCTTCGCCAGTTTTGGCTGATACAGGAATAAATGGAACATCGCCACCGTACTCTTCTGGAACTACTTGCTCTGCAACCAACTCGGTTTTAACGCGCTCAGAATTGGCTTCTAGTTTATCAATCTTGTTAATAGCAACCACCAAAGGCACTCCGCCTGCTACTGCATGGTGAATCGCTTCTTTAGTTTGCGGCATCACACCGTCATCGGCAGCTACAACCAAAATAACAATATCAGTTGCCTTAGCACCACGAGCACGCATTGCCGTAAAGGCTTCGTGACCTGGGGTATCTAAGAAAGTAATCATGCCGCGTGGAGTTTCTACGTGGTATGCGCCAATATGCTGAGTAATGCCACCAGCTTCACCAGTCGCCACCTTTGCAGCACGAATCTTATCGAGCAAAGAAGTTTTACCGTGATCAACGTGTCCCATAACAGTAACAACTGGAGGACGTGGCAACAACTCCGCATCATGTCCATCGGTACCCAAATCTAAATCTGGATCATCCAATTTCGCGGCATGCGCCTTATGGCCCATTTCTTCCACGATGATCATCGCAGTATCTTGATCAAGCACTTGATTAATGGTAACCATTTGGCCCATACCCATCAACAACTTGATCACTTCTGCACTCTTGACTGCCATTGCATGAGCTAACTCAGCAACAGTAATTGTTTCTGGCACATGAACATCACGCACTACAGGCTCAATAGGTACTTGGAAGTTCGTATCCACGTTCACTTCAGCAATTTGGCGTTGCTTCTTGCGACCGCCACCTGAACGCCAACCACCAACACCGCCTGATGAATCGCCACGAGTCTTTAATCCGCCAGGTTTCTTAGCGCCTTCTTCTTGCCATGTAGATGATGTTTCAGAAGACTTAATGGTTTTGCCACCAACTTTAACAACTGCTTTCTTCTTGTCATCGGCGCCCTCAACTTTTGCAGGTTTATGCAAGGTGCCTTTTTTCGCTTCTTCAGCTGCAATCTTACTCGGCGCTTTTAGAACGCGAGCGGGAGCGCTCATCATGTCGCGAATGGCTAAAGCTTCTGCTTCGGCAGCTGCACGACGCACACGAATATCTGCTAACTCTTTTTCTTTGCTTGCAGCCAACTCTTTAGCTGTCTTATCAGCCACTGCTTTTTTATCTGCGGCAGCCGCTGCGGCGGCAGGAGCCTCATCTACTGGAGCCTCTTCTTTAGCAACTACAGGAGCAGCAACCTCCTTTTGACGCGCCTCTTCAGCCGCCTTCATTTCAGCCTCTTGGCGAGCTAACAATTCAGCTTGACGAGTAGCTTCAGCTGCGCGCTTTTCCAGCTCTTGTTCAGAAATAATTGGCTTGGCAGGTGCAGCCGGAGCTACTTCTTTAACTGGCGCAACTGGAGTTTCCTCAGAAGCCTTATCGCCTGCCTTAACGAGCACACGCTTTTTCCGAACCTCAACTTGCACAGTGCGCATGCGACCAGCAGAATCTGCTTGACGAATTTCTGAACTCTCTCGCTTGATCAAAGTGATCTTCTTGCGAGCGCCAGTATCAGCACTACCATGCGCTTTCTGCAAATGCTCGAGTAGGATTGTTTTATCTTTTTCGGTAATGCTATCGTCCTCAGAACCTTTTTCGATACCGGCCGCCTTCAACTGCTCCAAGAGGTCTGGCGCGGTACGTTTTAATTCTTTAGCGAGTACTTTTACTATTGTTGCCATGCACTACTTCCTCTCATGAAGTAAACCAATGTTCGCGCGCTTTCATGATGAGCGTTTTCGCAGTTTCTTCGTCAATTTGTGTCGCCTCAACCAGCTCATCAACAGCTAGTTCAGCAAGGTCGTCACGGGTATGAATTTGATTGTCAGCAAGCTTAGCAATCAGTTCTGTTGTCATGTCTTCTAAAGAGCGCAAGTCTTGGGAAACTTCACCAACGCGCTCTTCTTTAGCCAATTCCATCGTCAACAAGAAATCACGAGCGCGGGTACGCAACTCATTCACAGTGTCTTCGTCGAAAGAATCAATCTCTAACATTTCAGACAATGGCACATAAGCCACTTCTTCCAATGTATTGAAACCTTCTTCAATCAAGATGTCAGCTACTTCTTGATCCACATCTAATTTATCCATAAACAACTGGCGTACTGAGGATGCTTCTTTTTCTGTTTTCTCTGCAGATTCTTCAGGGGTCATGATGTTAATTTGCCAACCAGTCAAATCGCTAGCCAAACGAACGTTTTGTCCGCTACGACCAATCGCGATAGCCAAGTTCTCTTCATCAACTACTACGTCCATTGCATGACGCTCTTCGTCAACTACGATAGAAGACACTTGAGCAGGAGCTAAAGCACCGATCACAAACTGGGCTGGATCTTCAGACCACAACACGATATCAACCGCTTCACCAGCAACTTCATTGCGAACCGCAGTAACGCGTGTGCCACGTACACCAACGCAAGTGCCGATTGGGTCAATACGCATATCGTAAGTAATCACAGCAATTTTTGCGCGGATACCAGGATCACGAGCAGCGCCTTTAATCTCGAGCAAACCTTGCTTCATTTCTGGAACTCCATTCTCGAACAACTTGATCAAAAAATCTGGGCAGGTACGTGAGAGTTCAACTTGAGGTCCACGAGCTTCACGATCAACCTTGAGAATGTAGGCGCGCACGCGGTCACCTGAACGTAAATTCTCTTTTGGAATCATTTGATCGCGGCGGAGTAATGCTTCAACACGGCCTGATTCAATGATGAGACCATTCTTATCAGCACGCTTGACGGTACCAGTCATGACTTTTTCGCCACGCTCTAGGTAGTCATTCAAAATTTGTTCGCGCTCAGCATCACGAATACGTTGCAAGATCACTTGCTTAGCAGCTTGCGCACCAATACGGCCAAATGCCAAAGACTCAATCTGCTCTTCAATGTATTCACCAACTTCCATATCAGGGAACTGTTCTTGAGCTTCGAATTGCAAAATCTCTTTATCTGGCTCTTGCAGACCTGCTTCGTTAGGAACTACCAGCCAGCGACGGAAGGTTTCATATTCACCGCTTTCGCGATCAATCGAAACACGAATATCCACAGCTTCTGTTGCATAGCGTTTTTTGGTTGCAGAGGCCAAAGCCATCTCCAACGCTTCAAACACAATTGCTTGATCGACGTTCTTTTCACGCGCTAGGGCGTTTGCCAACATGAGAACTTCTCGGCTCATGACTTTCTTCCTTTGAAATCAATAACAGGGACCAACCGAGTCTTATCGACCTCGGCTAAAGAGAACTCCAATTGAGAGGGCTGACCATCAGCACCCTCAAATACCAAACCAAACTTTGCATCGGGTGAATTCAACTCACCACTCAACAAACCCTGCAACTCACCACGAAAATTTTTGCGATTACCAACAGCAACGCGCAATTTCAAATCCACTTGCATTCCAGCAAAGCGCTCAAAATCTGCAGCACTTTTCACTGGACGATCCAGACCTGGAGATGAAATCTCCAAACGCTCATAAGGAATGTTTTCAACTGGCAAGGTATAGCTCAATTGGTGGCTAACCTTCTCGCAGTCCAAAACGGTAATCATCCGTTCGTAATCTGGGTTTTCTATCGTGACGCGCAGCAAACCTCCGGCTTCACGCTCAATATCGACTAGCGTGTAACCCAAGTTTTCTACCTCCGCAGAAATAACCTGCTGATCCTTCACGTCACCCCTTCATACCAAAATGGCAAAAAAAATGGGCTTCAAAGCCCATATTCTCGAAATTCAGAACAGGCCGACTTACGTTGATCGCAACATCAGTCGGTAACAACACTTCACAGCAAAATCTTGCTGTAAGATCGGAATTATAGCCTATTTAGCAGAAAACTGATACAAATCAGAAGCTTTTGCCCGGATTGCGGGGCTTTCTTGGACCTTTATTAAAGGGTTTGCGCCCTTTTGGTACGCTGCGTTTAGGTCCATTTCCAGGAGTCTGAGGGTTGCCGTTTACAAAAGCAGACTGACCATGGTGAACTTTGCCGCCTTTACTGCGGCTTTGACCCTGACCACCTTGTCCAGGTCTTCCGCCTTGAGTGCGCCCACGAAATGGTCCGCGCCCTTCTCCAGAATCACCCCCCCCCGGTTTTCCGCCCCTACCTTGATGAGTTAGGCCGTTATGGCCGCTGGCAAGGGTTAAGGCGTCGCGGGAACCCCAATAAGAAACCGAGGTTTGCATAGGATCAGGCTGGAAATCACCATCAGACTGGTGTCGATCACGGTTATTTGGATTCGGGTTACGTGCTTTATCTGAGGCTTGGGGCACCTTTAAACCAGCAGACTTCATCAAGTTATAGATGCCGCCTGCCTCAACTTCCTCCCACTTCCCCCGTCTTAAACGTGGAGGCAACAAGAAAATGCCATAACGAGTACGAATCAATCGAGAAACGGTATGCCCTACAGCCTCAAACATGCGACGCACTTCACGATTACGCCCTTCGGTTAAAGCAACGTGATACCAGCGATTAGCGCCATCACCGCCACCCATTGCAAGGCGAAGGAATTTAGCTTGGCCGTCATCGAGCGTAATACCGCTCTTTAATTGCGAAGTATTTTCTTGACTCAACTCACCCAAAATACGGACAGCATATTCGCGCTCAACTCCATAACGGGGATGCATCAAGCGATTTGCTAACTCACCAGAGGTTGTAAATAGCAACAGCCCTTCGGTATTAAAATCTAAGCGGCCTACAGCGATCCAACGTCCCTGACGTGGCTTAGGCAAACGATCAAATACTGTTGGACGACCTTCAGGATCAGACTGGCTGACGATTTCACCGGCTGGCTTGTGATACAAAATAACGCGTGGTGGTTTTGTCTGAATCTTACGATGGACAGGCTTACCGTTAATACGAACTTGATCGGCTGGTCCAATGCGTTGACCAATATGAGCAGGAAGTCCATTCACGGAAACGCGCCCCTGAATAATCAGGTCTTCCATGTCGCGACGCGAACCCATACCAACGTCAGCTAATACCTTATGCAACTTAACAGTGTCTTCATCATCAGCATCGAGACCATCAAGATCTGACCACACTTCATCACGCAAACTCAAAGGCAAATCATCTACATTTGCAAATTGCAAACTGCTCACTTCATCTTCTGTGGGAGCATCTGGATCTTCATCTTCACGCGAACGTTGCGCACGCTGTGCACGGCGCTCTGCGCCTGTTTGATGAGAGATCTCACTCTCATTTAGACCATCAGGATTTTTAACTTCCTCAACTTCAGGCGCATCTAAGGCAGCATCAAACTCTCCGGACACAACAGAAGCAAACAAGGCTTCGCTTTCAGCTGGGTTAGGCGCTAACTTGGAGGATTGATTATGGTTACCTTCGCGTGGGCCAGTAACATCGCCACCCTTGCGGCGTGGCCGATCCTTATTGAACAGACGCTTCTTGTTAAATGAATGTTTGTCCGTACCTTGACGACGTGGACGGCGCTCGCCGCTCTGCCCACCTTCAGACTTCGAACCCTCTACATTTGATGGCATCGTATCTGAATTGGAAGGAGTTGCCGATGGATTTACTACCGGAGATGAATCGTTTTCGTTAGGGCTTGTCATTAATTATTATTTTGTTTTGTCTGGATTGTCTTCAGACTCAGGGATAACTTCTTCTGTCGCTTCTTCGGTAACTTCAATCA
Source organism: Polynucleobacter necessarius (assembly GCF_900095205.1). Lineage (NCBI taxonomy): Bacteria > Pseudomonadati > Pseudomonadota > Betaproteobacteria > Burkholderiales > Burkholderiaceae > Polynucleobacter > Polynucleobacter necessarius. The sequence continues at coordinate 757,541 of NZ_LT606951.1, read as the reverse complement.
CTGTTTCTTCTAAAGTCACTTCGGTTATTTCTAATTCTTCAGTTTCTACTTCTACCGCTTGCTCTTCATGCTCATTGACTTCCTTGGCATCAGCATCAATCTCCATTACAGCCTGCCCTAATTGCTCTGCTGCTGCCATAGGTGCCGCATCCTCTAGGATGGGCAAGCTTTGTAAATTCGTTAGGCTGAGATCATCCAAAAATTGCTTCGTGGTTGCATATAAACCTGGTCGGCCAATCGTTTCTTTGTGACCAATGACTTCAACCCAACCGCGATCTTCTAATTGCTTCATCACATTGCTACTGACTGCGACACCACGAATTTCTTCAATCTCACCACGTGTGACTGGCTGACGGTAGGCAATAATCGCTAGAGTCTCCATCACAGCACGTGAATACTTTGGTGGCTTTTCTGGAGTTAAGCGATCCAAGTACTCGCGCATAGACAGACGGCTTTGAAAACGCCAACCGGTGGCAATATGTACCAGCTCCATGCCCTTGTTATCCCAAGCGCGCTGCAATTCAACCAATGCCTCGTCTATATCGGCCGTAGTGATGTCTTCCACAAATAAACGAGATATATCAGCAACGGTGAGTGGCTCCTGCGCGCATAGGAGGGCTGTTTCAATTACGCGCTTATTGTGATCGTCCATAAAAGTTGGGTTACCAGGACTCAACCTGATTAGGCTTTAATAAATGTATTTCAGTAATGGGTTTTGGTGTTCTCAAGCTACTTTGGATATTTCATCTCATCAGTTCTTATTGGGATATGTCCGAGCTGATACGAAATCCTTTTCGTTCACCTTGCGCTCATTATAAGGTAGGCTCAATACAATAAGTATAAGAATTCTCCAAAACCCCCTTTCTTAACCGCAAATACCCCTGATTCCATGGAACGGCGTCGACTTCTCAGCCTAGGAATTGGCCTTGGCGCCTTACTTGGGGGTGCAAGCCTGAGTTCTTGCAGTCTCATGGGCAGCAAAAAACCAGTAGTTGGTCTAGTTCTTGGCGCTGGAGCTGCGCGTGGCTTTGCTCACATCGGCGTTATTAAAACTTTAGAAGCTCAAGGTATCAGACCCGATATTGTTGTTGGCAGTAGTGCAGGTAGCGTCATTGCTGCTTTACTCGCGTCCGGCGCAACAGGAAACGACCTCAACAGGCTAGCTTTGAACTTAGATGAGGCCACCATTGCCGACTGGGGACTTCCTTTTGCCGGTAAGTTTGGAGGGTTGATCAAGGGTGATGCCCTGCAAAACATGGTGAATCGCGAAGTGCAGAACAAATCCATCGAGCAAATGCGCATTCCACTGGGCATTGTTGCTATCGAATTGCAATCCGGTAAAGGAGTTTTATTTCGTACCGGGAAACACCGGCTTAGCGATTCGCGCATCGTGCAGCGTTCCTGGCGTATTTCAGCCAGCAGTCATTAGCGGCAAAGAATATGTTGATGTGGCGGATTGGTCGCGCCCGTCCCAGTAAGCTATGCAAGGCAAATGGGGGCAAACACTCGTAATTGCAGTCAATATCTCATCTGAACCTGTTCATCAAGATGCCAGTGTGGCACCTTAGGCATCTTACAACAGACCATATCCATCATGCAGCGAAGCATTAATCAGTACGAATTAAAGAGTGCCGATATCGTCATTCAACCGCACCTTAAGTAGATGAGTAGTAGCGATTTTAAATCCAGAAATGCCGCCATTCTTGCAGGTGAAGTGGCAGACTCAAGAGCAAATGAGTCTCATTAAAGAAAAGCTCAGAGGCCAATAGTCATCGGGCAGAAAAGCCCACAATGAATTGCCTGATTAAAGACTGCGTGACTTACGTTTGAGATTTTTTACTTCGTTTAGGAGTTCTTGACGCTCTGGGTCATTGAAATTGTCGCTACCATCTAAACGTCGGGCTCCATCAAAACGCTTATCCCAATACAAACTACCAAGATCATCAACTCGCACATTCGTGCCCTTTGAAGGGGAATGAATAAACTTGTTATCACCCACATAGATGCCTACATGAGAAAAAGTGAGGCGCATCGTATTAAAAAACACGAGATCGCCCGGCTGTAACTCTTCGCGGGTAATTGGCTTACCAACACGACTCATCTGCGTAGATTTACGTGGCAATAAAAAACCCAGCTTATCTTTAAATACATAACCCACAAAACTACTGCCATCTAAACCGGATTGGGGTAATTCTACATCCCAACGATAGCGAACACCAATCACTTCCATCGCGCGGTTGATTAACTCTTCTGACTTTCCAGTTACGGTATCCGCCAAACGATCCGAAACACGAACGACATAAGACTTACTCGCTTGGAACATACTTTCCTTGGGGACAACCGTTTCCACAGATGCGTCTATCGTTGCATCAGCAGCAATAGCAGAGCTGGAAACCAGAGCGAACAAGCTCAGGCCTAAAATTTTTGAAAGCTTCAGTGACATCGAATCAGTTTAACAAAGAACCCTTAATTTACCAAGCATTCAGCTTACTCATAAGTCTTTGTTTATAAAGTTAATTTTGCATTAAATGAGGGCATATGCACCAATTTAGACCAACAACGCATTATTTAATAAGCACCCTTAAGTCAACTCAGCGGCTGCAAAAAGCTCCTTGGTATACGTTTGGCGTGGGTGCTTGATGAGAGTTTCGGTGTCGCCAAACTCAATCACCCTACCCTCCTTCAGCACCATTACCTCATGTGACATTGCTCTGATCACTGCCAAATCATGACTAATCATCAGATAGGCTAAGTTGTATTTTTTCTGTAGCTCAGTCAGCAAAGCGAGAACCTGCTTTTGAATCGAGACATCCAATGCGGAAGTAGGTTCATCTAAAACCAAAATTTGTGGGCGCAAAATGAGTGCGCGCGCAATCGCAATCCTTTGGCGCTGTCCTCCAGAAAATTCATGCGGGTAACGTAGCAGAGCCGATCGATCTATTCCCACTTCTTTCAGCATCTCGATTACACGCGTCTCACGTTCAGAAGCTGACAGCTTAGAAAAATGAACATCTAAGCCCTCAGAGACAATTTGCAATACATTCATCCGAGGCGATAGCGATCCAAAAGGATCTTGAAAGATCACTTGCAAACTCGAGCGCATGGTGCGGCGTTCTACTGGCTTCAATTTTTGCCAGTCATTACCAAGAACATCCACGTCGCCAGTCACCTCTGCTGCAGAGTCCCCCAATAAACCCAGTACCGCCATACCCAAGGTGGTCTTACCAGATCCAGACTCACCAATAACACCAATCGTTTGACCTTGCTTTAACGCAAAGCTGACCTTTTTCAAAACTTTATGTGATGGTGCTTTTTTAAACCATGAACTAGATTCTGAGCTGGGGTATGCAACTGATAACTCTTCTGTTTCTAGCAACACGGGGGCCAAAGGCATTAATGGCGCTATTGCACGAACGGGTTCACTATTGACCAATGCGCGAGTGTATGGATCTTCAGGATGTTGAAATATTTGCTTCGTTGATCCCGCCTCCATTAAATTGCCCTGATTTAAAACGGCAACGCGTTGCGCGAAATGCTTCACTAGATTGAGGTCATGGGTGATCAAAAGAATTCCCATGCCACCGTCATTTTTAGATTCTTCCTGCAGCTCTTTCAGTAGATCCAAAATCTGCAAACGTAAACTAACATCTAATGCTGTAGTAGGCTCGTCCGCTATCAGCAATCTTGGCTTACATGCCAAAGCCATGGCAATCATGGCGCGCTGCCTTTGTCCGCCAGATAGCTGATGTGGGTAAGCATGAAAACGCCGCTCAGGTTCGGGAATGCCAGTCTTTCTCAGCAAATCAATGGCAGCATCCATTGCACTAGCCTTAGAGATCAGGGGCTCATAGCTTTGCACTGCTTCGATAATTTGATTGCCGATCGTAAACAAGGGATTTAAAGCCGTCATGGGCTCCTGAAACACCATGGCAATTTCACGTCCTCGAATCTCGCGAATATCTTCTATGGGCAGAGATAGTAAATCTACTGTGCCTTTTCCATCCTTAGCATTCCACAGAATCTTGCCAGTCACTTTGGCGCCCTCGGGCTCTAGCCGCAATGGAGCGAGAGCAGTTAAGGTCTTACCTGAGCCCGATTCACCCACCAGGGCAACCCGTTCACCAATTCCGATTTCTAAATCAAGATGCTTAACGGCAAACTTTTCTCGGCGCCCTGCTCCGAAAGAAATACAAAGGTCTTCATAGCGCAGCAAGCTCATGGTCGACCCCCGCTCATCAACCCAGCCTTGCGCGAGTCAAATGCATTACGTAATGCTTCGCCCATAAAGGTTAACAAAAGCAAGGTGGCGACCAAGACCACGAAAGTCGATAGCGAAATCCACCAAGCATCAAGATTGCTTTTCCCCTGAGAAAGCAACTCTCCCAAACTCGGTGTTCCAGGAGGAACACCCAAGCCTAAAAAGTCTAGGCTGGTTAAAGACAAAATCGCAGCACTCATACGAAACGGCAAAAAGGTAATTACTGGAGTCAAGCTATTGGGAAGAATGTGACGCCACATGATTTGCACATTGGTCAATCCTAGCGCCCTTGCTGCACGCACATATTCGAGAGCGCGGTTACGGAAAAATTCCGCACGAACGTAATCAGATAAACCCATCCAACCAAAAGCGGCCAACAAGATAATCAAGAGGGAAACGCTAGGGTTAAAGATGGAGGCAAAAATAATGAGTAAATACAACTCTGGCATCGCCGACCAGATCTCAATCAAGCGTTGCGAGATCAAATCGAATTTGCCGCCAAAAAAGCCCATGAGAGATCCGGTGATGATTCCTACGCTTACTCCCACGATCGTAAGCGCCAATCCAAAGAGAATCGATAAACGAAAGCCGTAAATGAGACGCGCTAAGACATCACGCCCGCGATCATCCGTGCCCAACCAGTTCTCCCAAGAGGGTGGCGCAGGATTAGGCACCTTAGAAAAGTAATTTAGTGTTTCATAGCTATAGTGAATTGGCGGATAAATAGCCCAATTACCATTGCTAGTAATATTTTGGCGAATATCTGGATCTAAAAAATCTGTAGGCGTCGCAAAGTCTCCACCAAAAACCGTCTCAGGCTGACTCTTCACAATAGAGAAATAGAAGCGCCCTTCATAGCGAACAACCAAAGGCTTATCGTTTGCAATCAACTCGGCGCACATCGATAGGCCGAACAGTACAGCGAAGATCCATAGGCTGACATAGCCCATGCGATTATTTTTAAAACGCAGCCAGCGATTCATGAACCGCCTCCCACACCAAACTGAATGCGTGGATCTACATAGACGTAGCAAAGATCAGAAATTAACTTCGTAAACAAGCCGATTAAGGTAAATAAATATAGGGTACCGAACACTACTGGATAGTCACGACGCATCACTGACTCATAAGAGAGCAAGCCAAGGCCATCTAGAGAAAATAACGTTTCGATTAACAAAGAGCCAGTAAAGAAGGCGCCAATAAATGCTGCTGGAAAACCAGTCACTAGCGGCAATAATGCATTGCGGAAAACATGCTTCCACAATATCTGTTTCTCAGTAAGTCCTTTTGCGCGTGCAGTCAAGACATATTGCTTGCGAATCTCTTCTAAGAAAGAATTCTTGGTAAGCATTGTGACCACAGCAAAACTACCTAGAACGGATGCTGTAATCGGAAGGACTAAATGCCACAAATAATCCATCACCTTACCCATCAAACTCAAATCGCTCCAGTTGTCCGAAGTGAGTCCTCGTAGCGGAAATATTTGTAAAAAATTACCGCCACCAAAAACTACCAACAACAAGACACCCAATACAAATCCAGGGATGGCATAGCCAACCAAAATCATGCTGCTGGTAATTGCATCAAAACGAGAGCCATCTCGAACAGCTTTAGCAATCCCCAATGGAATGGAAACTAAATAGGTAATAAAGAAGGTCCATAGACCAATACTGATTGACACAGGTAGCTTAGAAACCACTAAACGCCAAACACTTTCATGTTGGTAGTAACTTTGTCCCAGATCAAAACGTGCAAAACGCCCCAACATCATGAAATAGCGCTCCAGTGGAGGCTTATCAAATCCATATAGTGCTTTAACCTCTTCTAAGCGTTGCGCATCAACACCTTGACGACCACGATAGGTTGATCCCGCACCAGAAGACTCTGACCCTCCAGTGGCTGCATTACCCTTCCCTTTGAGCTCAAGAACCATTTGCTCTACTGGCCCGCCCGGAACAAATTGCACAACCGCAAAGGCGAGCGTAAGCACTCCGATAATGGTGGGAATCATTAAGAGCAACCGTTTAAAAATATAAGCGCGCATTTGACCTTGCATTATTTAGCCTCCTCTTTCCACCAGTTTTGCATGATCCACAACTCGGCAGAGTAATACAAGGGCGGCTCTGGATATCGCATCTCATGACGGAAGGCGACACGATGCGTTGGGTTATACCATTGAGGAACCACGTAATAACTATTCCACAAAACGCGATCCAGAGCTCTTGTGGCAGTTCTGAGCTGTTCACGATTTTGTGCTTTCGTTATCTCATCAATCAAGGCGTCTACCACTGGAGATTGCACGCCAATGGCATTGTCTGAGCCTTTCTCTTTAGCAGCCTCACTACCAAATCGATCCCAGAGTTCATTGCCTGGGTTTTGAGAATCCTGAAAACGAACCGTAGTCATATCAAAGTCATATTCATTCATGCGCTTTTGATGCAGGGCAAAGTCACTCGTCCGAATATCTACGTGCACACCCAATTTTTCTAAATTGCGTACATAAGCAGAAATCACCCTCAGAAAGAATCCGCCATCTTCCACAATCTCAAACCGAAATGGCTCACCTTTTTCATTACGTAAGGCTCCGTCCCGATATTGCCAGCCAGCATGCATCAGCAGTTCACGTGCTTTCTTTAAATTCTGACGTAGGCTACCGGGAGGGGTGGTAGAGGGTGCTGCAGGCATTGGACCAAAAACAGCGTCGGGGACCCACTGTGGATATTTCGCCTTTAGAGGCTTAAGCAATTTCAATTCAGCCTCGGTTGGCTTGCGTGGCCCGTCAAAGTTTGCACTTAAATCACTGTTTGTGAAATAACTATTGATACGGCTGTACTGATCAAAAAATATTTGCCGATTAAGCCATTCAAAATCCAACGCATAACCCAATGCTTCGCGAACTCGCACATCTTTAAAGATCGATCGACGCACATTCATCGCAAAGCCCTGCATTCCAGCACCGTTGTGATTTAAAAATGCTTTCTTTAGCAAAATTCCTTTGTCAAACTTTGAACCGACGTATCCTTTCGCCCAGATCTTGGCACGATACTCAACTAGTGCATCAAACTCCCCTGCCTTAAAGGCTTCTAGTCTCACAGCGTAATCGCTATATAACTTATATAGAACACGATCAAAGTTATAAAAACCAACGCGAATGTTTAAAGGCTTACCAAGATGATCTGCCCAGTACTGGGGATTTCTTTTATAGGTAATTGATTTGCCCGCTTTAAAAGATTCAATTAAATAGGGACCGCTACCGATAGGAGGCTCAAAGGCAAGCTTCTCAAATGGGATCATGGATCCATCTGGCTTCTTACCCCAATTACGCGAGAAAACAGGAAACGTTCCAGCCAATATCGGGAGCTCAGCATTGTCATTTTTAAAGTCAAAGCGAATAGATCTTTCGGATAAAACTACAGCTTCTTTAATGTCGGCGAAGGTGGTTTTATAACGAGGATGCGCTTTCCCGCTCATTAAGGTATCAAAGCTGTACTTAACATCGGCCGCCAACACTGGGCTACTATCTGAAAATTTAGCCTCAGGGCGTATGCGAAATGTCACTGACTTACGATCTTTTGCTACTTGAATATCATCAGCCAATAGCCCATAAATACTAGAAACCTCATCCGCACTTCCCTCTGCAAGAGATTCAAACATGAGATCAATGCCTGGAGCGGTAATTCCTCGGAGGGTAAATGGATTGAATTTATCAAAGCTAGTTCTTTGCCCTGGGTTTGGTAAAACTAAGGTTCCACCCCTGGGAGCATTGGGATTCACATAATCAAAATGGGCAAATCCGTCGGGATACTTAGGCATTCCGTATTGCGCTATACCTTGGCCGGCCTGGGCTGCATTGACTCCAAGCCCCAGCAGCAGAGTTAGGATCAATAAATGGGCAATGTGGTGAATGGGTTTTAAGCTAGGCATATATGCAACAATTGTAGACAGCTAATCATATTTGAAGCAAAGGACACAACATGGGCTTTCTTATTGGCAAAAAAATTCTTATTACCGGCCTACTCTCAAATCGCTCTATAGCATATGGGATTGCCAAGGCTTGTCACCGTGAAGGGGCTGAACTAGCCTTTACCTACGTGGGCGAGCGCTTCAAAGATCGGATTGTGGATTTTGCTAAAGAATTCAATACTGACCTGATTTTTGACTGTGATGTGGGTAGCGACGAGCAAATCAGCGCGCTTTTTAAGGATTTAGCCAAAACTTGGCCTCAATTTGATGGTTTTGTGCATGCTATTGGTTTTGCCCCACGCGAAGCAATTGCCGGAGACTTTTTAGAAGGTCTTTCACGTGAAGGCTTCAAAATAGCGCATGACATCTCGGCGTATAGCTTCCCAGCGATGGCTAAAGAAGCATTTCCAATGTTGCGTGACAAATCCTCATTGCTGACGCTGACCTATTTGGGCTCAATGAAGAATGTTCCCAACTACAACACGATGGGTTTAGCAAAAGCTTCCTTAGAAGCCTCAGTACGCTACCTTGCAGGCTCAGTAGGCCCTAAAGGGATGCGTGCGAATGGAATTTCTGCTGGCCCCATCAAAACTTTAGCGGCATCAGGTATTAAAGGCTTTAGCAAGATTTTGGAGGCGGTTGAACAAACTGCTCCCTTACGTCGTAACGTCACGATTGATGATGTAGGTAATACTGCAGCATTTTTATTGTCCGACCTAGCAAATGGTATTACTGCTGAAATCATCTATGTAGATAACGGCTTTAGCCAAGTAGTTGGCGGAATGGACGAGGTTTGAGTATTCCACTACGCGAGGCCTTAAAGTTTTGGGCCAAGCTAGGCTTCATTAGTTTTGGTGGGCCTGCAGGACAAATTGCCGTTCTTCACCAAGAGTTAGTTGAAAAGCGTCGCTGGATTTCTGAGCGGCGCTTTTACATGCCCTCAACTATTGCATGCTATTACCTGGGCCTGAAGCACAACAGTTGGTTGCCTAGATTGGCTGGCTCATGCATCGTAGCTAGGGCGGCATTCTGGCTGGAAGTCTTTTTGTTCTGCCCTCTTTATTAATTTTGATAGGTTTGTCTTGGGTTTATCTCACCTTTGGACAAGTACCCTGGATAGCCGCTATTTTTTTTGGCATCAAGCCTGCGGTGACTGCAATCGTGTTGCATGCTGCAGTGCGCATTGAAAAACGCACCATTCACAATCAAGCGCTTCAATGGATTGCACTGGGATCATTTCTAGCGATCTTCATCTTGAACGTAGCCTTTTCGATCATCGTAGCTATCGCTGCTGCGATTGGCTACTGGGGTGGTAAGCGTTATCCAGAAAATTTTCAGCAAGGTAGCGGACATGGATCCAATGAAGTGAAAAAATATGGCGATGCCATCATTGATGATCACACCCCAACCCCTGAGCACGCAAAATTTTCTTATCAAAAAACTATTCGTCATAGCCTCGTCGCTCTCTTTTACTGGCTATTGCCAATAGGCGGGTTGATCACCATTTTTGGCTGGAAGACGCTCTACCCTCGACTGGCTTGGTTCTTTACGAAGGCCGCGCTGCTCACCTTTGGTGGCGCCTATGCGGTACTACCTTATGTTTATCAGGGTGCTGTTGAGCACTTCCATTGGCTGAGCGCCAATCAAATGATTGATGGCTTGGCCCTTGGAGAAACTACTCCTGGACCGCTCATTATGGTGGTGGCCTTTGTTGGATATCTGGCGGAGCATATTCAACACTTGATTGGCAACAGCAATCCGTTTTGGTTTGGTGTGATTGGTGCCTGCGTCGCCACTTGGTTTACTTTCTTGCCGTCCTTCTTTTTTATCTTAGTTGGCGGCCCCTTGATTGAATCGACCCATGGCAAACTGAGTTTTACCGCCCCCTCCTCACCGCTATTACCACTGCTGTAGTAGGTGTGATTGCTAATCTGGGCTTATTTTTTGCTTACCATGTGTTTTTGCCAAAGGGTTTCGGGGGTCAGTCTCTTGGATATCGATTCTGATCTGCACCTTGGCGGGTTTAGCTTTGTTTAAGTTTCAAAAAGCGTCCTTTCCGTCATTGGTGGGTCTGCTTTAGCTGGACTTCTCTTTTATTACACCTCTGTTTTGCTAGGGTGAGTTTTCTAGCAAGATTGGCATAATGGAACTTATGCGAATCGAACCTCAAACCATTACCCACCTTCAAGAATGGCTTGGTAAAACCGAGTCTCTTCAAGACACTGTGACAGCAGCTCCTGTGCGCGCTCTATCGGCAACTTTGGATCGCGATGATCCAGCGCCCAGCATTGGAACTTTCTTGCCAGAGCTTTGGCATTGGCCTTACTTTCTGCCGCATGCGCGTGGATCTGAAATTGGTCCTGATGGTCATCCGAAACGCGGTGGCTTTCTACCCCCTGTTCCATTGCCACGTCGGATGTGGGCAGGTAGCAAAATTGAATGGCTAAACCCCCTCGCGGTGGGTGATGAGATAGAGCGTGTTTCTACAATTGAATCGGTTACCCATAAAGCAGGTCGCACCGGTGATTTGATTTTCGTCTTAGTCAATCACCAGATCTCCAACCAAAATGGTCTTGCCATTATTGAAGAACATGACATCGTGTATCGAGATGCTCCTGGTCCTGACGATAAGCCAGTTGCCCCTACTCCAGCTCCTACTGATGCACAGTGGAGCAAAACCATCACGCCGGATGATGTTCTGCTATTTCGCTATTCAGCCCTGACGTTCAATGGGCACCGCATTCACTACGATCGCAAATATGTGACTGAAGTGGAGGGCCTACCCAGGTTTAATTGTGCATGGGCCGTTAATTGCTACTTTGTTAGTGGATCTTGTGCGTCAAAGCATTCCTGGGTGCAGGCTCAAACGGTTTGAGTTCCGCGCGATTCGCCCCACCTTTGATATCAATGTCTTCAAAGTCAGCGCTAAACCCGACCTTGAAGTGGATCCTACTGGAAAAACCATTTCTATTTGGGCTCAAGACCATGAAGGCTGGCTCACTATGCAGGCTACTGCCATACTAGCCTAAAGATAAAGATGATAACTTCACCACACCTCTCTCGCGAACTAGCAAGCTTTGCCGCCAATCTTTGTGTTGAAGATATTCCAGGCGAAGTGATGAACCGAGCAGAAGATTTGTTGGTTGATTGGTTTGGTTCAGCAATCGCCGGAAAAGGATCGCGTCCTGTAGAGTTAATTACGCAATTCGCTTTCAATATGGGTGGCTTTTGCTTCGACTCATGCTGGCCCATCTGAAGTTTTGATTTCTCGCAAAACCTCTAGCCCTTTTTTGGCGGCAATGGCTAATGCCGCGGCATCACATGTTGCTGAACAAGATGACGTTCACAATGGTTCAGTTTTTCATCCCGCAACAGTTGTCTTTCCTCCGGCACTATCTTGTGCTCAGGCGATTGGCGCTTCTGGAGAAGATCTCTTGGTAGCTGCGGTTGCAGGATATGAAGTGGACATCCGTGTTGGTAAATTTTTAGGTCGTTCTCACTACAAGGTATTTCACACTACTGGTACTGCTGGCACTTTAGCGGCCGCTGCTGCTGTTGGCCGTCTTCTCAAACTAAACCCCGAGCAAATGCTAAATGCCTTTGGTTCTGCTGGCACTCAATCAGCGGGTCTTTGGGAGTTTCTTCGAGATGCTGCTGATTCTAAGCAACTGCATACCGCCCATGCGGCGTCTACTGGCTTAATGTCCGCCCTATCTTGCAAACACTCTGGATTTACTGGCGCACAGCACATTTTGGAAGGCAAGCAAGGCTTGGCAGCAGGCATGACTAGCGATAGCGATCCAAGCAAACTGGTTGATCGCCTAGGCGCTCGCTGGGCCTTAGCAGAAACTAGCTTTAAATATTACGCATCGTGCAGACATACCCACCCAGCAGCCGATGCCTTATTGCAAGTGATATTGGCAAACCAGCTCTTGCACCGAGCGATATTGCAAAAGTAGAGACTATGGTTCACCAAGGAGCAATTGATGTTTTGGGTCCAGCCACAGATCCAGCAACCGTGCATCAATCTAAATTCTCGATGGGAACGGTGTTGGCCTTAGTAGCGCATTACCAATTTGCAGGCTTACAAGAATTTGATGCCCATTTTCATGATGTTGAAATTTGCAACTTCCGTGATCGAGTCACCTATGGAGCTAGATCCCGAAGTCGATAGCGCCCATCCTCAACGCTGGATCGGAAAGGTTCGAGTACGTTTGAGAACAATGGGCAAATTCTGGATGGTCGAGTAGATGAGCCTAAGGGCGATCCTGGCAATACCCTTTCACGTGCAGAAATTACCGATAAAGCAATACGTCTTGCTGCCTACAGCGGTGGCGCCACCCCAGAAGAGATGAGTAACGCCATTGAACTCTTGTGGAATATTCGTAAACAAGCCAAGATAGGCTTCTTACTCCCATCTTCATAATTTACCCACTTATATGAACCCACTCGATCCACCTCTTGGCTTTAGCACCAACTTTTTATTCGTACCAGGTACCCGCCCGAAACGCTTTATCAAAGCCTTGGATAGCGGTGTTAGTGGGGTTGTCTTAGACCTAGAGGATGCGGTAGCTGAAGAAGACAAAGACCTTGCACGAAGCGCCATTCGCAATGCATGGCCTAGCTTTACCCCTGAACAAAAGAAGCGCTTAACCATCAACCAACTCACCTGGTAGTAAGTTTTATGCAGCCGATTTAATACTCGCGCAAGAGCTTCAAGTAGCCTTGCTTGCTCATTCCAAAAAGTGAGTCTTTAGATCAAATTAATGGCGCAACGATGATCCTGCCTAATACAGCTATCATCCCCATGATTGAAACCGCAGTTGGTTTAGATAAATTAAAAGAAATTGCAAACTCCAATCAGGTCATTCACCTTGCTTTAGGAAATCTAGATCTACAAGCCGATCTAGGCTTGGTGTGCGATCGCCAAGAAACAGAATTACAAACAGCGCGTTATCAAATTATTTTAGCATCCCGCCTTGCCCAGATTGCCCCTCCTATTGACGGGGTTACACCTTCTACCGAAGACATTGAACGAATTACCGATGATGCTGAACGTGCAAAGCGCATGGGATTTGGTGGCAAACTCTGCATTCATCCAAAACAAGTCAAGATTGTCAGCAAAGCATTCACCCCGACTGATGAGGAGTTGGCTTGGGCAAAGCCGGGTCATTGAAGCTGATAAAGCTTCTAAAGGTGGCGCCGTGAAATTAGATGGCCGCATGATTGATCGACCGGTTGTTTTATTAGCTCAAAGAACCCTTGCAATTACTGGTAAACACTAGGGTCTTTAAAAGCAAAAAAGTTTTAAAACTGGCAAAATTGGTTCACATAATAAAAAAATATGGAGACCAAATAAAAATGAAGAAATTCTTATTTTCTGGGATTGCGTTGGCACTGACAGCCGGTTCATTTTTAAGTACTAACGCTCTCGCCCAAAAAGACTGGCCAACTAAATCAATTACCTTAGTAGTTCCTTTTGCAGCTGGTGGCCCAACGGATTCAGTGGCACGACTCATTGCAGTTCCCATGGGTCAATATCTTGGCCAAACCGTTGTCGTTGAAAACGTCAACGGTGCTGGGGGAACTATTGCTAGTACTAAAGTTGCTCGTGCAGCACCAGATGGCTACACAATCTATTTGCATCATATGGGCATGCAACTGCAAATGCTCTGTATGACAAGCTTCCCTATGATCCTTTGATGAACTTTGATTACATCGGTCAAGTTGCTGATGTTCCAATGGTGCTCTTAGGCAAAAAGGACTTACCAGCCAATAACTTTAAAGAACTCGAAGCATATACAATGGCTCAAAAGTTACTATGGCCAATGCAGGACCTGGTGCAGTCTCACAACTGTGCGGACTATTATTTCAGAGTCGCATGGGCGTAAAACTCACCAATATTCCTTATAAAGGAACTGGCCCTGCGCTAACAGACTTATTGGGCGGCCAAGTCAATCTTCTTTGCGATCAAACTACCCAGACCATTCCTTATATTAAGGATGGACGTGTAAAAGCCTTTGGTGCAATCACTTTAAAACGCTTGCCTGCAATTCCAAATGTTCCTACCTTGGATGAACAGGGGCTCAAAGGATTTTTGAAGTCAAAGTTTGGCACGGTATGTACACACCGAAAGGTGTTCCAAAGCCCATCTTGGATAAGTTAAATGCTGCAGTAAAGACTGCACTCAATACCCCTGATGTGAAAAAGCGCTTAGAGGATGCCAATATTGATATTGTCTCTCCAGATGAGATCACTCCTAATGGTCTGAAGTCACATCTTGAAACTGAAATCAACAAATGGGGCCCGATTATTCGTAAGTCTAATATTCCAGACTAAGAACGAACTTCTGATAAACAAAAAGCCAGCATCTGCTGGCTTTTTTCTTTCACCTGTTATTTAGCCCGGTCTAAACAAATATCCTGAACGTGCTTTATTTTTGCGCCTGCCATAAAGCATGCTAATGAGGTCAACGTAAATCCAAATTACCAAAAGAGGATCGAGCAAATAATCCCAAAGATTGCTTGATTCATGCCAATGTACGGACCAAGCAATGATGGCGATTGCAATAATCCAAACGCCTTTTGTCCAACTTGCTAAAGCGCAGATCAAAGCAAAGGCAATAACCGAAAATAAGAAAATGATGGAGCCGTAGCCCCAGGCATAAGGATCAATCATCCCTAAGCCTAAGGCGAATGGATAGAATCCTATGGCAATCAACGCAATGGCCAACTTACAAGCAATTGGCAGTGGTTTACTGCCCGGCAAAAGAGAGCTCCAGAGCAATAAAGTCAGCACGATACTCAAATCACCAGTAACGCCACGAATATAGGCGACTAAAGGCAACTCCAAACCTAATGGCCAAAACAAAATATTGCCTATCAAGAGTACTAAAAATATTTTCACGAACGATGGCAAGATCTTTGGTGAAATCTTCTGTATGAGCCATACAAAAATAACCGCGGATGAAATGGATAACTCAATTAAGGGAAAGATTTGCATGAAGTTGTTCATTGCAACACCTCCTTGCTAGATGCCTCTGCTTCAACTGAAAACGCTTTACTATAGGCTTGCTTTAGCCAAGCATCTGAGAAATAACGATGACGAATCTTTTTACGATCCCAGGTGCAAACCAAATGC
This sequence comes from Polynucleobacter necessarius, assembly GCF_900095205.1. Classification (NCBI taxonomy): domain Bacteria; kingdom Pseudomonadati; phylum Pseudomonadota; class Betaproteobacteria; order Burkholderiales; family Burkholderiaceae; genus Polynucleobacter; species Polynucleobacter necessarius. Next base: position 742,180 of record NZ_LT606951.1, on the reverse strand, counting down.
ACTCCACCGCCATCAACAGAGAGCAAATAAGGGTATGAGAATTCTTTACGCTGGATTTCAGGGGCGGCCTCATCATCCTCAAGCAACTCAATGGTGCGCCATTGCTCAGATTTTCCATCGTTCATCATCAAAGCTAATCGATAACGCCCTATTTCAATATTATTTAATACCAAGATGCGAGCACCTGAATTTAATACGAGACCAGCGATAGCAGAGTTGGGATTGGCGATAGTTAAATCTGGTGCCTGCAACCATGCTTGACCTGAGTTTTGCGTAATACTGACGGGAATTTGTTTTGGTAACCCACTACTACGAGTTTGCCGAAAATACGCGCTAGCATCTTGAGCATCATTCACGAATACCAAGGGCTGAATGGCACTCCGCCCAGAGCTCATGCGACGTTTATCAATGACCTGCCCAGCATCCACCCTCAAGAATTCCCCAAAGCGCCCTATCCACTCATGATAAGCAGGTATTCCCAATAATCCATCATTGAATTGAATGGGGGGAGATTTCACTAAAGTACTTAAATTTAATAATGGCGAACTGATTAATCTCTGCGGTTTGCTCCATGTCAAACCCTCATCATTAGAAGTCACTACAGATATAGAACTACCAGCCCACCCCCCAATAGAAACTGTCACAAAGAATAATTGCAATCTTCCATCGGCTAATCGACTAGGGACGGGATTACCCAGTTTAGCGATATAGCGAGAAAGACCTTTTTCGGCGCTAATACGATCCATTACAACAGTTGGCGCACTCCAGTTACCAGACCTAGTGTCATATACAGAACTATAAATCGCCACATCCGCAGCACCCTCGCGACTACCAGCAAACCAAAATGCGCGGACAGCACCATCTTTTAAAGCGGTCAATGATGCTGCATGAACTGAAGGAGCGCCTGTATCCGGCAACCAATTTGATTGCGATGCGGGTACGTTAACTTTCATTGCGCTTTTATTCTTTGGCGTCACATCATCAATTGCGCCATCATCAACTTGCTCTACTGACGCAATCGCAAAGGGCGCCCAAACAGGACGGCTATCAATGTGCAAAAAGCCAATCACCGCAGCAAGAAACAAAAAACAAATGGCAATCACACGGCTCATCTACAAACATCCTTAGTATTAAATAAATCTGACTTAGCAGCAGCGGTTGAAATCAGGTATTCATTGACGAATAGGTGCTTGCTGATATGCCCTAACAACATCTCCTGAATTTCTTCATTGGAATGCCGCGCCTTCATCTCCATTCTTTTGCCAACAATCTGACAAGATTCACAGAGTACTGGCTGAGAGCCGAGGGGCACATGCACTGCCACCAAAGGATAGGCAGCAGTCAAGCCATTAACATTGCTAGCATCTTTTGCCAAATAACCATGAAGATTGCTTCCTGGCAATAACAAACGATATTCTTCATCTTTAGCTCGATAGTCACAGGGTATCCATACGTCTTTATTTTTTAACTGAGCGATGGTTTCTGAAGAATAACGACCCAACTGCGCCTCCAAGGGAGCAAGACTACCATTTAAAGTGCAATAAACCAGAAAACAGGCCCCCAAAGCAATGATCTTTGTGAGGTCACGCCTCAACAGCCCAAGTAATACTAGCGACAAACTCACCGCCACAAGAATCCAATGGCCATATGTATATGCCCATACATCCCCATCACCAATAAACTGAGTGAGTTGTAGATTGGCTCCTATCCACAGAATCAATGAAAGCACCACCAACTGCAGCAACAAAACAATTCGGAAACCCCACAATGGCAGTCTGTCCCAATAGATAGCAATCAGCACTGCAAATGCAGGCATCGCCGGGAGAAGGTAGCGACCTGAACGTTGACTTGGCAAACTAAACACTATCAAAAATGCAATGATCCAAAGACATAAGAGCGTCTCTTCTATAGTAAAGAAGCGACGTGCTCGCCAGCACCACATCAAACAAGAAATCAGGACAAAACTAAATAAACCAGCATTAGCAATCGTTGTGAGAATCAATAGCCAAATACAGTCACCACCGCGTACTAAATCCAGTAAATAGCTAGACTGCCTAGCAGCAAACTTGCCAGCATTCTCCCCGAGCACAAACTCTTTCCAAACTGCAACGGGATTTGGATCCAAGGCAAACCATAGAGCAAAAATACCTAAGGAGAGCACGGCAACAAAAACCAACTTATACAGATCTCGAATAGCTACTTGCGCGACACTCCAATTTCGCCAACGCCAGAAATATAGACCCAAAGCAAACGAGGCAGGAACAATATAGGCAAATGATTTTGCAAATAAGGCGAGGCCAAAACAGATACCCGCCAACAAAGGAAAAAAGAATTTTGATTCAAAGGCTGCCCTACCCCAGTACAACAATGCCAAGAAAGGAAGGGAAACCCAAAACACTTCGGGAGGGTCCGCTAAGAATGGTCGACCATAGCGATAAGTAGAAAAGAAAGAAAGCCAGACTAATGCGGCCAATATTCCAGTTTTCCGATTTCCACTAAAGCGACTCACGGCTAAAAATAAGAAGAATGCGGTTAATGCGGTGTACAAAACACTTGGCCAGCGCAAATTTGCCAGAGTCCAGTCAGTCGCCCAATGAGTACTAACAATACCTTGCCAAAAAATCAGTGGGGGTTTTGTATTTTTAATGCCATCCATTTCAGATTGAAGCGGCAACCAATGACCCGCATCAGCCGTCATACGCACAATATGCATATAAGGGTATTCATCACCGTTTTTAGGCGCAAATCGACTATCTAAGCCATAGAGATAGGCAAATACACTTAAAAGCAGGATTAATAAGACTGAACGGTAAGAAAATGAAGCTCTCATACCGGTAGTTTATAGGACTTATAGGAAATTCTAGGAATTCTGATATTGCCGATATTTTTTCGAATGAGCTTATGTGAAAAAATGAATCTGAAATTAACTTCACTATTCAGAGACTTCTTGTTTAAGATGCTATTTAGTTAACAAAAAGCCAATTACCCAGCTTTAATCTGATTGGAGAAAGACTTCATGCGAGCAAGCTATATAAGACCCGCAATCCTATTGTCTATTTACCTAGGCATTAGCCATACAGGTGGCATTGCATTTGCGCAAAATAATGACGCAAGCAACTTATATAAACGCGGCCTTGCTGCCACATGCGCCAACTGTCACGGTACCGATGGTAAGGGCGTTGTAGATGGTGGGATGCCATTAATTAATAACCTGACTAGCGAACAAATGTTGGCTCAGCTCAAGGCGTTTAAGTCTGGTGTGCGCGAAGGAACCATCATGCCTCAGCTAGCCAAAGGCTATTCTGATGAGCAACTTGAAACTATCGCCAATCAACTTGGCAAGAAACAATAAGGGAGCACATGATGGATCGTCGACATTTCATTGGAAATAGTGTAGCTGCTCTTGGTTTATTGGCTGGCTTTTCAGGTCAAGCACGAGCAAATTTACAAAAAGCGGAAATTCTAGTTATTGGCGGAGGATATGGTGGCGCTACTGCGGCAAAATATTTACGACTATTCTCGAATAACACCGCCAAAGTAACACTGATCGAACCTAACCCTACTTTTATTTCATGCCCTCTCTCGAATTTAGTCGTAGGAGGATCGCGCACATTATCTGAACTGACCAGCTCCTATGACAATTTGAGCAAACGTCATGGTATCAAGATCATTCAAGATAGCGTGACCAGCATGGATCCAGATAAGAAGACTGTCAAACTCGCCCCTGGAAAAACCTTACGCTACGACAAGGCGCTTGTTTCTCCAGGCGTTACATTGATGATGAATAGCATTGAAGGTCTAGCGCAAGCTAATCAAGCAGGCGTCACTTTGCAAGCTTGGAAAGCCGGCCCAGAGACAACTACCTTACAAAAACAACTGGCCGCCATGCGCGATGGTGGAACTTTTGCCATTAGCATTCCAGAGGCGCCTTATCGCTGCCCTCCAGGACCTTACGAACGCGCCTGCCAAGTTGCGAACTATCTCAAACAAAATAAGCCGAAGTCGAAAGTTTTGATATTAGATGCCAATCAAGATGTAACCTCAAAAGGTGCACTCTTTAAAAAAGTATGGGCTGAACAATACCCTGGAATGATTGAATATCTTCCAAAATACAATGTGACAGCAGTAGATGCAAAAACAAAAACCATCAAATTTGAAGTGCAGGACGATATCAAGGCGGATGTTTTAAATCTATTACCCGCTATGAGCGCCGGAGAAATTGCCGTCAAAACTGGACTCGCTAATTCAAATGGTCGCTGGGTTAATGTGAATTACATTAACTTTGAGTCCACTGCTCAGAAAGATATTCACGTCCTAGGCGACTCCATTCAAGTTGCACCCGCCATGCCCAAATCAGGGCACATAGCCAATCAACATGCAAAAGTCGCGGCAGCCGCGATCGTGGCAGAACTGAGCGGCTGGGCTGTTAATTCTGCCCCAGTTCTCACAAATACCTGCTATAGCTTTGTTAATAACAGGGAAGTAATACACGTGGCAAGCGTTCATCAGTACAACGCAGCAGAAAAAACTTTCAAGCCTGTACCAGACTCAGGCGGATTATCGCCGGTACCCTCTACTCTAGAAGGTGTATACGCCTGGGGATGGGCTCACAATATTTGGGCAGACAGCTTGGGCTGACCTAAGTCAACACTTTAAAAAAGAGGCTTCATCGCCTCTTTTTTTGTTTACATAGCCCGATAGATACCTATACTGAGTCAAACATAATCAGATGGAGGCGCATTTATCATGAACCCTACTTCACCCAAAGATGCGTCTAAGTTAGAAGATGCTATTGAAAGATGGACTGTTCCGATTGGAAATTTACTTGTTTCCCTATTTCATCGGATCGCACTTTTTGGAATCGGCGCCGCAACTGTTTGGTCAGCCGCTGTTGCCTTTTTAGGAATGGTGAGCAAGGGATCCGCTTCAATTGAAGATCTGCTGCTGCTATTTATATATCTAGAAATTGGCGCAATGGTCGGTATTTATTTCAAGACCAATCATATGCCCGTTCGCTTTTTGATTTATGTCGCGATCACTGCAGTTACCCGCCTCATTATTGACTTAGTAAATACTAAACATGAAGCAGACATGGCCATTCTCTTGATGGGACTAACCATTCTTATCTTAGCTCTAGCAAATGCGGTAGTGCGCTACGCTTCATTTAAGTTTCCAAGCAGAAGCGGAGATAACGAGTAAATCTCTACGTCTCCGGATGAAGATCTGCGGCGTCTTTAAAAGCAGGCGCTCCTCAATTTAGGCAATTTCGCACATAATCAATGCTCGTGCGCAAGGCGTAGTACTCATTAGACAAACTCTTAGGAACCTTAATCCTAAGAGCCTGATACTTGAGTAAATCCAATTTCTTTAAATAATCATCCCTGAGTTCAGGATGAAAATCTAACAGCCATTCCTCTTCATACAATTTCAAAGTAACGTAGAGACGATTAATTTTATTTTGCATCCGCTTGATTCGGTAGCTTGGTAACGCCAAAAGGACTGGATAAGTAATAGCAAAAAATGGCAGCAAAATAAAAATAAGGCGATTAATAGACTCAGCCATCCAAAACGGCATATATGCCGATAACAAGGGATAGTGATTTTTTTCGTAATGAATTACAATAGGGCCATCAGGCAAGACCGAATCCTTCCTTAAATGCAGGAAACTCTCCACGCTTGGAGGAGAATGAACCCCTGCCATTGATCTCACGAGCAGCCTCTAAAAATAAGAACTGAATAGCGGGATGCATTCGATCATCTACCAAAATATTAGTCGTGGTAGATAAAAGCTTCATATCCTGTGACGGAAAATTCCTCCTGAGATTGAATGCACCTTCTGGCACGTTCAATATATGCATGTACGGAATTAATTTGACATACGCTTCCGCACGCTTGAAGGTAACTAAATTAATGCTAGGGTCATGGAGCAGGTCCTGTACAGTGAGCCCTTCATATCCATCCACGATAAAAGAAGCAGCATCGATATTTCCTTCTTTTAAGGCCTGAGCTGCTTCCTTTCCAGGCAAATAAACAAAATGAGGGGTATTGGCAAATCCCGAGACCTCTAGAATGCGCATTGCTTGCTCATATGTACCTCTTCCCTTGACACCAAGAGGCATCGTTTTTGAGGTAATGTTTTTGAAATTCTTTTGCTCTTGCTCGTAATCCGTATTTTTAAATTCAGGGCCACGATAAAAGAATCATACTGGCTCATAATCAATTGCACCCAGTGAAAGTATTCCCGACGCTTCTTTTGCATGCGCTACTCCAGCCTGCACAAATGCTGCTTGCACTGGATCCTTGCGATCAGCCAAGCGATCTAAATTTTCCTGAGCCCCCCAATGTGGGAACCAATTCCAATGTGACCCCTTTTTTGGCAAAAAACTCAACATACTTTTTTCCCAGCGCTTGATATGATCCACCGGGAGATCCTGTAGCTAACATCACATGTCTGGGAGGTGGGGGATCGGCGTACCCACCAAAGCCCCATGAGAATAAATAATAAGAAGATCAGAATCGGCCAGGTTTCATGTAAAAACTGAGTAAAGTTGCTCCACCCCTCTTGAAGACTCTCCGTGAGACCCAAAAGCGTGTCTTGAACATCTTGTTTAAAACTTCCCATACAAACCCAATCTGCAAATTTCTTCAAAGCTAATGATAATGTGCTTATTCTGACTCCTTCAACAAGTCTTTAGGCGCCCTAAAACCATGATCACTCTCAGAAAATCCCAAGATAAAGGCTATGCAGACCACGGCTAGCTTAAAAACTTCCATTCTTTCTCATTCGCCCACTATCATGACCCCCGTTTTATGGGATGGGGCAACCTACGGGTTATTAACGAAGATCGTGTAGCTGCTGGTATGGGCTTTGGAAAGCATGGCCATCGCAACATGGAAATTATTAGCTATGTTCTTTCCGGCGAGTTAGCACATGAAGATAGCATGGGCAATATCAAAGGAATTTCACCCGGCGATGTTCAGCGCATAAGTGCTGGCAGTGGAGTAACTCATAGCGAATTTAATCATGCCAAAGATCAAACGACTCGCTTTTTACAAATCTGGATTGAACCGAATGTCTTGGATATAAAACCAAGCTATGAACAACAAACCGTTCCAGCGTCAGAAAAGAATGGTCGCTTACGTCTCATCGCCTCTTCCAGCGGAGGCAATGGTGCCGTCAAGATTCATGCGGATGCTAAGGTCTATGCAGACACTTTTAACGGCTCGCAATCTGCAAGTATGGCACTCGATATCCAAGGCGCAAAGCCTATGTTCACCTTATTCGCGGAACGTTGACCATCAATGGTCAAACGATGACTGGTGGTGACGCCATCTTTATTGAAGATGAATCAATACTAAATATTAGCAATGGCATTGACGCAGAGGTTCTCATCTTTGATCTCAGTCATTAATTTTTGCCCCACTTTGAACTACGATGGGCATTTCACGCTAAAAAGATCATCATGATTGAAACCTCCGGAAAACAATTGGCTGGTCCCATTATTCGCTTGCATCCTCACGGCAATATTGTTGTAGCTAGAGTAGATGTAGCTATTGGCACGGAAGTCCCTAGCGAGAACTTCACGAGCCGTAGTCAGACACCCGCTGGTTACAAAATCGCTGCTAAGAAAATTTCCAAAGGCGATCCAATACTGAAGCACAACGTCACCGTCGGGTTTGCAAATACCGATATCGAAGCCGGTACCGATGGTACATAGCCACAATACGGAGTTTCGAGAATTTGATCGTGATTATGCTTACGCTAGTGAATATCAATCTACCCTACTTCTACCGGAGGATGAGCGTGCAAGTTTCCAGGGCTATGTCAGATCAAATGGAAAGGTGGGCACGCGCAATTTCATTGGCATACTTTCTACGGTCAATTGCTCTGCAACCGTAGTGAATAAAATTGCCGATTGGTTCACGCCTGAACAACTAAAAGAGTTTCCCAATGTAGATGGCGTAGTGGCATTTAGTCACGATATTGGCTGCGGCATGGAAATGAGTGGCGCACCAATGGAATTGCTGCGTAGAACGATGGCGGGTTATGCACGCCACCCCAATCTTCTCGCTGCCGCTCTTATTGTGGGGTTAGGGTGCGAGCGCAATCAACTCAGAGGTTTAATGGAACAAGAGGAACTTACTGCAGGACAAATCTGCATACCTTCATCATGCAAGAATCTGGCGGCACTCGTAAAACTATTGAAGCTGGCATCGAAGCAATCAAAGCGCTTCTCCCAGAAGCCAACAAAGCAAAACGTCAAACGATGTCTCTGCAAGTCATTTATGTGTTGGCCTGCAATGCGGTGGTTCGGATGGGTTTTCGTCCATTACAGCTAATCCTGCATTAGGTGCAGCAATTGATATCTTGACACGCTATGGTGGCACCGGAATTCTTTCCGAGACACCAGAGATTTATGGTGTTGAGCACACTCTTACCCGTCGAGCGGTCAGCCAGGAAGTGGGCGAAAAGCTGATCAAGCGTATTCGCTGGTGGAAAGACGAATATTCAGTGGGCCGTAATGTTCAAATTAATGGTCAAGTCAGCCCCGGCAATCAAATTGGTGGATTGGCAAATATCTTTGAAAAATCTCTAGGCTTCTCCATGAAGGGGGGTACCGGCCCCCTAATGGAGGTTTATAAATACGCAGAACCTGTTACAGCAAAAGGTTTTGTATTTATGGATACCTCGGGCTTTGATCCCGTCTCAGCTACTGGACAGATTGCTGGAGGCGCCAATCCTCATTGCCTTCACTACCGGCCGTGGCTCCATGTTCGGCTCCAAGCCAGCACCTTGCATTAAGTTAGCTACCAATACCCCCATGTATGAGCGCCTAACTGAAGATATGGATATCAACTGTGGCGAGATTTTAGATGGCACAGTCTCCGTTCAAGAAATGGGCTAAAGAATATTTGAGCTGTTTCTTCGCACCGCCTCGGGAGAACCCTCCAAAAGCGAACTTCTGGGACTTGGGGATTATGAATTTGTCCCCTGGCAAATTGGTGTGATGAGCTAAGAGGACTGTAGAATTAATCCTATTAGCTTAATTTAGACTGAAACAACACTGAAACAGGCTTATGAAATTTAGGGATTACTACGAAACACTTGGCGTTGCTCGTGGCGCAACTGAAGCTGAAATTAAGTCGGCCTATCGAAAGCTCGCGCGTAAATACCATCCTGATGTGAATAAGGAGGCTGGTGCCGAAGAGAAATTCAAACAAATCGGTGTGAAGCGTATGCTGTATTAAAAGACACAGAAAAACGCGCGACCTATGATCGTTTTGGTGAAAACTGGAAAAATGGTCAAGACTTTACTCCCCCACCCAATTGGAATGAAGGCTTTGAATGTTCTGATGCGGGCTTTGGTGGTGGACACCCAAGTTACGGTGGCGGTTTTGAGGGTGATCAGAGTGAATTTTTTGAACCCCTCTTTGGCCGAGGAAAACATCGCCAAAAGGGGGTCATGGGAGTCACAGTCGTCAGGGCATGAATTTCAAGGGGCAAGATCACCACGCGAAAATTTTGATTGATCTTGCTGATGCCTATAACGGCGCTAAGCGCACCATATCTCTGCATATGCCCATGCAAGATGCGAGCGGTCACGTCTATAGCACCCAAGAACGCAAGTTAGACGTCAGCATCCCAAAAGGGATTAAAGCTGGACAAAATCTCCGCCTCTCCGGTCAAGGTGGCCCTGGTATTGGCGAAGGTCCTGCTGGCGACCTCTGTCTAGAAATTGATTTTCATCCAAGCCCGATCTATCGCGTAGAGGGAAAAGATGTATTCATCGACATTCCGTTGGCGCCATGGGAAGCAGCATTAGGTGCAGCCGTGAACGTACCCACCCCTGCTGGTAGCACCTTAAAGTTAAAAAGTCCAGCAGGAACAGTAGCCGGACGAAAAATGCGACTGGAAGGCAAAGGCATTCCAAGCGCTGAACCAGGGGATTTGTATGTGGTTCCGACTATCTCGTTGCCGCCAGCCAAAACGGATGCACAAAAAGAAGCCTATCAAACCTTTGCAAAGGCTTTTGATTTTAATCCTAGAACTCACTTGAAGGGATGATGAACATGACACAAACAAATATCACCTGGATTGAAGGTGCTATTGTGGAGAATGAGGTTCATATGACTATTGTTGAACTGTCTCATGCCTCGCGAACACCAGAAGATTTGATTATGCGTTGGGTGTCTGAGGGCGTGTTAAGCCCAGTTGGCTCATCACCTCAAGATTGGCGCTTTGGAGGCGATTCTTTGAAGAGAGCTAAAACTGCTGCTCACCTGACGCATGATTTAGAGTTAAATGTGCCAGGCGCAGCATTAGCATTGGATTTACTTGATGAAATCGCCAACTACGTGCTCACTTACCCCGCGAAGGCTAGCGCATTAAAGCAGTCAATCATCTAGGATTCTGAGCGACTCAAAAGCTGCTCCCAACGCTGTAGCTTTTGATCTAAATTCGCAGTAATTTCGCTCAGACGCGCTTGCATACTGGCCGCCAACTCTGGCTCATTTTTATATAGATCTGGATTGCTCATAGCAATGCCAATATCTGCCTGCTCAGTTTCCAAAGTCTCAATCTGCAAAAGCAATACCTCTAACTCTTGGCGCTCTTTACCGTTCAATTTTTGAACGCTGCTTTTGACTATTGGCTTTGTTTCTACTTTAGGCTCAGCCTTTACCTCAGCTTTTGCCACCGCTTTGGGATTGGCATTAGCCGCACGAATTTTGTCTGAGCGCGCCTTCTGAATTTTCCAATCTTCATAGCCGCCCTCATACTCCCGCCAGAAACCATCGCCCTCATTCGCAATGATGCTAGTGCCCACATTGTCTAAGAAATAACGATCATGACTTACCAAAAAGACAGTGCCTTTGTAATCTTGCAGCAACTGTTCAAGTAAATTGAGAGTGTCAATATCCAAGTCATTTGTTGGCTCATCTAACACTAAGACATTGGCTGGTCTGGCAAATAAGGCGGGCCAGGAGCAAGCGATTACCTTCACCACCGGACAAAGTGCTTACAGGAGAATTGGTTCTCTCAGGTGCGAATAAGAAATCACTTAAATAACTTTTGACATGCTTTTTATTGCCACTGATTTCGATCCATTCGCTACCAGGGCTAATGTAATCTTCTAGCGAAGCATTGAGATCCAAGCCTTCGCGCATCTGATCAAAGTAAGCAACCTCTATGCGAGTACCTATTCTTGCTGTGCCAGAGTCTAGCGCGATCGTACCAAGAATTAATTTCAAAAGAGTAGTCTTGCCGGCGCCATTAGGACCCAACAAGCCGACCTTGTCACCTCGTAATATCGTTGCAGTGAAATCAGTCACAATCGGACGGTCATATGTTTTGCTGACATTTTGAAGATCAGCCACAATCTTGCCGCTACGATCCCCGGCAGATACCGCTAATTTCACCTGTCCCATGGCATCTCTGCGCTCGGCGCGGCTACTGCGCAGCTTTTCTAAACGCGCAATTCGTGTGCAACACTTCGAGTCCGTCGAGCCTCGACTCCTTTATGAATCCAAACCTCCTCTTGCGCCAATAACTTATCCGCACGCGCATTAGCCAAAGACTCGGAATTTAACTCTTGCTCTTTTAGCACTTCATATTGTGTAAAGTTTCCAGGGTAGCTCCTTAAAATTCCACGATCGAGCTCCACAATTTGCGTACAGACGTTATCCAAGAACGCGCGGTCATGGGTAATTAAGATGACTGATCCTTGATATTCTTTAAGCAGTTCCTCCAACCAGGCAATGGAATCTAAATCTAAGTGATTGGTTGGTTCATCAAGCAAGAGTACATCCGGCATTTCTACCAATGCACGCGCCAATGCAACCCGTTTTTTGTACCGCCAGAAAGAGTATTGATCTTGAGATCCACATCTAAATGCAAGCGATCCAAGGCTTCATGAACTCGCCGCTCCCAATTCCAGCCGCTCAGAGCCTCTAATTGAGACTGCACTTCATCCAATCGGTGATGTGATGCATCATCCCATTCTCCAATGCTTAGAGCTTCGTATTCCTCACGCAAGGCCTTCGCCTGCGCAACACCCTTTGACACAGCATCAAAAACGGCTTCTTCAGCTTCGAATATTGGCTCCTGAGGTACATATGCAATCTGCAGCCCCTGCTGGTATTGCAATAGCCCATCATCCATTTTTTCTATACCGGCCAATATCTTCAACAGTGAAGATTTGCCAGTGCCATTTCGGCCAATTAAGCCAACACGCTCACCAGATTCCAGTGAAAAAGCGGCGTTTGCAAGGAGCTCAACGTGGCCAAAAGCCAGTTTTGCATCAGTAAGTACGATTAAAGCCATGGCGACATTATCGTCACTTCGACAAAAGGGAAGTAAATTCTGAGAATTTCTGCGAGACTACAGATATGGTCTGCAAATTAACCCCCCTCTGCACCCCGTCTGATACTCTTTGCAGGTCATGCAGGCACGGGGAAGTCAACCTTGGCAAAAAGGGCTTTACCACTGATTATTGAAAAAACAGGGGAAGATTTTTCTTTTTGGACAAGGACACGGCTTATGGCGCTTTTAGTACTCATGTCATGGAACTGACAACCCAGAACCCTAATGATCGTGATAGCCCCTACTGCCTAGAGAATCTTCGTGATTGGGAATATCAAGGTTTAATAGATATCGCTAGAGAAAATTTGCTTCTAGGGGTAAACGTCATTTTAGTGGGTCCTTTCTCTAGAGAAATTCAGAGCGGCAGGATGTTTGATCCGCAAGCACTTGGCATTCCCGCTCAAACTAGTATTCAAATTGCTTGGATTGCTCTTCAAGCAGATGAAGCCAAAGGATGCATGGCAAAAAGAGCTGATCCGCGAGACGATTGGAAGCTTACCCATTGGGAGCAATACATCACACGCAGAATTGAACCGCCAATCCACCCTGCATTACATCGATTTGATAACTTGGCGTTTAATGAAACCGACTTCGAAGATCTGATTGACCAGTTGCTTTAATAAAGGAAGATAAAAAAATAGGGCTCCTGAAGAGCCCTACCCCAAGATCCAAGAACTGAAATCTTAGAACTTATAAGTCACACCAACGGCTGGCATCCATGGGTTTAAGGTTAATTTACCAATGTTTGTTCCACCAGCAACCAACTGCACGTTTGTAGCAATTATTGCGTATTTAATATCCACGTTTAAACCCCAGTTCTTATCAAGCATGTAGTCCATGCCAATTTGACCAACAACACCAAAACTTGATGGCTCTACCTGAACTGGGAGAGTAAAGTTTTGACGATTACCAAAGATAGTGTAATTAACACCAACGCCTACATATGGTTTAAATGCACCTAAATCCGTGAAGTGATACTGAGCCAATAATGAAGGTGGCAATGCAGTAATCTTGCCAACATTCTGACCGCCAAGAGCAGTAATATTTACTTGTTGCGGCCAAGTTAATATCAACTCAGCTGCAATATTTTTAGTGAAGAAATAGGAAACGTCAAATTCAGGAATCCATTGATTTTTTGCTTTGACGTTGAGATCAGCAACGGTACCCGTCTGACCATTCTGCCATAGAAGATCAACGGCTCGTACGCGCACCATCCAAGGATTCTTCTCTGCAGCTTGTGCTTGAGCGGCGATTGGGGCTAGTGATGCTACAGCAGCCATTGCTGCTACGAGTGACTTAATACACATGATGGTTTCCCTTTTTGTTATCAATTTCAATAGAACCGTTTTCGAATTGACACACTAAGAGAAATTTGATGTAAATCAAATGAGCAGCGCTTAGGAATTTTTTATTTACTAAAAAGCAACACGGTTTTGAACATTGTTTGATCTAGATCAAATGCCCTAGGTTTAACCCTAAAGAACTTTAGAGTAAGTACCTTTTGCCTGAGACTCTCTAAGATGACGATCGAAGGTCATAGCCACCCTTCTTGCTAAAAGACGCCCTTTAATCGGGACCTTCATAGTGACATCTTCCCAACTCAAAAGACCGGCCACTTCAAGATGTTTTAATTCTTCTAATTCAACCTTAAAGTAGCGGGAAAAATCTATTTAATGAGAAACTGAAAATGCTTTGGTATCCAAAGCAAATTGACACATTAACTCTCCAATTAACTCGCGGCGCAAAAGATCATCTTGATCAAGACGCAAACCTCTCAGAACAGGGAGATGTCCTTTATCTAAAGCAGCGTAATACTCATCTAATGTGCGAACATTTTGAGAGTAACAATCATCCACTTTGCCGATAGATGAAATTCCAAACGCTAATAGATCACACTCGGCTTGAGTTGAATAACCTTGGAAGTTCCGATGCAACTTCCCTTCCTTTTGGGTAATCGCCAATTCATCATCAGGCTTAGCAAAATGGTCCATACCAATAAAGACATATCCAGCGTCACCTAGGCGAGCAATAGTATTGGAAAGAATATCCAACTTATCTGCGGCAACTGGCAAGTCTGCTTCAGCTATACGGCGTTGTGGCTTAAAGATATGTGGTAGGTGCGCATAGTTGTAGACCGATAAGCGATCAGAGCTCATTGCTAACACTGCATCAACGGTTTCTTTAAAAGTCTGAGGAGTTTGTTTTGGCAGGCCATAAATTAAATCCACGCTGCGGGATTTAAAGCCATACTTTCTTGACCAATCCATTACTGCTTGAGTCTCTTCAATCGTTTGTACACGATGGACCGCTTCTTGTACCGCTAAATTAAAATCCTGCACACCCAAACTAATCCGGTTAAAACCGAGATCAGCTAAGAGCGCAATATCTTGCTCAGTCACCCGTCTTGGATCAATTTCGATTGAATATTCGCCATTGGGCAACAACTCAAAATGCTCCCGTGTGTGATGCATCAACTCAATCATCTCTTCATGAGATAAAAAGGTAGGCGTCCCACCACCCCAATGTAATTGAGTTATCGGGATTTTTTTCTGAACGCCCATAGCATGGGTAACCATGGCCATTTCTTTGGCAAGATACTTAATATATTTGGCACTACGTCCATGATCTTTTGTAATGATCTTGTTGCAACCGCAGTAATAGCAAATATTGGGACAAAACGGTAAATGAAAATAAAGTGATAGAGGCTCATGCGCCTTGGCAACACGCTTGAGCGCCCCTAGATAGTCTGCTTTTCAGAAAAGTCACCATGAAAACGATCCGCGCTAGGGTAAGAGGTATAACGTGGTCCGTTAATGTCAAACTTTTTCAGCAGTTCTGGATGAAATAACACTTCCTTTTCTGCGATAGCTGAAGAATTTGCAGAGGCATTCATAGAGACGTAATTGATCTTTATTTTGAGAGGTGGTCAAGAGCTACAGCTTCTGCTACTTCAATCCCATCAACACCCGCCGATAAGATACCGCCCGCATAACCAGCGCCATCACCCGCAGGGTAAAGGCCCTTAATATTCAAGCTCTGAAAGTTTTGGCCACGGGTAATGCCACAAAGGCGATGACGTTCTAGTCTCGACACCCGTTAGCACTGCATCCTTCATCGAAAAGCCCTTGATTTGCTTTTCAAATGCGGGTAGCGCTTCGCGAATGGCCTCTATGGCATAAGCAAGTAAAGCTTGTGCCAAATCAGTCAAGTGAACGCCTGGTTTTTATAGGAGGGCAACACACTTCCAAATTCAGTTGATGGTCTGCCCTCAATAAAGTCTCCGACCAGTTGACCTGGTGCTTCATATGCACCACCACCAAGCTCAAAAGCTTTTGACTCCAACTGACGCTGAAACTCAATGCCAGCAAGTGGTCTACCTGGATAGTCCTCAGGAGTAATGCCAACAACAATGCCCGCATTCGCATTACGCTCATTACGAGAGTATTGACTCATGCCATTGGTTACCACTCGATTGGGCTCTGAAGCTGCGGGCTACCACCGTTCCTCCAGGACACATGCAAAAACTATAAACAGCACGGCCGTTCTTAGCGTGGTGCACCAACTTGTAATCTGCAGCGCCAATCAATTCATTGCCCGCATGCGGACCTAAGCGCGCCCTATCAATCAAAGATTGAGGATGCTCAATACGAAAGCCCATCGAGAATGGCTTTGCCTCCATATATACGCCAGCATCATGCAGGGCTTTAAAGGTATCGCGAGCGCTATGTCCTAAAGCCAAAATGACATGGTTAGCAGGCAGGTCTGGCTGTCCTTCAATCTTGACGCCAACGATTTGCTGGTTCTCAATATCAAAACCAATGACTTTTTGTGAAAAACGAATCTTGCCACCAAGATCAATAATTTCTTGGCGCATCTTTTCAACTACGCCCACTAGGCGGAAAGTACCAATATGGGGCTTAGCCACATAGGTGATTTCTTCTGAAGCACCAGCCTTAACAAACTCATTAATCACTTTACGACCATAGAATTTCGGATCTTTAATTTGGCTATATAACTTGCCATCCGAGAATGTACCGGCCCCACCCTCCCCAAATTGCACATTAGATTCAGGACTCAATACATTTTTACGCCATAAGCCAAATAATACTGGTTATAAGCCATTCTGAGCCTAGAAGTCTGTTCATAAAGGCGATAATACGGATATGGCTCTACGCGCAACTATCCACAAAGCCGACCTTCATGTCGCAGATTCAGACCGCCATTACTATGGCAGTCACTCTTTAACCATTGCTAGGCATCCCTCAGAAACTGATGAGCGGATGATGGTCAGAATCATCGCCTTTGCATTACAAGCCTATGAAGACCTTGTCTTTACCAAAGGCTTGAGCGATACCGATGAGCCTGATTTATGGATTAAGGGTCTGACAGATGCGATTAAGCTTTGGATCGAAATTGGGCAACCTGATGAGCGCCGCATCCTCAAAGCATGCGGTAGATCAGATCAAGTCATGGTTTACTGCTATGGTGGCCAGACTAGCAAAATCTGGTGGGACGGTATCGCCAATAAGTTAAGCCGCGCTCGTAACCTCCAGGTGGCTTCCATTCCCGCAGATCAAGCTAATGAACTCAATAAGCTCGTAGAACGCAGTATGGTGATTCACGTCAATATTCAAGATGGTGAAGTTTATGTTTCATCTGATAAGGTCCAAGTGACCATCACTCCAGAAATTTGGCGCGCTAATCAGTAATGCATTGCCAATAGAGAATATGTCTGAAAGAGTGTCAACCGTTATCTTGGATACCAATGTCTTACTAGATATTTTTGTATTTAATGACTTCAGAGCAATTCATCTCAAACAAAGATTAATTGATGGCCAGATTGATACATTAGCTACCCCAAAAACTATGGAAGAGTTTGCTGATGTCATCAGTCGCCCACTCTTTTGTCTGGAGCAAGCCTCCCAAGAAAATATCTTGCAACAGTGGCGCAACTTAAGAAGACCAATAGCCGACGAAGCCCTGATGAATGCACCATGGCATTGTCAAGATCCAGATGATCAAGTCTTTCTTAATCTTGCCTATACAGCTAAACCTTGTTTATTAATCAGCAAGGACAATGAAGTCCTTAAGCTTGCCAATCAAGCCGCTAAGGAAAGCGTCATTATCACCTCCGATTACAACGCGATTACCGAGTAGTAAGTCACTTAAAGGCTTTGAGCAGCCTGAGCAGCAATCTCAAATGATTTGAGGCGCGCTTGATGATCAAAAATCTGACCAGTAAAAAAGATTTCATTTGCGCCAGTGCGATCTAACCAAGCTCGCATTCCTTTTTGAATCGTCTCTAAAGAGCCCACCAAAGAACATTGCAGGGTGTGTGCTGCCGCCGCTTGCTCATGGGGCTCACAAAACTCATCCATATCAACAATTGGAGGCGGTAGTTGCCCACGAGTATTGCGACGCATCCTCATCACATTTTGCTGAAGCGTAGTAAATAAATGTTGTGCCTCTTCATCCGTATCAGCCGCCACTATATTCATTACAAATGCAGAATAAGGCGTTGCTTGCTAGGTAGACGGCTTAAAGAGTTCGCGACAAATCGTCATTGCTTCCAATAGCTGGTCTGGGGCAAAGTGTGAGGCAAAGGCATAAGGCAAACCAAAGTGCGCAGCCAATTGGGCACCATAATAGACTCGATCCCAAAATCCAAATGGGCACACTGGTATTTGCCCCTGGAACGGCTTTGACAGACTGCCCCTCTTGAATTGGCCCAAAGTAGTATTGAAGTTCACGAACATCCTGAGGGAAGCGGTCATCACTGCCCAGGAGATCACGCCTTAAGGCACGAGCCGTCATTTGATCGGTTCCAGGGGCTCTGCCTAAACCCAACTCAATGCGACCAGGATATAGAGACTCTAGGGTATCAAATTGTTCTGCGATCACGAGTGGAGCATGATTGGGAAGCATGATGCCGCCAGAGCCTAATTTGATGCGAGATGTACCTGCCGCTAGGTAACCAAGCAATACCGCCGTTGCAGAACTGGCATTACCCGTCATATTGTGATGCTCGGCTATCCAGTAACGGGTGTAGCCCCATCTTTCAGCAAGCTGGGTGGGCCACATCCAAGGAGTTACGTAGCGCATCACCAGCAGCAAATCCCTGTGGAATCGGAGATATATCTAGAATGGAGTACGGGATGGAATTGGCCATCACCAAATCATACCTAGAAAGTACGTTTTATGAGCAAACCGAAAATGGCTGATCCTGATGATGGCATTTTTAAGCCCGGCAACAAACTCAGACACATTAAGACAGGCGGCTTTTATAAAGTGGTTTTTCTTGCTAATGTGGAAGCTACCTTAAAGCCTGCCTATGTCTATGAATCCATGCAATCCCATGATTTTTGGATAAGGCCTAAATTAGAGATGGAAGATGGGCGTTTTTGAGCTCGTCTCTGAATAAGAGAGTGAATGAAATATGTCCGATGAACGAATTACCAATCTAGAAATTAAGTTGAGTTTCACGGAAGACTTGATTGAGAAGCTAAATGAAACTGTCTACAAACAGCAGCAGCAAATCGAGTTTCTCTACCGCGAACTCAAAGCCGTGAAAGAGCAGGCCAGTAGCAGCGGGGACGGCGGTAGCTTGAAAGATGAAATTCCTCCCCACTATTAATCAACTGCTAATATATTCACACGACTAAGCCCTTCATCAATTAAAAAGGAAAATCCATGAGTAACTTAACGCTGTTTCTAGTCCAGTGGGGCTTAACTTCTTTATCCCTATGGGTTGCAAGCTATATCTTTAGTGGTCTGCGTTTTGCAGATGGAGGCTCGCTCCTCATTGCCGCCCTACTTCTTGGTTTTGCTAATGCGATTGTTAAACCATTACTGATTCTTTTCACATTGCCATTAACAGTGGTGACGATGGGGCTCTTTTTGCTGGTGATTAATGCAATGGTGCTCATGCTTGTTTCTGCTGTAGTGAGTGGTTTTACGATTTCCAGTTTCTGGACCGCATTTTTTGCCAGCATCTTTATTTCGTTATTCAGCCTCTTTGTCAGCGGCTCGGTGTTCTAAACTCTTTTTCTAGCTTACTTATTTGCTGGGTATATATCAGACCAAGGATGTAGCGCCGCTTTACAGGGCTGTGACTTGGTCGCTATTGACTTAGCATTCTCTGCGGCAATACTGATATCGCCAGTTAAGAATCCTAATCCGATAGAAACGGCGCTATTTACCACCCCCGCTTTATTGACCCCAGTGCTTGGGTTTTGTAGTGTGCCCTCAATCTTGACTAGACCAGCCAAATCCAAACCGGTTGTCAGACCAGACTTTTCTCTTGGATTAATGGTGAGGTTTAAGACCTCAGTACCCAGATTAATCGTGCCCGATAGCACAACATCTAAACGATCTGTTTCAACTCCAACTGAATTCTGAATGTTGACTAACCCACTATTTACAGGCAGATAAGCGACAGCACCACATTCCAGATCATTTTGATTTTGGTTTTCTTGTACAAAGAATTGATCGCATTTAATAAGGCAATGACGAAGTCACCGCCCTTATTTAAAAACTGCGTATCCACAGTCCCCTTCCCCACTGAAAGCTGAACCACTCCATTTGCCCGACTGACCAATTGGTGCAGACTTAAACCACTTCCCTTAAGATTCCAAGCCAATTGAGTTTCGCCGCCAGAAACACTTGAACTAGAGCCAGTGCTAGCCAAGAGTTGCTCCACGCTAAATCCTTTAGCGAGTCCTTTTGAAAATATTTTAGGTGAAGGTGCATTCAGGTCTGCAATGGAAAACTGCACATTTGCACTCCCCTTACCAACATTGAAACTTAAATCATTTGCATCGATTCTATTTTTCTTAAATTGTAAGGTGGTCTTGAAGTTAGTAAACGGTGCCTGACCTGGCAATTCGAGCTGATCAATAT
The DNA here is from genome assembly GCF_900095205.1 of Polynucleobacter necessarius. NCBI lineage: Bacteria > Pseudomonadati > Pseudomonadota > Betaproteobacteria > Burkholderiales > Burkholderiaceae > Polynucleobacter > Polynucleobacter necessarius. Next base: position 721,920 of record NZ_LT606951.1, on the reverse strand, counting down.
TGATATTAACTATGCCATCTGCTACGGGCAATACATTAAAGGGGAGCGCTTCGTCAGAGAAGAAATACTTTTCCTGAGATTGAGGAGATGCCACAGCACTAAACTTTCCAGCTGAGCCAGCTACGAGAGCTGACCCTGCTAATGGGGCTAAATCAAATGATTTTGAATTTAGATTAATTTGAAATTGCGGTAGTTTTTGGAGTTGCTTATCAATGACGCCGGTAATTGCTAACAACTTCCCATTGAGGGTGAGGCCTAAATCTAAGTCGACTTTTACCGGGGACTGATTCCAATCTCGAATAGCGTTGCGCAGCAAACTGGTCTTACCCTTTAGGCCTAGCGTGTAATTAGCATACTTCAAGTCCATCAAAATATTAGAGCTGCCATCACTAATGCCAATAGCCAACTTAGGAATCTGGATGACTTTGGTTTTCTGACTAGCATCTTGATAATTGATCTGAGTATCAACAATATCAATGGCGCTATAGGAAACAAACATGGCGCTGCTGTTAGTGTCCCCAGATGAAGTTGGCTCCCTAGCTTTTCCAGGCTCTGTTGAGGGTGGAGTCAGATTCCAGTTACCATCGCCAGCCTGATTGGTTTGCAGATTCATTTGCAAACCAAGCAAACCAATTCTGCCAATTTCTATACTTCCTTTTAAAAGCGGCATTAATCTGACATCTAACTCTATTTGTTTCAGCGTCAACATATTGGTATTGCTGGCCCATGTAGCGTTGCTCAACGAAACTTGCTCAGCCTTAACGCTAATTGTGGGAAAGACGCTGAGACTTACTGGACCAGCAATCGCCAACTCGCGTCCAGTTGCCTCCTTAACCGAAGAGCTCAATAGCTTGGTCAATTGCGTGGGATTAACAAAGGAAGCCCGCATACCATGCTCCTAAACCTATTGCGGCAAGAATTGCCAGAAAAACAATGGGGGTAATTTTGAGGGCTTTGTTCACCAGGTCATTCTATAGCGAGTCATGATACACAGCGCCAGTCTATTTACCCTGGACTAAAATAAGTCCATGAATACCGATAATTTACCGAAGTGCCCTGCTTGTCAGGAAGATATGGCCTATCCCGATGGGGAAAATTTTATTTGCGGCCAGTGCGGCCACGAGTCGCCCATGGCTGCAGCCACTGAAAAAGTTGAGGCTGGACTCATCGTGAAAGATGCCAACGGCAATCTATTGGCAGATGGCGATACGATAACCCTGATCAAGGACCTTAAGGTTAAAGGGGCATCAACCACCCTAAAGGTTGGCACCAAAATTAAAGGTATGCGCCCAGTCTCAGGCAATCATGAAGTGGACTGCAAAACAGAAGCAGGCAATATGCTGCTCAAAGCCTGCTTTTTGAAAAAAGCCTAGATTAATTACTCAGCTAGGCTTTTTTCTTGCCTAATATAGCTAGGCGCTTGCCTTCTTGAGGACTGCGTAGATCTGATCCTTGAGAAGCAACTTTTCCTTTTTCAAAGTCTCAATTTCTTCGGGGATGCTTGGCTCAGAATGCGCCTCCATTCTTTGAATCTTTTGATCCAAATTATTGTGCTTATCAAACAAATGAGAAAAATGACGATCCGAAGTTTTTAGTTTAGTGATGAGTTCGCGATATTCAGGAAACATAGATTCTCTTCATATTTAGGTTATACAAAACTACTCGGATTCAGTTTAGCAACCCTGCATTACAAGAACAATGGTTAGGTTGATTTTTTTATTCAACCCCTCCCCTTGTAATCCGCAGGAAAAACCCCATATTGGAATAGCTATTTCTTTATAGAAATTGCAGTAATACCAGTATGTGTATTGTGCACAATAACTACCAAAGAAGGGTAATAAACCATGGCTACAAAGAAGTCTCCAGCAAAAAAGAAAGTAGCGACCAAGGTGGTAAAAAAGCCCCTGCAAAAAAAGCTGTCAAAAAGGTTGCAAGCAAAAAGACAGTGAAAAAGGTAGTGAAAAAAACCGCAGCGAAGAAAGCTCCTGCGAAGAAACCAGTAGCTAAAAAAGTAGTTACGAAGAAGCCAGTAGCTAAAAAAGTTGCAAAGAAAGCTACAAAATAAACATCGCCCAAAGCTCCCAAAGTAGACCAATACGGTCTCGAGCAGGACGATGAGTTTTATGGTCTCTACTTTGCCAAGTCCACTAAAAAGGGATTGGTAGAGGTAAAGCCCTGCACCTTTTCACTGATGTATTGGTGGAAAGGATTGCTTGGCTATCCTGACATGATTGAGATCTCCAAAGGAAGCAACACTGCCATGTTGCAGTTTGAGTCTACTTTTGGTGGGGGCGATTCTGGTGAGACTGAATTAACCGAACATGATGTTTTGGATATTGATCACATCATTGAGGTGGATGAGGAAGAGATGCTGATCTCTCTACTCCTATGTGCCTATTCCGGTTCCAGAAAAATTAATTGGAGCCTTAGGGCTTTCTATCCTCAATATCAACCCGGAAACTCGTTATGGCAGCCTAGAGCTCTGCTCTACCGAAAATGAAGAAGGCGAAACAGAGCACTTCTTGCGTTATCGTGCCACCACCTATTTACGCGGGATCAAATCCGGCAAAGTAGAGGCCATTGAGAGCATGGTTACCAATGGTTCTGAGTTCTTTGGTCTTGCTTTAGATGCAATGTGCGTCAATAAGTCAATTAAGAAGTGGTTATTGAGCTAATCCAAGCTATTACCACTAAATGAGCTATCTGCACGCGTAGATGTAAGTAATCGGAAAACGGTCATTGACCGTTTTCCGGCTTTCCAGAATCATCACGGTTCGTTTTCCCAGCTTTTTACATTCTTCTAGCGCTACTTCCTGCGCTTCATTCTCCTTCGCATCCTTAGGCGCATGAACGCCTATCGTTCCATCCGATTGCTGATAAACGCCAAATTTACTTACCGACGTTGAACACGCAGTGAGACCGATGAGTACTCCAATAAGAAGTGCTTTATTTGATGCTTTCATGATGGTTCACTATTCCTTTGTTGTTACAAACTCTACCGCAAATCAGTTGGCAATGATATGTAATACTGTTACCAGTATATTGATAACATGACACTCTTTTAAAAGGAGCCTCCCGATGAAAATCACCTACAAATCTAGCTTCGTGATTGGAGCCCTATTGATTAGTCTATGCCAGTCAATATATGCTCAATCAAAGCCTAATAGCGCAATCACCTTTCCAAAGCCAGGTGGAGTGATCTGTGACAAGAAGAGTGGTTTTTGTGCAGACGATCAAGGGGTATCCGTAGCCATTACAGAGATGGAACTCGGATCTCAGGCAGCCAAGAATCTCATGAATCAAATCAACCAAGTTGGTCTGAAAGATTTTGACGCAACCAGCTTCACGATGTCAGGCGGCTTACATTGCGAAACTAAACAAAAAAATGTTTTACCAGTAAAAATGGTAATACTGTAGATACCCATGTAACCAAAGCATTGTTTGGTAAATAAGCCTCTTTAAATATTTACCAAGAAAAACCGCCTAGTTGGCGGTTTCTTTTTTAAGCATCCGTATATTAGCTCGCTGGTGGAGCTTGCACCACAATTCCAACTTCTTTAGCACTGCAATTTGCAAATCATTTTGCGCTTGTGCTCCGACCTCAATGGCACCAACCCAAGCCAAGAGCATATAGTTCTGCGAGCTATCATCAAAACCTTTAAAGATCACCTGTGGTGCAGGAGCCTTGATAATCTCAGGAACAGACTCAGCTGCTTCCTGTATTAACTGAATCACCTTCTCCGGACTTGAGCCGGCGTTGACGGTGATGGCGATGTCATAACGGCGGCGGCGGTCTGAGCGAGTCCAGTTCATCACTTCTTTAGAAACCAACTCACCATTTGGGACAAGAATTTCCGCTCCCTGACGCGTTCTCACAGTCGATGAACGAATACCAATGCGGGTTACTGTTCCAGACTGACTACCCCACTCAATGACATCGCCCACGCCTACGGGTCTCTCAATAATTAAGATCAATCCCGATACAAAGTTATTTACCACGTTTTGCAAGCCAAAACCAATGCCCACCGCTGAGTGCCGCCTGCGACTAAAGTTACTTTGCTCATGTCTAAACCTAGCGCTCCCATTGACAATACAATACCCACGATCACCATGATCCAGCGCGTAATTGTTACGATTGCAAATTTGCTACCAGGGCGCGCATTGAAAGTCTGGGCATCAGTTCAGAGTTCAAGACAAAGCTAGTCACATTGGTGATGACGTAGGCAGCGACAATGACAACCAGCGCGCTCACGACGGCGTGAGCATCTATGGAGATGCTGCCGATTTTGAAAGTAGATGCCATGAAGCGTTGTAATGCGGCAGTTAAAAACGGTGCCAAATCTAAGACCCCTACTGACACCATCAATATACCCCATATAGTGGCGATGACTAAGCTCAAGCGAATTGATCTTAGTAAGTCGGGGTCTTTATTACGCGCGCAATTTAGCCAACTCAATATTGGACTGCCTAAAAGAGAGCCAATACGCAACCAAAGCAAGCCAAGGAAGTAGCACCATATACCATGGCAATATCGAGGATGCCACCTACGTCAAGACGCAAAATACTCAATGGCCCTTTAAATCCAATAACAGCACCGATAATAGTCAACAATGACATCAAGCCAATCAGTCAGGCAACAAAACGAATGAGGCTTGGATTTGATTTTGGAATTGCCTTTATTAGGTAACCATTCTTTAGATCAGACATAAATGCAAAAGCAATGAATAAAGACTGAATAATTAACAAGACACGATCAATCACATTGCCGTCTTCGACAAAGTGACGTATCGAAATAAACACCGTAGATATCGCAATACCATATAGCGTCAATGGAATGGGTCTAGCTAAAGCTCGATCTAATAATCGTGCAGCGGGGATTGGAGCGATTAACACCAAGACTTCGTAAAAAAGTGCAGGCGGATTAGGGGATAACCAACCCAAGGCCATCAATAAAATCAGTAAGCAGGCGGAATATGGACGACCATATGCAGCCTGGACTGGTAAAACAGCCTTGTGAACACCTAGCCTAAAGATAAAAAAGTTAAATATAAAACTGACAATTGAAAATGTCAGCAAGAATGCCAAATGTTGATTAGCGTAAGCTGACAACAACTTCCATACAGAATTCAATTCTTGCCATTGCCACCCCTTGGTGAGTTATCTAATGCCCAAATGGGTTGCTTCTCTAGCGTTAAGTACTCTATATGCTGATTCACCAAGACATTAGCAATCTTCTGTTGGGCCGCATTACTAATTTCCTGCAGAAAAATCGCTTGGCTCAAAGTTAAGAACATTTCATTACGAACATATTGTAGTAAGGAGCTTGTGTTCTCCAACCTTTGCACAATCGATTTGGCGCTCTGAATAATAGAAGGTGGAACTTTCTGGGTATCAAGCCACTTAATGCGGGCTTCCCACTTACCCATATCTGTATGAATAGCAGAATTATCAGACTGAATCTGCAGTGAGATCCCCTCTAGTTGCGTCACTACTGTAGTAATTCGATGCTGCAGATCAGTAAGCTGTTGATTTAAATATTGCGGATTAAGATTACTAGGCTTGTCATCGATGTTGACTACCAATGCATCCAAATCCGACTTGAGATATTCCAGCTCCTTCGATAACTCTTTATTGCGATCTGCCTTATTTAATCTAGAAAGTACGCTACGTTGCAATTCTTCAGTAACAATCGCATCAGTAACCGCCTCACTTAATTTGATTGGCTCCGGCGCCTTGATATCGGACTTAGTCGCCTCTTGCGGCGTGGCCGCTTGAGCATAGAATGCCTCCCAATAAAAGGAGGGAAACAGAGAATGCAGCGAATTAAGTACGCAATGCCAAGATACTAGTTTCCAGGTGATTTCTTATAAACAACGGTATTACCGTTGCGAGTTAATTCCCCTACCAAGAGAAAATCTCCCTCGTATGTGAATTTACCCTGAAATCCGTCACCTGTTAACTCAATCGAGCCATCTGGCAATTTCTTACTGGTGGTTTTGAGTAATTTGCCCTGAGAAACATCTATCACCACAGGATGTCTTGGTGCATCAGCAACCCAATAACTAGCTAAAGTCACTGCGTCGAATGGAGCCACCTCCTCTTGGTCACCAACCTTGAAGACAAAACCTTGGGGACTGATCTGTCCTGTCATATCAACCTCTTTGCCATTCATTTGCGTCTTGGCATTGAGCTTTGAGAGATGTGGAGTCTTGGTCCACCACTCGGTTGAGCGATGCTTTTCGGTAAAGGCGGTAATCATCATAACCTTGACATCGATTTCACGCGTATGGTCCAACCGAATCAACTCACCATCGGGGCACCACTTTGAGCTGATGTACCCCAACCTTATCGCCCTTGTAAAAGATGTCGTACTTAAATTTAGCCCCCTCGGGCGGGAGGGAATCCTTAAGATCAAGAGCGAATGCTGCACCTAAATAAATGAACCAGACACAAACCAATAAGACCAATTTTGAAAAGATCTTTTTCATGAATAATTAAAACTTCAACCTTAACTCAGCACCACCACCATATTCTTGACCATGAGTATTAAATGAGGCTACGGCACCAATACGACCCGATAACTCTTTTGTGATGGCGCCTTGTAAACCCACTCCAATTTGCTGACTAATTGGTCCCATATTAGCGCCTACATAAGCTTGCGGCGCCAAAGGTAAGTTAGTGTATGTAGCCGTTACTGAATGGGCAGCATTGCTATTGGCGAACCAGTCGTAGCCAAATTTATAGAAGGTAACAAGAGATAAAGGATCCTTCACCCCCTTTACTAAAGGCACCACCAGATCAAGGCCAGCAAAAGAAACGGTTGAATAAGAAGTAGCAGAGGCAATTGCGACATTAAAATCGCCACCACCAGTTTCCGTTACTCCCTTAGTCCAAAACTGTGCATAAGACTGCCCCGCAAATGGTACCAAGGTAAATGAGTCATTAATCACACAATCTTTTGATAGTTTAGCTGCAGCGTAGATACCATTACTTCCATAGTTATCAGATCCATTGCCGCCAGTAAAACCAGCAACAGATGGCAAGCTACGCGAAGAGCTGTTAGAACTGTAAACATAGCCGCCAGCGCCAGATAACTTTAGGTTATCAGCAAAGTAATAAGAGCCATAGCCGCCTAAGTAGTAGCTAGTTGAGTTAAAACTTTGTACTACCGTTTGACTATTAGCCATATCGGAATAACCCACACCACCAAATACTCCATAGCTTTTTTGACTGTCGCGATGCAAGTCTCCGCCAATAATCACATCAACCAAGTTATAACCAAAGCTTGCGAGGTTGCTATAGCTATTAACATTGCCATGGGAACCACCAATATCTCCCCATAAATAGCGGCCATCATCGAGTTGCACTCGATTAGCGGTATTAGTGCCCTTGCCCGCTGGTGAATCAATGCGATCGAGAACAGTATTGCTAACGGCATTCATATCTGCTCCAAGCGTATTGTGCGGTTTGATGAGTAACCTTCTGCATTTGACTGTAAGCCTATTTGAGCAGCTTGGGCAGCAGTGGCAACAGACAAGACATTAGTTGTAAATGTCTGGCCGTCAGCTAATACAGGATTAGCAGCACTTGGGTTAGATGCTACGGCGTTATAGGCAGTGACAATATCCTTATTTAGGGTGGTAGCAGAACTAGAGTTAGAGGTATAATTGTAGTTTGTGTTGGATGCAGACGCCAGACTAGAGGTGTTTAAGGTCCAAACAGAATTATTTGTGGACGAGAGAATCCACCTAGTAGTGACATATCCGCCAGTTATCAGTCCTGATGTAATGGCTAAATTATTTAACAAAATTCCACTTAACACGTTTGTAAATGCGGCATTACCAGCTGGCAGACTGGATCTAGTTGTATCAATTCCAAAGTTGGTGGTACCAGTTGGGGTATATGCAGTCAACCCACCATAATTATTGGGGCCATTAATAATGATGTTGTAATTGGTTGGAAGATTTCCTTGAATAAACAAATTATTTTGGGCGTTATTAAGCGTCCTGATTGTTCCCGTATTGTTAATATCTACCCCACTTTCACCATAAATTCCGCTCGTAGATGTTCCTACTGCTGCAGTATTGGTGATGGTGTTAATAGTTCCGCCATTGGCGATGGCATAACTAGCAGTAGGGCCGACGCTATCTGTGCCAACACTATGTATGCTGCCACTATTGGTAACACTTCCTATGGTTCCGCTGATGTTATAGATGGCATTACTATTACTAGAGCCGTTTGCGGCAATGGTGCCGCATTGGAGATATTATTAATTGTTCCACCCTGGTTAACAATGCCGTAAAAACCAGTGATACTGCCGGTATTGATAATTGTTCCAATTGTTGAACCAGTCCCAGCGTTAGTAATTCCTCGACTAGTCCCACTAATAACACCGGTATTAGTCAAAGATGAAATTGTTCCACCAGAAGCGTTATAAATTCCAGAGCCACCCACGCTTGTGCTAGAGATATTTCTATTGTTGGTTAGCGATGTAATTACACCACCGTAATTAAAAATAGCATCGGCACTATTACTACTAACAACGCCACTACTTGCAATACTCAAAGACGGTACGCTTCCAGCACTAGTAACCTCGACAGCTGAAACCGTAGAAGGTGACGGAAGGGAAGAGACTGTACCGCTAATATCAATATTCGTAGTGGTCGAATTAATTAGCAGCGCAGAACAACTGGCTGAGCCCGGACTCGAATTGCTCGCACAGGCCGCAGCATAAACACTAGATATGCCTCCTGCTAGAAAGGTCGTTAAGCCGCCTGCAAAAAAAATGATCTTGATTTGATTTTTTAGATTCATGATGTGTGTTTTTTATTTAATCGTTCTTGTACATATGGACTGTTCCGCCGCATGCGGAAAAACATTGACGGTATGACTCATCACAATTCCAGTAGTTGGGATTAGCTGAGCAGTATTGCGCATTTGGGTGACACTTCTTCACATCATCATGGCTTTGTGCTCTATTGACGCAAGCCTGATAGTTGAAATTATTTTGTTGCTGGCAATACATCATTTTGAGCTTGCGTTTGAGCGCCGCTATAGCAAACATTTTTGGTGTTCATGCACTGCACAGCGCAAGTTTTGCCAGATTCTGTTGGGGGTGCTGTGTATTCATAGCGATAGGTGGTGCATGAGGCTAAACCAATGATCGCCACAATGCCGATAAGAAATCGTTGAATATTCTTCATTTTTGTTAACATGTTATCAAATGTACCTATAATTATTACATAGACATCAGTTGTAAATAACTATGAATAAGAACCAAACCCAACCAAAAAGCGATAAAGCTCAAGAACGGCTATTGATCGTGGTCAAAATTGCCCATAGGCTCTTTGCTAGTCGTGGCTATGAAGATGTAGGAATTCGTGAAATTGCTAAAGAAGCAGGCATCAGCCCAATACAGGTGTACCGCTTAGGGGTTGATAAGCACGACTTATTGGCCGAAGTGATCTTGCTGGTAAATCAGAAAATGATTGAAGGCATCCAGCCTTTTACTGGCTCATCACAGATCAGTGCGCTGAACTTTATTGAGGGCTATCTTTTAGATCTTTATAAACAGGATATTGAAATCAAAAGCATTCGCCAGGAAGGCGCTGCGTTTGGCTGGAAGTGGTCAGAAAAATATGAAGCATTGATCATTGACCAGTTAATGCAAATATTAAAACCAATTGCCGATGCGTTAGCTCATGATAAATACGACGAAATTGATGCGCGTTGCTATGCAATCTGGTCTTTATATTATGCGGGCTATAGAAACGCTGTGATGAATAACGCAGATGCACAGGTTTGTCTGGATGCCATTCAACCTAGTCTTGCTATTTGCCTCAAGCGTTAATATGAAACTACGCATTGCTCTCTATTTGCTCATTTGTTTAGGACTAAACAGAGGAATGAATGCATTGGCACAGCCAAACCAATATGGCACCCCGACCCAATTTAGCAAAGCATCAGCCCCCTTCTCAACCACCCTGTCATACCAAGGACTCACTTTTGACATCCAAAGTGCCAACAAAGATATTGATAACTCGATCACACTAACGACCAAGGGTTTGCAAAGAGAGAATTTACCTATCAAAGAAAATATTGATGGCAAGGTGACAGGTGCAGAAATCGCTGACCTCAATGGCGAAGGATTTCCGGAGGTCTATATTTACATCAACGCCAACGATGCTAACGCCAAAGGAATCTTGCTAGCTTATGCTTCTAACAAGAATATTTCTATCACGCCAATCCACCTTCCCGCAATCACAGATGATCCCAAAATGGCGCTTGGCTATATGGGTCATGATGAATTTGCTGTAGTTGAAAACGCCTTAGAGAGAAGATTTCGGATTGATGGCAAGGTAAGCAAGGATAAATACTCGTATCGTCAAATCCAATACAAACTCAAGGCTGGTGAAGCTAAGTGGTTGCTGGTGAGAACGCGAGCAACAGATTTCTGATGGATTGCTTTACTAAATCAAATAATTCTTGCCAATCACATTCTTTTGCCGATGTCCTGCAGAAATTTCATACCCTTTTTGGTAGTAAAAAGGTATTTCACGCGAGCATCATTTTTGCAGTGATTAATTCCTAATAGTTCCTTATCGATCAAAATTTTCATACTCTTATGGATTGTTGCGGGAGAGGCAATATCACCCATCTCCAATAGTTCTTTAACCTTGATCTTAGCACCGTCTATAGTTGCAGATGAAATGAGAAGCAAAGTATCCCACTCGTGCGCATTAAGAGCGTGCTTGAACTGAACATCTCCTACAAATTTAGCAAATTCAATATATTTCTTTGCTAGCGCCGACATGAAGACCCTTTATATTTTTTCAACTTCAATCATCTACTTTTGTAGAGCACATTGAGCGTTATCAAGAACGCTATGTACGAATATTACAAGGGTTTTTTTGAATAGCAAATTATCCTAAAGCGGAACAAATTTAATTGTTTTATTTATAACTTTATGGTGGATTAATACACTACTGCTTGCCCATCACGACGGGGATCGCTAGCAGCGACATAGCCATCTGCGGGATTGTCAGACAGTTTCCATATAAATTGCCCTGCATCAAAATCCATATAAGGATCATCTATTTTCTTTAATACATGCCCCAAGGAAGATAAGCCTTGAACCGTATCGGCGTTCATGCTTGCTTCTACATCCAAACTAAAGTCACGATTTACCTTCCAGCGAGGAGCATCACAAGCGGCCTGAGGTTGCTGACGATAAGAAAGCATTCTTAAAATAGTTTGGAGATGGCCTTGGGGTTGCATATCGCCACCCATGACACCAAAACTCATTTGCGGAACGCTAATATTCCCCTCCTTGCGCATTAAGAAGGCAGGAATAATAGTATAGAAAGGACGCTTGCCCCCAGCTACCACATTGGCAGATTTGGGATCCATCGAAAAACCAAATCCACGATTTTGCATACTTATTCCCCAATCAGGAACAGCTACCCCCGAACCAAATCCCATGTAATTACTTTGTATAAAAGAGATCATGCGACCTTGTTCATCGGTAGCAGTCAAATAGACGGTCCCACCCGATTGAGGCATTCCAAAATTAAAGTGTGTAGCTTTGCGCGGGTTTATTAATTTGGCGCGTTTAGATAAGTAGGCCGGATCAAGCATTTGCTCAGGTGTCACTGCCATTGAATGTGGATCGGCAACATATTGATACACATCTGCGAATGCCAATTTCCTTGCTTCAATTTGGAGATGCTGACTCTCAACCCCATCCACTGGCAAACTGGCAAGGTCAAAGTTTTGCAAAATACCAAGAGCAATCAACACTCCTATGCCTTGACCATTAGGTGGAATTTCATGCATGGAGTAAATCTTTCCATCTGCACCTCGAATATCTTGAGAAATTGTTCCGACCCAGTCTGGCTTATAACTAGCGAGATCGCGCTCAGTCATCGAGCCCCCATGAGTTTTTGCATGCACAGCAATCTCTTGGGCAATCTCTCCTTCATAAAACTCACGAATTCCAGAGCGAGCAATCTTGTTGAGGGTTTTGGCAGCCGAAGGAAAACGAAATATCTCTCCAATTTCTTGGTGCACGTCCATGTGGCATGAAAACCTGTGCAAAACCTGGTTGCTGCTGCTCCAGCTCAGGAATAGCGGCGTTCCACTTATGGGCCACCACCGGTGCCATGGCATAGCCCTTTTCAGCGATCTCAATTGCAGGTTGCAATAAATCACCTAACGGTAAAGATCCAAAACGTCTATGCAACTCTTCCCATCCCGCTTAGGGCACCAGGCACTGTGACCGAATCCCAGCCTCGTTTTGGCCTATCTGCCAATCCGTTGCTATCAACACCATATTTATTCGAGAAATATTCTGGACTCCAGGTTTGTGGAGCTACGCCAGAAACATTCAGTCCATGCAACTCCTTACCATCCCATACGATCGCAAAACAATCACTTCCTAACCCATTTAAGACTGGCTCCACAATCATTAATGCCGCAGCTGCTGCAATAGCAGCATCAATCGCATTACCACCTTGATGAATGATCTTGAGGCCTGCTTGAGCGGCAAAAGGATGGGAGGTTGAGACGACATTACGCCCCATTACTGGCACCCGAATACTTGGGTACAGGTTATTCCAATTAAATTTCATGAAGAGATTATTCCGCGTTAATTTGTGCTTGTTTAATTAAGTTACTCCAGCGCACCCGCTCTTTTGCGACCATCGTTGCAAATTTATCTGGAGTACCAGGCAAAGGCTCAGCATCAATCTGTGCAAAGCGCTCAACCACATCAGGAGATACGATGACCTTATTTAAGGCTACATTTAGCTTTGCCACGATATCAGGAGCTAAGTTTCTCGGCCCAAATAAACCAAACCAAGTACTAGACTCAAATTGCCCTAAGCCATATTCTTTGTCAGCCTCGGCAACCGTGGGGGACATCGGGCAACAAAGTGGAGCGTTTGGTCCCACCCACTGCTAAAGCATTGAGCTTGCCATCCTTGACAGGCTGAAGGCCAGCAACCATGACATCAAATAGGACGTGGACCTTGCCAGATACTAGGTCCGGTAAAGCTAAGGCGGAGTCCTTGTAGGGAGCATGGGTCATGTCGAGACCTGCTTGGGCTTTAAGTGCCTCAACATTCAGTTGAATTACCGTGCCATTTACCACTGGAAGCGAAGTTTAATTCCCCTGGATGCGCTTTTGCATAGAGGATGAGATCCTTTAACGTTTTAATAGGTAATGTTTTTGTCACCATCAAAAGCGAAGGCGATGCTACCGCTCCACCTATTGGAGTGAAATCAGTTACCGCATCATATGGCAGTTTTTATTAAAGCTAGGTGCAACTGAATGCGTGCTACTACTAGTAAACAGAATCGTATAACCGTCTGGATTAGCACGAGCCACTAAAGCAGCGCCTATGGTGCCACCAGCGCCGGGATGATTATCAACAACTAGCGCCTGGCCTAAACTAGTAGACAGTTTTTGCGCCGCTATTCGCGCAAGGGCATCTGTTGCCCCGCCGGGTGGAAACGACACAATCATCGCAATAGTCTTGCTGGGGTAATCGCGAACAGAGGGAGTTTGCGCAACAGCGTTACCCAAGCATAAACATGCAGCTGATATTTCTTCGGATTCGCAGCATTCTCTTTGGTCTCCTATATATCTAATATCGTATATGATATTTTTTTGAAAATTCTATTTGATTCTCTGTGACCCATACTCAAGAATACCCTTTTGACCATTTGGTAATCATTGACAGAGATCAACTTCACAAACTTGGTCGAAAATTTTTATCCCAAGGGTTTCAATTAACCCCACTCGCTCACCATAATCTAGGCTCCATTAACCAGCTCATCATGCTAGATAGCAGCTATATTGAGCTACTGGAGTGGGAGTCTGGTAAACCGCTACAAAGAGCCGAAATAGCTAATCAGCCCCTTGGACTCGATGCCCTAGTATTTAGACAAACAATGCTGAAAAGACTTATCAGGATCTTCTAGAAAACGGCTTTTCTGTAAATCCTATTCAAGACCTCAGTCGTGAATCTGAATACATGGGTAAATCAGTATTGGTCCAATTTAAAATAGTACGCTTTTCAGTGCAGCCTATCCCAGGAATCAGGATCTACTTTTGCGAACACCTGACGCCAGATTATGTATGGCAAGAGCAATGGCTAAAACACCAGAATCAATTGGGTCATCTGCAAAGCATTACGATTGCAAGCCCCAATGTTCTTGACAGCACAAAAGTGTTGAGTCGACTACTCAATCTAGAAAAAAGCACCTCATCGCGAATGATGAGTCCGCCCAACTTCAGCTCCCAAATATTCAATTCAATATACAAAAGTTGGAAGATCTCAATCAGTCTCAAGTACTCAGCGCACAAGTCAGCAAAACCTCACTAGATCCTGTAGACTTCATTATCAATAGCCAGTATTTTCAAAATCTCTAGCAACCAATCTATGAAAATCACACTCAATATCATTTCAAAACTACTCCTCTCAGGTTTGGCCTTATGCGCCCTATCCAATCAAGGTTATGCTCAAACCGATAAATCGCTTACCTTGGTCGTACCATTCCCGCCCGGTGGTAGTACTGACATCACGGCACGTACTATTCAATCCAAGCTATCAGAGCGTATTGGTAGACCGGTTGTCATTGAAAATCGCAAGCCAAATTGCCACTCAATACGTAGCTCGCTCTGCACCTGATGGCAATACCCTATTAATTAGTTTTGATAATCACTCCATCAATCCAATAGTCAAACCCAAGCTTCCTTATGACACTTTCAAAGATTTTGCGGGCGTAAGTCTATTAGTTCGCTTTCCCTTAGTGATTGCTGCTAACCCATCTGTACCCGGAAATAATCTTGCAGAATTTATTGCGGCTGTAAAAAAAGAATCCGGGTTTTTATAGTTATGCGTCCACCGGCATGGGTTCGCTAAACCAGCTCGCAATGGAAGACATCAAACGTAAAGCCGGTATCTTTGCCTTGCATGTACCTTTATAGTGGTGGCGATCCTGCGATTGCTGCTGTCGTTGGCAATACTGCTAGCATGACCTTGCTTAGCTATGCAGCACTTAAGGGTCAAATTCAGGCAGACAAACTCAAGGCGCTAGCCGTAACTGGAGCGCAACGCTTACCAAGAGTTGCCAAAGGTACCCCACCATAGCTGAATCTGGATACCCTGGATTTGAAGCCTATTCATGGATAGGAGCATTTGCTCCAGCTGACACCCCTGCTCCAATCGTGAAAAAACTGACTGCTGATTTTCAGGCAGTACTCAGTGATCCTGAGATCAAAACCAAACTCACACAAGGGGGATTTGATGTTCAAGCAAGTGATGGCCCTACATTAGACAAGCATGTGAGACGTGATCATGACCGTTAGCAGCAATTTATAAAAAATACTCAATTGAATTTAGAAGATTAATATGGCCGACAAAATCAATGGCGCAGAGGCTCTTGTACGCATGCTTCAAGAATATGATGTTAAACATATTTTTGGGTTATGCGGCGACACCAGCCTGCCATTCTATGATGCGCTTGCAAGACTTGATCACGGCATGCAACACATTCTCACCAGAGATGAGCGCAGTGCAGGATATATAGCAGACGCGTATGCGCGTGTAACGCATAAAGTTGGTGTTTGTGAAGGACCTAGGGTGGTGGCGCAACCTATTTATTACCTGGCCTAGTTGAGGCCAATGAATCCTCCATTCCTGTTTTAGGCATTACCTCTGATGTACCCGTCACCTCCCGCGGCAAGTTTCCTTTGACTGAATTAGATCAACAGGCTCTATATAAGCCGCTTACCAAGTGGAATACAACAGTTGATTTAGCAGAGCAAATTCCATCTGCAGTGCGAACCGCATTCAGAGCAATGACCACCGGAAAACCTGGAAGTGCTCATATTTGCCTTCCCCATGACGTGCAAAAACATCCCGTGTCGACCAGTGATATTTGGGGACAGAAGGAGCACTCTAGCTACCCCTCTCAGCGATACGTAGCAAACGATCACGATATTGAAATGGCAACGAGGCTAATCTTGGGCGCCAAATTTCCCGTAATCGTATGCGGTGGTGGCATCATTAATTCAGGCGCGGAACAGGTGCTTCAAAATATCGCCGAGCTACTGAATATTCCGGTTTGCACTACCGTCAGCGGTCAAGGCAGTTTGGCTGGCACCCATCCATTAAATGCCGGTGTTGTAGGAGCCAATGGTGGCGTGATGGCAACTCGAGAAGTCATCAATAGCGCTGACCTGGTCTTCTTTATGGCCTGTCGTGCCGGATCGACTACCACTGAAAATTGGCGCTTTCCTAATAAAATAATTCCGATCATCCACTTAGATGTTGATCCAGATACTATTGGCGCAAACTATCCCATCGCAGCAAGCCTAGTGGGTGATGCTAAATTAACACTTGAGAAACTGCTCACTGAATTAAAGGCAAATATTCAGAATCGAGTGACGGATTATGTAGATGGGCTAACCAGTAGTCGCCAAAACGAAAACGCTCAAATTTGAGCTTTTCCTCAAGCTAGCCACTAGCAATGAATCGCCCATCCTTCCAGAAAGGATTGTGCTCACCCTAAATAAGCTTCTTCCAAAAGATGCTATTGTTTGTGCGGACCCAGGCACCCCATGCCCCTATTTCTCCGCTTATTTTCAAAGCGATGTATCTGGCAGACACTTTATAACCAACCGAGCACATGGTGCCCTCGGCTTTGCGATGTCAGCAGCCATTGGTGCTGCCATTGGTAGACCACAATCCAAATGTGTCGCCTGTGATGGGGGATGGTAGCTTTGGCTTCACAGTTGGCGAATTAGAAACAATCACTCGCTACAAGTTACCCATTCTGATGATTGTGATATCTAACGCGGTTTATGGGTGGATTAAGGCAAGCCAAAAATCGGGATACGATCAACGTTATTACTCCGTTGACTTTAATCGTACCAATCACGCTAAAGTTGCTGAGGCTTATGGTGTGCGCTCTTGGACAGTTGAGGATCCACAAAAATTAGAGGCAACTCTTAAAGCGGCTATCGAATGTGGTGAACCCACGTTGGTGGATATTATTTCTCAACCACTGCAAGACGCAGCTGCGCCAGTAAGCCAATGGATGGAATAAAAAAAGATTTCCTAAGAAAAAGCCACTCAAATGAGTGGCTTTTTTATTAAGTAGAATCCGTTGCTTTAGTGAAATATGCAGAGATATTTCACCCTGCTCAAATCGAAGCGTGAAAATTACTTATGCAGCGTATTTTTTATAGAGTACTTGCGTACCATTTTTTGAGCATCCCTCAGCCACCAACCCCTCATAGAGTTTTTTAGCCAAATCTAAAGCGGGCAAATCTAATTTCGCATTCTGAGCCTCCTCTAATGCGATGCCCAAATCTTTTAAGAAGTGTTCTACATAAAAACCTGGTGTAAAATCACCAACAATCATCCTGGCGCCCAGATTAAGCAACTGAAATCCAGATGCGGCGCCACCACCAATGGACTCCATTGCCGTCTCAGGATTGAGACCCACTGATTTTGCGTATCCTAGACCTTCGCTCACGCCCATAATGGTTCCGGCAATCACAATCTGATTACACATCTTAGTGTGCTGACCAGCTCCAGGACCACCTTGCAAAACAACATTAGAGCCCATGATTTTCAAAATCGGTAGAACTGCATCAGAGTCTGACTGTTTCCCGCCTACCATGATGGAGAGCTTGGCATTACGAGCACCAACATTACCACCCGATACAGGTGCATCCAGTCCATGACAACCGCGTTTTTCTGCTTCTTCCGCAATTCTCTTAGCCAGTGAGGGGCTGGAGGTCGTCATATCAATTAAATAAGCATTCTTAGCTCGATCCAAGATCTTGCCAGCTCCAAAATATACCTCTTCCACATCGGTTGGATAACCAACCATGGTGATGATGACATCGGACGCTGCTACAAGATCGCCAATCGTGTCAAACCGCTGAGCGCCTTTAGCAACCAAATCATCTATTTTTGCTTTTGAGCGATTAAACACATTTAATGGATGGCCAGCAGCCAATATAAATGACCGGCCATGTTTGACCCATGATGCCCGGACCAATAAAACCTATACGTTGCTTTACGCTCATGCCCAATCTCTTATCTAAAGAATCAAAGATTGGAATCTTATCCTAATAATAGGATCTCCTGTTTTCGCTTGTAAATATGAATACCAATAAACCCCCCAAAGGGGGTGTAGACCCCTTCGACACAGAAAGCCAATGCTCACCACAAAACGCCCAAAAGAAAAACCGCCCGAAGGCGGCTTTCTATTAAAAAGTATTACCTCTACTAGCTTTGAGGGCAAGCATTTGCCAATGGCTTGCCTGCTACCCTGTCCTTAATCCATTGCAAGTAATATTGCTGCGATACCGGAGGAGTTGTGTAGTGATCCTGCGCTCCAGGCAACTGCATTCTTCCCACGTTGCCTCCCAACTTACACATTTGATCTTGATAAGCCTTATGCATTGGTGGAGGAACAGTAATATCTGCAGTGCCAAAATAAATTTGCACAGGCGCCACCGGCTTTACTTGAGCAACACTTCCTTTCACAAACGCTTCAGACCAAGCCAAAGTATTGCTAGGAGTTTGCTTAACGAGGTTCATGAAGGTAGTTTTGTAGTTGTAATTCAAGATATCAGCAGTTGCATGCATACATTTGTTATCTAAAACCTCATTAACCGCTTTAACGCCTTTATCAGTGAGGATGTCGGATAACTTTAGATTAGGAAATGCAGCTTGACTTCCCCAATAGCCCATGACGGCATGTGAAAAATTAAAGACGCCGTTTGAAAATTCTTTAAGAGTCCCTGCAAAATACTCGTCCGCTTGGGCTTGAGTAATTTTTTCCTTTGGTACTGCTGCGGCCAAATCCAATGGAGCTAACGCAACAAATCCAAGCACATCTAGGTCATCGAACACAGTCCCCTTTTGCTTAATATATTCAGGCATGCTCGCCGCAGCAATAGTAGCGCCGCCTCCTTGAGACCAGCCATATATACAAGCGTCTTTTTATTTGCCCCAGCATCCTTCATGGAACCTGCCGCACGAATAGCATTAATGGCATCCATGCCGTTCGTGGCAAAAACTCCATATTGGTGCCTCCCACCACTACCCAAGCCTTGGTAATCTGTAGCAGCAATTACATACCCTTCTTTAATCCACTCATCTATGGAAAGAATACCGTAATCCGTCCAAGAATTTCCACCAACTAAAAAATATTGATTCAGAGGAACAACTGGAGAGAAGGACCGCAGTTTTGTGCAGTACCAGTCGTTCCATGAGCCCAACTCATCACAGGACGACCGCCTGCAGGTGTTGGGCCTGTAGGTGCAACTACCATACCAGTTACAACGGTCTTTCTACCCGAGATATCCGAGGAAATATAAGCAACCCTCCATGCTTGCGCCCCCTTTACAGAAGCGACAATTTTTTCCTGTTTTACTACCTGCCCCAACTTACCTTCTGGGGTCAGTTTCGCAACAGCAGCATAAAAAGGTGGCATAGGCGGATCAGCATATATGGCAGAAGAGAGAATGCTGATGATAGTGCCGAGCACTAAAACTGAAAGGTAGCTTAATTTTCTCATTGTTTAGATTATTGGTTAAGGGTTTAAAGGCTCTAATTAATACAACAATTTTATTAAATCACTCAGGGGTATAGAGTTTTTTCAAATGAAGCAGCTGATAGTCAACTCGATCCTTCAGCATGCCAGTGATTGTCTCGCCCTTTTCGGAAAAGCTTCTCATGACATCATCCTTGAGATTGTAGATTGGCCAAGTGGCTTGACCAGGTACATTTGGATTTCCAGTCTTAGCAAACTACGCCCAACTAGCAGACCTTCTTTCAGACATCGCAATATCTTGTGGATCATTTTTATCAGTGATTGGATACATATATCCTGGCCATATACCGCCCTTCTTATTTTCAGCAATGGCATTCTCAATTCGAGCACAACGATTTGCTGATGATTCAGGTGCCTTAGGGGCTTGATTGGTGAATGCGTTACTTCCAAATACAAAACTAATCTCGAACGCATGGGGAACCCCCAGGATAAGCCGGACGAATATTCTTAGTTAAGTAATCAAAATAATAAGCGTATCCAGGTGCAACACCATTCATACTATCCGCTAAGAATTTAGTACTCGCACGAAACAACATATTGGCCATCAAATCAGCTGATACAGCGCACTTTTCAGGGATATTGCTATACAGCTGATTAACCATCTTTGGATCCTCCTTGAACGCTTTTGCAAGAGCATCTAGAGGAGGCTGATTAAAAGTAAAGAGGCTGGCGCACCCCAGGAGTCAGTACCGATCATGAAAGGCACCTTTGCCTGCTAGCCCGAAGCAAACAGAGGAACAGGGTCACCATTGAGAATCTGGCCGTCAATCATAGATCCACCAAACTCCCCAGCTTTTTGTTCAGCTGCGGTGAGTACCAACTTTTGGGTAGGCAAGCTTCTCAACTCTTTTAAAGACTTTGCCCCGAGGGTTAGCATATACTTCTGTGCAATCTCGGTAGCCGGAGCCAAGCCCAGACGCTTCTCAGTTACACCTCGTATAGGGCTTTGCTGTGCACTTTCAGCAATCGCCCTATGAAATAAACCTCTTGCTGCATCCGACACCATCAACCAAGTGACACTTCGTGCACCCGCAGATTCACTAAAAATAGTCACGTTGTTTGGATTGCCCCCAAAAGCTGCAATATTGCGCTTGACCCACTTGAGTACCGCAATTTGGTCCATCGTGCCATAGTTACCCACTGGCTCGTCTTTAGCTTTAGCCTCTGCAACTAACCCTTTGCTTGCAAAAAATCCGATGGAGCCCAAGCGATAATCGAAGGTAACTACGATGACGCCATTCTTAATTAAGTTAATGGGCGCATAGAGCGGATCTCTAGCGCCATCCATCTGCAAAAGCACCACCATGAATCCACACCATAACTGGTAGATCCTTTCCAGGATTCTGAGGTGTGAATACATTGAGCTTTAGACAATCTTCATTACCCGGTAATCCAGGGCCTTTATTTTCGTTTTTCAGATTTGGTTGCGGGCAAGAATCACCAAATTTAGATGCGTCACGGGTCCCACTCCATGAAGCCGCTGGCTGTGGTGGGCGCCAACGCAAATCACCAACTGGTGACGCTGCGTATGGAATACCTTTGAATACATTCATGTTGTATTCAGTGGAGCCCTGAAGTAGACCTGTTTCAACCTTTGCAATGGGCTTATCTGGATTGGCAAAGCAAGAGATCGCAAACAGTAAGAGTAAGAATAAAAAGGCTTTTTTCATTTTCAATAGAGCGCAAATTAAAAAGTTATTGATCGTGACTAATTTTATTAAGCTGGCGGAGAGGGAGGGATTCGAACCCTCGGTAGGTTTGACTCTACGCCTGATTTCGAGTCAGGTACATTCGACCACTCTGCCACCTCTCCGATATACACAGAATAAAACCTAAATGGCAATCCCGCTTAAAACCTGATGATTCTTTACTCGCAGACGCCCGTCATGAGAAGTCCGCCAGAAAAGAATCCAAAAGGCTTCTTACCTCCAGATGCAAATTCTTCAATGCTGAGGTAATCAACAAAAGCGCCGTTCTTACCTTCTGACTTTTGAATCCAGACAACTTTATAAGAATTGCCCTTGCTTCCTGAGGCTAATACTTTTGGATTTTTCAAGGAATCCATCACATCCCCGATTACTTCTCCGGTTCTCTTGACTACTGCAAATTCTTGACCCACTCTTGGGCTATCCTTAGCCAAAGAGAGCTCGCCATTGCTTTTAATGTATGCATCACTTAATACCTCACAGCGATAAGTTTTCTCATTGGCCAAAACGGTGTGAGATATTAACAGCGAGAAAATAAAGATTAAAACCTCTGAGCACTTAGTCATCTTAGTAATTATCTGAGTGATTGCTTGTCTAAGTTAAATTGGTTTAAGCAACTCTAAACCACCTAAATAAGGCTGTAGTGCTTTAGGAATTGCAATGCTGCCGTCTACTTGCTGCTTGTTCTCTATGAGTGCCACTAAAGCCCTCCCTACCGCAAGCCCGGATCCATTTAGAGTGTGGACCAATTCTGGCTTACCTTGTCCCGATTTAAATCTGGCTTGCATGCGTCTTGCTTGGAAGTCGCCCATGCTTGAACATGAACTAATTTCTCTATAAGCACTTTGTGATGGAGCCCATACTTCTAGGTCATATGTCTTAGTGCTCCCAAAGCCCATGTCACCCGTGCAAAGTAACACCTTTCTATAAGGCAATTCGAGTAACTCTAAAATTCGTTCAGCATGGCCAGTCAGATCCTCAAGTGCTTGCATAGAATGCTCTGGTTTAGTGATTTGCACCAACTCTACTTTATCGAACTGATGCTGACGAATCATGCCACGCACATCGCGACCATAACTTCCTGCTTCAGATCGGAAGCATGGGGTGTGTGCGACAAATTTCATTGGCAAGTGATCAGCATTGACGATTTCGTCGCGAACCAGATTGGTTACTGGAACTTCTGCAGTGGGGATAAGGTAGAAGTTTTCTGTTTTCGCCTCCCCGCCTTCGCCTTCCCCGCCCATTTGACGTGGAACTTTAAATAAGTCTTCCTCAAACTTTGGTAACTGACCTGTGCCACGCATCGAGGCAGCATTGACCATGTATGGCGCATACACTTCTTGATAATCATGTTGTGTAGCATGCGTATCAATCATGAACTGGGCTAAGGCGCGGTGCAATCTCGCAATCGGCCCTTTAAGAACAACAAAGCGCGAGCCGCTAATCTTGGCGGCGACCTCAAAATCAAGGCCCAATGGACCACCTAAATCGACGTGATCTTTAATCTCAAAATCAAAAATGGGTTGCTCACCCCAACGCTTCACTTCTTTATTTTCCGTCTCATCTTTTCCGGTAGGAACTGATTCGTCAGGAAGATTGGGAATACCCATTAAGAAATCCGATATTTTTGCCTGCAGGACTGCCAAGCGTGATGCACCAGATTCCATATCGATGTTTACTTGAGCAACTTCTACCATCTCGACAGAAACGCCTTCACCTTTGCCTTTTTTCATACCAATCGCTTTAGACAATTGATTGCGTTTAGCTTGCAATTCTTCGGTACGTGTCTGTAAAGATTTACGCTCAGATTCAAGGGCATTGAATTTATCAACATCAAGCTGAAATTTACGAGTAGCTAAACGTGCAGCAACTGCAGCGATATCTTTACGGAGTAATTGCGGATCAATCATATATTGCTCTGGTTGGTTGGGTCTAGTTCGATATTCAGGCTCTAGTTTAAGCGCAAGACTTCTGCTCCGGCCGGTGGGGTAAAAGTGAAGCGATTAGCGGGTAAATTAACGTTTAATTGGATCTTGTCTAGAGTCGCCAGTACCACGCCTCCCAAGCCATCCGTTAATTCCAGCGCCTTAGGTAAGCCATTAACCATGCCAATAGAAATCTTTGTATAAGGCAGATCATTCTGATTTTTGGCGCCTGAATCTTTTTTAGGAACGAGAGATACCCATCTCATACCTAAACGTTCATCGCCTTCTATTAAATCAAAGTGCTGATCTAGGGATGTTTCGCCAAATAATATCGCTGCGGGCGTTGAGGCCAATGCCTGCCCTGCAGGACGAAAGGTTGCTTGGTTTAAATCTTTATCCCAGAGAATTAATTGCTTACCATCCGCAATCAGTTTTTGCCCGTAAGGTTTTTGTGTTTCCCAGATAAATCGACCCGGACGCTGAAATACAAAGTGACCTTGGGTTTGACGAATAACTTTCAAGCCTTTGTCTTGTGGCTCACCAGCCTTTGGTGCGCGCAATTGCTGTTGTACAAAATCTCCCTCTGCCGTTTTGGAGTTGCGCACAAATTGACGCAATTGCTCTGCGCCACTTTCAGTTTGCGAAAAAGCTATTCCTGAAAAAAGGATATTCGTAATAATGGCAAATACTGCAATAAGAAATTTTGACATGAAACCTTACTCAGATGGACGATGCAAAATCTCGCGATTGCCGCCATTACCCATCTTTGATACGAGACCTGCTTTTTCCATATCTTCCAAAAGGCGTGCTGCGCGGTTATAACCAATACGCAAGTGACGCTGTACCAACGAGATCGATGGGCGTTTGTTTTCTAAAATAATAGCAACCGCTTGATCGTAAAGCAGATCGGCTTCACCACCGCCTTCGCCAGTCAACGCATCGACATTGGATTCATCAGCGCCTTCAAGCACACTATCAATATAGTTGGCTTCGCCTTTTTCTTTAAGCCACTCGACGACGCGATACACTTCATCGTCGGATACAAACGCACCGTGTACTCGTACCGGCAAACCAGTACCTGGCGCCATGTACAACATATCACCCATACCAAGCAAAGCTTCCGCGCCCTGCTGATCCAAAATTGTTCGGCTATCTATCTTGCTACTGACTTGGAATGAAATGCGGGTTGGTACGTTTGCTTTAATCAAGCCAGTAATAACATCCACGCTTGGACGTTGTGTAGCTAACACCAGATGAATACCGGCTGCTCGCGCCTTTTGAGCAATACGAGCGATCAACTCTTCAATCTTCTTGCCAGAGACCATCATCAAGTCAGCCAACTCATCGATCACAATCACAATCACTGGCGCTTTATAGATTGGCTCTGGATCATCTGGCGTTAAGCTAAATGGGTTAGTGAGCTTCTCACCCTTTTCTTCTGCTTCAAGAATTTTCTTATTAAAGCCAGCGAGATTACGAACACCAAACTTGCTCATAAGTTTGTAACGGCGTTCCATCTCATTCACAGCCCAATTCAGAGCGTTATAAGCCTGCTTCATGTCGGTCACAACAGGGCAAAGCAAATGCGGAATCTTGTCGTAGATTGCCATCTCCAGCATCTTCGGATCAATCATGATCAAGCGTACTTCATCAGGCTTAGCCTTAAATAGGAGCGAGAGGATCATGGCATTGATGCCCACCGACTTACCTGCACCAGTAGTACCGGCAACTAAACAGTGAGGCATTTTTGCTAAGTCGGCAACCATTGGGCTGCCAGATATATCTTTACCTAAAGCCAGAGTAAGTAATGAATGGTTATCGTTATATACCTGTGAAGTCAGAATCTCAGACAAGTAAACCGACTGCCGTGTGGGGTTTGGTAACTCCAAAGCCATACAAGTCTTGCCGGGGATCGTTTCCACAACGCGCATGCTGACCACACCAAGTGAACGCGCTAAATCGCGCGAGAGGTTCACAATTTGACTACCCTTCACACCCACTGCGGGATCGATTTCGTAGCGAGTAACCACTGGACCAGGGTATGCAGCAATCACAGTTACTTGAACATTAAATTCCGCTAACTTGCGCTCAATTAAACGAGAAGTAAATTCCAACACTTCAGCAGAGATGGTTTCTTTTGCCTCTGGTACTGGATCTAGCAATGCCAATGGTGGCAATTCTGAATCGGGGATATCTACAAATAATGGTTGTTGTTTCTCGCGCTCTACCCTCGCACTCTTTGGAATCTCTGCAGGTGCACGCACAATTTGCACTGGAGCTGCCACTTTCACCCGACCACGGAGCTCTTCAACAAACTCTTCTCGCTCTTCAGCGGCAACTTCACCCAATTTACGATCTTCTTCGCTATCGCGACGCTCACGCAAACGGTGAAAAGTTACCTCCAAGAAACGCCCTACTTTTTCTGCAACATCCAACCAAGAAAAATGAAGAAATAAAGAGAGTCCGGCGCAAAGACCAAAAAGTAAAACCAAAGTAGAGCCGGTAAACCCAAGGGACATTTGCAGTAGATTGCCAATGAGCTCTCCTAAAATGCCTCCAGGAGGCCTAGGAAGCTCCCAGGACAATGAATGCATGCGGATGGACTCAAGACCCATACTGCAAGCCAAAGTCAGTCCAAAGCCCAGCCAACGAACTAATAGCGAATCTAGCTTAGCCTCTGGGTCAACTGGCAGTGGGATGCTCCAAAGCGCGCGCCAACCATGTAAGACACGGCGTCCAAAGAGCGCTACCCACCAAAAGGCAGAAACTCCGAAGATATAGAACATTAAATCGGCTAAATAGGCCCCAAAACGCCCCCCTAAATTCCTGGGAGTCTCAAAACTAGCATGGGACCAGGCAGGATCAGCCTTGGAGTAACTGAGCAAAATAGCAAATAATCCCAGGCAGAGTCCCAAGGAGATGAACCAGCGAGCCTCCATTAAAAGACGGGGCATTCGGCCCTGCCCGCCATTTTCAGGGGTCTGGGGGCTCAAAGGAGCCTTGGACTTCGGATATGCGGTTCTTGCCATGTTCTACCGATTGTAAACAAGCAAATCTATAATTTGGATATGACTACAAATACCCCAAAACACTCCAAAGTTCTTATCCTCGGATCTGGCCCTGCAGGCTATACCGCCGCTGTTTATGCCGCACGTGCCAATTTGAAGCCCACTCTTATCACTGGCTTAGCTCAAGGCGGTCAATTAATGACCACCACAGACGTTGAAAACTGGCCTGCCGATGCTAATGGCGTTCAAGGACCAGAGCTCATGGATCGCTTTTTGAAGCATGCTGAACGCTTCAATACAGAGATCCTTTTTGACCACATTCATACGGCAGCTCTTCAAGAGAAGCCAATTCGCTTAGTTGGCGATTCTGGAACCTACACCTGCGATGCGTTGATTATCTGCACAGGAGCTTCCGCTCAATACATTGGCTTACCCAGTGAAGAAGCATTCATGGGTCGCGGCGTTTCTGGTTGCGCAACATGCGATGGCTTCTTCTATCGCAATCAAGATGTGTGCGTAGTTGGCGGTGGTAATGCTGCTGTTGAAGAAGCGCTTTACCTCACTGGCATCGCTAAAAAAGTCACTGTCATTCATCGTCGCGACAAATTCCGCGCCGAACCAATCCTGAACGATCGTCTCATGGCAAAAGTTGCCGAAGGCAAAGTAGAGCTGAAGTTGAACGCAACTCTTGATGAAGTTCTTGGTGATGAAAAAGGTGTAACTGGTGTGCACATTAAGAAACAAGATGGCAGCACTGAGGATATTGCAGTGACTGGTGCCTTTATCGCAATTGGTCACAAACCCAACACCGAACTCTTTGTTGGCCAACTCGATATGAACAATGGCTACATCAAAACTCATTCAGGGCTTGAAGGCAATGCTACTGCCACCAATATTGCTGGCGTCTTTGCAGCTGGAGATGTGCAAGACTATATCTACCGCCAAGCTATTACCAGCGCAGGCACGGGCTGTATGGCTGCTTTAGATGCACAGCGCTACTTAGAAACGTTGGATTGATAATCTTAAACCCGGCCAATAAAAAACGCCTAGCAGTGCTAGGCGTTTTTGTTAGGTACTGCTTCTTGCAATGGATTGCTTTTGTTTCTTCAATCTCTTAACGTGAGATCACTGGTAACAATGGCACGATGAGCAAAGCCACGATGTTAATGATCTTAATCAGCGGGTTTACTGCAGGGCCTGCAGTATTTTTGTAGGGATCACCTACAGTATCACCAGTTACTGCAGCTTTATGCGCTTCAGAACCTTTGCCACCAAAGTTACCTTCCTCAATGTATTTTTTTGCATTGTCCCAAGCGCCACCACCGGTACACATTGAGATAGCCACGAATAAGCCAGTCACAATCGTACCCATCAGCAAGCCGCCCAATGCGGCCGGTCCTAACAAAAGACCTACAACGATTGGTGCCACTACTGGCAATAGAGAAGGAATGATCATTTCTTTAATGGCTGCTGAAGTCAGCATGTCTACAGCTTTACCGTACTCGGGCTTAGAAGCCCCCTCCATAATTCCTGGGATATCACGGAACTGGCGGCGCACCTCTTCCACCACTGCGCCAGCACAACGACCAACCGCTTCCATGGCCATCGCACCAAACAAGTAAGGAATCATGCCGCCAATAAAGAGGCCAATGATCACGATGTGGTTAGACAAGTCAAAAGACACTTGCTGACCAATGCTCTCTAATGCGTGGGTGTAGTCAGCAAAAAGTACGAGTGATGCCAAACCAGCAGAGCCAATCGCATATCCCTTAGTAACCGCTTTTGTAGTATTGCCAACTGCATCCAATGGATCAGTAATATCACGGACAGATTGTGGCAAACCGGCCATCTCGGCAATACCACCAGCGTTATCGGTAATCGGGCCATAGGCATCTAAGGCCACCACAATACCTGCCATGATGGAGAGCATCGCTGTAGCAGCGATCACAATACCATACAAACCAGCCAACCAATATGCTGCATAAATTGCCGCACAAACAAAGAGCACTGGATATGCAGTGGACTTCATGGAGATACCAAGACCAGCAATGATGTTAGTGCCATGCCCTTTAGTTGAAGCTTCAGCGATATGCTGCACTGGCTTAAATTGCGTACCAGTGTAGTACTCGGTAATCCATACCAAGCCAGCAGTCAGCAATAAGCCGACTATAGTTGAACCAAATAAACGCCGCTAGCTTCCAGGAATACCCAAAGCATCATCTGGCATGATCAAGTTGGTTACAAAATAGAAAGCGATGAGAGACAACACGCCAGCAATGATCAGTCCCTTATATAAGGCAGGCATCACATTTTTCATACCAGGAGTTGCTTTAACAAATGAGCAACCGACGATAGAAGCAATGATGGAGACACCACCAAGTACTAATGGATAAATGATTGCAGATACTGGAGCACCAGTCACCATTAGAGAACCCAATACCATGGTAGCAATCAAAGTGACTGCGTAGGTCTCAAACAAGTCAGCGGCCATACCTGCACAGTCACCAACGTTATCGCCAACGTTATCTGCAATCACCGCAGGATTACGTGGATCGTCCCCCGGGATGCCAGCCTCAACCTTACCTACCAAGTCAGCACCAACGTCTGCACCCTTAGTGAATATTCCGCCACCCAAACGAGCAAAGATAGAAATCAAGGATGAACCAAATGCCAAGCCAATAAGCGGATGCAATACAGAAGAGAGATCCTGTCCTGCGCCGATAGAGACCAGGAACATGAAGAACAAGCCGACACCCAAAAGACCTAGTCCTACTACCAACATACCGGTAATTGCACCGCCCTTAAATGCCACATTTAGTGCTTCATTCATGCCTTTGGTTGCCGCCTCAGCTGTACGCACATTAGCGCGCACAGAAACATTCATGCCAATAAAACCACAGGCACCTGAGAGAATCGCACCAATGACAAAACCAATCGCAGTCGCAAAGTCCAAAAAGAGAGCCCTCAAAATGGTCAAAACCACCTCAACTATGGCAATCGTTTTATATTGGCGCGACAAATAGGCTGCCGCACCCTGCTGAATGGCCTCAGCAATTTCTTGCATCTTGGCATTGCCCATACTTTATCTCAAGATCCAGCCGCGCATCATAAAACCGTAAATCACGGCCAGGACACCGCACGCCAAGGCAAAATACAAGCCTAAAGTGACATTACTCATGCTTGAACTCCCTAAAGTTAATCATTTGTTAATCTTTATTGTTTTGCATAACCCGCACTTAGGTAGACCCGATTTCCGAAAACCTTAAACTATGGTGTCTTTAAGCTGTATCAGTATGTAACAGAATCGCCTCTGTGCCCCCTTAATAGGATCAGGGTATTTACTAATCATTATTTGGAGTATTTATGAGTCTCGACAAAGTCAAGCCAGGTAAACAGATCCCTGAAAGCTTCAACGTCATTATTGAAATCCCAATGAATGCTGATCCGGTGAAGTACGAAGTGGATAAAGAGTCTGGCGCAATTTTCGTTGACCGTTTTATGGGTACTGCAATGCACTATCCATGTAACTATGGCTACATCAACAAAACCATCGCCGGTGATGGAGATCCAGTTGACGTTCTCGTAATTACTCCTTTCCCATTGATTCCTGGTGTTGTGGTGAGCTGCCGTGCTATCGGTGTACTACAAATGGAAGATGAAGGCGGGCAAGACGCTAAATTGTTAGCCGTACCTGAAGACAAAATTTTGCCTATCTATACGCACTGGCAAAAACCGGAAGACATGAACCCATTGCGTTTAAATCAAATCCAACACTTCTTCGAGCACTACAAAGATCTCGAAAAAGGTAAATGGGTAAAAGTTAAAGGTTGGGGTGGCGTTGCTGATGCTCATAAAGAAATTCTTGAAGGCATCGAGCGTTACAACAATGAGAATAAATAATCTTTAAATTGATTGATAAGGTTTTGTGATTCGGAGTGAGCGCGCAAAAAATTGCCCTGGCACAAATCAACCCTTCACTGGGTGACTTGGCAGGTAACGCACAACTCATTCACAAAGCCGCTTTAGAAGCGTTTAATCAAGGCGCTAAGCTCGTAGTAACCCCCGAACTTTCGCTAACTGGATATCCCCCAGAAGATTTATTACTCCGCCCTGCTTTTATTGCGGCAGCGCAAGGGCAACTTGAACTCCTGACACAGGAGTTAGCCCAGTACCCTGGCCTTACGGTAATCATAGGTCATCCCAACAAAACATCCGCTGGTCTGCAAAACTATGCATCCGTTTTACGAAACGGCAAAGTGATTGCGGTCTATGCAAAACAAGAATTGCCCAATCATGAAGTATTTGATGAGGTACGTTATTTTGTTCCTGGTAACCAAGCATGCGTATTTGAATGCGACGGTATTTGTTACGGATTAATTCTTTGTGAAGATGCTTGGCATGCAGGGCCCGCTAAACAAGCACACGCCTCCGGCGCTCAAGTACTGCTAGTTCCAAATGCTTCTCCGTATCACCTCAAAAAAGAAGCTCTGCGCATAGAAGTGCTACGTGGGCACATTACACAAACCCATATGCCATTGGTCTACGTGAACGCAGTTGGCAGTCAAGACGAATTGGTTTTTGATGGCGGCTCATTTGCGCTCGACAGTCATGGGCAAGTAGTCATGGCCATGCCTCAGTTTGAAACCTGCTTGGGTCTCGTAGCTGTGTCAAATGCCGGTGAACTGGAAAAAGGTTTCATTTCTCCGCCTCAATCCGTTGAGGCGCAAGCGTATCAAGCCCTGGTTCTAGGTGTACGTGACTATGTGAGCAAAAATCGCTTTCCCGGTGTCATTATTGGTTTATCGGGCGGCGTGGATTCTGCCTTGGTGCTGGCCATTGCTGTAGATGCCTTGAGCGCAGATAAGGTGCGTGCAGTCATGATGGCTTCACGCTACACAGCAGATATCTCTTGGATTGATGCTCGCGAGATGGCTCAGAATCTAGGAGTTCAATACGACGAAATTCCAATCAGCGGCCCAGTAGATGCTTTAGAGCAATCATTAGCCGAGCAGTTCAAAGGTTTGAAGGTTGATGCGACCGAAGAAAATATTCAAGCGCGCGTTCGTGGCACCCTGCTGATGGCTCTATCTAATAAAACCGGGAGGCTGGTTTTAACCACAGGAAATAAGAGTGAGATGGCGGTTGGATATTGCACGCTCTATGGAGATATGGCCGGCGGCTTTGCGGTGATTAAGGATATTACCAAGACTTTGGTATATCGCTTATGCGCATATCGCAATAGTATTGCACCAACTATTCCGGAGCGGATTTTGACTCGTGCGCCTTCAGCTGAATTACGCCCTGATCAGAAGGATCAAGATAGCCTACCGTCCTACGAAGTTTTGGATGGCATCGTTGAGCGCTATATGGAACAAAACCAATCGATTGCAGACATCATTGCTGCAGGCTTTAATGTTGAGAGCGTGGAAAAGGTCACGCGCCTGATCAAGCTAAACGAATACAAACGCCGGCAGGCACCGCCAGGGGTTCGCGTCACTACTCGGGCCTTTGGCCGCGACTGGCGCTATCCAATTACTTCGCAATTTAGGGCCTAGTACCTGTGACCGCCCGATTTTAGGCCGGTTATTCCACTTCTGGGTATGATTATATCATTAGGGGAGATTAAATGAAATTAATTACATCCATCATAAAGCCGTTCAAACTTGATGAAGTTCGTGAATCTTTAGCCGAAACCGGCGTTACTGGTCTTACCGTAACTGAAGTAAAAGGTTTTGGACGTCAAAAAGGCCATACTGAACTTTATCGTGGCGCTGAATACGTAGTCGATTTTTTACCAAAGGTAAAAGTTGAGGCTGTGGTTTCTGACGACCGTGTCGAAACTGCAATCGAGGCGATTACTAAAGCTGCGCGTACTGGAAAAATTGGTGACGGAAAGATTTTTGTTACGACTGTTGAGCAGGTCATTCGTATTCGTACTGGCGAAACTGATAACGCAGCGGTTTAATTGCCCCAACGAGCCCTTAGGAGCATCAACGCGCCTGAGACTCCGTTGAACCTGATGGAGCCACTGGCTGAATAATTTCAGCCGGCTCCAAAATAATTGTCTTATTGCTTGTATTGCCGAGGCGAACTTTGGCGCCCTGATAGTACAAATCCACTTGATTTAAGCCACCAGTTAAAATCTTCAATGGAGGTTTACCAAAAACGCTCACACCCATGCCTGGTTCCAGTGCTTTGTTTTGAGTTTTTCCAGAGCCGTCCACAACACAAACAGTTTGAGCAGTTTTTGCTTGTACGTAAACCATATCGCCGGCCTTTTTAGGAGTATCAGGTTTGTAATTAATTGGGGTGACATCTGCGGAAGGGCACTCAACCGAAGCAACTGCTGGAACTGACTCTGCAACTGCAGCAGGCGTAATAACTGACTTAGTCTCTGGTACTGGCTTCGCAGGGGCGGCAGCTGAGGCTGGCTCAGGAGCCGCTTCTTGAATAACAACTATTTCTTCTTTAACTGGCTCAGGGAAAAATAAGGGGCGTAAGTTCACAACAGAAAAAATCAAGGCAGCGCCAATTGCCAAGAGTAAAAAGATTTTCTTTTGAAGGTTTTGCGGAGATTGTGACTCACGCTTATTTTGGTTGCCAATTTTTGATGGGCCAGCAGATACACGTTTGTGTTCATTCAATACCTCAACCGCTACCTTGGCTGCCTGCACGACTTCAGATGCTTTATCAGTGTTTAATTTTTTCCCTGCCGCAGAAGTCTTTGCCACATCCTGCAAGCCGTCCTCTGCAACTGATTTTTTGGCGGGTAGATCAACTTCACTTAAATCAAATACATCTTCTTCCTTGAGCTTCAGTAAGCCAGCCACCTTTTTAGCGGCGGTTACTTTTACTTGAGCGCCATAAAAACTACTGCTCTCACCATTTTCAATCTGCTCAATTTGCCGAACAGACAAACATGTCATTCCAGATAAATCCTTCGTGCTTAAACCCAGAGCCTCTCTGGCCTTTGTAAATTCCTCTTTTCGAATTTCTGGGAGCTTGACTGGCTTATTCACTGCGGAGCATCTTTCTAGTATTAAACTAATTAACGAGATATTAATACCAAAGTGGGATAAGCAACTAGTAGGAATCTACTAGGAGTAAAAATTTAAAGGGTGCTTCTCAAGGTCAGACTCTAAGTACTTTTTAACCAAGCTCTGAAGTGAATCGACATGCATCTTATCCATTACCCGAGCCTTGTGAACTTTGATTGTGGCATCGGTGGTCCCCAACTTCACCGCAATATCCTTATTCAAAAGGCCTTTCACAAGCCAGCTACACACCTCGCGCTCCCGAGGTGTTAGGCTCTCGTAGTCCTTTTTTGCCTCTACATCCAGTGACACTCTCTTTATAACTGCCGTCGATCAAACTCAATTGCATCGGCGACCGCTTTTAAAAGCTCTTCCAAGTTAAATGGTTTAAATAAAAAGTCCAACGCACCCTTCTTTAGACCCCGAACTATTTGATGGGGGGTGGCTTTGGCCGCTGATAAACACGATGGGGTCTTCCACCCTAATTTCAATAGTTTTTTTGTAAATCCAGACCCGTCAAATTAGGCATCTGCATATCCAAGAGAATGACTGCCGGAGATACTGGTATAGATTTCTCCAAAAAAACAGCGGCAGAAGCGTAATCCTCTACAAGATAGCCTAATTCCCGCAACATTCTTGTCAGCGAGATACGCATGGACTCATCGTCATCAATCAGATATATATGGCCGACTTTAGTCATTGAAATCAAAAGAAAAAATGGAGAAGATTAAATGTGCTCTAGCCCCTTTTACTAAGCTATTGGCTTTAAAGCTAATATACAAAGGTCTGGTGAATAAAGCCCTATTAATATTGCAATGCAACAAAATAGAGCCTATCTACAGGCTTTATTCCAAAGACAGCAAGACAAGCCACTATCACGGCACAATAGAGCCTTTCGAAACAAACATTTACTGGAGTAATAAGCATGAAACGCCTTAATGAACGCTCGCGCATGGTAACCGAAGGGGTCGCTCGCGCACCTAATCGTTCGATGTACTACGCAATGGGCTACGAAGAAAATGATTTCCAAAAGCCAATGGTCGGCGTTGCTAACGGTCACTCCACTATTACTCCATGCAATAGCGGCTTACAGAAATTAGTAGATGCTGCAGTAGAAGCTCTCGAAGCGGCTGGCGCAAAAGCGCAAGTATTTGGTACGCCAACCGTATCTGATGGTATTGGTATGGGCACTGAGGGCATGAAGTATTCTCTTGTCTCACGTGAAGTCATTGCTGACAGCATTGAAGTTTGTGTCAACGGTCTTTGGCAAGATGGCGTAGTAGTTATTGGCGGCTGCGATAAAAATATGCCTGGTGGCATGATGGCTTTGGCCCACACCAACGTTCCTGGCATCTATGTATACGGCGGCACGATTAAGCCAGGCCATTACAAAGGCAAGGAACTGAACATTGTTTCCGCATTTGAAGCCGTTGGTGAATTTACATCTGGCCGATTAAGCGAAGAAGATTTGAAGGGTGTAGAACAGCACGCCTGCCCTGGTAGCGGCTCTTGTGGCGGCATGTACACTGCGAACACGATGAGTTCTTCGTTTGAGGCTTTGGGCATGAGCTTGCCCTACTCTTCCACGATGGCTAACGTTGATGCTGAAAAAGTAGCAAGCGCTGCCGAATCAGCGCGCGTCCTAGTTGAAGCTGTAAAAAATAATCTACGCCCACGCGACATCATTACAAAAAAATCCATTGAGAACGCTGTAAGCGTCATCATGGCTGTTGGTGGCTCTACCAATGCTGTATTGCATTTCTTGGCAATTACGAGCGCAGCTGAAATTGATTGGACGATTGACGATTTTGAGCGTATCCGTAAACGCGTTCCAGTGATTGTAGATATGAAACCATCAGGCACTTACTTGGCTACTGACTTACATCAAGCCGGCGGCATTCCTCAAGTGATGAAGATTTTGCTCGACGGTGGATCGCTTCATGGCGATTGCATGACCATCACCGGTAAAACCATTGCCGAAGTATTAAAAGATGTTCCATCAGTGCCACGCGCTGATCAAAAAGTGATTCGCACTTTAGATAATCCTTTATACAAACAAGGTCACCTAGCAATCCTTAAAGGCAATATTTCTCCTGAAGGCTGTGTAGCCAAAATTACGGGCTTCAAAAATCCATCGATTACTGGCCCAGCCCGCGTATTTGATTCGGAAGATGACGCGATGGCAGCCATCATGGCGCAGAAGATTAAAGATGGTGACGTTGTGATCATTCGCTATGAAGGCCCTAAAGGCGGTCCTGGTATGCGCGAAATGCTCGCCCCAACCTCCGCCCTTGTAGGTCAAGGCCTAGGCGAGTCAGTTGGCCTCATTACCGATGGTCGCTTCTCCGGCGGCACTTGGGGCATGGTAGTTGGTCATGTTGCTCCTGAAGCTTATGTCGGCGGCACAATCGCCCTTATCAATGAAGGCGACTCCGTAACGATCGATGCACATAAGTTACTCATTCAACTCAACGTAGACGAAGCAGAAATTGCTAAACGTCGTGCGGCATGGAAGCAACCTAAGCCACGCTATACCCGCGGCTTACTTGCTAAATATGCAAGCTTAGCAAGTAGCGCCAGCAAAGGTGCGGTGACTGATTTGGATTTAAAAATCTAGATTGAATAACCCAACTAAAAAGCCCCTAAGTAAAACTAGGGGCTTTTTTATTACTTCGGTAGTTAGCTCATTTGATTCTTAGTGCTTCATCGCACCCATTGCATTGACTGGCATCTTGACCTCTACCTCGCCAGCTTTAGCAAACTTCAGTTTCACTGGCACAGTTTCACCAGCAGTTAAGGGGGCTTTAATGTTCATGAACATTAAATGTAATCCACCTGGCTTCAACTCAACAGACCCGCCCGCTGGTACAGGAATATCTTTTAACTGATGCATTTTCATGACATTACCTTCCATTGCCATTTCGTGCAATTGCACTTCACCAGCAACGGGTGAGCTAGCTGAGATTAATTGATCAGCAGCGCCTGGGTTCTGAATTTTCATAAACCCACCAGCCACTTGTTGACCAGGAGCAGTTGCGCGGGTATAGGCATTTTCAATTTTGATGGTATTGGTGGTAACCGTTTTTGTGATACCCTGCGCACATACCCCACCAAATAAGGTTAATCCTACAACAACCAAAAGCACTTTCAATAACTTTGTTTTCATATATACATTCTCCAAGTAAGTATTCGATGATTTCGTTAGCTAGGATTTAATAATCAAAGCATTTTGCAATTTCTGAAAATCTACCAAACCCGTTTTACGAGTGGCATTACCGCTTTTGTCAATCATGATCGTTGTAGGGGTCTCCCCATGCCACTGCGGATCAATCTCATACCTTAAGCGCTCATCAAATGGAGCGACAACATAGTAATTATTTGCCTTATCTAATCCAGTCTTACTCAACATTTTTTTGATGGAATCCACAGAAACATCATCAACCTGAATAAAAACGACTTTTGCATTTGGATTATTTTTTACAAAATGACCCCATTGCGGCATTTCCTTAATACAGGCACAAGTGACTCCCCAAAAATGAATGGCTATTGGCGCGCCATTAGCTGCCTTAGTAATAGATTTCCAGTCCCCAGTTCGATAAGGCTTTAGAGAAGCATTTTCTGCAAGCGCTGATCCTCCAAGGGATAAGAAGACACTTGCGAGGAGAGTTAACCAATGCTGCTTCATTGCTTTTGCCCAATATTAATTAATTGATATCCGTCATCATGCGTTAACCAAGAGAGAAAAACTTCGTTGCCGCGTGATAGCAACAGAGGATGGTCGCTGTAACCTACTGTGCTAGCTAGAATTTTAGGCGTAGCCCAGGTCTTGCCATCATCCCTAGATTCTTTAAGGTAAACGGATGATTTCTGGCCATCAAATTCTTTCCATACCAACCAAACCTGCTGTCCCAATGACATGAGGTATGGCCTAGATACATTAACCCCTTCGGTGCCTACACGAATAGGTTGTGAATATGTAAGGCCTTGGTTGCTGGAATTAGCATAAAACACTCCCGAGCGTTTACTGCCCTGGGTATATCAAGCCACATGGAATTTACCTGATTCAGAGACTGCAATAGATGGCCCATGATGGGGGCAAGCATCCGTCTTCCAATTATCATCAGCCACCTTGCGTATTGGGTCAGCACCAGTCGTTGATATCACTTGGCTCGCCTGATCCCGAATTCCATCAGAAAAGATTGCTCTATACACCACTACAGCATTGCCTTGTGGATCAAGACTGCCTCCGATACGACAGCACTCACAATTAGCCTCATTAGCTATACGCTCTGGTTCAAATGTTTTTCCACCATCCCGGGAGAATGAGTAAGCAATAGATCCACCTAAACGCTTCCCACCACCCTGCTTTGCAGCAGCAACTAAACGTTTATCAATCCAAGAAATAAAAATTGACTCATCCGGCTTAATCAATACTGAAGGAAAGCGTTGACTAGAGCCGTCATTTACTAGGGATACCGGAGGAGTGAAAGTTTTACCACCGTCATTAGAACGAGTGGTGTTAATTTGCGCGTTCCAGTTGGCATCTTTAAAAAACGCATAAGCCAGAAAAATATTGCCTTGCTTGTCAGCCACCATTTGTGGACGAGCATCTGCGCCCGAATCTAATGACTTACCGCTCAGCAATTTGGACCGTAGGTGAGAATGTCTTTCCAAGGTCGGTAGACTGGGCAATTGATACGACGCCACTGGCGGTCCATGACAGCAACAAATTGCCATCAGGAGTAAAAAATGGAGTGGCGGCATTCGCACACTCTAGGCCAGCGCCCTGACAGGTATTTTTAGGCTTTGAGCCCATCATTGATGAATGATCCATTTGCATTTGCGCATGCGCACCAAAACTCAGCACCTCATTAGGGGAGCGCACTGAGCAAGAGCGGACGGCTCAAAGAGCGAATGAATTGATGTGCCATTAGAAGATGATACATGCACCCACAGAAATTGCTTGTGGCATACCCAATACATAGCTGGAGCTATTGCTACCAGTTCCAAATGTAATGTATTGACGATTAAACAAATTCACTGCAGATGCATAAACAGTAGTGTTTTTAGTTACTTCATAGTTAGCACGCAAACCAACAACTGCATAAGATGCTACAGGTAAGGTATTAGAGGTGTTCATCCAAGAACTTCCCACGTATCAAACAGCAGCAATCAAGCTAGCTTGAGGAACAGGGTAATAAATGATGCCACCGCCTAAGATATTTTGGGGAACACCGCCAACTTGTTTATTAATAGGGTCGCTAGTAGCACTCATGGTTAACTTAGTACTAGTGAAGGCGTAGTTTACATCGGTTGCCCACTGCGAGTTGATGTCATGATGAAACTGAAACTCAATACCTTGACTCAAGAGGTTTTGATTGTTGGTGTAATAGCTGATGCTCGTAGAGTTACATATTCCTACGTTGCCTGTACCCGCCAAGGGATTACCTGTTACACCACACAAGCTTTTTGCTAATACTATGTCGGTAGCACTTCTTAATGAGAGGCTATATGTAGCAACCGCATTTTGAATGTAGTTATTAAATGCGGTTAACTGCGCAAAGCCCCCTTTCCAGCGATAGTCTGTACCTACCTCATAACCTGTCATTGTTTCTGGAGTAAGGTTTAGGTTAGCAAAGCTATAGCCAGTGGAGGAACCATAGGAGCGCAAGGTATTGTTCATACCTGGAGCGTGAAAAGCCTGATAAGCAGCAGAACGCAAATCCCAGTCTTTAGTCAACTTATACAACAAACCTAATGTAGGGCTAAATTGGGTTTTACTTTGATTGGGGACATTTTGATAAACGGGATTTATCCCATTGGGTCCAGCATTGTAGTTGGTGGGAGTTTGGCTATTCCATTGGTCTATTCGTGCTGCCAAAGTTGTTTCTAATGGAAATGCTTCGGCCTTAGCTTTCAACTGCCCCATTAACCCATAGAATGTTTGCTGCCCCTGAGCATAGCTCACCGCGGATGATGTGCCGTTATTGTTCAAGTTATTCGTTTGATTTGATCCTGCAATATTTCGGGCGTCCACACCCACTACATATTGATCAATAAGTCTTTTACCTCTTGGGTAAATTGAGCAGAGGCCCCAACCGCACTATACGGATCCTTGTAGTTAGCATTGATATATGGAGTATTGGCTGGGATATTGTTTAATCTACTAGTAGTAGTCGTAGAGCCATTTTGCTTATTAAAGCCCGTGTTTTCTAGAAGAAATTAACATCCACTTTTGACTTATCATCTAAGCGAGTTGTTGTACCTCCAGCTACATCAGTCTCTTGCATGATATTGGTTGCAAAGGCATAGCCTGATGAAAGATCCGACATGGTGTGATAACCCGCACGGAAGAATCCGCTGGTATCTTAAGTGACTTTAAAGTAGCCCTTGCATACGGAAGTTAGAGTTATACGAGGCTGAATCGCCCTGTCCATTCTTAATGCTATTAGCAGCAGCCGGTGAAATTGTTGCTATATTTTGATAACCATTGGTATTGAAGTAGTCGGCCGAGAACCGCAATTGAAGATTTTCAGAGGCGATGAAGATCTTTTGAAGCGGCTACGTTGCCAGTGCCGAATGCACCAAAGCTCGCAGATATCTCTTGCTGACTATTGACTGGTGTTTTGGTCTTGATATTAATCACACCACCCCTGCCGTAGTTACCCCATAGACTAGAAACACCGCCGCGGATAAATTCCACGGAATCAATTGAGGACATCGGAACCAAGTTCCACTGCATTGTTCCATAAAAAGCATCATTCGCTGGCACGCCATCAATCAAAACTAACGTTCTGGCATTTCCAAGGCCCCGCACGTGAATACTTTGCCCCATCGGATCCTTTTGATAGTAAGGCGTATCATTCAAAATCATACCTGGAACATTCTTTAATACTTGATCAATCGTTTGATCGGGCGCTACTTCTAGAGCCTCTTTAGTGAGAACCGTGGTGTTGAGAGGAATCTCATCTAATGGCGTTCCTGAACGGGTTGCGCTCACCACTACATCACCCAACTTTTGGTTGTAATCTGGCGGTGGCGCAATTTGTGCTTGCGCATTAATTAATGTAGACCCAAAAAGTATGCCAATGCATACGCTAATTTTCTTTTGCTGAAACAACATTTACCGCTCCACCGTTTAATACGACAACGCATTACTTGATTCGTTGCTAACTACATAGCTAGGCTATGCCCTAATATTGAATTAGGCTTTTACTGGTGGAGCTGCTGCAGGTGGTGTTACCCAAACGGCGAGTGGTTTAGGCGATTGATAAAAAAGTCTTGGAAGTAGCGCAAAAGAGTCTGGCGCTGCAAATGTAAGAGTGGTATTAAATACTGGGGTAATGCTGTTTTGAGCAACACAGTAAGGACAAAGCTGAATTTGATCAGCCACTTCTAAATCATCGCCCTGGACAGCAATTTGCATTTTGCTGCCATCAACAGAACAAATCTCCATCGCAAAATCTTCTCCATGCTTTGCAAGCGATACCGCCTGAGAAACTGCTGGCGCAAGCGCACTCATTGCGATTGCAAATGCAGCAACCCAGTGAATGAGGCGGTTTTTATGGAAATTCATGATGATTGAATTTTATCGGAAATTTCTTTTCGGCATGAAAAAAGGGGCTGACGCCCCTTTTCCCTTTGAAATCGCCAGTTCCCTAGCGTGTTTCACTATTTAAGCTGCAGACACCTTTTTCTTACCTACAAACTTGCCAATCAATGGCCAGAACAGCAGTAGCAAAGCAAGGGATGTAATACCGCCAACCAATGGGTTAGAGAAGAAAATATCTAAGCTTCCCTGTGAGAACAGCATGGATTGACGGAAAGAGTCTTCCGCAGGGTCACCCAATACCAAGGCCAAGACCATTGGAGCTATCAGGTAATCAAGTTTCTTGAAGATATATCCAACCACACCGAAGCCCAACATCAACCATACGTCAAACATGGCGTTGTGAACAGTGTATGCACCCACCGCACAAATAGCAATGATGACAGGTGCAATGATTGAGAATGGAATTCTTAAGATAGAAGCAAACAGTGGCACGCAAGTTAAAATAACAAACAAGCCAATCACGGCGATCAAGAAGTCAAAACCGCGCATTAACTCTGGATTGCCGAAAGTCAAACGCAATTGACCTGTAACAGTATCCATACCCACTGTTGCCAAAGCAAAACCAAGCGTCATGGCGGAAATCGTTTTGAATGGCGAACCTTTATTCATGCCGACAAAGCTACAGAAGGTCAGCAAGTAGACCGAGAAGAACTCTGGCGGACCGAATTGGAGTGCAAAC
The DNA here is from genome assembly GCF_900095205.1 of Polynucleobacter necessarius. Taxonomy (NCBI): domain Bacteria; kingdom Pseudomonadati; phylum Pseudomonadota; class Betaproteobacteria; order Burkholderiales; family Burkholderiaceae; genus Polynucleobacter; species Polynucleobacter necessarius. Next base: position 680,315 of record NZ_LT606951.1, on the reverse strand, counting down.
TTCGCTACCCAATGGCGCCAAGAAAGTCATCATCACGATTGCGCAAAGAAAGCGCCCACAAATGAAGACGTGAATGCAGCAGTAAGGCCTCACCAGCCTTGCCATTACGCGCCATTGGATAACCATCAAAGGTTGTAGCAACAGACCACGGTTCACCTGGAATATTAAACAGAACGGATGTAATCGCCCCGCCAAACAATGCACCCCAATAATACAGGAAAGCATAATGATCGCGGAAGTTGGCGGCATTGTGAAAGTCAATGGCAACAGAATCGCAATTCCATTTGCACCACCCAAGCCTGGCAACACACCGATGATTACACCGAGCGTTACACCAACAAGCATCAACAAACGTTTCTGTTTTCTTTTTCTTATTCACAACTGCAGCTTGATACAAGGTAACCGCGCTAGAGAGCATGATGATCAAGCTGATGTAGAAAGGGAAATAACCAGCCTCCGGACCATCAACACCCCAGCTAGCACCTAACTTAATGCTGCCAACCATTATTGTTAGGCCTACAGCAAGAAACAAGAGGGCGGTAATGATATCCATTGCCCTGACGCTAATTACTGAGTCTTGATTTGTATTGTTTGTATGTTCATACATATTTTTAATTTTTATAAAAGTTAATTAATGCACTTACTTAAAAAATAGGACCCCCTACTGGAGGTCCTATTTTATTTACCAAAAATTACTTAGCTAAGAATCCTGCTTCACCCATCAACTGCTTGTGCAAAGCTTCATTCAAAGTAAGCCAGTTTCTAAATTCTTTACCTGTCATGAATGTCTGATTGAATGCTCCATCAGCCATAAACTTTTTCCACTCTGGTGTAGCGCGCACTTTAACAGTAATTAAGTCAATTGGACGAACCCAAAGACACTCACCCGCATCCTTAAATACGGCATGACTGATAGCAATATCTATGCCAAATTCCTTATTGATACCTTCCAAGCGAGATGCAATATTGACGCCATCTCCCCATAAACGGTGTAACTCAAACGCTCTTCAGAGCCGATATTCCCTGCCAGCACAGCATCTGTATTAATGCCGATACGCACAACCAATAGTGGCTTGCCTTCTTGAATCAACTCTTGATTGAGTTTGACCATTCGCCTCTTGGTTTTGATGGCAGCAACTGCCGAGTGACAGGCATGGTGCGGGTTTAGGGCGGGCGCACCCCAAAAAGCCATGACTGAAATCGCCAATAAATTTATCGGCCGTGCCACCCTCTTCCTTGATGGCTTATGTCATCAGTTTGAGATAAGAAGAAATGCGCGCGCGAGTAACTCACGAGAAGGCGTTACCTCTGATAACGATGAAAAGGCCTTAAGATCAGAAAAGAGGATTATCAGATACCTACCCTCACCACTAATTTCAATGCCAGTATCCGACTTCAGCAAGTCGCTAACCAAATCCCCTCGGTATATAGGCTGTAAAAGCGGCAATCGTCTTTTGCAAACGACTCAAGGCGAGATTCAGAATGGAAATTTCTCTAATATGGGAATTCACATAAGAAAATTGATGCAAATTAAATTCACGAATATTGTCAGCCTCTTTAGCAAGCAATCTAATAGGTCGCGAAATAGCACGACTAAGCAATAAACTAATTGGGATCATGAGTAATAACAAAATTATTCCAACCAAGATCAACTTATGCTTAAGTGCAATTGCATCTGCAAGTAACTCATTCTCAGGAACTGCGCTAATGAACAAAAGGCGTCCCTCACCCCCTGCTGAAAATGGATAAAAATTAACATCCCAGCTATTTCCATCCACATCGCCTAATTTTGTGAATTGGGGTAAGTCGCTTTTATTGCCTGAAATCTGATAAAGAGCGTCAAGAATAGGTAAATTAAATTGATTAAGTCGTTTTAACTGAATCTGGTTTCCATTAGATCCAGATTCATCCACCAGAGATGTCGATCCACTTGAAGCAATAACAAACCCCTGATCATCAACAATTGCCATCCCTGCATTGGGGTTGGCTTTTGTTCCGCAAGATTTTTACCAAGGGCATCTAGCTCAATATCAATTGTAACAACAGCCTGACGATTTTCGGCTTGCTTCGCAATAGTAACACCGGCACGATGGTTAGCAAAAAATAAATACGGTGGGGTCGTAATGACATTTGAAGTTTTAACCGCCTCCTGAAACCAAGGTCGCTGACGTGGAAAATACTTTTTTGGATACTCCGCCTGAGGATCTACCTTTAATTCCCGCAATCCTGAATCTAAAAAAATATAGCTTCCCTGCAATGCTGACCCAACATGCTCGATGCTTTGAATCATGAAACTTGTTTCTGCTGGAGCACTGTATTTATTGCGATCTCCTTCTGAGCGTATAGGGCGTAGTAGGAAAAAATCTCCGTTGGAATAACCAACATAAACTGCGGCTATGGCACTGTAGTTAGAGAGCATTTCTTTAAATAATCCAACTCTTTTTAACCGAGCGCCAAGGGTATTTGCTTCAGTAATTGCAGAATTTGCTAGCAACCTGACCCCCACTTCGGAGAGGGATCTATGAGCCCACGAAAATTCGAGACCATCTGCTGAGCTAATCGATTGGATTTTTCTTGGGCACCTTTACGCAAAATCTCCTCTAAAGCCAGGTGAGAAATAATGCTAATAGTGCCGCCAACAATCAAAATCAGCAGCAAAAATAAGGATGAAATGTGAAGATTTAGCGAGAAATGTTTTTTCATCAGGATTCAGCGAGCAAAAAAGCCTTATTTAAAATTTCAGCCAAAAGTAATTTCACCTATTGCGAAAAATGACATCATTGCGAGTGCAAATTATTTTCTCAAGAACAAAGCTTGCCATAAGTCCTAGAAAATGGGGGAAATAATTGGTGCCGCTTGCCGGAATCGAACTGGCGACCTTTTCATTACGAATGAACTGCTCTACCAGCTGAGCTAAAGCGGCAATTTCGTAGTAATTCTAGCGGAATCGATCTAAGAGTTTTTTGCTGACTTTGTCCAGCTGGGTGGAGTCTTTGATCAAAAACTGCAATCCATTCGAGTCGGCAATCAGCAATGTATTGCCAGCGATTCTGCGAATATCTTCTTCGCCCTTGAGTCGAGTTCGGGTTGGGCCTCGATCGATTTCAATATCCCAAATGCTTGGCGTAGCAAAGGTAGATGCCTTAGTAATTTTTTCAATGATGGGCATGAACTCTCGTTCTGCTAACTCTTCCTCAATTAAATCTAACTCCGCTTCAGAAATCGCTGCCACGTTCGGAAACCAGCAAAGCTCCTTACCGGACTGATTCATGATGCCAATACCAGCAACCTGGCGCAGTAATTGGGAACGCTCTCACCGGATGTACACCCACATGGCGCTCACCATTACTATCAATAAAAACAAGGCGGCCTAGCGCATCACGCTCAAGCTGATGAGTCTTACTCATACCCCACCCCCGATTTTCTTAGCGGCTTCTTCCAACAACTCTTCTTGTTGCTCTTCCAAGCTTTCGCCGATAGCACCACCTTCAACCAACTCTGCAGCATGACGCAACTGCGCCTGATACAAGGTGTAATAAGCACCCTGAGCTTCCATCAATTGATCGTGGTGTGAGCCAATCTCGACGATCTCGCCTTTATCTAAAACAACCAAGCGATCCGCTTTCTTTAGCGTAGATAGACGATGCGCAATAGCAATCGTAGTACGCCCCTTAACCAAGTTATCAAGCGCTCGCTGGATTTCTTTTTCAGTCGTGGTATCCACAGAAGATGTGGCTTCATCCAAAATCAAGATGCTTGGATTAATTAGTAAGGCTCGTGCGATTGAAATCCGTTGACGCTCACCACCTGACAATGATTGACCACGTTCTCCAACTAGCGAGTCATAACCCAGAGGTAAACGCAGAATGAATTCATGAGCATGTGCTGCACGGGCAGCTTCAATGATCTCTTCACGACTAGCGTCTGGTTTGCCATAAGCAATATTTTCAGCAATCGCGCCAAAGAATAAAAATGGTTCTTGCAGTACCAAGCCAATGCGCTTTCGATAATCTGCGTGAACTTGGTGATGACTTATTGCTTGGACCTAGCACTGCTTGCATCGTCAATGCAGCGGAAGAGCGTGGCATTCCATCCATTCGATTATCCGAAGGCAACCTAGTTCAATTAGGTTACGGCGCTAAACAGCGTCGCATCTGAACAGCAGAAACTGATCAGACTAGCGCTATCGCCGAAACTATTTCAAAGGATAAAGACTTAACCAAGAGCTTATTACGTAGCGCAGGAGTCCCCACCCCGGAAGGTAGAACGGTTACCAGCCCAGATGATGCTTGGGAGGCAGCGCAAGATATTGGTCTTCCAGTGGTAGTTAAACCAATTGATGGCAATCATGGACGTGGCGTCTTCATCAATCTCTATACCCAACAAGAAATTGAATCTGCCTATGCAGTTGCTATAGACGAAGGTAGCGAGGTTTTAGTAGAGCGGCATATTGTTGGTGATGAACATCGTTTGCTGGTAGTTGGCAATAAGGTGGTGGCATCCGCAAAAGGGGAAACCGTTTGGGTTACGGGTGATGGCAAACATACCGTCCATGAACTCATTCAGATTCAGATTAACTCTGACCCACGTCGTGGTACTGCCGAAGAACACCCTCTTAATCCAGCACGAATTGATTCCGCAGTAGAGCTTGAATTAGCTCGTCAAAAATTAACGGGCGAAAGCATTCCGGAACTTGACCATAAAGTCCTGATTCAAAGCAATGGCAACGTTGCGTTTGATGTTACAGATTTAGTTCACCCTGACGTAGCTAGTCAAGTTGCTTTAGCAGCCCGCGTAGTTGGACTAGAAATTGCAGGCATTGATTTGGTGGCGCAGGATATTAGCAAGCCTTTAGCCGATCAAAATGCTGCTATTGTCGAAGTCAATGCTGGTCTTAGCTTATTGATGCACTTTAAGCCAGCAAGCGGCAAACCTCAGCCCGTTGGTAAAGAAATTGCTAATCACCTCTTTCCTCCAGGTTCGGATTTCCGCATCCCAGTAGTTGGTGTTTGTGGTGAACGTGGCAAAACACCTGTCGCTGAAATGATTGCTCATTTCTTGCGCCTGACCAATGTTTATGTTGGCCTCTCTAGTAGTAAAGGCCTATTCTTCGATAACCGCGCCATTCCAAATTGCCGCTCATCCAATTGGGAAAATGCCCGCCGCACACTTCTCAACCGCGCAGTCGAAGCAGCCGTGATTGAAAATAATCATCTATCCATGTTGATTGAAGGATTGGCTTACGATCGTTGTCAGGTTGGCGTTGTGCTTAATGTTGATCCACAAGCTAACTTTCCCCAATATGCGATTTATGACGAAGACCAAGTCTTTAGCGTTGTGCGCACTCAAGTAGATGTAGTGCTTCCAACTGGAGTTGCTGTTCTGAATGCCGATGATCCAATGTGCGTACAAATGGCAGAACTCTGCGATGGTAAAGTCATCTTCTTTAGCGAAAATCCAGATTCTGAAATCATCAAAGGTCACTTGTTAAATAATGGCCGCGCAGTGTTAATTGGCAAACAACAAATTACTTTGAAGTCAGGCAAGCTGGATCAGAAATCTATTCCAGTTCCTCGTCACTCAGAGGCTAATAGCACTTCTCCTTGGAAGACTATGAATTTAGGCGCCGCAATTGCTGCGGCCTGGGCTTTAGATATTCCGTTTAATGTGATCGAAGCAGGTGTAGAAACTTTTGTGCCTGATGTCGCCACTGCTACAGGGACTTAATTGGAAATTACCCGTATTCGCATGTTACGCGGCCCAAATTTATGGAGCGTCATACCGCCTTAGAAACGATTGCTTCTTGTGACGAATCAGAACGTTCGATCGAATCTATTCCCCAATTTGAAACGAAGATTCGTGAACGCTTTCCACAACTAGGTAGCATGCGTCGTGGCAGCCACAATGAAGTGCTCTCTCTTGCACACGCCTTGGAGCATGCTGCACTAGGTCTTCAAGCTCAAGCAGGTTGTCCAGTTACCTTTAGTCGGACCGTTCAAACGGTTGATATTGGGGTCTATCAAGTCGTTGTTGAATACACCGAAGAAGTTGTAGGCCGTATGGCTTTTGACTTTGCTTTTGCTTTAATGCAGGCGACTCTGAATGATGCGCCATTTGATCTTGCTGCTGCCTTATCTGAATTAGAGGCACTCTATAAAGATGTCCGCCTAGGACCAAGTACTGGCTCTATCGTGGATGCCGCGGTACAACGCAATATCCCCTATCGCCGTATGACTGAGGAGCATGGTTCAGTTCGGCTGGGGAAGCAAGCAAAAAAGAATTCAGGCGGCTGAGACTAGCGATACCAGCGCGATTGCAGAGGCTATTGCTCAGGACAAAGAGCTCACAAAAAATCTACTAGCGGCGGCTGGCGTATCCGTACCAATTGGTGAAGTAGTAACAACAACTGCTGCTGCTTGGCGTGCCGCACAAAAAATTGGTGGCCCAATTGTTTTGAAACCAAAAGATGGCAACCAAGGTAAAGGCGTTGTTGCGAATATCCAAACCGAAGAGGAAGTGCGTGCTGGTTTTATCGTGACGCAAGCTTTTGGTCGAGAAACTATTGTTGAGCGCTATTTACCTGGAGCCGATTATCGACTGCTGGTCGTTGGCAACCGCCTCTCTGCTGCTGCACGTCGTGAGCCAGCCCAGGTGGTTGGCGACAGCAAACATACAGTTGCCGAACTCGTTGAAAAAGAAAATCAGAATCCTTTACGTGGCAATGGTCATGCAACAGCTCTCACCAAAATCCGTTTTGATGATATCGCCCTTGCCCACTTAGCAAGTAGCGGCTTATCACCTCAATATGTACCTAAAACCGGTGAACGTGTTTTGCTGCGTAACAATGCCAACCTCAGCACTGGTGACACTGCTACCAATGTAACAGATGATGTACATCCAGATGTTGCAGCAAGCGCAGTTGCAGCAGCTCAGATGATTGGCTTGAATATTGCAGGCGTAGACATTCTTTGCGAATCGATCTACAAACCTCTAGAGCAGCAAGGCGGTGGCATTGTTGAAGTCAATGCAGCACCCCGGTTTGCGTATGCATCTGAAGCCGTCCTACGGCAAGGGTCGCCCAGTAGGTGAAGACATCATCAATATGATGTTCCCGTTAGGTGAAGATGGACACATTCCTGTGGTGGCCGTGACTGGTACCAACGGTAAAACTACCACTGTACGACTCATCTCTCATTTATTAAATGAAACTGGTCTGCGTGTTGGCATGACAGGTACCGATGGTGTTTATATTAATCATCGCTTGATTGATACCGGTGGTTGCAGTGGGCCAAAGAGTGCGCGTAATGTATTAATGCATCCCGATGTGGATGCTGCTGTTCTAGAAACAGCTCGTGGTGGTTTGTTACGTGAAGGCTTAGGCTTTGATCGTTGTGAAGTCGCTGTAGTGACCAATATTGGCGAAGGTGATCACCTAGGACCCAATTACATCACCAGCGTTGAAGATCTAGCTGTGCTGAAGCGTGTCATTGTGCAAAACGTAGCTCCTACTGGTGCGGCCGTACTCAATGCTGCTGACCCGATGGTTGCCAAGATGGGTGACAAATGCTCCGGCCGAGTGATTTTCTTTGCCCAAAATCAACATCATCCCGTCATTACTGCACACCGCGCTAAAAATAAGAAAGTTATTTACTTTGACGGCACCTATATTGTTGCGTCCCAGGGCTCGCGTGTTATGTACCGCTTCCCTGTCAGTGAAATTCCGCTGACACAGAATGGTGTACTCGGCTTTCAGATTGAAAATGCAATAGCGGCTATTGGTGCCGCATGGGCCCTAGGTCTTGATGCTGAAAAAATTGCGCCGCGGCCTTAACAGTTTTGAGAGTGCTCCTAATTCTGTACCGGGGCGCTTTAATCAATTTCAACACAATGGTGCTACGGTGATCGCTGATTATGGTCACAATCCGGATGCGATGCGAGCCCTTACAAGTGCCGTTGAAGCGATGAAACCCAAGAAGAGTCATGTGGTCATCAGCGGTGCAGGCGATCGTCGTGATGAGGATATTCGTGACCTCACTCGCATACTTGGAAATTCATTTGACAATGTCATTCTCTATCAAGACGCCTGCCAACGTGGGCGTGAAGACGGCGAAGTCCTCAGGCTTCTGCAAGAAGGCTTAGTAGGCGCCACTAAGGCAAAGCAAGTGCAGGAGATTCATGGAGAATTCAAGGCAATTGATACCGCCTTAAATGACCTTTCTGCTGGCGATATCTGCCTCATCCTAATTGACCAAGTTGAAGAATCCCTTGCCTACCTTAAAGAAAAAGTAAGGCCTTAAATTAAGCTGTTTTCTTGATGATGCTCCTGCTTGATCATGTGGGGCAATAAAAAACCCAATCGTGTGATTGGGTTTTTTGCTTTTGAAGTGAGATTCACTTACGAGTGATAGTGCTGAATACGGTCAATCTCTTCTTTAGAGCCCAGCATTACAGAAACCCGTTCATGTAAGTCTGTAGGCTGTAAATCCATGATGAGCTCTGTGCCATTCGTGGATGCACCACCGGCCTGCTCCACCAAGAAACTCATTGGATTGGCTTCATACATCAAGCGCAACTTACCAGGCTTATGTGGCTCACGTTGATCCCAAGGGTACATAAAGACTCCACCGCGAGATAACACACGGTGCACATCTGCCACCATAGAGGCGATCCAGCGCATATTAAAGTCTTTATCGCGGACACCACTTACACCTGCGAGACATTCCTCTACATAGCGACGCACTGGATCAGCCCAGTGGCGCATGTTAGACATATTGATCGCAAACTCTTTAGTCGAATGCGCAATCTTTACAGAATCTTTGATCAATAAGAACTCGCCTGTGACTTTATTTAAGGTAAACATCACTACACCATCACCTAAAGTCAAAGCCATCGTAGTTTGCGGACCATACACCACATAACCAGCAGCAACTTGATGACGTCCAGATAATAGAAAGTCTGAGGTTTGTAGAGGTGCATTTGGATCTTGCTTCTGAAGAACTGAAAAAATAGTCCCGATGGAAACATTCACATCAATATTAAATGAGCCATCGAGTGGATCGAACAAGAGCAAATAATCGCCTGTACCTTGAACCGGAACTGGGAGCTCCATTTCCTCGGAGGCCAAGCCTGCGAGCGATTTACAATCCTTTACACCCTCGATTAGCAAGTCATTAGCAATGATGTCGAGCTTTTGCTGAACTTCACCCTGCACATTACCAGTGCCCGCCGAACCGAGCAAACCAATCAATGCGCCTTGCGCCACTTCATGACTGAGGGTTGAGCAAGTATTCACCACTGCGGTAAGTAAATCCTGCAATCCTGCAGGTATATCGGCACCTGCAGGCTTAGCGGATGCCAAATATTGCTTGAAATTCATATGCGTACTTGAGGACAAAGGTATTTCTCCAGTTTTTGCCAAAGCGATCTGTTAATTGGACTCTATTTTGCCTTATTATTTCAGGAACTAGTTACCCAGCGCCTTTCCAATCACTTCCCTCACATCAGAAGAGAGTGTTTGGTACGTTGAAACCCGCTCTAAGGCCACTTTCATACGATCTTGATAAGGCTGAGCAAATAAACGCCAGCGATCCAATGCTCTTGCTAGGCGGGCAGCCACCTGAGGGTTAATAGGGTCTAGTGCTAGAACGCTATCCGCCCAAAACTCATAGCCACTACCATCAGCCTGATGAAAGCTCGCTGGATTATTGGCGCAGAAGGAATGAATCACGCTACGTACGCGGTTTGGGTTATTTAACTTAAAGGCAGGGTGTTCACGTAATTTTCTGACCTCCACAAGAGTAGATTCCAGTCCATCTACTGGCGGACGACTAGCTTGCAAGCCGAACCACTTATCAATCACCAATGCATCATTTGCAAAGCGATTATGGAAATCGATCAAACAATCCTTTGCCGCTTTCGCACCATGAACAACCAATGCAGATAATGCGGCATATCGATCCGTCATATTGTCGGCAATATGGTATTGATTTGCTGCCATAGGCGCCCAAATACTCGGCGCTGCATCTAACAGCATACTCAAGGCTAGATTTTTCAGTGCGCGTTTACCTGCATCAACACCATCTGACTTGAAGGGTCCTGGCGTTTGCATTTGTTGATACAAAGCCGCCCACTCCAGTTGAAGTTGTTTAGCTATTTCTCTACGGAAAGCGCGACGCGCATTAAATATTTGCTGAGGATCAACGCTGGCGCATTGCTCATACAAATAAGAATCTGCTGGCAATGTTAAAGCGAGTTCTTTAAAGGCTGGATCCAGTTCGGGGTCAAGCAAGAGATTGCGATACGCTTCAATCAACTCAGCATCTGGCAAGCGATTATTAAGAATCATTTGCATTGCTAACTTTTGACCAGCCTCCCAGCGATTGAAAGCATCGTCATCGCTGGAGAATAAAGCTAAAAGATCAGCCTCACTTTGCTCGAAATCCAAATTAATCGGTGCTGAGAAATTTCGATTAATTGAAAGTACTGGACGATCTGGAATATTGTCAAAAGTCCATGTTTGAGTGACTTGAGTAAGTTCGAGCAATTGTTCTGACTGATCATTTGACCGAGTAAGTAGACGAATCTTCAGCGGAATATAGAAAGGTTTTTTCTCTGGTTGGCCAGGGCTTGGCACACAGCTTTGAGTTAAGGTCAATTGATACTGTTTTTTTACGGCATCGTAGTGCTCTTGTACATGGACACGTGGTGTACCCGCTTGGCTATACCAATTCTTAAACTCGTTTAGATCTTTTCCATTGGCATCTGCCATGGCAGCCAAGAAATCATCACAAGTAACCGCCTGACCATCGTGGCGCTGGAAGTACAAATCCATCCCCTTCCGAAATCCATCTTTACCCAAGAGGGTTTGATACATCCGGACAATCTCGGAGCCCTTCTCATATACAGTAACCGTATAGAAATTATTGATCTCCTGATACTCGTCAGGACGAATTGGATGGGCCATCGGACCCGCATCTTCTGGGAATTGCAATTGACGCAGTAATCGAACATCCTCAATTCGTTTTACGGCTCTACCCGATTCGCTACCCATTTGGTCAGCAGAGAACTCTTGGTCTCTGAATACAGTCAAACCTTCTTTTAGTGATAATTGAAACCAGTCCTGACAAGTGACTCGATTACCCGTCCAGTTATGGAAGTATTCATGGGCAACAACACTTTCAATATTGGCGAAGTCTGCATCTGTAGCCGTTTCTGGTTGCGCAAAAACAAATTTGGTATTGAAAATATTTAAACCCTTATTCTCCATCGCTCCCATATTGAAATCACTGACGGCAACGATCATGAATCGCTCTAAATCTAACTCCAAACCAAAACGCTTCTCATCCCAATGAATTGAAGCAATGAGGGAATCCATTGCATGACGCGTTTTCTTGAGGTCGTGTGGTTCAACCCAAATCTGCAATAGCTTCTTGGCCCCACTGCTGATCGTAATGGTTTCTTCAATGCATTTCAACTTGCCTGCGACTAATGCAAATAAATAGGATGGTTTTGGAAACGGATCTACCCAAGTAGCGCTATGCCAGCCATTAGGAAGTTTTTCAGCGCTAAGTAAATTGCCATTGGAAAGCAAGACTGGACACTCCTCTTCACGCGCACGCAATGTCACCGTATAGCGCGCCATGACGTCTGGACGATCGAGGAAGTAAGTAATCTTCCTGAAACCCTCTGCCTCACACTGAGTAAAGAAGTTTCCGTTGGAAACATACAAACCCATCAAGGTAGTATTTTTCTCTGGAACACAAATGCAAATCATTTCTACGACAAATTTTTCTCTGCCCTCATTAGGCAAGGAATGTATCGTGAGCGTCTCAGGCGTTAATTCAAAATGACGATGGGCTTGACCATTAATTCTCAAACTCACAAACTCGAGTTCGTGTCCGACCAATTCCAAGGGCGCCCCTGGCTCAAAACTTTTACTCGGTATAACCTCGATCCGACTTTTAACAATGGTGCGAGCAGGATCTAAAGCAATATCTAGTTCAACTTGATCAAAGGTATAGACGGGAGGACGGTATGCGAGCCGGTGAAAGCTCTGAGGAAGATCGGTTTTCATCCCCTTATTTTAAGTCTTGGCCAGCAGAGCTGTGGATCCGCTAATTTAAGCCCAAATAAGGGTGCCCAAACCAATCGCAATAAAGGTAATGGCTGCCACTAAATGTACCCACTTTATTGGCACGCGCTTCGTGAATTTCTGGCGGAGCAAAGTCTATGGAGTACTGACTGCGAACACTAGAGGAAAGAAATTACTAAAGTAACTAATTAGATAAAAATATGCGGCTCAAAAGAGGAGTGTCTTCTAAACTCAAGGTAGAAGTGCAGACAAATTATTTCTGACTGCAAAAGAATCAGTAATTTCCTACAGGGAATCCCCCTAAGGATTAATAGAGGCTTTACTGATTTGAATTGTAAATAGAATTACTCTTGGTCTTGACCAATCAAATTAAGGATCTCGGCAGCAGCAGCCAATCCACAAGCAGCTGTCACCATTACCGTTGAACCGTAACCAGAGCAAGCCAATCCTCCAGTAGATGCACCAGCGCGAGGCTCATGAGAGTATACGGCTCGTATACCAATTTTATGTTTCAGATTTCTGGAAAAACCATGATCTTGTCGCAGACCTTGGCGTACCTTTGCCAATAATGCGTCTTGTTCGGTACGAGATAAATCATCACAACGAACGGACGTAGGATCGGTCTTTCCACCAGCAGCACCACACATCACTAAAGAACGAGTATTTTTTCGCGCCCAAACCGAAAGTGCAATTTTGGTTTGCACGGAATCCATGGCATCCAAAATATATGCTCCAGCAGGAATAAATTGATCTAAATTTTCTGGCTCCAAAAAATCATCATAAGCAGTCAAATGAATTTCAGGATTAATCTGCAAAATACGCTGAGTCATGGCTTCGACTTTTGCTTTGCCATACTGCCCCTCAAGCGCATGCAGTTGTCGATTGGTATTACTCTCTGCAATGTGATCGAAATCAATTAAAATAAGATGACCTATGCCAGTACGAGCCAAGGCCTCTGCTGCCCAAGAGCCAACACCCCCCAGACCCACCACTACAACGGATGCATTTAAAAATCGCTCGCGCAGCTCAGGACCATAGAGTCGTGAGACACCACCAAAACGCCTGTTTTCTATGCTTCCTTCTGCCTTGTCTTCTGCCATAGCTTCTCTTTATATACTGAATAAATGAACTCCATTGCTCAACTGCGTAAAAACTATACCTTTGGTCAGCTCTCAGAAACTGAGGTACCTCACGATCCCCTGCAGCTTTTCCAGCTCTGGTTTGACCAAGCCATCAAGGCAGAGTGCCCAGAACCCAACTCAATGACCTTAGCAACCGCTGATCAGGCCGGAAATCCTTCAGCTCGTATTGTCTTACTAAAAGGGGCTGATCAAAACGGCTTTACCTTTTTTACAAACTACGAGAGTCAAAAAGGACGTGATTTAGCTATACGTCCACAGGCTGCTCTACTCTTTCATTGGCATGAGTTAGAACGACAGGTCAGGATACAGGGTGTTGTAGAGCGGGTTAGCGCTGCTGAAAGTGATGAGTATTTTCATTCTCGCCCAGCAGCATCCAGAATTGGTGCATGGGCCTCTCCACAAAGCGCTGCTATTCCTAATCGTGAATTCTTAGAGGAAGCAGAAAAACGCTTTAAGGAAGAGTTTGGCGATGCCCCCACCCACGTCCTAAGCATTGGGGTGGTTACCGCTTACGGCCTACAGAAATTGAATCCTGGCAAGGTCGTCCATCTAGACTGCACGATCGCATGCATTACAAACTAGGGAGATCTGAGTGGCGAATTAATCGCCTAGCCCCGTAATCTTTTTTAAAGTTTCAAAGATATTGCTGCGCTATCAGCGATTTAAATTTCGCCCTGAATTTGGCAAGCTTCGGCGCCACTACTGCCATGCAATACCCTTGATAGGGATGTTGCTGAAAATAATTCTGATGGTAGTCTTCTGCCGGGTAAATAGCTGGCGCAACATCAATTTGTGTAACTACTGGGCTTGAGTAAATTTTTGAATTTTCAAGCTCCCTTACCACCTCATTTGCAATCTTGGTTTGATCATCGCTATGGGTAAAAATTACAGAGCGATATTGTGTGCCGTGGTCATTACCTTGGTAGTTCAAAGTCGTAGGATCGTGAATGACGAAAAAGATTTCCAATAAATCTCGAAAAGAGATGGCTTTTGGATCAAAAAGGATATCGACAATTTCTGCATGCCCTGTTGTGCCTGTGCAGACTGCCTCATAAGTAGGATTCGGTCTTGGGCCTCCGGCATATACCCAGAAACCACTGACTTAACCCCTGAAATCTGCTGATATACCGCTTCAAGGCACCAAAAACAGCCTCCGCCTAAAGTAGCCCGCTCTGTAAGGGGTGCATTTTTATCTAAATTTGTTTCCATGACTTTATCCTAATGCCTTATTTTAAATGCCTGCCAACTATTAATCAACCATGAATCGCTTCACCATCCAGCTTGACGAAATCAAAGCGGCCTATGCTGCAGAACCAAACCCCACTCTCGAAATGAGCAAAGCGCTCATAGCTGATTTTGGCATACGCCATCCGGTTGAGACGCGTTTAGCAGAATGTCAAATGATCTATCAGGCATGTCAATATACCCGCAAGCATCTCAAGAAATGGATGAAGCCTGAACAAAAGGATGTTCCATTTCATTTGGGCGCTTCTCAGGCTTGGGTCGAAAGTCAGTCTCTTGGTGTGGTGGGCATACTCAGCTCCTGGAACTATCCCGTGCAGTTGGCCCTCATTCCAGCCATTGCAGCACTTGCCGCAGGTAATCGCGTTTGGTTAAAACCATCCGAACGAAGCTCTCGTACCTCTGGATTCATCGCTGGATTGATTCAAGAATATTTCCACCCAACAGGGTTTTGTGTCACCACTGGTGGACCTGAAGTTGCTGAACAATTTGCATTGCTACCATTTGATCATCTCTTTTTTACAGGTTCAGGCTCTATTGGTAAAAAGTTATGCGCGCCGTGGCTGAGAACCTTACCCCAGTAACACTAGAGTTAGGTGGAGCTACACCGGTCATCATTGATAGGAGCGCCAAGCTAAAAGATGCCGCTTCCTCAGTTACTTACGGCAAGCTACTGAATGGTGGTCAAACGTATATTGCCCAGACTATGTCCTCATAGAAGCAGGTCAGCAAGATGAGTTTATTCAGGAATTACAAAGTGCAGCCCAAATGCAATTCAGTAACCCAGAAGAACTAACTGGTCCTATTGATGAAAAGCAGTTGCAATACTGGCAACACCTAGTGGATGATGCGCTTGATCGTGGCGCAAAAGTCATTCCCTTACTCAATAATCCAGGAGCGGGCGCTAGACCATTCGAGCCACTTGCATTAATCAATGTTCCACCTGAAGCGCGCGTTCTGCATGAAGAAATTTTTGGCCCTATTTTGCCTATTGTCACTATTGCCAATACTGCGGCAGCTATTGCTTATGTGAACAGTAAACCTAAGCCATTGGCCTTATATTGGTTTGGTAAGGACAAAAAGAATATGAAGCAGGTTTTAAATGAAACCCGCTCAGGCGGCGTCACAATCAATGACACACTTTTACATATCGCCATTGAGCATTTACCGTTTGGTGGAGTGGGAGCTAGTGGTATGGGCAGTTATCACGGTAAAGCAGGTTTTGATACCTTCAGCCATCAAAAGTCAATTTTTGAGGTGCGTGGTCTCTTTGGGCTCAATCTCTTTAACGGGACTCAAATAGCACGCCCTCCGTATGGGAAAAAGATAGCTTGGTTAATACGCTATTTAAAGTAGCAAGCATTCAAGCAAACAGCAGTCGACCAGCAAAGCCAATAAACAATACTCCCGCTAGCATCCATAGCGCTGCTGCTAAGCGGAGTTGTCGCAGAAAAAATTTCAGGAAAAATTGTCCCACACAGATCAAACTGGCCAAATAAGCCATACTCAAAAACTGTAAAACGATCGCAAGATAGAAAAAGGTGTGCGCAGGACGCTCAAAGTCTGGACGAATGAACTGCGAGAAAAAAGCAATAAAGAACAAGATTGCTTTGGGATTGGTTAATGAGAGCGTAAGCGCAGCAACCAATGGGTGTAATTGCATTACCCTGGTTTGTAAGGCTCCGTCAGACTCTTCATCAAGAACTTGATTCCATCGCCTGATTCCATTGCGACATAATCCCCAACCCATCCAAGCTAAATAGAGCGCTCCTGTAGTGCGGACAATCTTAAATAACACTGGGGATGAGAGTAGGAGCGAGGCAGCGCCCAAAGCAACTGCAGCCATCAAGATGGAGTCGCCTATAAAAATTCCAATGGCACCCCAAACACCAAAGCGCCATCCCTTTTGCGTGGTGATAGTTAAAACGTACAGTGAGTTAGGCCCTGGGAACAAAATAGTAAAAATAGTTCCCAAAAGATAAGTTGGAAAATCAATGATCCCAGCATGATCGGGTGAAAAGAAATTGAAAGTAAGCCACTCCATTACTTCATCATATAATTAACTCGAGAAAACCCTTGTAATCCGCGTGCTTAAACTGTCATAATGAGAGGCTTTTTAAGCAATTTGGTTCATCGCCCCCCAGCTCTATTTCAGCGTATCGTTTAGAAGTCATAAACACCGAAGTTACAAAACGCGCTGCCGCTTGTCTGATGGTCGATGCCTTTGACCATCGCATCCTATAAAAAACCATGGATGCAACATACGGAGACATCCCTTAAAGGAGATGTGTAATAGCATGACTTTTTCTAAAGAAACTAAACAAGAGTCGAAAGACTCAAAGAGCGCTGGAAATGAATTCCAGAATTTTGCCCTAGCGGCATCACTCCTTAAAAACGTTGCTGAACTGGGATTTACCCAAGCTACCGAAGTGCAAGCACAGGTTATTCCTGCAGCTTTAGCAGGCGGTGACTTATTGGTCAGCAGCCAAACTGGTAGCGGTAAAACCGCAGCCTTTTTATTACCCCTAATTAATCAACTGATTGAAAGTAACCCGAACAGTTCACCAGTTCCAGGCCGCGCACAACCTAAAGTGTTAGTACTCTGCCCTACTCGCGAATTAGCTCAGCAGGTTGCCGCCGATGCAGTGAACTTAGTTCGCGGTATGAAAGGTATCCGTATTGCCACCGTTATGGGTGGCATGCCTTACAGAAAACAAATCCAAGCATTGAAAGGTGCATTGTTAGTTGTTGCAACTCCAGGTCGTTTGCTCGACTTGTGCGATAGCAAAGCAATTCGCTTAGATGATGTTAAACAGCTCGTGATTGACGAAGCTGATCGCATGCTCGACATGGGATTTGCTGAAGATCTCGAAGCAATTGATAAGCGTTGCTCTGGTCGCGACCAAACCTTGATGTTCTCTGCAACTTTTTCACCAAAGATTATGTCTTTAGCAAATGAGTTGACTACAGATGCTAGGCGTATTGAACTTGCTCATGCAGGTGAAAAACACGCTAACATTGTGCAGAAGTTGCACTGGGCTGACAGCATGTCACACAAGCACAAATTGCTTGAGCACATTTTGGCTGATGCCTCTTTGGATCAAGCAGTAGTGTTTGCTAGCACTCAAGTTGAAAGCGAAAAGATTGCCGACACCTTGCGTGCTAATGGCTACGAAGCTACTGCACTTCATGGTGCAATGCCTCAAGCCGTGCGTATGCGCCGCCTCGAGTCTTTGCGTAAAGGTCACACCAAGATTTTGGTTGCAACCGACGTAGCTGCTCGCGGTATCGATGTCCCACGCATTAATCACGTGATTAACTTTGGCTTACCAATGAAACCAGAAGACTATACGCACCGCATTGGTCGTACAGGTCGTGCAGGTCGTAATGGTGTGGCAATCACTTTGGTTGAACATCGTGATCGCGCCAAGATCCGTAATATTGAGCGCTTTACACAGCAAGATATCGTCGCTTCAGTCATCGCTGGTTTAGAGCCACAAGCTAAACCAAGCTTTGGCGGTGGTGGTTCTGGCGGCGATAATGCTGGTAGTGGTCACTCAGGTGATTCACGTCCCGCTCGCTCGGCTGATTCACGTCCAGCACGCCCGGCAGGCGGTCCACGCTTTGCGAAACCAAAGTCCGGCGGCCAACGTCGTAACTTTAGCGGTAGCTAAAAATGATTCACCGTAATCGTCTCCGTTCTGCATGGAATCGAGTCGGTTCCGGTGAAATCCATCGGGCGCTACGCGAGTGGCAACCCTGGTTGAGCGATACCGGTTCTCTCACCCAAAAGATTGAGGCTGTCATTGGGCAAAAACTAGAAGTGCAAGTTTTGCGTGACTACCCTCAATCACTGAATAGCGACGAAAGTCATTATTTTCATTTCCAACTCAGACGTTGCAGAGTTCGCGAAGTGCTACTTTGTTCCAATGGAATTCCATTGGTAATGGCGCATAGTGTCATTCCTACATTTAGCTCAAGCGGAAGTAATCATGCCATCCTGCGCCTTGGCACTAAGCCTTTAGGCGCAGTCTTATTTAGCAAAGTTCGTAAACACTCAAAAGCAAAACCGCCTCGTGATATTGCTCGCTTGGATAAAAGCAGTGAATTATGGAAAAAATGCGCCAAGCAGTTGAATGGTTTAAGCTCGCCTTTATGGGCACGACGCACCCTTTATCGCTTAAAAGGACACCCCATTTTGGTTAACGAAATTTTCTTGCCTGAACTTCTAAAGGCTGCGAAGTTTTAGTTCTTTCTTCATTCTTTTTTAGCTCTTCGTTTTACTTTTAAAGCGTTAGCCAAGCTAAGGTCGACTTCACTAGAGCCTCGTCGCCCGGCTTACTAGTAAAAATTTCACTGAATCCAATGAACTCTGCTGCATCGGCTATGTTGTGATGTGGGCATAGCGCACAAGCGCTATTGAGATTTTGAGTAAATTGATCTTTGAATACTTCGCCAAGATAGCGGACTGCCTCAGAGGATGTCAGCAACCAAAGTGACTTGCTCAAATCGATGTCTCGGATCGCCTGCCAAGCAGAATGCTCAATATCTAGAGGTACTCGACTATAGGTAGAAATGGCGTCAACCTTAGCGCCCGCCTTTTTTAGTGTGTCAGCCAACCAATCACGGCCACCCTCACCCTTAAAGATCACTACTTTTTTATTCTCCCAATCCCAATGAAGTGATTGGAGTTCTTGCCACAAGCCCTCTGAATCCCAGTTTTCATTACTCTCAGGAAGGATGATCGGTGTCGGCATCCGCTCTAATCCAATGCCATGATTTTTAAGGGCTTGATGACTGCTTCCCCCCATCACACCAATCGGGATAATCTTTTTTGCAAGGTCTTGCCAGTCTCGCTCTAATAAACGCATCACACTCTCGATAGCATTTGGGCTTACGAAAATGGCAAGATCTACTTGATTCAAGACGGCGACAATTTGCTCCGCCAATGCCTCGTCAGTCTTTGGAACAATCGTTAACAAGGGCAGAGACAGGACCTCTGGGAAACTACGTTTTGCTACACCACTTTCTTCTATCGCAATAGTAAGCACCTCAATCAATTGACGAGCCTGACCACTTGGCCTAGTAACAATGATGGTTTTAGTGCTCATGAGGGATAACTACTTAATTATTATCTTGCTTAGGTAGGGTTGGAATTAAGTCTGCCGCACCCTGGGACAGCAAGTCCCGTGCCACTAAAAGCCCTAGAGCCTCGGCATCTTCAACCGAATTGACTTGAGCACTTCCATTCGCTAGGCAAATTGCTTTGCCATCAGTGCTAGCAACAAAGGAACAAATGCTCATTTGATTCTGATCCCATACTGCATGTGCAGCCAATGAGACCTCGCAAGATCCACCCAGTTGACGCGACACCATTCGTTCAGCAGAGACTGCAAATAATGTAGGTAAGTCATTTAATGGGGAAAGCCACTGTTTGATATCGGGATGCTTACTCAATGTTTCAATTCCTAAAGCACCCTGACCAGCAGCTGGCGTATACGGGTCGTAAGGCAGGAATGCGCGGATGCGAGACTCTAGACCTAAGCGCTTTAAGCCAGCAGCAGCCAGAATAATGGCCTGATACCCCCCTCGATCCAACTTACCCATGCGAGTATCCAAGTTACCTCTTAGTGGCTGGATGATCAGGTGAGGAAACTTTGCACGCAGAACTGACTCGCGGCGCAGACTAGATGTGCCGACTATTGCGCCGACAGGCAGATCCTCGAGACTGGCATAATCATTGGAGACAAATGCGTCTCTTGCATCTTCTCTAGTCATGACGCAAGCCAGATCAAAACCCTCCGGCATCACCATAGGCACGTCTTTTAAAGAATGCACCGCCAAATCTGCGCGACCATCCTCAAGAGCCGTCTCGAGCTCTTTCACAAAAAGCCCTTTTCCACCCGCTTTAGAAAGGACTCTATCCAAAATCTGGTCCCCATGGGTAGTCATTCCCAAAATCTGCACATCGCAGTCGGGATAGAGCTTTTTAAGGCAATCCCGGACATGCTCAGCCTGCCACATAGCGAGGCGACTTTCACGGGAGGCAATTACGAGGCGCTTTGGGGCAGCCGAGGATGAAGAATTCAGGGTTTGGGACATAACATTTAAAATAATCAAAGACCTACACCAATATACTGTGCTTATGAGCTCATCAAAAAATTCCTTAGCCAACAAAACCCAAGCTTGGTCAGCGCGTTTTGCCGAACCCGTCGACGAACTTGTTCAGCGCTATACCGCCTCCATTGGGTTTGATCAACGTTTTGCCATGGTCGATATCGCCGGCTCTCTAGCCCATGCGGAAATGCTGGCCACCCAAAAAATCATCAGTCCTCAAGATTTAGCAGACATTCAAAGGGGAATGGCGCAAATTAAGAGTGAAATTGAATCCGGTGAATTTAACTGGCAATTAGCGCTCGAAGATGTTCACCTCAATATTGAGGCCCGACTCACAGCACTGGTTGGGGATGCCGGTAAGCGTTTGCATACTAGTCGCTCTCGTAATGACCAAGTGGCAACAGATTTACGTCTTTGGTTACGTGGCAGCGTAGATGACATTGCTATCACCCTGAGGTCTTTACGTGGAGCACTTTTAGATTTGGCAGAAAAACATGCTGCCACCATCATGCCAGGTCATACCCATTTGCAAGTTGCACAACCGATTACTTTTGGCCACCATTTGATGGCTTACTACGAGATGTTTAGTCGTGATGCAAGTCGCTTAGCAGACTTGCGTGCACGCTTTAATCGTTTGCCCTTAGGTGCTGCAGCATTAGCAGGAACTACCTACCCCATTGATCGTGAGCAGGTTGCTAAGGCTCTTGGCTTTGATGGTATCTGCAATAACTCTCTTGACGCTGTATCAGATCGAGATTTTGCAATTGAGTTCTGCGCCTTTGCTTCTATCTTGATGATGCATGTATCCCGTCTATCAGAAGAGCTGATTTTATGGCTCAGCCCCTGCTTTGGCTTTATCGATCTGCCTGATCGCTTCTGCACCGGCAGCTCCATCATGCCGCAGAAGAAAAATCCCGATGTTCCAGAATTAGCCCGCGGTAAAACTGGTAGGGTTTATGGTGACCTGATTTCTTTATTGACACTGATGAAGGGACAACCACTTGCCTACAATAAAGATAACCAAGAGGATAAAGAGCCTTTATTTGATGCAGTCGATACCGTGCAAGATACCTTACGTATTTTTGCTGACATGGTGCCTCATATAGAAGTGAAAGCTGATGTCATGAAAGCTGCTGCAGAGGAAGGCTTTGCTACCGCAACTGACCTCGCTGACTACCTAGTTAAAAAAGGTTTAGTCTTCCGCGATGCACATGAAGCAGTTGCTCATGCCGTAAAGGCCTGTGTGGGCAGAAACTGCATGTTGACTGATCTAAGTCTTTCTGAATTGCGCTTTGCTTGTGGTCTAGACAACCGTCCTGAACTCATGAGTGATGATGTTTTTGCTTTGCTTACCGTTGATGGTTCTGTCCAGTCACGCCAACATGCCGGTGGCACTGCTCCAACACAAGTACTGTCAGCTATTAAACGAGGTCGTGCAAATCTTTAAACCACATGGGATTTTGGATCTAAGCTCTCTGCCGGCATTGATCGAGTAAACCAGGTTTTAGGCAAGGCTGCCAGCATTATGATTTTGCTGTCTTGCGTAGTATCGGCAATTAACGCACTGCTCAGATATGGCCCAGACATCAGCAACAACTGGCCACTTGAGCTTCAGTGGTACCTTTTTGCTGCTGCTGTGATGCTAGGATCTGCATATACTCTTAAACGCAATGAGCATGTTCGTGTCGATATTATCTACTCGCACCTCACCGATCGAAGACGTCTTTGGGTTGATCTCCTCGGCCTCATCTTCTTTTTAATGCCAGCATGCATATTATTTGCTTGGTTTTCTTGGACGTCTCTGTTTTATCCATCATGGATCATCATGGAGCATTCACTGAACTCAGGCGGACTGGCGCGCTATCCCATTAAATTTGTAGTGCCTTTCGGGTTCTTCATGCTAAGCCTGCAAGGTCTTTCTGAAATCATCAAACGTATCGGCGCTCTCAACGGTGAAATGACTTTGCCTGCTGAATACCTGCAATACGAGAAGCCTATCCAATGATTCCATTAGAGTGGATGCCGCCTTTGATGTTTGGCGGACTAATTGTCTTTATGCTGGTTGGCTTTCCAGTCGCTTTTTCGTTGATGGCTGCAGGTCTATTTTTTGCAATCATTGCTATTAGCGAAGGTTTTTTTGGTGTGCCATTTTTGCAAGCTATTCCCCAGCGAATTTTTGGTGGCGTACTTGCTAACGATCTCCTTCTAGCCATCCCCTTCTTCACTTTTATGGGGGCAATTCTTGAACGCTGCGGCTTAGCAGAAGAAATGCTCGATTCAATGGGACAACTCTTTGAACGCGTTCGGGGTGGCTTGGGCTACTCCGTCATCATTGGTGGGATTCATCCTAGGTGCAATTACGGGCACTGTGGCAGCTCAGGTGATTGCCTATGGCGATGATCTCGCTACCGGGTATGGCGGTTACGGCTATAACATGCGCTACGCTACGGGCGTTTTAGCAGCCTCAGGAACCATTACACAATTAGCGCCGTCCTCTTTGGTGCTGATTGTTTTGGCTGACCAACTAAAGACCCAAAGCAGTAGCGCGGATGTGGGTAGCATGTATCTGGGCGCCGTGGGGGCCATCTTTGCTGCAAATCGCTCTATTTACGCTCTACACTTTTGTCTTAAGTTGTCTGCGACCAGATTACTTGCCACCAGCACCCCTAAGCGAGCTCACACTGCGAGGTTGAGCGCTATGGAAAAATGTCTCATGGGGATCATTCCCTCAGCCGTGCTCATTTTCCTAGTTCTAGGCACCATCATGACGGGCATTGCAACCCCAACGGAATCTGGTGCGATGGGAGCAATGGGGGCCGCTTGTACTAGCCTGGTTAAGAAGGTCAAAAATTCCTAATCTAAAAAGATTAGTGCAAGAAGCCTATCAAAACACGATGCGCATTACTGCCATGGTTGTCTTCATCCTGATTGGATCTACCTGCTTTTCAGTGGTTTTCCAAGGTATGGATGGTGGGTTTTTTGGGTGGAAGAACTTTTTTCCAATCTTCCAGGCGGTTGGATCAGCTTTTTGATTGTTGTGAATTTATTCGTTTTCTTCTTGGCCTTCTTTCTAGACTTTTTTGAGATCGCATTCATTGTGGTTCCAATGTTGGCTCCAGTGGCCGTCAAATTACTTTCCCCTGTGCCACTTTGACTCAATGAACGGCAATCCTCAGGCAGCCAGCTGGTGCCGCCCTTAGTATGGTTTGGGGTAATGCTCTGTGTGAATATGCAAACTTCATTCATGCATCCGCCATTTGGCTTTGCTCTCTTTTACCTTAGGGGTGTGGCACCCAAAGAAGTCAAGAGTAGCGATATTTACTGGGGCGCACTACCTTGGGTTGGGTTGCAGTTAATCATGGTAGTATTGGTAATGGCCTTCCCTGCGCTGGTAATGACTTTGCTAGACAAGCCTGCTGCAGTGGCTGAGAGCCAAGACTTTAATTTCACAGATGGAGATACCAATAAATCAGACTCACCTTCAAGCAAGGTTGATGAAGATGCACCCGTTACTTTTCAATTAGATAAGCCGGTTAAATAAAAAAATGCTCTGCAATTGCAGAGCACTTTTCAGAAGCTACTTTTAAATCATTAGAGCGTAATATCGCGCTCCTGTCTAACGCAATCGACATAGTACTCGCTACGACCATCCATACTGGTTTTGACAAGACCATGAATATCCGTTTCAAATCCAGGAAACTTTTCATTGAAATCTCTGGCAAAGTAGAGGTAATCAATGATGCGCTTGTTAAAGCGCTCTCCAGGAATCAGAAGCGGAATACCCGGAGGGTATGGCGTAACCAGCATCGCGGTTACGCGACCTTCCAATTGATCTAGCGGCACACGATCCACTTCTTTATGCGCCATCTTTGCCCATGCCTCTGAAGGCATCATGGCTGGAACCATATCTGAGGTATACATCTCAGTAGTCATGCGCGCTACATCACGACTCTTATAGAACTCATGAATTTGCTGACAAATATCTTTGAGGCCGACGCGCTCATAACGTGGATGCTTGGCAACAAACTCGGGTAGCACTTTCCATAAAGGTGCATTTTTATCAAAGTGATCTTTGAACTGTTGCAATTCAGTCACGAGCGTATTCCAGCGACCTTTGGTAATGCCGATGGTAAACATAATGAAGAAGGAGTACAAACCACACTTCTCCACGATAACGCCATGCTCAGCCAAATACTTAGTCACAATGCTGGCCGGAATGCCCATAGACCCAAAGTTACCCTCGATATCCAATCCAGGGGTAACAACCGTTGCCTTAATCGGATCCAATATATTGAAGTCTTTAGCGAGCTTGCCAAAATCATGCCAAGCTGCAGATGGTTCTAAGATCCAATCTGAGCGCTCACCAATACCCTCATCCGCTAAATGATCTGGACCCCAAACTTTAAACCACCAATCAGCCCCAAACTTGTCATCCACCTCGCGCATTGCGCGACGAAAGTCCATGGCTTCCGCGATCGATTCTTCAACTAAGGTAGTGCCACCGGGAGACTCCATCATGGCCGCAGATACGTCACATGAGGCAATAATTGCGTACTGTGGACTCGTTGAGGTATGCATTAAATACGCCTCGTTGAAGCAATCACGATCGAGCTTCGTATCTTCAGCATCCTGAACCAATACTTGTGAAGCTTGCGACAACCCGGCCAATAACTTATGAGTTGACTGAGTCGCAAACATCAAACTCTTTTTGGTGCGCTTACGGTCTGAACCAATTGCATGCATATCCTTATAGAAAGGATGGAAGGCAGCATGTGGCAACCAAGCCTCATCAAAATGCAATGAGTCGACCTTACCATCCAACATCTCTTTAATCATCTCAACGTTGTAGACAATGCCGTCATAAGTGCTTTGAGTCAAAGTCATGACGCGTGGCACAACATTCTTATCCTTAATGAACGGATTAGCATCAATTTTCTTCTTGATATTTTTCCACTCAAACTCTTCTTTGGGGATGGGACCAATAATGCCCAGGTGATTACGTGTAGGCATCAAGAAAATAGGGATCGCACCCATCATCGTGATCGAATGAATGACCGACTTATGGCAGTTTCGATCAACTAAGACAACATCGCCCGGAGCAACCGTAGAGTGCCAAACAATCTTGTTAGATGTGGATGTGCCATTAGTCACAAAGAACAAATGATCGGCATTAAAAATACGGGCAGCATTACGTTCACTCTGCAACACCGGGCCAGTGTGATCTAGGAGCTGACCTAATTCTTCAACTGCATTGCAAACATCAGCGCGAAGCATATTCTCACCGAAGAATTGATGGAACATTCGCCCCACTGGACTCTTTAAAAAGGCAACTCCACCAGAGTGCCCTGGACAATGCCAAGAATAGGATCCTTCTGATGCGTAGTTAGTTAATGCACGGAAGAATGGGGGTGCCAAAGAATCCAAATAGACTTTAGCTTCACGAATAATATGTCGTGCGACAAACTCTGGAGTGTCTTCATTCATATGAATAAAGCCGTGCAACTCACGCAAGATGTCATTAGGCATATGTCGAGATGTGCGAGTCTCGCCATACAAGAAAATAGGAATGTCTTCATTACGCTTACGTACCTCAGTAATGAAAGCACGCAAATTATTCAGCGCAGGCAGGTCATGATCTTCCGAATCAGAATCAAATTCTTCATCATCAATCGACACAATGAAGGTTGAGGCACGAGATGCCTGTTGCGCAAAGGATGTAAGGTCGCCGTAACTGGTTAAACCAATGACCTCCATACTCTCATTTTCAATTGCCTCAGCGAGGTCACAAATTCCAGACCCCGAAATATTTTCGGAGCGGAATTCTTCATCAATGATGATGATTGGGAAACGAAATTTCATAACTACCCCTCTATCTACTAAGTTATCCGATGAATTCGGAATCCACTTATCAAAATTGGTTAGATCAATCAAACGATCGCCGTCTGGCAATGCTGTGACTATATCGACGAATGACGCATTTTGCTGCACATCTTTAGGCAGGTATACATGGCGAGCGTAGACCTGATTCGCTAGGCTCTCATGATAGCAGTAAAGGTAATGAGCAAATGCCATTGACGCTCAATCGCAGACTTTCCTATGTACTCTTTTAAAGCGCTTGTCTCATCGATACTACGCATTGCAGTCCAGGTTAAAGAGAACACTGGGCTCTCTGAACGATGCAAAGACAGTTCAACCGAACGGCGCTAACGTTCACCCTCAGCCATCATACTCTCTACAATCTACCACGGTCGCATCTGAGCCTCAACAATATGAGAGCTACGATCGTTAGCAACTCGAAATTTAAATGTTTGCACGCCATCATGACTTCCAACCACCGCCACTTTTTAGAGAAGCGCACGCCCGCAGTAGGCCTCGTAAATCGTGCAAAGGCTAAACCGGTAGTCAAAGCTGAATAAACAATCCCAAAGAACGCTTCAACGGTGACAATCGCGTTGGGCCAACTACCAATAGGCGTCATACGCCCATAACCAATAGTAGCCATGGTTTGAACGCTAAAGAAAAAAGTGTCCAGCAGAGAGCCTGGCTGAGCGCGTGTAATAGCACCATCTCCACAAGCTAAGTAAGCTAGTCCAACTCGTACCTAAGAGCCAATGATAAAAATTATTCTCTGGGCGCGCTACCTCTGAGCGCGTCAGCGTAGCGCGATATTCATCTAAGTTAATCCGCGCAGGACGGCGACTGAAATGGAATTTACGCACTGCCGTAATGGCTTAGGTCTTCGGCAGGGTAACGCCCCGCTGACCTTGATACTTACCACCGCGATCCTTATAGGACGTGCCACAAATTTCATCGCTCTCAAAGAAGAGTACTTGTGCACAACCTTCACCAGCATAAATCTTGGCAGGTAATGGTGTGGTATTTGAAAACTCTAGAGTGACATAACCCTCCCACTCTGGCTCGAAAGGTGTAACATTCACAATAATTCCGCAACGAGCATAAGTACTCTTGCCAACGCAGATAGTTAATACACTGCGCGGAATCTTGAAGTACTCAACCGTCCGTGCTAAAGCAAATGAATTTGGAGGAATGATACAAACATCACCCTTGAAATCCACAAAAGATTGTTCATCGAAATTCTTTGGATCAACAATGGTGCTGTTGATGTTAGTAAAGATCTTAAATTCATCTGCGCAACGAATGTCATAGCCATAGCTTGAGGTGCCATAACTAACGATTTTGTTGCCGGCAGCATCTTGGCGAATTTGCCCCGGTTCAAATGGGCTGATCATGCCTTGCTCGCCCATGCGGCGGATCCAGTGGTCTGATTTAACAGTCATGGGCGAATTATAAAACCTTCGACCTTAACCTGCCCATGAAATTATTGGAATTTTTGGCTAAAAACGACCCTCTTGGGAGCGTTATAGATCTCGAAGTATTTTCCGGAACTCTGGAAGAGGATGGTGAGATTGGTATTGCGAGCCAACTCCAAGCCCATCAAGGTAACCCCCGAACGGGTCAAAAGGAAAAGGATGCCCATCTGAGCTCCCTTTATAACCATCTCCGAGGTCAAGACATCCAGCAGTAAAGAAAATCAATTCCTTACCGGGTTTATCGGCTAACCACATCAGCCCAGAGATCGAGTCAACTGCATTGTGCCGACCCACGTCTTCAATAAAATGCAGAAGACGGACCCCATCATTGCCATCCCGTTCAAAGACATGCGCAAGCATGTACTGAGCCAGATTTTTGTATATCGTGTCATGCTGACGAATAGAGTCAATCAGAGCAACTATGGCCTCTTGAGAAAGCAATGGCCCCTCAGAAAGTTGGATCTCAGCCATTTCTTCAATGAGGCCGCCAAACATGGTTCCCTGCCCGCGCATCCTGTGGTCACCACCCTTTTACTGGTCAGAGCGTCAATATCTACGGTACTGCGGCGGGTTTTGACGGCTGCAGAGTCGGTCTCCCAATCCGCCTGAATGCTTTCTATATTATCAGGAGACTCTACGAGTCGCTGATTGCGTAAATAACCTAAAACTAGAGCTTCCGGGGCGCTACCCAGCATCATCAGCGTTACGACCTCACGCTTATCCATAAAGGGCGCTCCCCTGGAATGTGGGTAGTTTTTAGGCGCCCCAACTCATCCATGACCTCCACCTCATGCACCAAGGGCACGGAAGCGCAAGACATCTGAATGGTTGGTTTTACTGCCATAAATTGCTCTCTAAGGTCTGATCCAACGGAAGTTTACGGTATTTTTATTGGAACTTCCCAGGGCTTTACTTTAACCGCAGACTAAAATCACTGCATATGCCAGCATGATTGTGGGCTGTACTAATCCAACCTTTTTATTTAAGTCCGTATTAACATGAGCAGTTCCCAACGCCGCCTTCTTGTTACTTCCGCCCTACCATATGCAAATGGTCAAATTCATATCGGCCATTTGGTCGAATATGTACAAACGGATATTTGGGTTCGTTTTCAGCGTATGCGCGGCCATGAAGTCCATTATGTTGGAGCTGATGACACACACGGTACCCCGATCATGTTACGGGCCGAAAAAGAAGGTCTAACCCCCAAAGAGTTAATCGCCAATGTTTGGAAAGAGCATAAGCGTGATTTCGATAACTTCCTCATTTCATTTGATAACTACTACACCACCGATAGCCCTGAGAATGAAAAGCTAGCACAAAGTATTTATCTCAAACTCCGGGATGCAGGTTTGATTGAAAAGCGTGCGATTGAGCAAGCTTATGATCCAGTGAAAGAAATGTTTTTACCGGATCGTTTTATCAAAGGCGAGTGCCCCAAGTGTGGCGCCAAAGATCAATATGGTGACAACTGTGAAAAATGTGGTGCAACGTATTTACCTACCGATCTGAAAAATCCATTCTCAGTAGTCAGTGGTGCAACTCCCATTAAAAAGATTTCTGATCATTACTTCTTTAAGCTATCTGATCCGCGTTGTGAAGAGTTCTTACGTGATTGGACACAGGTAAAAACCCCTCTACAGCCTGAGGCTCGAAATAAGATGAAAGAGTGGGTTGGTCAGCCCGGTGAGAGCAAGCTAGGTGACTGGAATATCTCCCGCGATGCCCCATATTTCGGCTTTGAAATCCCTGACGCACCAGGTAAATACTTCTATGTCTGGCTTGATGCTCCGATTGGTTACTACACCAGTTTTCTCAATTACTGCCAAGCTAAGGGCATTAATTTTGATGAATGGGTTAAGCCAGACACAACAACTGAACAATACCATTTCATCGGCAAAGATATTCTCTATTTCCACACATTATTTTGGCCGGCTACTTTGCGGTTTGCCGGCTACCGCACACCTACCAATGTTTTTGCGCACGGCTTTTTAACTGTTGATGGCGAGAAAATGAGCAAATCACGTGGTACGTTGATTTCAGCAAACAGCGTGATTGAGCGCAGCTTTAATCCAGAATGGTTCCGCTATTACTTTGCAACCAAACTCAATAACAGCATGGAAGATTTGGATTTAAATCTTCAAGACTTTGTTGCCCGCGTTAATAGTGATTTATTGGGTAAGTACATCAATATTGCTAGTCGTAGCGCTGGGTTCCTGGTCAAACGTTTTGATGGCATTGTTTCTGACGAAGCAATGAGCAATCCATTACTGAAAGAAATTGCTGCAGCAAGTGAAAAAATTGCCGAGCTTTATGAAGGTCGCGAATATGCCAAAGCCCTTCGTACTGTGATGGAGCTTGCTGACAAAGTAAATGGTTTTGTAGACGAAAACAAGCCTTGGGAAATTGCTAAGGACCCAGAACGCGCAGCAGATTTGCAGCGTGTTTGCAGTGTCACCCTTGAAGCATTCCGGATGCTCAGTCTGTATCTAAAACCAGTTATCCCTCAAGTTGCTGCTGGAGTAGAGCAATTTTTATCCTTAGAACCCTTATCTTGGAGCAATATCACCACTCCACTCTCTAGCAAGACCCCCATTAAGGCTTATAAGCACCTGATGACCCGTGTGGAAGCCCCACAAATTGAGGCTTTGCTGGCTGCAAACTTGTAAAAAGCCCCCTAAAAAGCACCTATAATGGCGGTTGTAGTCCATAAGTGACTTTTCGAGTTAATTTCATAAGTTATTGAATCTATTGAGTATTTTAGGAAATTTCATGGCAAGATATCAATCTGAATTCACCCAGTTCTTAAGCGAACTCAAAACCGAGAAACCACACCTCGAGGCAGAGCAGCAAGCTGGTCGCGCCCTCCTTTGGGATAAAGAACCATTGAGCGTTGAAGACCAGCGTCGCGCTAAAGCTGCAAAATTGAAGCAACGCGCCTACGTTTATTCGAATGACTAATTCAGGCAATTCGTCTGTATCTGAGCCAAGCGCTCAGCCTTTATCAGATTTGTTAGATAGCACCCCATCAGTTACGGATGGTATGTCTGAAGCGTTCGCCAAGCTTTATGGCGAACTGCTTTTTAAGCTTCCTACCGATTTATACATCCCACCAGATGCATTGGAAGTTTTTCTTGAGGCATTTGAAGGTCCATTAGACCTTCTACTTTACTTGATTCGTAAGCAAAATTTTAATGTTTTAGATATTCCTATGGCGCAGGTTACTCAACAGTACCTGAGCTACATCGATCAAATTCGCCATCACAATCTCGAGCTAGCAGCCGAGTATTTGCTCATGGCAGCCATGCTGATTGAAATTAAGTCGCGCATGCTCTTGCCAATGAAGAAGGCAGACAGCGAAGAGGAAGTAGAAGATCCGCGCGCAGAATTAGTACGGCGCCTTTTAGAGTATGAGCGCATGAAGCTAGCCGCTCAAGAGCTTGATCAAATCCCACAACAGGATCGTGACTTCCAAGTGGCACATGGCTTTGTAGATACAACCGTTGCCATTACTTGGCCAGAAGTCAATGTAGATGATCTGCAAATGGCGTGGCGCGATGTTTTACATCGTGCCAAACTCAATCAGCATCACACCATTACCCGCGAAGAATTATCCGTCAGAGACTTTATGACCCGCATTCTGCGTCGCTTGCAAAGCACTCGCTTCGTAGAATTTGGTGAACTATTTGAGGATGCGATTAAATCTGGCAAAGGTGTTGTTCCAGTAGTTATCGTGAACTTTATTGCGATGCTGGAACTCTCACGCGAGGCCTTAGTGGAGATTACCCAGGCTGAACCTTATGCGCCGATTTACGTGCACCTTGCGTACATCCCTGTTGCATGAAAATCATTAGCGATATCCAAGAATTGCGTGACCGCTTATGTGGTCAGAATCGTGCTGCATTCGTTCCAACCATGGGGGCAAACCTTCATGAAGGTCACTTATCGCTCATGCGTCTTGCTAGACAGCGCGGTGATCCAGTAGTCGCTAGCATCTTTTTTAATCGCTTGCAGTTCGGGCCTAATGAAGGTTTCGATAACTATCCTCGTACGATGCAGGCCGATATTGATAAGTTTGAAAAAGAAGGTGTCTACATCTTGTTTGCACCTACAGAACGAGATCTTTATCCGCAACCACAAGAATATCGAGTAGATCCGCCACAACAACTAAGCGACATTCTTGAGGGTGAGTTTCGTCCTGGATTCTTCAAAGGGGTTTGTACGGTTGTACTTAAACTCTTTTCATGTGTGCAACCAAAGGTTGCCGTATTTGGGAAAAAAGATTATCAACAGCTGATGATTATTCGTCAGATGGCTAAGCAATTTGCCTTACCAGTTGAGATTATTCCTGGCGAATCGATTCGCGCGGAAGATGGGCTTGCTCTCTCCTACCGTAACAGCTATCTCTCTGTCGAAGAGCGTGCGGAAGCACCCGAGCTGCAAAAAGTGCTCAAAGAAGTACGTGAGCGCGTTCTACAACTCCATGAACGTAACCACCAATCGATTATGGAAATTGAGAAGGCAGCAATTGCTGCTCTTGCTGGACGTGGCTGGGAACCAGATTACATCGCCATTCGCCAGCAAAGTGATTTGGCGCCTGCATCTAATGAGCAATTACAAGCAGGCGAACCACTAGTGATTCTGACAGCCGCCAAGCTAGGCAATACTCGCCTAATTGACAACCTCGAGATTTAATTTCTCTCTTATCTTAATAACCGATCGTGTAGGTTGCCAGTGCAGTAGTGGTGTTCGTAGCAATAAATGGTTGCTGTTGCCAAAGCACATTGAAGCCTAAACGCTCACGTTTATTGATGTCATAGTACAAACCAGCGGAAGCAGTTGCCATACTATTCACATTGCCAGGCATGGGGCTACACTAAAACTTCCCAAGCCAATAATGAAACTTGTCACTTGGTAGTTACTCATAGAGTATTTCAGATTCTGTTGAATACCAATAGATGCCGTTCCAGTCAGATTCTCAGATAAACCAACGCGAAAACCAAGACCGCCGATTGCGGAGAAAGTGTTTTGCGTTAAAGAATTGTATGAAAGTGGCAAGATCACGTTGGCATTGCTAGCCTCTGTGTAGCCACCAGTATTGACGCGGGTGTAGCGAAGACCAATGCAAGGAACAACCGAGAATGAATCCGTTACCGGATGGTGGTAGTTCGTAGTGAGTTGATAGCCCTGACCATTAAATGAGGTTGACCCAGAGCCAGCCTCAGTATTTGATAAGAGTTGGCGGGTAATGCTTAGGGCGCTACTTGAAGCGACTCCAGAGGCTTGCACCCCCACCCTGTTTCATCGGGGTTCATATGCCATTTAGCAAAGAGCCCCCACATTAGACTGTTGTTAGTTTGACTAAAACCAGAAGGAGCCGCAACACTAATCGTTTGATCAGCAAACGCTCCTATACGGAAATTGGGTGAAGGCTTATACCCCAGCACTACCAAACCAGCCTGTTGATTGGCTGATGGTGATGGCCCTGAATAGGTATAGCGCCCACCAACACTCACGCAGATATTGTTCTTATCATAGACGCGGCAGTCATACATCAAAGCCGCTTGATATGCCGCAACTTGTTGGTTATAGATACTGGCCAAGCCAGAGGCATTTATCTGAACAGAGCTAACTGTGTTCACGTTATCAACCTCGAAATACTCTGAATTGAAATATAAAAATACTTCGTTAGCGTCATATCCCAAACGATACTTGGATGCCGATCCTTCGAAATCCATTCGTGAAATTAGAAAATGTACCAGTCCTGCCTGATTGGGCATTGATCAGCGTATAATGACCAGCGGCGTAGTGACCAAGAGCTGCATTCACATAAAGAGTACCCCCTAAAGTAGCGCTGCCTGCGATTAACAACTTCACATTGTCGCTAGTGGTGACCCCCATCTTCAGTGTGTCTGTACCAGACTGGACATAGTTTCCAGCCAAATTAGTATTGGAGGTTTTGAGCAAAATATCGAAAGTGCCGTTATTGGTCACTAAGCTCGAGTTAGCAAGCAATCCTGCATCCGTTAAAGCGATAGTGCCCCCACTATTGATAAGGGTAGCCCCGGCGTAGGTATTGACAGCCGACAACGTGAGTACGCCAGAACCAAGCATGGATATACCACCGGTTCCAGCAATTACCCCTGAATAACATCCGTTGCCACCATCAGTAAATGCGATGGTTCCATTATTAGTTAAGCTAGTTGTACCATTTGTTGTTGAACCTGGGATGGCTAATGCATCGCCCTGCAAAGTTGCACCAGCGCTAATAGAAGTGTGCTACCAGCAAAGTTGCTTGTCCCCCTACAAGGCCAATGTGCCGCCCTGCACGCTTACATTACTAATTTAGAAATAGCATTCAGTGGGTTGGAAAGGGTCCAACCTGCCAGAGTCTAATTTATTTAAGGTCTGAAAATTAGGGGTGGCATTACCAAATGTGCTTGAGCCTGTACCGGCAAGCTGCAAAGTATTATTGCCACCGCCACCATTGATAGATCCAATTATGGATGAGCCCGAATAAAGCGTAGCGTTATTGGTGCCATTAGCTAGAGACAGGCTCCCTAAAACAGAGCCCCAGAGTTATTGAAATTTACACTACCGTTCGAAGATGTGCCGACAGCCTGACCCGCCTGTATCTGCTTGAATAACACCACCTACAAGGTTATTAACTGTATTCGTCGAGCCCGCACCAGTTGAGTTTTGAAACCAAATAGCGGTACCAGTTAAGGATTTAATTGTGCCTGAGTTATTGATGACGTTACCAGTACCCGTAGGATTAATGGCCTCTGATGATGTAACATTACCCGCCGCATATACGGTTGCCTCACTGTTAATAGTCACGGTATTGTTTGAATTAAATTCAATAGTGTTATTATCGGCATTAATTGAGGGAACGCCTGTTCCACCGGTGGCATAGTTAACTACTGTTGCACCCGTACCGATGAGAAGAGTGCCGCCATTTCGAAAATAAATTGCTGAATTATCTACAGCTGCGCCACTATTCGGCGCAGACACTGTTGCATTGCTAACCAATTGAAATATTGGCGTTATCTAGCAAATTGATTGTGGGCTGTATTGGGGCCAAATATTGCTGAATTAAGACCAATCGTTATAGCTGGATCAGTTGTTATCTGCACACCATTTTGTGTTGGTGCGCCATTAGCTACGCCTGTAGTAGCGCCAATACGACCAGCAAATGTTGGGCCCGCAATGTTACAAGGGACAGATCCAGAAACCGCACCTGTTAATGCGTCAACTATACAAGTTTGAGCACTCACTACAGGCGCTAACAAAAATAGGGCGCCTAATATAAATAAGCGAGATGCAATGATTTTCATGGGATATATATAAATTGCCATTTAAGGGACAATAATTATACTTAATACATATAGTTCCCCGAAACCTCATGATCATACTAGTAGACATATACCAGTACCAATAAGGGGTGCGACCTCAATTCTTCGAGACTTATACAGCTCGTGCAGATTACGCTAAGCCCCCTTATCACTCCATTTCAGCACCTTCCTGATGTGATCACGAATGGTGTACAGGCGGTGATAAAAGGCAACAGGCATATCAAAATGCCCG